>CANRNL010000007.1 GCA_947631965.1 uncultured Clostridia bacterium
AGCCGACTGTTGAGCCTGAGCCGACCGCCGAACCTGAGCCGACTGTTGAGCCTGAGCCAACCGTTGAGCCTGAGCCGTCTGCTGAGCCTGAGCCGACCGTTGAGCCTGAGCCGACCGTTGAGCCCGAGCCGACTATTGAACCTGAGCCGTCTGTCGAGCCTGAGCCTACCGTTGAGCCTGAGCCAACCGTTGAGCCCGAACCGACTGCCGAGCCCGAGCCTACCGTTGAGCCCGAACCGTCTGTTGAGCCCGAACCGTCTGTTGAGCCCGAGCCGACCGCTGAGCCTGAGCCAACCGTTGAGCCTGAGCCGACTATTGAACCTGAGCCGACTGTTGAGCCTGAGCCGTCCGTTGAGCCTGAGCCGACTGCCGAGCCTGAGCCAACTGTTGAGCCTGAGCCAACCGTTGAACCTGAGCCGACTGTTGAACCCGACCCGACCGTTGAGCCTGAGCCGACTGTTGAACCTGAGCCAACCGTTGAACCCGAACCAACTGTTAAGCCCAAACCGACTGTTGAGCCTGAACCCACTGTTGAACCTGAGCCAAGCGCAAGCCGCAAAGGCGAGTTTTCGTTTGAGCCGCCGCACACAGCGACCCGCGCGGAAGCGGTTGTAATGCTTGCGAGTATGCTGCCCGATAAAATTCTGGAGAAATATTTCGCGGCAAATCATATTTTCCGCGAGTATGACGGGTCAACGGAAATATTGTATGCGATGTGGGTAATCCGATGCGGTGAAAATCACAAATTTGAATCCGACCGGCCGACAGTATACACCGAGTTTGCCCGAATTACGACAAAATTTTTAAAAACGGATTCCGAAATAATCGCATATACCGCTTTTGACATTATAAATAAAAAAAGTCCGCGGCAAACAGACGAAGCTATGCTGCACGGAGAGGCGGTCAAGATTATAAACCTATTTTTAAACCGCCGAGCCGACAGAAAATATATTAAAGAATACGCTGAAAGATTAGAGATATTTAAAGATATACTTCGGACAAACGCGCTATGGTACAATGTTCCCTAAACGGAAAATCGGTGCAAACGCGTCATAGGGAACATCGAATTATGGAGCGGGCAGTTCCTCTCCTCAGTCCGCCTGCGCGGACTGTTACATAAACATATATTTAAAATTAAGCATACTTATTTTTTATTTTTAAAAGTCTTTCAAATTTACCCAAAAACATAATACTCCGCGATAAGCACCGCAAGGAACAGGATATTCGACGCCGTAAAATACAATAAATATCTGCCTCTCAGCGTCTTATCCTCGCGTCCGAGCAGCTTAAACGATATAAGGCTTGCCATAGATGCAATCAACGTGCCTAGCCCTCCCAAATTGACCCCCACGATAAGCGGCTTAAAATTGTCGGTAAATCCCGAAAGCAGCAAAGCCGCGGGTACGTTGCTGATTATCTGGCTGGACAAAACGCCCGTTATACACTCACGTCCGGAGATGACGCCCTTTAAGTAATTCTCAAACATCGGTATTCTGCCCATATTCCCTATGAACACAAAAAACGCGACAAACGTCAAGAGCAGGGTATAATCCACCTTGGCAAAAATTTTACGGTCTGTGACGGCAAGTATGACGATTACGGTCAGGAGCGTTATCCTATAGTCGATAATACGCGCCACCGAGAGCAGACATATAACAAAGGTCACCAAATAAACCGCGACTTTTTTCTCAACCCCCGCGCTCTCTCCGAAAGTGATTTTTACGTCGCCGGTACCTCGCCTCATAAAAATTTGCACCGACAACAGTGCAAAGGATACCGCGGCATACGGCAGCATAAGCAGTATAAAGTCGGCAACGCCCATACCTGAGATTCCGTACAAATATAAATTTTGAGGATTGCCGATAGGCGTAAGCATACTTCCGAGATTCGCGGCAATGGTCTGCATTGATATTACGGGAATTATAAGCCTGTCCCGCTCTGATTTGTCAAGCATATTAAGCACCGTGAGCGTAAACGGCACAAAGGTTATAAGCGCCACGTCGTTGGTTATAAACATACTGAAGAAAAAGCACAGCATAACAAGTATAAATATAAGGCTCCTGACCTTGCGCACCCTCTTCAGCATACCTTCGGCAAGCATATTGAATACACCCGTTTCCCGCATACCCGCCATAACAGCCATCAGGCAAAACAGCAGCGCAAGCGTCCTGAAATCCACATATCCCAAATAATCGAGGTCGGGCTTTACAAAAAACGAGGACAGCACCGCAAAAACCGTTGCCACGCTCAGCACGGTTTCATTCTTTATAAAGAGATATATTTTATGTACGATATTTTTCACAGTCATAACCAAACTCCGCTCAGCCGATTTACAGGATAACGCTTCGGAGCGTTCTCACTCCCGTTCGTACAAATCCGCAAACTTCTCCAGTGCATCGCGTATTTCTATATGCTGAGGGCAGATTTTTTCGCATTTTCCACACTTGATACAGTCCACAGCCCTGCCATGATTCAGAGAAAGTCTCTTATAGTACATAGTCGTTTTCTTGCCGGTAGCGGCATACATATTATACAATCCAAAATATGCCGGAATATTTATATTCTTAGGGCACTCTTCCATACAGTACCTACAGTTCGTACACGGCGTCATATCGCTGTTCATAACATCTGTGACGCGCCGCAGCATCTCTTGTTCTTTCTCATCAAGGGGCTGAAAATCCATCATATAAGAGGTGTTGTCCAAAAGCTGTTCTATATTGCTCATACCGCTCAATACCATCATACAATTATCAAGCGACGCGGCATAACGAACGGCATAGGATGCCGGCGAGCCTTTAACTCCGCTTTTCTTCATCTCATTTTCGGCTTCAAAAGGGAGCTTTGCCAAAATTCCGCCCTTTACGGGTTCCATAGCGATGACCGGTTTTCCGTGGCGGCAAGCCGATTCGTAACAAGCGCCCGACTGAATTGCCGTGCTGTTCCAGTCCAGATAATTGAGCTGGAGCTGCACAAAATCCACTTCCGGATGCTCTGTCAGGATTTCATCCAGCAGTTCCGCGTCATCATGATAGGAAAAGCCGATGTTTTTCGCAAGCCCTTGCTCTTTTAATTTGCAGAGAAACTCAAAACCGCCGTATTTCAAGGTGTTGACATATCTTTCCCTGCACATATTATGAAGCAGATAATAGTCGAAATATTCCACTCCGCAGCGGCGCAGCTGTTCTTCAAAATACATCTCATATTCTTCCGATGCCTTTACCCGTATAATCGGCATTTTATCCGCCAAAATATACCGCTTTCGAGGGTATCGGTCTGTCAGGCAGCGTTTTACCGCGGTTTCCGACTGTTCGCCGTGATAGCCGTATGCGGTGTCAAAATAAACAAAGCCGCGCTCCAGAAAACAATCTACCATTTTACATACCTGTTCATAGTCAATGCTTTTTGTATCCTCCGAATCCGTCAGCGGAAGCCTCATTGTTCCAAAGCCTAATTTTTTCAACCGTAACTCCCCTTTCATATATTCTCGATTTTAAATACAACCCTGCGTTTACATCATAGCACATTCTGTTTTTGAAATCAATATTTTCCACAATACACTCAACGACTACGTTTTCCCAATGTAGGGTCGAACCGTGTTCGCCCGCAATATCCGCGCTCCGCACGAGCGGGACGTCGAGGGCGCCGTCCCGTACATCGTCGCGCCCTGCCCTTTTTGCTTGCTTTGCCCTGTTCGGGCAAAGACGCATTTTCGGGCAGTCGCTCCTCTTCGACAAAAATCCGCAGATTTTTGTCGATAAGGAAGAACAGCGAGGCAACTCAGCTTTTAAAATTTATTTTAAAAGCGTGTATGCGTAGCTTGTTCTGACGCGTGCGGCGCCCTCGACGCACCGAACTAAATCGGAATAAAAAATAACCGACAAAAATCCGCAGATTTTTGTCGGAGAGGAGCAAGTTTCCCGTAAAAGCGCAGACGCCCGCTTGCGGGCGGCGGAGCATAAAGGGAAACTTGCGACGAGCGAACAAGGTTCGCCCCTACAAAATAAAAAAATGCGCCGTAGGCGCGTAATCGCAAAAGGTTGGTAGTGCGCAAATCGGCGTTAAAACGGCGCGTTTACAAGCCGTTAGCCGATGCGAACGTGACCTTTTGCGAAAGAGTACCCAACAGGGCACAATTCACACTAAAATCGCAAGCATACAGCTTGCTCATTAAGTGTTCATTCGAAGCCGCAGCAAAGCGGGCGACTGATTTTTTGTGCAACAAAAAATCGGAGCAAGCGTTGCTTGCTCCGACGTGGAGGCACCACCCAGATTTGAACTGGGGCATAAAGCTTTTGCAGAGCTCTGCCTTACCACTTGGCTATGGTGCCGTATAATTTATTAAAATGTATGATAAAAGACGCAAGGTTATGCGTCTTTTATCATACTTGGAGCGGAAGACGGGATTCGAACCCGCGACGTTCACCTTGGCAAGGTGACGCTCTACCACTGAGCCACTCCCGCAGATATTGGCGATTACAAAAATTGTGGTGCCTCCGGGCGGAATCGAACCACCGACACGGGGATTTTCAGTCCCCTGCTCTACCGACTGAGCTACAGAGGCAAGTATCAACACTACCTTAACGCCGAGAAGTTTTGGCGACCCGGATGGGGTTCGAACCCACGACCTCCAGCGTGACAGGCTGGCATTCTAACCAACTGAACTACCGGGCCAATACATAAAAAAATCGGCTCAGCCGAACTATCCATGCTCCCACAATGAGCAATTCTGGTGGGCGCTATAGGGCTCGAACCTATGACCCTCTGCTTGTAAGGCAGATGCTCTCCCAGCTGAGCTAAGCGCCCTTACTTTGATTGCTCGCGTCCTGACGACAAGAAATATTATACAGGTATTATATCCTTTCGTCAAGAATAACGCCGCCAATTACAGCCGATTAAATCAATTTACATCAATTTATCTCTTTCTTGCTCTCTTTTTCTATCTTTTTCCGAGATTTGCGCTTCAAATCTATTCTCTGCCGCTCTTTTCGGCAAGCTTGATAAGCTGTTCCCGATTAAAATGATACGCTTTATTGCAAAAATGGCACACTATCTCTGCGTCGCCCGTTTCGTCAATCATACTTTGGATTTCATTCCTGCCCAAACTCATAATGGCGCGCTCCATCCTTTCGGTACTGCAATCACAGCGGTAGCCGACTTCGCTCTCCTCCAAAATCTCGGTGTTCTCCTCACCCAGAATCCGCATTATAATCTCCGAGTTGTCCAAACCCTGCTCCTGCATTACATTAAAGGTCGGCAGGGTTTGAAGTCTTTTTTCAAGAGCGGCCAGAGTTTTCTCAGGGCAGTCGGGCATAACCTGAACTATAAAACCGCCCGCGTGCTTTATGCTGCAATCGGGATTTACCAGAACTCCCAAGCCTACCGCACTTGCGGTCTGCTCAGACTGCTGATAGTAGTACGCCAAATCCTCCGCTATTTCGCCCGTCTGTATCGGGACATAGCCGACATACGGCTCCTTCAGCTTTAAATCCTTGATTATGTTAACAAAACCGTCGGTGCCGACCGCGCCGCCGACATTGAGCTTGCCGTCGGGGCGAAGCGGAATATCCAGCTTGGGATTGCCTACGCAGCCCTTTACAAAGCCGTCGGAACCCGCCACTGCTATTATCGTGCCTATCGGTCCGCCTCCCTTGATTTGTATTGTAATATTGCCGTCATCCTCTTTAAGCATAGACCCCATAAGCACGCCGGCGGTCAAAACCCTGCCGAGCGCGGCGGACGGGGTCGGAAAAAGACCGTGCAAGGTCTGCGCCGTCTGCACCGTTTCGGTGGTAGAAGCCGCGTATATTCTAAGTCCTCTGTCTTTTGTAATGCCTTTTGTAAGCTTGTCAGCCATTTTGAGTCCTCCTGCTTTCAGCTACAAAAAATCGGCTCCGACAGAGCCGATTTTTGTTTTAAGTTTAATTCGGTTAATCGTACGCTTTTATATAATTAAACGCGCTTAACAGCGGCGGCCTGAGGCCCCTTCGCGCCTTCGACAACATCAAATTCAACTTCTGCGCCTTCCTCCAGCGTCTTGTATCCGTCCATCTCGATTGCCGAAAAATGCACGAAAACATCGGTACCGCTCTCGCTTTCAATAAAGCCAAAGCCCTTTTCGGAGTTAAACCATTTTACCTTTCCTTTCATAAAAATACCTCCATTCTTTACAGCCGCATATCTATGCGACAAAAATGATTATATCACCGTTACCATTTTTTGTCAAGTTATATTTTTACCTGTTTTTTTAATTTAATTCGCGTATTCAACGGCTGACTCATCTGCCTTAAATATAACTATTTAACAAGCACGCCGTCTTTAAATCCCTGCAGGAATTTTTCTTCAAGACCCTTTATTATTATGCCGTCCTCGTCTTTCATCTTCACGGTTTTAACGTCCGAGCCGCCAAACCGCATAACATTGCCCTTTTCCATTTCGCGATCCAGCATTTCCACCGCGGTCGCGTGCGGAAGCACGGTTTCAAGTCCGCAGTAAATCTTGTCGCCCCGCCCCAAAATAGTATCGACCGCGCCAAACAGCTTTGCGAGGTGACCTCCGACGTTGCCGTAGTCCTTAACGGTTCCGTCCGAGAACACGCCGACCACGTTTTTATTGTCAATGCCGAGCGCGATTTTTCCGTTTTCAAATATAAACTCAAACGCGGGTCCGAAAGTATGCTCCACCGGATGCGCCGCATAGTAGAGAATGTCCGCGCCGCTTTCGGTCTTAAACACAGCCGAAACGCCGTCGTAGGTTTCAATATCGTTTGCGCGGTACAGGCGGCAATCGCACGACACGGGCATATCCGCCCTGTTCAATTCCTTTCCGAGTATAAAAAAGACGTTGTGCAGAGCGTGAGCCGCCGCGTTGTTCGCGATACTGTCCATTATGGCAACACCGTTTCGGGAATACTTTTTACCTACCCAGCCGCTCCTTCCGAAATACTTATACGACCTTGGAAACATAGTTATGCTTTTTATCAAAACGGGCTTGCCCCACACGCCGTTTATAATGTCCTTTTTCAAATCAAGCACGGGCTGAGAGTACGAAAGCTGAAAGCCCACCGAAACAAACTTTCCCGCCTGTTTCCGAGCCTCTATCATATCCTTTATGTCCTGCACGCAGCCCGCCGCCGGCTTTTCGCACAGCACATTACTGCCGTGCTTTAGCGCACATATTACCTGCTCCTTATGCAGACTTATCGGCGTACTTATTATGCACAGGTCTGCGGTGTTGTCCTTATAAAACTGCTCCATACTGTCGTACTCGGTGACGCCCGCTTCGACCATTCTTATGTAGCTCGGAGAGGTATGAACGGGGTCAATAACACCGACCGCTTCTATCGGATAATCTTCCGATTTATAAAGTTCATCGAGGATTGCGTTGACATACATATGTCCGTAGCCGCCCGCTCCCACCAATAAAATTTTAACCTTGCCGTCCACCTGTGAATTACCTCCCGAAAAAAATTTCCCAATCTCGCCGACGGAGCCGCAAAACAGCCCCGCTCCGCCGCAATTATAATATTATCATTTTTATTGCCAAACCGCAATAAGTTATCACATTTTATTTCAAGATTTTTATATATCTATTTTTTCATTCTTCTTTTAGTCATAATATATCCTTCTTATTCAATATATTTGTAATAATACCACCCGTTCATTTCCATTTTGTATATCTCCCTCTCTCCGGAGGTTTCTTCAAATACAGGTTCATAATCACGACAATATAAAATACCGCAACTTGCCCCAAATGAAATCCATCTTTCAAAAAGAACGTAATTATTTTCTTTTAAAATAATTAAAAATCCCTTATCACGCAAATTAGACAGATAACTTTTTACTATTGCGGAGTTTTCCTCTATCCTATACTGACCATTACTTTCATAACACTTCATATTTTCAATATTATCACTATCAATCAGAACTTTATCGTATTGCATTTCTCGCAGATAATCGCCTATATATTGTAGTTCTGTTTGATTTTCTTGAAAAATTTTATTCATTTTATTCTGGTTTGGCATTATTATACCATGTGGATAAATGAAACGGATAAAAGTCAATAATACGGCGACAATCATAAGCGATATAAAAGCTATAACCACTATAATGTATTTTTTCATTTATAGTACACCGCCCTTTCTCTGTCATATGTGTTAGTTATCTCACGCATATACAATAATAAGTTACCGCATTTTATTTCAAGATTTTTCGGATTATATCTCTAATTAAGCACCGTTTCCGCAAACTTTTCCTCGACCTTTTCGCGCAAAGCGGGATGCTCCTTAAGGTCTGGGTCTGCGTCGAGTATCTCCCTCGCCGCGGTCTGTGCCTCCTTTAAAACATCCATATCGGTATAGAAATTCGCAATTTTCATATTCGGAAGTCCGTGCTGGCGCGTTCCGAACATTTCGCCCGGTCCGCGTATCTGTAAATCCTTTTCCGAAATTTCAAATCCGTCGTCTGTCTCACACATTATTTTCATTCGCTCTCCCGCAACGCCTCCGGTATTTTCGCAAAAGAGTATGCAGTAAGAACGCCGCTCGCCGCGCCCGACGCGTCCGCGAAGCTGGTGGAGCTGTGAAAGTCCGAATCGTTCCGCGCTTTCGACTATCATAATCGACGCGTTCGGAACGTCAACTCCGACCTCGATAACGGTCGTCGACACCAGAATCTGCGTTTCTCCGCGTATAAAGCGGTGCATAACCTCGTCCTTCTCCGCCGCTTTCATCCTTCCGTGGATAATGTCGATATTAAATTTGCCGAGTATGCCTTTCTTCAAATGCTCCGCATACTCCACCGCCGACTTTGCGTCAAGCACATCCGACTCCTCGACAAGCGGGCAAACTATGTACGCCTGGCCGCCGCTCTCCAGCTCTTTTTCGACCATAAGCTCCACCCTGCGGCGCATCTTCTCGTTTGCCGTATACGTCGCCACCCTTTTTCTGCCGGGCGGCAGCTCGTCGATAACCGACACGTCAAGGTCGCCGTACAGCACGAGCGAAAGTGTGCGGGGTATCGGGGTCGCCGTCATAACGAGAGTATGTATGTTCGCGCCCTTATCCGACAGCGCGGCGCGCTGACGCACTCCGAAGCGGTGCTGTTCGTCGGTCACCGCAAGCACGAGATTTTCAAAGTCGACATTTTCGGTCAAAAGCGCGTGTGTTCCGACCGCGATTTTAGCCTCGCCCGAACGTATCAGCTCCAGATTTTCGCGCTTTTCCTTTGCCTTTTGCCCGCCGCTCATAAAAGCGACCTTAACGCCGTACGGCTCAAACATCTCTTTAAGCGCTCTGAAATGCTGCTCCGCCAGTATTTCGGTCGGAGCCATAAGCGCGGCCTGGTATCCGCAAGACGCGACCTCAAACATAGCCGCCGCCGCAACCACCGTCTTTCCGGAGCCCACGTCTCCCTGAACGAGGCGGTTCATAGGCACCGTCTTTTTGAGGTCGCCGCATATCTCGTTTATAACGCGCTTTTGCGCGCCCGTAAGACTGAATTTCAGCCCCGCCGCAAAGGTACGCACCGCCCGAACGTCGTTGACGGCGGTCGCGCGCCCTTCCTCCTTCGGCACAGCGGAGAGAAGTATCCCCGTCTGCAAAATCAGAAATTCCTCAAAAACCAGCCTGCGGCGCGCCCGCGAAAAAATCTCAAAGTCGCGCGGGAAGTGGATATTTTGCACCGCGGACCGCACATCGATAAGGTTATACCTCTGCTCTGTTTCGCTTGGTATTATGTTAACAAGCGGTTCGTCCACCACCCGCCACGCGTTCTCGACAGCCTCGCGTATATTACGCTGGGGGAGGGCGTTCACCGTGGAATAAATCGGTATGATTTTACCTGTTTTCCCGCCGCCCTCGCGGTCTATAACCGGATTTATCATCTCATAGGCAAAGCCCGATTGCACGACCTTGCCGCAAAATATAAACTCGCCGCCCTGCGAGAGAGTTTTTTCGACATACGGCGCGTTGAACCAGACGAGCTTTAACATTCCGCTCCCGTCGCTGACCGCCGTCTGCACCACCTGCATACGCCGTGCCGAGCGGAAGCGGCGCACTCCGCCTGCCACGGTTCCCTTAACGCACACTACCTCTCCCGCCGAAATATCCGAAATTGCCATAACCGAAGAACGGTCCTCATAACCGCGCGGAAAATAGGCGAGCAAGTCGCCTATCGTGTGTATTCCGAGCCTTGCAAAAAGCTCCGCTCTTTTTTCACCTATCCCCTTCAGGTATCGGATATTATCGCTCAGCTTCATTTATTTACCCCTTGACGCTCAAACGCTGATATTGTTTATGTCCAAAAATATTTTTAAATTTTCAACGCCCGCAAACTCCGCGACGCGCTCCCTTATCAGCCTTGAAAGCTCAGCGCTCACGTCGCCCGCGTTCGCGCCGTAGCGCATTGTTATACCGAATCTTATTTCAAACGCGCCGTCCTTGGTCGTTACCTTGAGAGCGCGTCCGCCGTTTTTGCATTTTTGCGTACCGTTCGTTATCTCCGAAATTTTGTCGCACTCCTTCGCCGCCATATACGCCACCTGACCTACCGCCTCGTTCGGTATTTTTATCGTTCCTTTTCCGTTGCTGATTATAACTGCCATTTCTGTCTCCTCCTAAATTTTTATAATATTTACTCCGCCGAGATGCTCGGCGGTTTTTGCGTCTCTCTCGTGACAAGTGAACATTATTATCTGCATTTCCTCCGACAACTCTTTGAGAAGTCCTATTGTGTTTTCGGCGCGCTCGTCGTCATACTGAGCGCATATATCGTCGGCTATCATAACTATATTATCGCCGCATATAAGCTTTGCGATTCCCAGCCTTAACGCTATGTATATCTGTTCGTATGTTCCCGTACTCAGCGCCGACGCGTACTGGAGCGAGCCGTCCGCACACACCAGTCTGAGCTTATAGTCGTTTGAAACTCTGGCTTCGGTATACTTTCCGCCCGTAATTTTTTCAAGGCGCGAATTTACCATATTGTTGAGTACGGTGCCGAACGAGCCGCGCACCTCCTCAAACGCCGCGTCAATCTCGCGTCCCGCCGTTTCGAGCGCTTCAAGCCTCGAAGAAAACATTTCCAGTTCCTCGTCCAGCGTACGAATTTCGCAGTCTATATCGCTCACCGACGCGGACGGGGCGTTCTCTATTTCAAAACTTAATTTCCTTATTTTTCGGTCAAGCTCATCGCGCTCCGCGCCGAGCCTTTCAAGCGTTTCCGCCGCCCGCGCTATATCCTCCTCCGACACATCAAGTCCGTCCTTGAGAGCGCACACCCGCTCCGCTACCTCTTCCGCATCCCTGCCGTTTAGGAGGCTCGCGTAGCTGTTCTCTTTTACTTCCAGAACCGCCCTTAGCTTTATATATTCACGGTGCCTTGCACGAAGGTCTTCAATGCAGGACGCGCCGAGCCTTTCAAGCTCGCTGTCCAACTCCGCGCAGAGCGACACCAGTTCGCTTTTCGCTTCATCCGTCTCGGATTTGATACGCTCGATTTCGGATTGAAGCTCCTCGCGCTTTGCCGCCGCCTCAATCTTTTTTTTGCGCGTTGACACAAAAACCGCGGCGCACGAAAAAGCCGCCATAGCGCCCGCAGCGCAAAGAAGATACAGCGGTTTGCCGAACATAGCGCCGAAAACTATTCCGAGTACGACAAGAAGTACCGCAAGACCGCCCAACAACGCCATAGCTAACATCGGCTTTGCGTCCTTGCCGTCGCCGAACTTTTCCGCGCGGGTGCGAAGCTCTGTCAAATCGCGCTCCTTGTCCGCTATGTCCGAAAGCTCCCTTATCCTTGCTGCCTTTTGTTCGAGCCTGCGGCTTTCTTCCTCGTCAAAGCCGTCAAACGCCGTCATCAGCGGATTTTTACGCAGAGCGTCTATATCCTCGCCGAGCTGCGCCAAAAGCTCGCCTTCCTTGATTTCCGCAATATCGTTACGCCGTCTTTCCAGCGCACCGACGCGCTTTATCTCATCCGACAGTTCCGGTTCCCGCTCCCTGAGTCGGGCAAGCTCACCGCGCTTTGCGGCAAGCTGCTCTTCCAGACGCTTCGCGGAAAAACGCTCCTCGATAAGAGCGTTTTTGCGCTCGTTCAAATTGTCGATAACGCCCGATGAGTACGCTTTGTTTTTCGCTTTAAGTCGGCGTTTTGCCCGCTCGATAGCCGAAGCCGCGCCCTCGGCGGACACATCCTCGTTTCCGGAGGTCGAGAGATTTATAAGGCGCGCCGTTATCTCCTCGTCCGCACCCTCGGTAACAACGCCGCCCTGCTTTATATAGGCGGTTTTTAAAAAGACGTTTTCGCTCACACCGAACAATTTTTCACCCGCGTCCGAGGGTCTTATGTCAAACAATTCCTCGCCGCTCACCGCGTCTGACGCTGAAAATTTGTCCGACGACGCGGTTTTGCCGAACGTGCGCCTTATCTCTATTTCGCGTCCGTCCATCAGTATACCGACAGAGCCTGACATATTTCCGCCGCTCCACGGCATATATCTTTTTCTGTCCGCCTTTTCCGAGCTGTTTTTCAGACCGTAAAAAATGGCGTGTATAAACGAACGTATGGTGGACTTGCCGCTCTCGTTCTTTCCGTAAATCACATTAAGACCGTCTTTAAGCTCGATTTGCTTATCCGATATTCCGCCGTAGCTGTCTATTTTAACTCGCTTTATGCTCAGCATACTTCCACCTCGCCCCCATTCATAGCCTCAACGCCGTACCGCAGAGCCAGCTCATATCTCTCCCGCTCCTCGCCGCTCGACGCATCTATTTTGGAGAGCATATTCCTGACAAAAATTCCGCGCAAGCCGTTCTCCGAAGCCAGCTCCCGATAGTCTATGTCAAGCTCGCTCTCGTCGCGAAGCTCGATATACGAAAACGTCTCGCCGAGCCGCTTTGAAAGCAAACCGACGCTCAGCTTAACGTCGGGCGAAAGTCTGCCGCGCAAAATTATTCTTATTCTGTCACGGGTTTTGTCATACTCGGACGCGGCGGACAAAGCTCTCTCGTATATCTCCTCAAAATCGTTCGCGCCGCCTATGTCGACCTCCAAAATTTCAAATCGGCTCTCGCAAGTCGGCACAAATTCAAGCTCCGCGCCGCCGCGATGCACCTCGCCGACAATGATTCCGTGTTCGCCAAGCTCGTCAAAGCCCCGCCCCTGCGGAGAACCGGGGTAAGCATAGCTTACCGTACCCGCCTTTTTAACGCCGGAGTGCTTATGTATGTGGCCGAGAGCTACATAGTCCATTTTGCAGCTTTCGAGAAATTTTTCCGAAATGGGATTGTAACGCGACGAAGCGGCTCCCGCGTCGCCGTGAATCAGCAAAATATTCGCCATATCGGGAGCAACCGATAAATCCGCATTGCCGTCCAAAAGGGGCGCTTCGGCGTATTCGCCGCCGAACGAAATTCCGTGGATGCGCAGGTTCAAATCCTCCAAATCCACATATTCAAGCTCGGTGCCGAATACGCGGACATTTTCGCTCCACCGGATTTTTTGATATACCGGATACGGGTCGTGATTGCCCGCAACAATAAAGATTCGCTTATCTCCAAGCTCGGAAAATTTGCGGTTTATAAAGCGCAGCGTATCCTCCGACACGTTCGCGCCGTCAAACAAATCGCCCGCAATCAAAAGTACGTCGGCTTCTTTTGCAATATCCGCAATTTTTGAAAACACCTGCCTCAGTCCAAGGCGCGCAAGCGCCGCCTCTTCCTTTGAGAAGCGCGCCGTGAACGGCGTGTCAAAGTGCATATCCGCAAAGTGAACTATTTTCGCCAAATTTATCACTCCAATTTTTGCCCTATATGTATTATTGTACCACTAAAGTAATATTATTTCAATTTTTATTTATAAAAATAAAAAACAAAGTAAAAAAGTGCGCCGCTCAAACCTGCGGCGGCGCACTGTAAATTTATTTGTTAAAATTTTACTCCTCGTACTCCTCGTCGGGCTCATCCCATGAATGATAGACGTTTTGAACGTCGTCGTTATCTTCGAGCATCTCTATGAGCTTTCTCATATTCTTTACGTCGTCCTCGTTTGTAAGCTGAGTGAGCGTTTGGGGTATGTAGCTGATTTCAGCCTGTGCAAATGTGTACCCCTTTTCCTCCAACGCCTCGCGCGTAGCACTGAAATTTTCGGGTGAGGTCGTTATCTCGTAGCACTCTTCTTCGGAGGTCATATCGTCCGCGCCGCAGTCGAGCGCGTCCATCATTATGGTGTCCTCGTCGATACCGTCGGCTTTTTCAACCACGATAACGCCCTTGCGGTCAAACATAAAGCTGACGCAGCCGTTTTGTCCGAGGTTGCCGCCGTACTTGTCGAAGTAGTGGCGCAGGTCGCCGGCAGTCCTGTTTTTATTGTCGCTGAGCGTTTCAACCATTACAGCTACTCCGCTCGGACCGTAGCCCTCATACACCATTTCGACATAGTCGTTTCCGCCCGCTTCTCCTGCCGCTTTCTTTATACTGCGCTGTATGGTATCGTTCGGCATATTGTTGGACTTTGCCTTTGCGATAGCGTCGCGCAGTTTTGAGTTGTTGGCAGGGTCGGGACCGCCCTCTTTAACGGCGACCGCAAGCTCTCTGCCTATCTTCGTGAAAACCTTTCCTCTCTGAGCGTCTATCGCGCCCTTTTTGCGTTTAATGGTTGCCCATTTTGAATGTCCCGACATTCTTTTTCCTCCTCGTAATTTCTGTTATTTAGCTGTTTTGCCGTCACTGTCCGTCAGAATTGCCTTTAAGCTCGCGGCAAGACCCGCAAGTCCCTGTATTTCGGACGGAATAATAATCTTTGTGGCTTTGCCGTCCGCCGCCTTTTCAAACGCTTCAAGGCTCTTTATGGCAACGACCGACTCTACCGGATTAGCCTCGTTGAGCAGCTTCAAGCCCTCGGCGGTAGCTCTTTGAACCTTCAAAATAGCCTCCGCCTCGCCTTCCGCCTCGCGGATAGCCGCCTCTTTTTTCGCCTCGGCGTTCAAAATAGCGGACTCCTTTTGTCCTTCCGCCACAAGTATGGCTGACTTTTTCTCGCCTTCGGCAATCAAAATGGCTTCGCGCCTCTCGCGCTCCGCTTTCATCTGTTTTTCCATCGCTTCCTGAATACCGCGCGGAGGTATGATGTTTTTAAGCTCGACACGGTTGACCTTTATGCCCCAAGGGTCGGTAGCCTCGTCCAGGATAGAACGCATCTTTGTGTTAATGGTATCTCTCGAAGTCAGCGTTTCGTCAAGCTCCAAATCGCCGATTATATTTCGGAGCGTCGTCGCGGTCAAATTTTCAATCGCGGACATCGGGCGCTCAACGCCGTAAGCATAGAGCTTGGGGTCGGTAATCTGAAAATATACCACGGTGTCTATCTGCATCGTTACGTTATCCTTTGTTATAACGGGCTGCGGCTCAAAATCCACGACCTGCTCTTTGAGCGTTACCTTCTTCGCAACTCTCTCGATTATCGGAATTTTAAAGTGAAGTCCCACGCCCCACGACGCGGAGTATGCGCCGAGCCTCTCAACAATGTAGCTGTGCGCCTGCGGTACTATCTGCACGTTTTTGACAATAATAATCAGCGCAATTATCGCGATTATAATTAAAAAAATAATTCCTGCCATTTTTATATCACCTCATATAATTTGTTATAATTTTCAATACGGATTAAAACTATGCGCGGTTTGCCGCGCTCTCTCTTTCGCCCGTTTGGGCATTTTCGGCTTCGAGCCTGTGCACAATCGCTTTAACGCCCGCCAGTCCTACTATTTCCACTCTTTCGCCGACCTCTATAACCTCGCCGTTTTCGGCGCGCGCAGACCATTCCTGACCCATAACCTTGATTTGACCGCCGCCGCTTATCGGGTCGAGCTTCACCGTGACGATTCCGCTTGCTCCGATTACGCGGTCTGCGTTCGTCGGGCTTATCTTGGCTCTTGTGATTTTTCGCACAAACGGCTTTGTGACCGCGAGCAGTATGCCCGAAACAACCACAAACACCGCGACTTGAATTATTATATTTTGCGGAGCCGCCACAGCCGCGAACGCCGCGGCAACCGCTCCGGCGGCGAACCAAACCGTAACGAGCTGAACGGTGGCCGCCTCTATGATAAGAAGTATGACTGCCGCCGCAATCCATAAAATAACAGGTACAGACATAAATCTTCACCTCTCTCAAAATTTAAATATCGATAAAAACGCCGATATTTTTAATTAAAAAGGGCAAACAGCCGTCTGCCCTTTTGTTTTCAATTAAAATATCGAAACTAAAATGTGCGCTTATAACCGCCGCTTCGCTTATTTTCGGCACTCCTTTTTAAAGACTGCATTTTATCGTCGCTGTCCTGCTTAAATCTCGACAACATATTCTCAAATGATGTGTCCGAATTATCGCGGGTTATGGAAAAATCGGTTATCTCGGAGCGGAACGGAACGCTGCTCTTTTGCTTATGCCCCTTATTTTTACCGCTCTTTTGATGCTCGTGTTCGCCGTTTTCGGCCGCGCGTCTTATAGAAAGGCTCATCTTACCGTTCTCTTCGGCGCTTATAACCTTTACCGTAACCTCCTGACCGACCTTTAAATAATTCTTTACATCATCAACATACTCGGTTGAAATTTCCGAAATATGTACCAGACCCGTCACTCCGCGCTCAATCTCAACAAATGCTCCGAATGCCGCAATACCGGTCACCTTACCTTTGACGATTGAGCCAACTTCTATTTGCATACTCTGCAATTTCCTCTCCGGCTTAAAAAATCAAAGCCACATAAATTTATTAAAAGTGAATTATTTTCTGCTTAAAAACTCTTATCTTTTGCTTGCATCCTTGAAGACGCGCTCGTTAGCCTGAACCAGACCGAGCTTTTCGCGCGCCATACGTTCAATATATTCATCCGAATCGATATTTGCGTACTCCTGCTCAAGACGCTCTATTTCGATTTGCTTCTCGGAAATCTGCTGTTCAAGCGAAGCAATCTCCGCGTTGTTTTCCGAAATCGTACCCTGCTGCGAAAAAATCGAAAAAGCAAAATAGGCTATAACAACGATAAAAACTATATTTCCAATTTTTTTGAACATTACGGAAAAATCAAAACCGCCGCCCTTTCGGACGTTCTTCGCGGGCATACTGCCATATGCTTTATTTCCGGTCTTGTGATTATTGCCAGGCGTCAAAAAAATCCCACCTCATACATTTATGTTAATATTATATCCTATTGAATACGCGTTGTCAACGGTTTTTCTGTCATTTTTTAAATCTTTTTGTAATATTATTTTTACGTTTTTGTAACAATTATTTTTTTCGCAGTCCCAAAAGTCCGCTTTTCATTTTTATGAACGCTCTGTCGCGCACCACCCGTACCCGCGACCTCACGCTTGACGCGAGTTTGCCGGTATGCCACGCCACAAAACGCACGGGTCGCCCGAAAATTCTGAAGATAATTTTTATCGGGAAGAAAATTATTTTCAGCAAAAAAATTATAATTTGCTTTATAATTCCGACCGCCCTTACAAAAAGCCGCACAAAAAAATCTTTAAATATGAGCTTGTATAAAACAAAGCCCAGCACCGTCGCCAAAATCCCGTACCAGCGCACCTCGCCGCCGTTTTTGAAAAAAGCGGTGCAAAGAAGCATCAGCGTCGCGGCAAGTATGAACAGAGCGTCGGACAGCGTGATTACCGCATCGGGAGTTTTCACGACCCGCCTCGAAGTGCGCAAAATATCGTAGAGCAAAGCAATCGCTCCTCCCGCCGCAAGCGACCACAGCAAAAACAAAAGCTGTCCCAGAACCGTTACCGTCATAAGTATTCTCCCACAAAATTTTATTGTTTATTCATTTTTTCGACCTATTTTACTTTTTTAATTATGTTTTACTTAAAAAGTCTGCCGAAAAATCCTGCTTTTTCGCCCGACGAGCCGCTGTATGCCAGGCTGTCAAGCTCGCCGTTTATAACAAGCTCCCCGCTTTCGACGTTCAGCTTGTTTATTTTAAAATCCGAGCCGCGCAAAGTCATAACCCCCATATTCGTGTAGGCGGTCACTTCGCTCTCCTCAAAGCTCTCCACGTCCTCCACTCCCGTTATTTTTATGCAGCCGCGCTCCTCTATTACCACTTTGTGGCTGCCGCTTTGCATTTGGTTTGTTTCTCTCTCCATTTTCGGTTCTCCTTTAATTTTAATAATATTTATCGTTCTATAATATTCGCCGCAAAAGAATAATATTAAAATTTTTAAATTTGTATTGCAAATACCGCCAAAAAGTGATATAGTTATTTAGATTTTTCTTTTGTAGGAAGCGCATATTCGTCCAATCGGTGAAATATTACCTCTCGCCTACCGAAACATACGGAGTATAAAAGGAGTAAATATGAAAAAGAAACTTTGTTTTATATTATCTCTGATAATTATAATATTTTCTTTTCCGCAGGGCTTTGTAAGGTCCGCGTCGTCTGCGGGAGAGCGGCTTGCCGCGTTCCCCGGCGCGGAGGGCGGCGGTATGTACGCAACGGGCGCGAGAGCTTCCTCGTCGCCCACGGTCTACCACGTCACCAGTCTTGAGGACGACGGCTCAAAGGGTACGCTTCGCGACGCGGTTTCAAAGGGTAACCGCATCGTCGTGTTTGACGTTGCGGGAAACATTCACCTCCGGTCGCGCCTCAGCATCAAGGGCAGTAATCTGACCATACTCGGTCAGACCGCGCCGGGCGACGGAATTTGCGTCACCGGATACGACACCAAAATAGAAGCGAGCAACGTCATCCTCCGCTATCTCCGTTTCAGGATGGGCGACGAGAACGACGTCGAGGACGACGCTCTGGGCGGAAGGAAAATACAAAACGTAATAGTTGACCACTGCTCGATAAGCTGGAGCGTTGACGAGTGCGCCTCGTTCTATGAAGACACAAACTTTACAATGCAGTGGTGCATAATCTCCGAAAGTCTCAACAACTCGCTTCACGCCAAGGGTTCTCACGGCTACGGCGGAATATGGGGCGGCAGCAATGCGAGCTTCCACCATAATCTTATGGCGCACCACAAGAGCAGGAACCCAAGAGCGCCCGAAGGCGACTTTAAAATGCTTCAGGGCGAGGACAGCGGCGATTATGATATGTCGCAGCAGCAACAGCTTGCGGACTGGCGCAATAATGTTATCTACAACTGGGGCGGCAACTCTGCATACGGCGGTCAGGCGGCTATGGCGGTCAATATAGTTAACTGCTATTACAAACCGGGTCCCGCCACAGGAAGCGGCGTTAAAAGCAAGATATATGAGCTCTCCTCGACCGGAAACGGCAAGACATTCTTATGGAGTACCGACCTTTATCTTGACGGAAACCATATGGACCAAAGCACGACAGTGACCGAAAATAACGCGCAGGGAGTTACCAAAGACAGCACGGCGCAAAAATATTACGTCTGGACAGAGGGAAAGAGCGACACAAGCGCCAAAGGTATAGAATATCTGGATATAAACGAAAATCCCGACGCGCAGAACGTGCATTTTAAATTTCTTGAGGATTATCCGATAAACACTCAGAGCGCGGAGGATGCGTATGAGTCCGTTCTGGCAAGCGCGGGAGCCAGCCTTTCGCGCGACTCTCTGGACGCGAGAGTGATTGAAGATGTGAGAAACGGCACAGGCAGTCACGGCGACAAAGGAATAATCGACAGACCCTCAGACGCAGGCGGTCTGCCCGAGCTTTCTCCGGGCGAGCAGGAAGCCGACGCCGACGGCGACGGTCTGCCCGACAGGTGGGAGGATTTAAACGGCACGAACAAAAATTCGAACGACTCCGCGAAAAAGGACACGGGCGGCTATACCCACATTGAGGAATACGCCAACGATTTGGCAAGCGGAGCTTATACGAGAGACGGCGCTGACCCCACTCCGACGCAGACAACAGAACCTACGCCCACGCCGACCGAAACCGCCGAGCCTACGCCTACGCCGACCGAAACGACCGAGCCCACGCCTACGCCGACTGTCGAGCCTACTCCGACTCCCGAACCGGTGTACGGCATCACAATAGACGAAAACATAACCCACGGCTCTATCAGAGTAAGCAACACGGATAGCGAAACAGCGTCGGGCAAGCCCATTGTCTGGGACGTGTCCGAGCATCGGGACGAGATAGGCGGGAAAAAGACGTTTTATCTGAACGGCACGGACGACAGCGACGGTACGCTGACTATGTACGACGAAGATACCTCTGTTGAAACCTACGACGACGTTGCGGTCGCCAGAGCCGACAACGGTTCAAGCGCGAATACCGCCGCTAAGCCGTTTGAGGACGGCGAAGAGCCGTCAGGCTCGGTGTTTATGGTTTCACCGAGCAGAGATACGACACTGAAATTGGAGCTTTTCGTCTACGGAAGCACCAACGAAAGAACACTGCATATTTACGACAACTCCGCAGACACGGATTTGTTCACCGAAGGCGTAAGTCAGCGCGGAATATATACGTTTGAAATCCGGGCGCAGGCTGGGAACAAGTATTATGCGTGGATGGACGGCTCAAAGCTCGGATTTAAAAGCGCGTGCATAACGGGCGAAGGACTTTCTGCAAAGGCGTATGACCTTATAGAGGTCATAACAATTCCCGACGAGGGCTACAATGTCGAGGAAGTCTACACCACGCCTTATACGAGTGTTGTGAGTTTTTTTGAAAACCAATATTTCTTTGTTATGCCGGAGAAAGACGTGACGGTTTCGGCTGTATTTGCGCCTGAACCTACACCGTCGCCTACGGTTGAACCCTCACCGTCGCCTACACAGTCGACAGAACCCTCACCGTCGCCGACACAGTCAACAGAGCCTACGCCGTCACCTACACAGTCGACAGAGCCTACACCGTCACCTACACAGTCGACAGAACCCTCGCCGTCGCCGACGCAAACGACAGAGCCTACGCCGTCGCCAACGCAGACGACAGAGCCTACGCCGTCGCCGACGCAGACGACAGAACCCTCGCCGTCGCCGACGCAGACAACAGCCCCCTCGCCGTCGCCGACGCAGACAACAGACCCCTCGCCGTCACCTACGCAGACGACAGAGCCTACGCCGTCGCCGACGGTAACACCCGACCCCGACTCTCGCAAAATAAAGATAATCGAATACAATAAGAGCGGAATCTTCATAAAAGTCGGCAGCGAGTATCCTAAAGAAAATCTGAATTTTACGTCAGTCACCGCAAAATACACAGACGGCGTTCTGGTCGATTACACAGTGCAAAAGACCGAACTTACCCGCGCCGCCGACCAAAATATATATTCAATACCTATTGATAAATATTTTGAGGCGGACAGCGAGAACGAGTATATAAAAATAATGCTTTGGAACGATTTGAACAAAATGCTGCCGCTTTGCGAGCCGTATATCGTTTCGGCGGACAGCAACCCGACGATATACTCAAAAATCTTTTGGTCTGCGGCACTCCCCTCCAAAAAGGGATTTATACCGTATTTCTGATTTGAAAATTTAAAAAGGCTTGGATTTATAAATAAATCCAAGCCTTTTATTTTACTGTTCATCAGGTCGCCAGATATATTTTTCGAGGTCTATTCTGCCGTCCTCGTCAAACTCTATCCCCTCGCTCTCCAAAAGACCGCGCTGGATTTGCTCTCCGCCGAACACAAACGCGGGACTGACCTCTCCGAAGCGGTTTACAACGCGATAGCAGGGGATATTGTCTCCGTCGGGATTTGCGTGGAGCGCGTAGCCCACCACGCGGGAAAGGCGCGGATTGCCCGCAAGCGCGGCAATCTGACCGTATGTCGCCACCTTCCCGTACGGAATTTGTTTTACAATGTCATAAATAATTGAAAATGTGTTTCCCATTATTTTATTTTGACATCGCGTCCGCGTAGCTCGGAATATCCTCAATCTTGGTGGTATGAGAATTTCTCTTTTCGATGAGCGGATGCCCTATGCGCTCAAGCTCGTCGCAGAACCACTGCGAAATCATCTGCGCGCCGAAGTAGTTGATATGGGTATCATCACTGACGGTATGTCCATCCGCAATCTTTGAATAGTCCCCGCCCGGTGTTCTATCATAAGACTGAGAGTTTTTAAACTCTCCGACGGACAAATCGACAAAGCGCGAATCCCGTATTTTCACCCAATTATAGAGGTCTGTCGCCTTATCTTTTCCCACCTCGTTAATGTAGCCGTTGACCTTGGAATACAAATCGACCACGGGGAGCCCAAGCTCATAGCCCAGCTCCTTTGCGGCGTTCACATACGCCTCAAGACCCGCGTCATGCTCCTTACGTCGGCTTATCGAGGTCGTAATTATTGGATTTGCGCCCCTGTCGAGCGCGACGTTTATATAGTTGTCGGTAATGTTTTTCTTATACGAACCCTGCGTAAATCTGTCCAGCGTGGGGTCGGTATGTCTCGCCGCTTCGTCCTTTTCGTCGTTATGACCGAACTGGATTATGAAGTAATCTCCCGCTTTAAGACCGTTTTTTATGGTGTTGTAATTCTTCTCATTTCTAAAGTCAAGCGAACTTCTGCCGCTCATAGCCAAGTCTTTTACCGTCACGCCGCTGAAATATTCGCCGAGCACCGCCGCCCAGCCCGTCTGGGGGAAACGGTTGTTCGACCCCGTAGCCGGATATGTGCAGGCGGTGGAATCGCCCGCCACATAAACCGTGGGGTTATTTTTGATGCCGCTGTTATAGACATATACCGCCTGTGAGGTCGCAGGCTTTATGCTTTGCATACTGTCAAACGCGAACACCTTTACGGTACAGCCGTCGAAAACCGGTATTTTATCCATATTCAGCTTGTCGAGATAAAGTATTGTATCGCCGTTGTTCTGAGACTGTGCCTCGGCGGGAACGTCCTTGAGAGCAATTACGCCCGCGCCCGCGAGAGCCTCATTTTCATCATATACCGCAACAAGCAGAGATTCGTCCTTCTTGTTTGCAATATTGTCGGTCATTATTATATGGCTGACATATCCGCCGTTCATGGGCTTTACGGTAACGCTGCCGTCCGCGCTCGAAACCGCAATTCGGGTTACCGTTATTGCGTACTGCGCGGGAACAACTATCGTAAACTCCTTTTGAGCAGAGACGCTTCCTCTCGAAATCTCAGCGGTCAAAGTTACAGTCGTGCTTTGCTCCCATACAGGGGTTACCTTGCCGTCCGCGCTTACCACGTCGGGATTGCTGCTCGACCATGTAATCTGCGTGTGCCTTATTCCGCTCGTCGGAAGCTCCAGATTTTTCTTGACCGCCGAGGTATCGCCCAGCGTCAGCGCGTTCTTTGCCGCCTCCACCGCCGCGTTGTCGTCATTGTCGGCGGGGACCGTGAGGTGGAACGTCTTTGTAAGCCTTAAATTCGGGTAGTCCTGCCATGTGAACACCGCGGTAAAATCAACCTGCGTGTCGACAGACAGCGCATTGACCTCTCCGCTCACGGTTATTACGTCCTCGTTGGAGGACTCCCAGCTTACATCGGCATAGCCCGCTCCCGAAATATTATAGCCGTCAAACAGCGCCAGATTTTCATAAACCGTGCTTTCGGACGCGTTACTGCCCTTTATTTCGGAAAACGGCACCTTTTGAACCTCGTCGTTAACCGACTTTGAGATAAAGTCCACAAACAGCTCAACGTCGCTGTCGGGCATAACAAAGGTACACTCTGTCATTCCCTCGTTTTTATTAAGAGCAACCGTCTCGTCGCCGAGCCTTACGTTGCCTATATAATTTCCGCTGCCGGGCGTGGATTTTACCGTAACGCTGTCGCCTGTCTGCGCGCTTACGATTGTCTTTTCCTTAAATACCGCGCCGAAGGTGTTGGGCTTTGTACCCGTCGGCCAGAAGTAATACGACTCGCCCGCCGTTACATCGAAGGAGCATACGTTCATATCGTTGACCGTATCTCCGGTATTGTTGGTATAGTCGAGTATTTTTGTGTTTATATCCTTGACGTTTACGGCTGCTGCTCCTTTGGTGTTTGCAAGCGACACGGCGAAATAAATCGTACCCGTTTTCTCAACGTCCACCCTGAAAACCACGCCCTCGGCGCCGCTTTCGGTAACCTTGCCGTTATTCGCACCCTTTATCGCACCATTGAATTCAATCGAATTAAAAGTTTGCTTTGAGTTGACCGTTGTAAAATTCTCGGCGGGGGTTATGGTTATTCCGTCCATAACCTCAACCGGCACATTTGCCGAAAGCGCTTTGTTCGCGTGCCAAATCGAATCATAAGCAATGCCTTCCGCCATAATCTCGACCGACGAAGCCGCCGTGCCGGTCGTAACCTCCACAGAGCCGAGCGTACTGTCGTAATCTATAACTATCGAATGTTCTCCGGCGGCAAAGACCGAGCCCGAAAAACCGGAGAAAGCCGTCAAAAGAACCACCACCAAACAAATTATTTTAAAACTTACTTTTCTCATAGCTAAAAGCCCTCCGTTTTTTATTTTTATTCCTCAGCCTCTTTCTTATCGAGGCTCATGCAATACTCGTCTATCGCATCGGCAACCTCTTTTGAGTATTTAACGGCTTCAACCACCGTTTTCGCGCCCTTTACAACGTCGCCGCTCGCAAATATGCCGTGACGCGTGGTTTCGCCGTGTTCGTCGGTTATGAGGAGTCCGCGCTTGTTTGTTTCGATACCCTTTGTTGTGGAAACTATCATATCCTTAGGTCCCTGACTTATGGATATTATGACCGAATCCGCCTCATACAGCTTCTCGGTACCCTCTATTCCCTCTATGTTGCCCTCTTCGTCAACCTTGGTATCTCTGAAAATTACGCCCTTTTTGGTAATCTCGACCGGCATCTTGCAGTTGACAAAATCAACGCCGTCTATCTTCGCGTACTCGTACTCGCGGACGCTCGCCGCCACCTTGTCGCTTCGGTTATACACCGTAATTTCGCGGACTCCGTGACGGATTGCGGTTCTTGCCGCGTCCATAGCCGCGTTGCCCGCGCCTATCACGATAACCCTGTCGCCGAGGTCGTACTCGTCAGGGTTTATCAGGTACGCAACCGCATAGTGAACGTGTCCGAGACTTTCGCCCTTTATATGCAGACTGTTGGGCTTCCATACGCCCGTTCCTATGAAAATCGCGTCATAGCCGTCGCGGAAAATCTCGTCAATGCCTATCGCTCCGCCAATCGGCGCGTTGGGGCGTATTTTTATTCCCAAATCGAGCATATGCTTTTTATATTTTGTCAGAATGTCCTTGGGAAGTCTGAACGCGGGTATTCCGTAACGTAAAATGCCGCCTATCATATCCTTGTTTTCAAAGACTGTGACCTCGTAGCCGCGCCTTGCGAGGGTTATCGCAATCGTTATTCCCGCGGGACCCGAACCTACGATGGCGACCATTCTTCCGTTTGACGGCGCTTTCTCAACCTTTAATTTGTCGAAATAGCTGCTCGAAATATAGTTTTCGATACTGCTTATCGTGACCGGCGAGCCTTTGCGCCCCAGAACGCAGTGACCCTCGCACTGATTTTCGTGATTGCACACAAGAGAGCATATTACCGAAAGCGGGTTGTTCTCAAACAGCATCGCGCCCGCCTCATTCATCTCGTGATTTAAGAACATATGTATCATTTCGGGAATATTTGTGTTTATAGGACAGCCGGTGCGGCACATCGGCTTCTTGCAGTGCAGACATCTTTTCGCTTCGTTTACAACATTTACCGCCATAATGTATCTCTCCCTTTAATAAAAATTTTTATACCAAGTCAAACGGCTTTATTTGTCGCCGTATCCGTTAGGATGATTTTTATGCCACTCCCACGCGGTCGAAATAATTGTTTTAAGGTCGTTGTACTTCGGCTTCCAGCCAAGCTCTTTCTTCGCCTTCTCGGACGACGCGACCAAAACCGCCGGATCTCCCGCGCGCCTCGCTTCGATTTTTTCGGGTATTGGATGACCCGTGACCTCGCGCGCAATCTCGATTACCTCTTTGACCGAAAAGCCCTTTCCGTTGCCGAGATTATATGTTCCACTCGTGCCGGTCTTTCTCATTTTGTCCAGCGCGAGTATGTGCGCGTCCGACAAATCGGTAACGTGGATATAATCGCGGATGCAGGTTCCGTCCTCGGTCTTGTAATCGTCGCCGAAAATGCCGATATGCTCCCGCTGACCGAGCGCGACCTGAAGCACTATCGGTATCAGGTGCGTTTCGGGGGTGTGGTCCTCGCCTATTTTTCCGCTTATGTGCGCGCCCGCCGCGTTAAAATAACGCAGAGCCGTATATTTGATACCGTAGGCGTTGTCCGCCCATTTGAGAGCCTTTTCAACCGCCAGCTTTGTTTCGCCGTAGGGGTTTGTAGGCTCGGTTTTATCGCTCTCCAAAATAGGAATACTCTCTGGCTCGCCGTAGGTCGCCGCCGTCGAGGAAAACACTATCTTATCCACGCCGTACTCCTTCATTTTTCCGAGCAGGCAGAGCGTTGAAACCACATTATTGTTGTAATATTTGAGCGGGTCGCCGACACTCTCGCCGACAAGAGAATCCGCGGCAAACTGAATTACCGCCTCAATCTCGTTTTCGGTGAAAACCCTGTCCATAAACTCTCCGTCGCGCAAGTCGCCTATCATCAGCCGTCCGCCGAGGACCGCGTCCTTATGTCCCTTTTGAAGATTGTCCGCAACGACGACCTCCTCACCGCGCGCCAGAAGCTCCGCCACGGTGTGGCTTCCGATATATCCCGCTCCTCCGCATACCAATACCGCCAATTCAATCTCTCCTTTAATGCTGAATATTTGAAAGTCTTTAAATACACTGATTTATAGCATCATAATCCTATGTTGATTTTATCATATAAGCCCGCCGTTGTCAATAAAATATTGACTGAATAAACAAAAAAAGACGGCATTTTCGCCGACTTATTATATGATTTTTACAAATTATGTGTCTTTTGAGAGAGTTCATCCGCAAAATGCGCCGAGGTCGCAAAAAAACAAGGCACAGCGGTTACTGTGTCTTGGTAAACAAACCGCAATTTATATTTAACACTTATTTTCACCGCCGAAGCCCGTGACCGCGCCGCCCGCGTCCTCCGCCGCCTTCAGCATTTCAAAGAAGCGCCTTATTTCAAGGGTCGAAAAGCTGAGATTTCTCTTAACGTCGTTCAATCGGGCGTCATCGAATTTCTTTGGTATTCTGACCGCATACCTTGCGTCGCCTCTGTAAAGCGTTCGGCAAAGCTCGCCGCCCAAATCTTTTGCAAATCTGTCAAGCACGACAAGCCCGCCCGCTCTTCTGAGCCTCAAATCGGTTATGCCGCGCAAATCGTCCGACGCTTCGCCAAGCGTGCTGTCGCCGAGCGTTCTGTTTTCAAAGCGTTCGCTCGCCGCAACCGAGATTGTCACAAAGTCGTCGCCGTCGTCACTCAGATACACAACCCCGTTTTTGGAGCTGTTGCCGTACAGCGCAAGCTCAATCAAATGCAGGATAATACATCTGAATTTGTATTCATTAAAGACCAGCACACGCCTTCCGCTGAATTTGGTCCTTACCTCAAACATTTTAAACGCCATACTGTTTAACACGTCGTTCACATTATCCACATACAGCTCTACGAAGCTTACAACGTCATAAGGTCCCGTACACGATTTCAAAAATTCCTCGCTGCCGAAAATATTTTTTAAAATATCCATATAAAAAATATTTGTCATCGTGCGCATCTCTGCGTTATGGGCGCGCTTTAAAAACTCAGGAGTAAACTCTTTTTCCTCCAAAGCGCGTTCTATATCATATCTGCTCATGGTGTTGTTATCTCTCATCGAGAAGATTACGTTAAATATATATTTGTATTCATCAAATCCTATTAAATATCCGTCTTCGCGTTTTTGCATAATAAATTTATTCCCGAATTATTTTTTTGACCGCAGAAAATCCCAAAAGCCGCATTATATCGGCTTTTGGGATTCAGAGATACCAAATTATTTTTTTGAAATTACGGCTTTCGCCTTTTCGACAATGGTTTTGGTGTCAAGTCCGTACAGTTCAAGCAGTTCGTAAGGCTTGCCCGAACGTCCGAAAACGTCCTGAGTACCGACTCTGAGCATCGGAACCGGACATTCCTCGACCAATACTTCGGCAACAGCCGAACCCAAGCCGCCTATCACGTTATGCTCTTCGGCTGTAACTATCGCACCCGTCTCTTTAGCCGCCGCTATGATTATATCACGGTCGATGGGCTTTATCGTGGGCATATTTACAACGCGCGCGCTGATTCCCTGCTCCGCAAGCGCGGCAGCCGCCTCGATTGCGTTGGGAACAAGCAGACCCGTCGCTATAATCGTAACGTCCTTGCCGTCCGACAGCTTCACGCCCTTGCCAATCTCAAACGTATAGTTCTCGTCAAAGATAGTCGGCACCGCAAGTCTGCCGAATCTCAGATATACGGGACCGTTATAGTCTATCGCCGCCTTGACCGCAAGCCTCGACTCTACCGCGTCGGCGGGGTTTAATATAACCATACCCGGAATTGTACGCATAATTCCGATGTCCTCAAGGCACTGATGGCTCGCGCCGTCCTCGCCTACCGAAATTCCCGCGTGGGTCGCGCCTATCTTAACGTTCAAGTGCGGATAACCGATTGAGTTCCTGACCTGTTCAAACGCTCTGCCAGCCGCAAACATCGCAAACGAGCTTGCGAAAACTATTTTTCCGCACGTCGCAAGACCTGCTGCGGTAGACATCATATTTCCCTCGGCGATACCCATATTTATGAATCTTTCGGGGTATGTAACCTTAAAACCGTCTGTCTTTGTGGACTTTGAAAGGTCTGCGTCAAGCACGACGATATTCTCGTTCGCACCGAACTCCACAAGCGCCTTTCCGTAAGCCTCTCTGGTTGCCATTTTCTCAGCCATTATTTCGCACCTCCTATACTCTCTATGTATGCGTCAAGCTCGGCTATCGCCTGAGCGTACTCCTCATCATTCGGAGCCTTGCCGTGCCAGCCCGCGTTGTTCTCCATAAAGGAAACGCCCTTGCCCTTTGTGCTCTTTGCGAGAATCAAAGTGGGCTTGCCCTTTGTCGCCTTGGCTTTGTTTACAGCGTCCTCAATTTGATTGAAGTCGTGCGCGTCAATCGTGATAACGTTCCAGTTGAACGCCTCAAACTTCTTGTCGAGCGGGGTCGGGTTCATAACCTTTGTTATGTCGCCGTCTATCTGAAGTCCGTTGAAGTCGAGAAAAGCGGTGAGGTTGTCAAGCTTGTAATGAGCCGCGAACATAGCCGCCTCCCAAACCTGACCTTCTTCCGACTCGCCGTCGCCCAATATGGTGTAAACTCTGTAATCCTTATTGTCGAGCTTTGCCGCGAGAGCCATTCCGTTAGCCGCGCTGATTCCCTGTCCGAGCGAGCCTGTCGACATATCCACTCCGGGAACGCCCTTCATATCGGGGTGACCCTGAAGATAGCTGTCGGTATGACGCAGACCCTTTATGTCCTCCTTTGGTATAAAGCCGCGCTCGGCAAGCGCGCCGTAGAGCGCGGGCGCACAGTGTCCTTTCGAGAGGACGAACCTGTCGCGGTTCTCCATCTTCGGATTTTTCGGGTCAACATTCATTTCGCACATATAGAGATACGCCAGAATGTCGGCTATCGAAAGAGAGCCGCCGGGGTGTCCCGCCGCCGCACTGTGTACTCCTTCAAGCGCCATTTTTCGTATATGCGCGGCGTTTATTCGGAGTTGGTCGATTTTTTCAGAATTCATAATTATTCTCCTTCCGTTATTTTTTTAAATCCGTTTCCCAAAACCTCTCTCGCGCTCATAAGCACTACAAAGGCTTCGGGGTCTATGGATTTTATTAATAATTTTAATTTATTTACCTGATGTCTGCCAATCACGCAAAGCAAAACCCGTTTGTCCCGCCCCGTATAGGCGGACACCGCACTCAGCTGCGTGACCCCGCGCGCCAAATCGGAAAATATCGCCGAGACAATTTCACCGCTCTTTTCCGAAATTATTATCGCGGTCTTGGATACGTTAAATCCCTCGACAATTATATCTATAACATATGTGCTGACATACAGAGAAATAACCGAATACAGCACTACGTTAAAGCTCTTGAACACAAGTCCAGCCGCCGAAATCACAAAAGCGTCTATATAGAGTATCACCGAGCCGAGCGACGCTCCGCCCGCGCGGCGGAAAATATACTTTGCAACAATGTCGGTGCCGCCTGTGGAAGCTCCCGCTTCGAGGACTATGCCCATTCCTACGCCGTACAGCACGCTGCCGAAAACCGAGGACAAAATTATATCGTCCATCTGTATCGGCAAATACGCGGAAAGGTCTGCGCTGAGCGACATAACGCCCATTCCCACAAAGGAACCGATTATAAATTTATGTCCGAACTTATAAAGTCCGAGAATAAAAATCGGTATATTCATAAGCACTATCAAAAGGCCTACCGGCAGACCGCTTATATAATGAACGACAGTCGCTATTCCGCTGACGCCGCCTACCGTAATCCTGACCGGCACGAAAAACACTTCGAGAACAAATCCCATAAGAGCCGCGCCGAAAATTATTTTCAAATATGTCGGTATTTTTCCAAGCATTTTAATACTCCTTTTAGTTTAAGAAATATGTAAAATGCCTGAAAAGCGCTATACCAAAACGCAGTTCAAAAGCTCGGCTATCCTGTCGCTTCGGCGCATAAGATACAAATATCCCAGTAGCGCCTCAAAGCCCGTCGCCGCCTTGTAATCGGTCAAATCCGCATTCTTTGGCGGTTTTGAATTGGTGTTCCTGCCTCGCTTGTATATGTCTGTTTCCTCCTCGGTCAGCTTGTCCAAAATCGCGTGCGCGTACTCCGCCTGCCTGGAAGCGTTGACCAGCGCAACCGCGCTTTTGTGCAGCTTGTTCACCGGCTGTTTCCCGTTCTTAAGCAAGTACGTTCTGACAAACAACTCATACACGCAGTCGCCTATATAAGCCAAGTCGAGCGGAGAATATTGTTTTATGTTAACCGAGCTTTCTATGTGAAAATTGTCCAAAATCTCGTTCAGCATAACTATTCCCTCACGACCTGCTGACCCTGCTTGGTGTCCTTTACGGTTATACCCATACCTTTGAGGGTATCCCTTATCTCATCCGACTTCGCCCAGTCTCGCCTCTCTCGCGCCGCCGCGCGTTCGTCGAGCAGGGCGCGCACCTCCGCCGGAAGCTCATCCTCGCCGCCGTCCTTTGAAAGACCCAGAACCCCACACAGCTCATCGAGAACCGAAATCGTATGTTCGATTGCGCCTTTGGGCGGATTTTCGCAGGACGCAAGCCTTTTATTCGCCTCCGAAACAATCTCAAACACCGCCGAAATCGCGTCCGCCGTGTTGAGGTCGTCGTCCATGGCGGCTATAAACTTATCCTTGAGCGCGTCCACGGTCTTTATATACTCCGTGTCCTCGCCATCGCCCGCCGAAGCCTTTAAAAACTCCAGCGTTTCAAGGCAGGTGTAGATTCTGTCAAGTCCAGACTTTGCCGCGGTCATAAGCTCCTTGCTGAAATTTATCGGGCTGCGGTAGTGCGCCGACAGCATAAAGAAGCGGATTACCTTGTAATCAAACTCCTCGGAAATCTCACGAACCGTGAAAAAGTTGCCGAGCGACTTCGACATTTTTCGGTTGTCAATATTTATATAGCCGTTGTGGAGCCAGTAGTGGGCGAACGGCTCGCCGTTTGCCGCCTCGCTCTGGGCTATCTCGTTTTCGTGGTGGGGAAATATCAAATCTTTTCCGCCGCTGTGGATGTCGATGGTCTTTCCGAGATACTTATTCGCCATCGCGCTGCACTCTATGTGCCAGCCCGGGCGACCCTCACCCCACGGGCTCTCCCAAAAAGGCTCGCCCTCCTTCTTGCATTTCCAGAGCGCGAAGTCCATCGGGTCGTCTTTGTCCTCATTTATATCGATTCTCGCGCCGCTCTCCAAATCCTCAAGCGGCTGATGCGACAGCTTGCCGTATTCTTTAAACTTCTTTGTCGAAAAATATACGCTTCCGCCGCGCTCGTATGCGTAGCCCTTTTCAACAAGCGTGCTGACCAGACTTATTATGCTGTCTATATTGTCGGTCGCTCTGGGGTGTACGCTCGCCTTTTTGATACCCAGGCCGCGCGCGTCGGTAAAATATTCTTCTATATATTTGTCCGCAAGCTCACGAACCGAAATGCCAAGTTCGTTTGCTTTGTTTATCATCTTATCGTCAATATCGGTAAAATTCTGCACAAAAGTAACTTTATAGCCTCTGTACTCCAGATAACGCCTTAAAGTATCAAAGATTATAAAGGGGCGCGCGTTTCCGATGTGGAAAAAGTTATATACCGTCGGACCGCAGGAATACATTTTTACCTCGCCCTCTTTGATAGGCACAAATTCCTCTTTCGCCCTGTGCAAAGTGTTATAAAGTTTCATTGTTATCGCCTTTCCGCTCTTTAAGTTTCTCAATTTCTCTGTCAAGTCTGCAAAGCTCCATAGCCACGGGGTCGGGAATATGTATCTGGTCGAGATCTATTCGGTCAACCGACGCAACCGCCGACGCGACGCGCACCTCGTTGAGCCTTACCACCCTCGCCGGAACGCCGACGCAGGTACTGTTCGGCGGAATGTCGGTAAGCACTACCGCGTTTGCGGCAACCTTGCTGTTGTCGCCTATTCTGACGGGTCCGAGGACCTTAGCTCCGCAGCCTATCATAACATTGTTGCCGACCGTCGGGTGGCGTTTGCCCTTTTCCTTACCCGTACCGCCGAGCGTCACGCCCTGATAAATCGTGCAGTTGTCGCCAATTTGTGCAGTCTCGCCTATCACCACGCCCATTCCGTGGTCTATGAAAACGCCCTTGCCGATTTGCGCGGCGGGGTGAATTTCAATGCCCGTCTTTTTGCGCGTGCGTTTGGAAAGCCAGTCGGCAAGAAAGTAATGCCCCTTTTCGTACAGCCTGTGTGCAATTCGATACTTGGTAACGGCTTTAACTCCGGGATAGAGGAAAAACACCTGTGCGCGGCTTCTCGCCGCCGGGTCGCGCTCCAGCACGACGTTTACCTCTTCCCTTATTGTCTTAAATATACCCATAAAATCCCCCTAAGGAAAGTATATACTTAATTTACCGAAATATAGTCTTTTATATTCCCAAAAATTTACACAAACGATTAAATAGATTATATCACATTGATTTTTAATTATCAATATTTAATTTATCTAATTTTCAAAATTTCCGCAAAATTAAAAAAGCGCGGCAAGGGCAGCGTGAGATAAAACAGTATCCGAAAAGAAAAATATCCGGTCTGCAATCGGCGCAGACCGGATATCAATCAATTAGAATTTATTTACAGCAGCGACATCGCGCTTATCATCATCGCGAACTCGGCACGGGTTATGCCCGCCGTCGGCGCGAGAGTGCCGTCGGGATAGCCGTTTATAACCCCCGCTCCGCACGCCCACTGTATCGCGGGGATTGCATATTCGCTTATCTCGCTTGCGTCGGTATAGCTCAATATATTGGTGTCCTCGCCGACCGATACATCCGCGCCCTTATACTGCATATACCTGTAAAGTATCGCCGCGGTCTGCTCACGCGTAACGTTTTCGTCGGGTCTGAACGTGCCGTCCTCAAAGCCGTTCACTATGCCGTTTGCGGCAGCCCACGCGATATACGGCGCGTAGTATTGGTTCATATCGACATCGCCGGGCAAAGCTCCGTTTGACTGAGTGAAGCCGTCCGCGCGTCCGATTATAGTAACCAACATTCCGCGCGTGAGTCCCTCATTCGGCGCAAATTCGGTATCGCTCACGCCGTTTATAATTCCCTTGTCGTACGCCGCCTTTACCGCGTCATAGAACCAGTCTACCTCGTTAACGTCGGTAAACGGAAGCGCGCCTGTTCCCGACGGTTTTGTCGCTTCGGGAGCGCTCGTAGCCTGAGGCGCGTCTGTCGGCGCCGCGGTCGGGGAAGCTGTCGGAGACGCGGAGCTAAAGCCGCCTCCTCTGCCGGTGGAGGATGATGAGCGAGGAGCGAGCGTCACCTTCTTTACATCATCTCCGTTTGAGTCAACATAGGTCTGTTTTTCCTCGTTGTACGATACCTCGGTTCCGTCGGACATTGTTTTCACACCGCCGAACCTCGCGTACTTCGACGCGGCGGTTCCGCCCTCTGCGGTAAACGTGCTGCTTCTGTCTATGCTGATATCAATGGTCGAATTTTCGGCTTCAAACGGCTCAACTCCGTAGCATTGGGCATAGCTTCCGGTCGCCGAGACGTTTATTGAACTGTTGTTTGAGAGTTTAATCTCTCCGTATTTGCCCTGCTCGTCATGATAGACCACAAGTCCCGTTGCGCGTTTCGTGCCCGATGATACCGCAAAAACGTCCAGCTTTGAGTTGTCTTTTATCTCAAGGTTATGCACGTTACAGCCTATGCCCATATGGTTGCCGTCTACATTGCTTACCGCCGTAACGTAAGCGGAGCTGTCAATCGTAAGCTTTGTGGGTATATCGAGCGACAATCCTACGCTTCCCGAGAACGCGTCTCCCGCATAAGCGACTACTGTGGTTCCCGAGACAGTCATATCTGTGTAGGATATAATTCCGCAGGAATATCCGTCCGCGTTTTCGTCAGCCTCGCCGAGAGTCTCGTCATATATCGCGTCTCCGCCGCCCGCCAAAAGCATACCGCTGCCGTTTATCTTAATTCCGTATCCCGCGATAGCGTAACTGTTGGTGTTTCGGACGCTGCCGGCTGTCACCGTAAGATTTCCGTCTATTTTGAGAGTGTTGTCGCCCGAGCAATAGAGCGCCACCGCCCCGTCGGCTGCTTCCGTCTTGTCAACTCCCGAATATGCGCTGTAAATCTCGGGGCTTTCTCCCGCCGGAACATAAAGCGTCGTGCCGGGGCTTAAGTGCAGTCCGTCCGCGTAATTCGTGACAAATTTGAAATCCGATGTGAGCGTAAGCGTTTTTCCGTCGCACACTGCGCCGAACACCTCGATCGGGTCCCCGAACTCTCCGGTCTCGTAGTCATATTCGGTATAGAGCTTGCTTGTCTCGCCGTCAAAGTAGAGCATATGCTCCTCGGGTCGGGTCGCGTCGGTAAACGTAACGCTCTCGGCGGGGGTGTCCGTGCCGGGTATGACGTATGCAAAGCCGTCATATTCAACCTCGCCGTCATAATCGCCGGTCGAGCCGGTAACGGTAACGCCGTCCGAGGCGCTCACGCCCCAAACAGCCGAGCCTTGACCGGTCGCGGTGACAGACGAATTGTTCTTCACGGTAATCGTCGCCTTGCCGTCCTCAAATTCCCCTGTCTCGTCGTCGTAGATCCACGCGATTATGCCCGGGGCGTCGTCATCATCGGAAGCGTCCGCGAAGTTGAGCCTTTTTGCGTGAGCCGATATTATCGCGTTATCCTTGGTCGTGACAGAGCCGGGGAATTTTTCATCGTTTCCGTAGATTACGATGCCGCCTTCCGCTTCGATAAATGATGTGTCCTCGGCTATGATGTTTCCGCCGTTCGTTATCATGATAGCTTTTGAGTTTTCGCAACGGCTTGTGTCAAGATGAGAGTTGCCTTTCATCTTAATGCCCTCTGCCGCAACGCCGCAGATTGGGAAATTATTCTCTCTGACCTCAGGAGCGACAGAGAAGGCGGACACGCTCACCGTGCCGTCAAAAATGAAATTTTTGTTCGACATCATTCCGTATGAGTAACCCGTGCCGTTTTTTTCATAGACTGTAATATCTCCCGAGCCCTTTATCGTCATATCACCATATGAGAATATGCCTGCAACATTAGTGGCGCTGTCGCCGAAGCCGTAAGCCGCGGCGAGCAAGCCTCCGTCAATTTCCAAAGTGTTGCCGCCTTCTCCGACCAGCGCGAAGGTCATTTCGGACTCGGCAGTCGGAGATGCCCCTAAGCCGGAAGTCTTGCCTTCGGGCACCTTTACCGTAACGCCTTCGCCGATCCTGAGGGCGACGCTGCTGCTTGACTCGAACACAACATTGTCAAGGGTGAGAACGCTGCCGTCCGCGCTCATTCCTCTGGGGAGCTCCGCGTCGGAAAGAGCCTCGCCGTCCTTATTGTTTTTGCGGAATCCCGCCTCGGCGTCATAATATATGCCATAGTCGGCTATCGGTGTGGTTGTGAACTCCACAGTGTTAACCGGCAAGCCGTCAGAGCGAACGTAACCCGCTTGATCCTTATCAAATGTAACGCTGCCATCCGTTTGGCTGCCTTTCACGGTATAGCTTCCCACAGGCTCGTTCCGTAGCTTTACGGCAGCGCCCACTCCTAAAAATTTAATAGCCGACCCGTCGCCGTCAACAAAAATCAAAACGGGACCGCTCTCCTCCGTCGAGTCTTGCTCGCACAATCCGAATGATTCCGCAGAAGCATAATTAAGAGATTCACAGTCGATTTTACCGCCGTCAAAGGCGTTCAAAGATATTGCGTTTTGTTTCAGCGCAAGCCCCGCGGAAAGGTCGCAATAAGAATCTTCGATGACGTATGCCCCAAAATTGCTCCCTTCCGACGTGACATCTTTTGCAATACAGCCGTATGTCATTATATTCTCTCCGCCGCCTTCGCCTTCGGCGTGCACATCCGCGCCGTCACCGGCAAAAACTCTGTCGACAAACATGCCTACGCTCATTCCGTTTTGGGGCTCCGTTCCCTCTTCCTGAGGCTTGAGTGAAACATATCTTGAATATGCTCTTACGGCTGTACCGCGTATGCTTATATCGCCGTCTGAGCTTATACCCGCCGAAATCACAGTCGAAGCCGATGCGTCGATCACATCCCCGCCTGTCGCGTACAGTTTTCCTTTTCCGGATATGGATAGTGTACCGCCGCCGCCGAGAATGCCGCTGCTCCCCGTACTCGCACCTCTGCTTGTCGCGGTAAATAAGCCGTCAATTTCAAGATTGCAGCCGCCGTTATACACAAGAGCTGCGGAGTTCATATTATCCGGATTATCTCCGCTCATTACGCTTGCCGTTACGCCCTCCGGAACTACAAGCGTTGTGCCGGAAAACAGATACAGTCCAATTCCGCAGTTGGTTTCAAAATGAAAATCATTCGTAAGCGTAAGGGTATCGCCTTCGCATATTGCGCCGGGGAAGTTTTCGAGCTTTTCGCCGTTATTTTTATATAACGCTCCTTCATCGGGCTTATATACAAGAAAGTAGTCGGCTGCTTCTCCGCGTGTGATTTTTAAATAATCTACGCTTGTATGGTAAGCGTACATATACTTGTGCTCACGGGAATTGAAATACGTCACAATCGCGTTTCTGCCGTCCGTTTTGCGGCTTCCCATTACGGTCACGTTACCCGTCGGATCTTTGTACTGTGTTTTGCTGATTCCGACATCATATACGCGCCGCTGATGATAAGCGTCGTTGTTGCCTGCCGCGATTATTTCCGACGGTTCGGCGTTTTCGCTCTCGTCAACGACGAACTCCACACCGCCGTATTCTACAGTCGAGGCGTCCTCCTCGCCATAGTTGTGGTAATATTCCGATATGCCGTATCCGTATTCGCCGTTACCCGCGCACGCGTAAATCGCGCTGCCGTTATCAACGGTTATTTTTCTTTTGTTTGTCCCCTCCATAATTTCGAGACCTATGGTGCGCATATCGTTGTCGGGATCGCCGTCATTACCCGGCACATTGCCTCCGTAGGCGTAAATTTCCGAGCCGTTTTTCGCCGATATACTGTTGGTCAGTATTCCACGTGAGAGCAGCGATGACTCGCCGCCCACGCCGATGACAAGAGCACCGTCCTCGGCGGATAAAACGCAGTTCGCGGATAAAATGTCGGAAGATTGATCCTGTATATCGATACCCACGCACTGTTGAGCGTCTCTTGTCAAACATGTGCCTATAAGCGTTGCTTTATTTACACTTATCGAGTTGTAAGCGAATATGCCGGCGGAAGCCGTCGGCGCTTCTCCGCTTACCGCCGCGACAACTCCGCCTCCGCAAATGCTCAGACTGTCCGCGATAATACCGAAGCTTGACTCTGTGGCGTGAAGATTTACCGCAGCCAGATTACCGCTGTTATTCGTGTTTATTGTCAAATTAAAATTACTGCCGAAAATACTTGAGCTTTCGCTTTCCTGTGACACATTGATTATCAGTACGGACGAATTATCCGGAATGTTAATTTCGGCGTCGGACTGTAACCAAATATCCGTATCCGCCGACGTAATTAACGCCATGTCGCCCTCGGGAAATTTTATCACTTCGCCTTCGATCGTTATGCCGCCAAAATTTTCCGTCGATTCGGACACCTCATTCGTCTCACTGAATACCAGCTGCTCATTGCCGAGATTCAGAACATTTATATCCGCGCTCTCAAGCGTCGCCGCAAGCTCGTCCGCTGTCTTGTTTTCGGCTTCCGTCCAGTCAACGTCCTCAAACGCGCCCCAGTCGGTATCGCCCCAGTCAATCGCGTCAATGCCGCCGGTATAGTTTTCTCCGGCTTCGACCGGATTTGTTATCGACGGACGAGTGCTCTCGCTCTCCGGCGCGGCAAACGAAACCGTCGGCACTGCCGCCGTAAGCATAGCTGCCGCCAGCGCTGCTGACAGAATTTTTTTCAAATGCTTCATAATTATCACATTCCTTTCCGAAACAGTATTTCTTATATAGTTATATATTTCCGCTTATCTTTCAAAATATTTTCAATATCCGCCGCCGTTTCTCCGCGCGTGACAGCAGAACATAGTCAAACTGTCGCGGCGCTCCGACATACAACAGCAAATCAGACGCTCAGAGGCATAGGATCGACACCCATCAGGATGGCGACAGCAAATACAATCACCACAACGAGACAGTATATCACGCATGGTATGGCGTTGCTGCGGATAATCTTGCCCTCTCTGCCTACGGTGCCGGTGGTGGCGCACGCGGACACCACATTGTTCACGCAAACCATATTGCCGATAGCGCCGCCATTATTCTGCAGAGCTACGATGAAAATCTGAGGCAGGGCCACCAGAGTGGCGGTCTCAAACTGCAGAGATGAGAACAGGGTGTTGGACACCGTGTTGGAGCCGGACATAAAAGCTCCCAGCGCGCCGATCAGAGGAGCCACGGCGAGGTAAGCCTGACCGGCGAGGTCGGCCATACCGCGAGCCATAACGTACAGCATGGAGCCGTCCATGGCATCGGGGGCTGAGACGTTGGTGTAGCGAAAGATGTTAACCGTGGCAATTCCGAACAGGAGGGCTATGGCATCCCCTGATACCTGCTTGCCGGTGTCAGCCCAGGCGCCCTTGACGGCTTCACCTTTCATACGATGGATGGCGATGGTAATCAGAGCCACAACGATAAACACGATGCCGGGGCTCCAAAGAATGGCGTAGTTCCAGTTCTGACCCAGAATGAGTCCGCTGCTGCCGCTGCCTATGGTGAATGTCTTCATGGCGTTTGCCCAGTTCATGCCCAGGTTCTGGCACACACGGGTGATTACCAGAACGGTCACAATGATAATGTAGGGAATCCACGCTTTGATTAGAGACATATCGCTAATCTTGGGCTCGGGCACTTCGGTGGTGGACAGCCAGCTTGAGTCCCACTCGGACTTGTCGGCGAAAGTCCAGATCTCCTTGGGCTGAAGAAATCCGACCTTGGCGGTGAACAATGAAACGAACAGTGTCACAATGGCGGCAACCAGGGAAACCAGCTCGGGTCCGATGAAGCGGGCTATGAGCAGGTACAGAATGTCAAACACGGACACAATGAATATAATATACGGAATTACCGGCAGAGCGTCTTTAAAAGACTTGTTCCTGCCAAACAGCTTCACTAACACGCATATACCCACGAAGACGATTATAAACGCACCGATTGCCATAGAGACGGCAGACCAGAAAGTCAGAGACATCTTCCATGCCTCGGGGTCCACTCCTCCGGCAATTACCGCGTCACGAACGGTGGTAAAAGCGGTGTTGGTGGGGGTGCCCACAGCGCCGAAGCACACGGGAACAGAGTTGTAAATCAGTGCCACGGTAGCGGCGGCCAAGGGCGGGAAGTCCACGCTGATCAGCAATGGTGCCGCCAAGGCGGCAGGGGTGCCAAATCCGGCGGCGCCCTCGATGAACGCACCGAACACAAAGCCGATGATGATTGCCTTTATACGGGCGTCGGGGGTGATGCCGTCGAACATCCGATTTATGGCCGACATGGCACCTGAGCGTTTCAGGGTGTTCATAATAAGGATAGCGCCGAAGATGATGCAAAGCGTCTCAAGAGCGCTCAGGAAGCCGGTAAGGGTGTAGGCTGCCATATCCATAAAGTTCATTTTCCAAATGATGAACGCGATGATGCAGGACAGAAGCCATGTCAGCGGCAGAGTATGCTTGGCGGGTCGGTTGAAGACCACCATCAGCACGATGGTAAAAATCAGTGGTATAAATGCGAACAATGCGTACATTTTTTATCCTCCTTCAAGCAATTCCTTCGGCTTGTTCCCTGAGAAGCTTTATCCTTCTTCTCGTTTTGCCAAATCGCAGCTTAATTTGAGCATAACCGTTTTATGTCAATGTCTTTTGTTTATATATTATTATACTATGTATTTTCTATGTTGTCAAACGGCTGACGGCTTTTTGAAACCGTTTGTAAAAGGGTGACTGAATGGACATTTATCTTAGTTTTTGTCTGTTCCCACATCTCTTGACCCGTAAAAAGCGATAATTTTAAATATGACGGTTATACTTCTCAAACGGGAACGGCGCTGAAGCAGTTGAACGAACAGGAAAGCCGGTACAGCGCAGAAATCTACCAAGCCCTTGCGGAGTTTGCCGAGGTGCGGGACGGCATAGAGCCGACAGACAAAGTTTCCCTGATTGATGAACGGCTCGCTATTCGCCCCAAGAAAGACAGCGAATTTGACGAGTATGTAAGCGGAAAAACCTCTTGTGGGAGAAAACCCGCAAGGCGCTCCGCCACACGCACGACCAAGCCGAATCTCGCCCACGAAAACGAAAGTTCCGTGATGAATGGGAGCGATAAATAATTTTGACAAAACCGGCGGAGTGTGATATATTGACTATATTATATATTTTACAATATTACGATACAATTTCCTTAATGATAAAAGTATTTTTATCGGAGGTAGAAAATGAAAACAAAAACAAAAGTTGTAATTTATGCTATTACAATAGCAATATTACTAATCTCAAATACGGTTATTGCATCAGCTTACAGTGATGTTCCGCCCGAACATTGGGCAGTATCGGTAATTGACGAAGCTAACAGAGCCGGCATTATATACGGCAGAGAGGACGGGACCTTCGGACTTGGGGATACGGTAAAACGGAGCGAATTTGCCGCAATGCTGGTAAGGCTTATGAAATGGGACAAAAGCACTCCCGCCGTATCAACATTTTCGGACGTCAATGCTGACGAGTGGTATTTTGCCGATGTAAATACCTTGGCGGAGCATAATGTGTTTAACGAACCGATGTTTAGACCAAACGACAATATTACAAGGCGGGAAATGGCGGTTATGCTTATTAGAGCATTGGGCTATTCCGAACTTGCACAGTCCGAGACAAATAGTGTATTTGATGATGTTTCCGCTGACGGGGGATATATTTCCGTCGCTTATACTCTCGGCATAATAAACGGAAAAGCAGAGAATATTTTTGACCCCGAAGGCTTGGCGCTTCGGGAAGAAGGTGCGGCTATGATGATGAGAATGTACGATAAGTACACGTCATCGCTCAACGAAATACACGGTTTTTATGCAATATCATCTTGGGGGCAAAAAGAAATAGCCGAACAAATGGACACGGTTTCTTTCGGCTGGGGTAGACTTCAATATACAAACGATAATGCAGTCTTATTAAATCTGAGTTCCGACGGCGGTAACGACTGGTGCTTGCCCGACGGAGCGCAGGACGCAACAGACTATATGAGAAGCAACGGCGTGTCGATAAATTTTGCCGTGACGATGACAGATAATGAAGATTGTATCGCTATACTGCTAAACCCGGAGAACCGAAGCGAAGCAATCAGTCAAATATTATCAGTTTCGGATAGCTTCGACGGCGTAACAATAGATTTTGAGGGTATGAAAGGCGCAGAGCTTAAAACGGGATTCAACGAATTTATCAGGGAACTCAAATTAAAGCTCGGCGATAGAAAACTATATGTTGCCGTACACCCTGTATTGAAGCATAGCAATGAGTATTATGATGCTTATGATTATAAGACATTGGGCGAGTATGCAGATCGTATCATTTTAATGGCTCACGATTATGCCGCCTATACGCTGCCGGACAATTTGCTAAACACCGATTTTATTGCGACTCCCGTAACTCCGTTTGATGAAGTGTTCACGGCTTTAAAAGCCGTAACAAATCAAACAACGGGCGTTTCGGATAAAGGTAAAATTCTGCTTGCCTTAAATACGGCAGCCGCCACCGCTTGGAACACTACGGATAAAAAGATTACTGACGGCACAGCGATTCACCCGTCAATAGATACCGTTCAAAAGCGTTTAGAGCAACCGGATACAGAAATTATATATTCGCAAACATACAAAAATCCATATGCCTTCTATACTACGGAAAGCGGGCAGCAAATTTTGCTATGGTATGAGGATAGCAGAAGTATAAGAGATAAAATAGACCTTGCAAAAATGTTTGGTATAAACGGCGTATCAATATGGCGTATAGGTGCGGTAGCAAACGGAAATTCAGAACAGTATATGGACATTTGGAACACCATATTATCAGAATAGAAGCTAACACGGTACATACGCACAATAAGGAAAAATTGATAAGAGCAGATAAGCTCAGTATAGCTGTGTTTGGAGTACATTGCAAAGTAGCACAAAGGAGCATTTACAACCCCATTTTCGGGGCTTGCAATGATATATATTCTCTGATAAACAAGCATAATAACAAAATTGAGCCATCCGGCATTCAACCAATCTAATCATAAAATTCCGTCAATAATTTTACTATAATTTAATTAAAAATTATAGGATACAATAAATCCCCACTTTATATGCAAGCGGGGATTTATTGTATCCTATTCGACAATCTGTCATAAATTATTATTTATACTGTTTTATCTCACGCGGCATCGCCGCACTTTTTAATTTAATTATTCCTCAAGCTCTTTATATGTGAGATAGTCGAAGTCCGCAATCTTTTTGAGGCCGCTCAAGTCCTGCGCGCAAAGTCCTATAAAGGTACCCGTAAAGCCGCCGCAGCTGTTCGTCTCGTCGGACAGCACGGTCATATCGAGCGCGCCGCCTATGCCGTGCCAATTTTTATTGTCGGTCGAGTACGAAAAATTCAGCTTTTCGTAATCTATCTCCGCGCGAAGATAAACTCTTTCCGCGCCGTCGAGCGTTTCGTTCAAATCGAGCGGCAAATAATACTCGCCGTCCTTATTTGAGACAAGCCCCACGCACTTTCCGAGCTTCTCGTCGTGAGTAATTCTCAGATAATGGTACGCGGTGCTGTCGTAAATCACGACAAGTCCCGCCGACTGCAAATAGCTGTCCGGCTCAAACTCAACGCAGGTTTCGGCAACACATTTAAACGCCTGCTGCCGTCTTGCGACAAGCGCCTGCGTGAAGTGCGAGCTGAGGCTCTCAGCGCCGCGCAGTCTCAAATATCCGCGCCTTTCGGTCGTGTTGCAAAGCTCCTTCGAAATCGGCTTCCTAAGCGTCTGATACTGTATTCCGAGCGTCTCGCCGTCAAAGTCGTCGGTTTCGGGATACTCCTCCCACTTGTGTTCGGGCAAATCGGGTACTTCAACCATCTCAAACGGCGAATTTCCGCCGCCCGCAAGACGCGGCCAGCCGTCCTCGCCCCACTCTATCTTCTGCAGCGACGTTTCCCGTCCCAGAACCGAGCAGGGCGCTCCGTCCTTGCCGGTAAGAGGCCGTCCGCAGAGATGCACCATATACCAATCCCCGTCGGGAGTGTCGAAAACGTCCGCGTGACCGCAGCGTTTCAGCTTCAAATCGGGTCTGCCCGCCGAGGTTATTATCGGATTTTGCGGATGCACCTCGTAGGGACCGAGAATGTTTTTGGAGCGCGCCACCGTCTCGGCGTGAGACGCGCCTGTGCCGCCCTCGGCGCAGAACAGATAGTAATAGCCGTCCTTCTTCATCATATTGGGACCCTCGGTAACGCCGAGGTCGGTGCCTCTGAATATGTTGACCGGCTCACCCACCAATTTTTTCTCCGAAAGAGAAAACTCCTGAAGCAAAATGCCCGCGAATTTTCCGCGCACCTTGGCTTTTGAGCGATAATCCCAAAGCATATTGAGTATGTACGCGCGTCCGTCGTCGTCAAAGAATATTGACGGGTCGAAGCCGTAGCTGTTGAGGTAAATCGGCTCGGACCACGGGCCTTTTATATCGGGCGCGGTAACCATATAGTTATGCACGTCTTTAAAAAGTCCCGAAAAGTTCATCACGTTGGTAAATATCAAATAGTAAAGTCCGTCGTGATATTTGAGGCAGGGCGCCCAGATACCGCCCGAATCGTTAATTCCGTTCATATCGAGCTGGGATACTCTGTCGAGCGGGTATGCCACGGTATGCCAGTTCACCAAATCCTTGGAATGGTGGATTTGAACGCCGGGCCACCACTGGAACGTAGATGTTGCTATGTAATAGTCGTCGCCCACGCGAAGCGCGGACGGGTCGGGATTAAAGCCGCGAAGTATCGGATTTGTCACCTTTTTCATATTTTCTCCTCCTGTCAAACGGTCGCGTGAATTTATTTGAGGTCCTTCATCGCAACGTGGTCCATATCGTCAAAGGTCTGGTTTTCGCCCACCATACCCCAGATAAAGGTGTAATTTCTCGTCGCAACGCCCGAATGTATCGACCAGCTCGGAGATATTACCGCCTCTTCGTTTCGCATTACAATGTGTCGGGTTTCGTCGGGCTCGCCCATCATATGGAAAACAACGTCATCCTCGCCAAGCTCAAAATAGAAGTAAACCTCCATACGTCTGTCATGAGTGTGCGACGGCATTGTGTTCCAGTTGCTTCCGACTTCAAGCTCGGTAAAGCCCATTACGAGCTGACAGCTTTGGCATACGTCGGGATGTATAAGCTGATTTATAACTCTCTTGTTGCACTCCTCGACCGAGCCGAGCGGACGCTTGTTGCAGTTGGTTTTGTCAACCTTGACCGTGGGATAGGTCTTGTGTGCGGGTGCGGAATTCATATAGAACTTCGCGGGATTTTTGGGGTCTGCACTCGTGAAAACAACATCGCGTATTCCCATTCCGACATACAGTCCCTCTTTATAGTCGAGGTCGTACGCCTTGCCGTCGAGAGTTACCGTACCCTTGCCGCCGACGTTGATAACGCCCATCTCGCGTCTTTCGAGGAAGTAATCAACTCCAAGCTCGTGTCCCGCTTCGAGCTTCAGCGAATTATTGACGGGGCAGATGCCGCCGATTATAATTCTGTCAACGTGGGAGTAAACGATTTTCATATTGTCGGGAGTAAACATATCCCGAATTAAAAATTCGTTTCTCATTCTCTCGGTGGTATAGTGCTTTGCGTCCTCCGGGTTCCAAGAATTTCTGACTTCAATTTTCATAATGCGCTCATCCTTTCAAATGATTTTCAATTTAATTTATAATTATATTATCACTTTGCCAAAATAATAGCAAGTATTTACAAAAATAATTTTTTCGTATATAATCACATAGATAATTATTTTAACTTTCAGCAGAGCGCGGGTGATGAAATTGTATATAGGAATAGATTTGGGCGGAACCAACATAGCGGTCGGCGCGGTGTCGGACGACGGAAAAATTCTCTCGCAGAAATCGTGTCCGACAGACAGCGCGCGCGGCTACGCCGCGGTAATACGCGATATGGCGGAGCTTGCCGAAGGCGCGGCGGCGGACGCGGGATTTTCGAAAAACGAAATTGAGGGAATAGGCATAGGCTGCCCCGGTACGGTTGACAATAAATCGGGGCTGATAGTCTACGCCTGCAACGTGGATATGAAAAACGTCCCCGCCACAGACGAAATGCATAAATATTTTCCGAATGTTCCGGTCGTACTCGAAAACGACGCAAACGCCGCCGCACTCGCCGAATACTCTGTAAGCGGCAACGGCGCGGACAGCTTCATAGCCGTAACGCTCGGCACCGGAGTAGGCGGCGGAATAATTTTAAACGGAAAAATATATCACGGTTTCAACGGCGTCGGCGGGGAAATCGGGCATTTCACGCTGGTACACGATGGAATTGAATGTGCGTGCGGCAAGAGAGGCTGTTGGGAAACCTACGCGTCAGTCAGCGCGCTCGTGCGTCAGACCGAGGACGCAATAGCCGCGCAGCCAAGCGGTCTTATGGCAAAAATTGCGGAGAAAGACGGGAAGGTAAACGGCAAAACCGCGTTCGCGGCGGCAAAACAGGGCGACAAAGCCGCGCAGTACGTGGTAGAAAAGTACCTCACCTATGTCGCGGACGGCATAACGAGCATCGTAAATATATTCCAGCCCGAAAAGCTGGTAATAGGCGGTGGAATAAGCCGCGAGGGGGAATACCTGCTCGCCCCGATACGCGAATTTTTAAGAAAGTACGACTACAACAAATATCTTACAAAGACCGAGCTTGGCATCGCTTCGCTCTTTAACGACGCGGGCATAATCGGCGCGGCGCTCGCGGCAAAAAGCGCAAAATAAAGTAAAAACGAGGGAGGTTTAAGCCTCCCTCGTTTTTTCTTCCTTGATTTTTTGTTCTTTAATAATATTTCCTTTTCTTTTCTCACTGCTTATTTTATCTGATTTTGCTGTTTTTATTCACGGTTTTTAATTTTTGTTCTCATTAAATTTATAGAGCGCTCCGATGTTTTCCTTATACTCCCTCGGCGTCATACAATATATGCGCTTGAACGCTCGGTTAAACGTACTCTGGCTTGAAAATCCCGAATTTACGCATATGTTTGTTATCGAATCGTCGGTGCTTCTTATAAGTCCCGCCGCATACTCCGCGCGTATAAGAGACAGATAGTTCGGCAGACTGCTCTTTAAATTTTCGGAGAACACCTGCGTTATGTAGTGCTTGCTCACCGAAAATTCCCTCGCGAGAGTGTCGAGAGTTATTTCGTTTTTGAAATTCTGCGCTATATACGTTATGATTTTCTGCGTAAGGTTTTCAACCGGCGCGGTTTCGCTGTGTTCCAGAACCACACGCTTCATAAGGCGGGCAAGTGCCAAAATTGTCCACGCAAGCTGTTCGGGGAAGCCGGTGCAGTCGATAATTTCACGAAACGCAAGCGCGGCGGTTTCGTCCACCCCTCTTATTACGGGCGAAAACGGTCTGAATCTCTTAAAATCGGGGAAAAGTCCCTTGAACAATTTTGGGTTGCATATAACAAATACCTGGTCGGTCGCGCGTTTTTCCTCGTGGTAATATGTGTGTATAACGTCGGGAAAAATTATCGCCGCGTCGCCCGCGCACAGCTCATAGTCCGCTCCGTCTATGTTTATATGCTGACCCTTGTCAAAGACGTAAATAATCTCTATATGCTCGTGGACGTGCGCGTTGTATTTAAGCTCGCGCATATTGTGTATCACATTTATATCCGACGGCTGAAATTCATAAAACGGAACCATAAGACCCGCCTCCTTTCAAATTAAATTTGTTTTTTTGACTGAAAGATTTATTTGTTTGACTGTTATTATATACTCAAAAGCGCTACAATACAAGTATAAAATTATATGTTTTTTCGTAAAAAACAACCAAAAAATATCCAAAAATCATTAAGAGGAGGCAATTTTTATGAAATTCAAAAGACTGCTCAGCGCGGCTCTGGCGGTGTTTATGCTTTTGACGGTCACACCCGCCGTCTTTGCGGACGACCCCGACTACGGCACCGCTTCGACAGGCGCGGACGGCTCCGTGACGCTCAATTTCGGTTATGACTCCATAATCAAAAGCGCGCACCACAGTAAGGAAGCAATGGTTACCGACAAGACGTATAACGTCCTGCGCGCCGATTATTTTCAGACCGACTCAAGCGGCGAGGCGACACTCGGACTTCCGTCTGTCAGCCTGAGCGACGGCGGCTTCACAAAGGTCGATATTGTGGGCGCGGTGCTGAACGATATGACAGTGGAAATTAAGGTTGGCGACGTTTCGGTAGCAAGCCTGAATGCGTTTACGGGAAGCTGGGATGAATACAAGACCTTTACGGCAGACCTTACGGACTCGTCCGCGAGCGGCAACGTCACCCTTAACTTTAAAGGGGCGGCTTCGACATATGCGGGAAATTATGTATATGTAAAGTTCTACGGCGGCTCGGGCGCGGTCACTCCGCCTCCTGTACAGACCGACGACCCCGAACCCGAAACGCCGTATGAAATCACCGACGCGGCTTTCGGTGACGGCGGACTTACGGTTACATACAGAAAACGAAGCGACGCTCCCGCGGGCGCGGTGCTTTTCGCGGCTTCGTATACCGACTCAAGTGAAAGCGAAATGGTAGAAGGGAAATATGTAGATATAGACGGAAGCGGCTCGCAGAAGATAGATATAGCGCAGCCCGCAACCGGCATAGTTAAAGCTTTTATTTGGGACGGTAAGGACACTATGGCACCTATAAGCAACTTAAAGAAGATAGCGCTTGACGTTTCGGGCGGCGACCCGATATACACCGACCCCGCGTACTCTTTTGAGGAACGCGCCGCCGACCTTGTATCCAGAATGACGCTTGAGGAAAAGGCTTCGCAGATAGGCTACAAGGCTCCCGCGATTGAAAGACTGGGCGTTTCGGCTTATGACTACTGGAAAGAGGCTCTGCACGGCGTTGCGCGTCAGGGAAAAGCCACCTCGTTCCCGACAGCGCTCTCGATGTCGAACACCTGGAACAGAAGCCTTATTCAAAGAATGGCGGACGTTACATCGAGCGAGGCAAGAGCGAAAAACAACCGTCTTAACCTCTCGTACTGGAGCCCGACCATCAATATGGCGCGCGACCCTCGCTGGGGCAGAAACGAGGAGACATACGGCGAGGACCCGTATCTCACGGGTCAGCTCGGCGCGGCGTTCGTAAAGGGTATGCAGGGCGACGACGATAAGTATTTAAAGACTATCGCCACGCTCAAGCACTTTGCGGCAAACAACAACGAGACAAACCGCAGCAGCGGCTCGTCCGAAATGACAGAGTTCAACTTCAGAAATTATTACACGCGAGTATTCCAAAACGTGACCGAGGAGGTTATGCCCGCGTCGGTTATGTCGTCCTACAACGCGACGACCATACACCGCGGCACCGACATTGTATATAACTTTATCCCCTCTCTCGCAAACTCGTACCTGCTCCAAGACCTGCTCAGACGCAACTGGGGCTTTGACGGCTACGTCACCTCCGACTGCGGCGCGGGACAGTATATGGCAAACAGCAGTCAGTTTAAGCAGGGTATGCTCGGCAGCACTTCAAAAGAGATTGAGGAATACGTTGCCCAATTCTTTAAGAACGGTCTTAACGTAGAGTGTAACCTGAGCGGCGGAAACTGGTCGCAAAATTACGGCGCTGCAATGGTTGAAAAGGGTTACATTTCGGAGGAGGAACTGGAACGCGCGGTTTACGAGCTGTTCCTCCAGAGGTTCAGGACAGGCGAATTTGACGAGGATGTGCCTTACCGCAATTACACGTCCGCGGATATAGAGACTGATGAAAACGTGGCGGTTGCCGAGGAAATGGCTGAGGAAAGCTGGGTTCTCTTAAAGAACGACGGCGGCGCTCTGCCCCTTAAAAACGACGTTACAAATGTCGCAATAGTCGGCAATCTGGCGGATAAGATTGTACTCGGCGACTATACGGGCGAGCCTACCAAGACAAAAACTCCCGTCCAAGGTATCGGCGAGGAGCTTAAAAAGCTCAACCCAAGCGCCGAAGTAAACCATCTCGGAGTTCTCTCCGATAACACTCTGCTCTACAACGTAAAGAGCGTCAACTTCGTATACAGCAACGGCAACAAGAAAAAACTGGATTTAACAAAAGCGACAGACGTAAAGGGTATGACGCTTACTTCGGACGGTCAGCTCACCGACGTAACGCCCTCGGCTTACGCGGTAATCAAAGACGTTGACTTTAACGGCGTTGTAAACGTCGAGGTTGAAATGTCTACGGGAAGCAGAATAGGCGGCTCTTTCAACATAGCCTACGGCAGCGTTGGCTCTTTCGCAACCGTACATTCCACGGCGACCGACAGCCTCGACACCTACGCTACATGCAAGCTCCCCTCCGACATAACCGACACCGGCGGCTACGACGGCGTTTCGGACTTGATAATCACGGCGACCGGAGCGGCAGCCGACTTCTCGGTTGCAAACTATAAAGCTCAGCTTGACGCGGCGGACGTTATCATAGCTTACGCGGGAACCGTTCCGAAAAACAGTACCGGTCTCGGAGATGCAGATTCGTCCGAGTCGCACGACAGAAGCAATATAGACCTCCCCGCAACCCAGTCGCACGTTAAAGCCATATGTGACGCATACCCCGAAAAGACGATAGTGGTTATGCAGACTGTGGGTCAGATGAACGTCGAGCCGTTTATGAATAACTGCAAGGCTATTTTGTGGACCTCCTACAACGGTCAGACGCAGGGCACGGCTCTCGGAAAGGTTCTCACCGGCGAGGTCAACCCGTCGGGCAGACTTACGACCACATGGTACAAAAACTCCGACATAAGCAAAATGGAGCTTGCGGGCGGCGAAAAAACGGTCGGCGGCATAAAAGGACGCTATACAAACTACGACATACAGGCAAGCGGCACAAATCCCGGACATACCTATCAGTATTACGGCGGCACGCCAATCTATCCGTTCGGCTACGGTCTCGGCTATACGAGCTTTGAATACTCGAATATGACCGAGGATAAATCGAGCGTTGACGCAAACGGCGAGATAACCTTTACGGTAGACGTTAAAAACAGCGGCTCTGTCGCGGGTAAAGAGGTCGTTCAGCTCTATGTCGCGCATCCGAATGCGGGAAGCGGCAATATGCCCAAGAAGCAGCTCAAGGGCTTTGAAAAGGTTGAGCTTCAGCCCGGAGAGAGCAAGACGGTCACGATAAAATTAAATGTCCGCGATATGTACCTGTTCAACGAGAGCGCACAGCGCGACATCGTTCCCGCGGGCACATACACCGCGTACCTCGCAAAGAACGCGGACGACGTTTCAAACTCAAAGACGTTCACCGTAAGCGGTACGCTGAACTCGACCATCAAGACGGTCAAAGCCATTCCCGACGGAATTTCGGTAAACGGACTTATCCGCGAGGACGGCTCGGCTCTCGAAGCCAAGACCAAGATAAACGCGAATCTCTCGGCGGTAATGTCCGATGAGCTTGTGTACGACCTGTCAAAAGCGGCGGTTAAATACGAAAGCTCCAACGACAGCGTCGCAACGGTCGACAAAAACGGCGTTGTTTCTTCGGGAACGCGCGAGGGCGTTGCGGTGATAACGGCGAGCGTCACGATAAACGGAGAGACAAAGTCCACCTCATTCCCCGTTGTGAACAAGCTTGAGATAAAGCCGAGCGAAGCTGAGATAAACGAAGCTCTCGCAAGTCTTAAAGCGGCGTATGACGCGCTTCCCAAGGCGGCATATTCCGAGGCGAATTGGGCTGAGGTCGAAAAGATATACGGGCACGGCGTATCCGAGATAAACGCGGCGCAGACCAAGGCGGAGCTTGACAACATTCTGGCTCAGAAGATAAACAATATGAACTCGGTACCGCTTGACAACCTCTCGGTTACATACAGCATAAATTCCGTGAACACCGAACATATCGTAAACGGCGTTATCGACTACCGCGAGGGCGGAATACCCGCGTACAGCGGCGCGAGCGGCACAGTCACAAACGCGGCTCCGTACGGCGGAATTATGCTCGAAGCCAAGGACGCAAGCGGAAACAAGATAGACAATTCCAAACTCGTATGGCAAATCAAGAAGTTTGACAGCTCGGTGAGAAAGGTTGCCGAAATTAACAGCGAAACGGGCGAACTCACGGTCTATGGTAACGGTATCGTGCAGATAACAGCCGCGGATATTGAAAATCTCACCTGCGGAACGCTGATGGTTCAGATAAATATGCAGATAGAGGGCGAGTACGCCGACGACGGCGGCGGTGCAGACCTCAGCGACAACCAAAGCGGCAGCAGCGGCGGTCACGACGCGGGAAGCACGGGCAACGCGTGGATGCTCTACAAGTCGGTCAAGCTCTCAAATCTTGAGAGTATAGTCGCAAGAGTTGCGGGCAAGAATGCGGGCGTTGTGAATGTAAGTCTTGCGAAGGACACACTCCCCGACAACCTTATCGCAACAAAGTCGATAAGCGCAACGGGCGGCTGGAGCACATGGGCCGACGAAACTCTTACACTGAACAACGAGGTAGTCTACAACGCTTTGCAAAGCGGCAAGCTCGACGAATACGGCTGCGCGGACATATACATTCAGACCAACGGCATAAACCTTGACTACTTCCGTATGAGCTACATTGAGAACAACGACGATGTTCCCTACACGATTGACAAGGTGATCAACAAGGCGGACGGCAAAATCAAGGTCACGCTCGGCTACCGAGGAAGCACCCTCGCGACCGACGTCACTCTCGCGGCTGACGTAAACGGCAGCGAGGTCACCGCGACCGTAAAGGGTACGGGCGAGTACGAGCTAAACACCGGCGCGGCTGACAATACCGCGATGACCATTGTGGTAAAGGACGGCGAAAGAAATCTCTCGGAGGTTTACAGCCACACCTACAAAGTGCCTGTTCCGAGCAAAATAATCGTTCACTCGCTAAGCGATTCGGCGTATAAGAATATGGAGTCCAAGACGGACGGCGAGAATATGGGTACCGTAAACGGACTGACAGGCATAGGAGCATGGGAGATAAAGAGCAAGTCCGCGACATACACATACACGGACGTAAACGACAATACCTATGATTACAGCTTCACGCAAGGCTGGCAGGCGGGACGCGGCTATATTCCTCCCGCGGAGAATGTTCAGCGCTGTATGTACTTTACCATGGAATACCCCGGAAAAGTGACGGTGGTATTCGCGGGCGCGGCCGGCAGAGATATGTATATAAACCAAAACGGCGAAGATACGGTAGGTCTGGGCATTGACAACAACATTACGGCGTTCAGCCTTGAGACCTCCGACACCGAGAATCCCATATATGTGTACGGCGGCGGCAGCAACAAGCAGCTTTTGGCTATAATAATCGAGTACTACGGTCAGGGCGAAACAGCCTCCGCGTCGGTCGATGAGGACTTTGACCGAGCGGTACAGTTCGCGGACTGGAACGGCACGAGAGCCGTGCTTACAAAGAACGACCTGACCGGCGAAACAAAGGTATGGACAGAAAACGCCGATGGCTCGCGCACACAGCTCTCAACCGAATATTTTTACGAAAACGACATACCCTATAGCTATAATGACAAGTACACGATAAACACGCTCGCGCCGTACAAAGACAGACTTTACGCGGGCTGTGACGGCGGCGTTGTGCTGGTATTTACCGAGTGTATAAAGTGCTATAAGCTAAAGAAGGCGGCGGACATCGACATTAAAGATATGAAGATTGAGGACGGAATTATGTATGTGACAGACGGAACAAACGATATTCAAATAGATATGAGCGACTTGGGAGCCGACACTATAGCAATCGACGAGGCAAACGTGCTTATCGCAAACGGCGCAAAGCTCATAGATGTGCGAACGCCCGAAGAATTTGCCGAGAGGTCGGCGGAAGGTTCGATAAACCTTCCGCTTGACACCCTCGAAACCGCACTTCAAGATTATGATATAAACACCGTTTTGCTCTTCTTCTGTGCCTCCGGCAACCGAGCGGGTCAGGCAGTCAAAAAGGCAAGCGAAATGGGTTTTGAGAAGGCGTATAACCTCGGAAGTATAGATAATCTTTAATTCCGCGCTCCGCGCGGGGGCGGGACGTCGAGGGCGCCGTCCCGTACAACCAAAAGGGTGTGCTGTTTGTTATAATTTTACAGGGTTCCCAAAAAGCGACTTGCGCTTTTTGGGAAAGAGGAGCAAGTTTTCCGTAAAAGCGCAGATGCACGCTTGCGGGCGGCAGAGCATAAAGGGAAACTTGCGACGCTGTAGGGTGCGGCGCCCTCGACGCACCGATTACCAACAAAGACACCCCCAAGGCGGCGTGCCGCCTTGGGGGTGTCCTATATTCCGCTTTCTTTTCTTACGCAAGAAAAGTACAAGATTATAAAATATCCTTTATGTAATTTCCTATTTCCTCATCCTTGCAGTTTGCGAAGAACAAATCCTTAAAATTCTTGCCGCTGACAGCCGCCTTCAAAAAGTCCTTGTCGATGTCTCTGAGAATACTCATCATATCGCGGCAGGTCACCTTCTTGACCTCGGCAAGAATTTTGGCGTTTCTCTGTTCGGGAACGGCTCTCTCCTTGGGGTAGCCGCCGCCCCACTCCTCTACAAACAGCTTTTCAAAAACATACTTGAGGTTAAGCTCCGCGCCCCAGCCCCAACCTTTGGCAAACGGCAGTGCAATCGCGTTGCCGTTATTTACCTGGGTAAACTGATACGCGTCGGTCGGGTCTACAACGTGACCGCAGAATACGTTCGGGAACGCGTTGCACGCGAGCATCGCGCCTTCGCCCGTGCCGCAGCCCGTTATAACCAAATCGGCAGCGCCCGAATTTATGAGAATTGCGGTAAGCAGACCGACCTGAACATATGTAAGCTGTGCCTCGTCGTCCGCGGTATACATTCCGTAGTTGAACACCTCGTGTCCGAGAGGCTCGGCGACTTCCTTTAAGGCCGAGAAAATAATCTCGTTCTTAGCCGCCTGACTGTTCTCATTGATAAGCGCTATTTTCATTTGTATCATATCCTTTCTTGATTTATAATAAAATATTAAAAATTTCAAATAATTATCCCAAAATTACGAAATGGTATAGCTTCCCTTAATCATAACCAGCAAATCGGTTTTTGCGCTTATTCCGCGCCCGTCGGCAAGCGGCACGATAAGCATATGGTTAGAAGGCATATCAGTTCCGTTTGGCAAATCCACTCCCGACGTAACGTCCGCAAGACCGCCCTTTTCGGTCGAAATAATCGTCGCGCTGCCCATTCTTAAAATAAGCTCACAGCCCGCTCCGCACATAACCTTTTGACCCGCGCTGACCGAAACCACCTCATAAGAAAGCTGGGGTACCACATAGGTATCTATGTAGCTCTTGGAAACCACGGGATCATTCGAGTCGCCGACCTCGGCCGAAACGGGTATAAGCATAAGCACAGCCGCAGTTACTGCGGCGGCCGTCTTTAAAAAAGCGCTCTTTCTCATAAAAATCTTCCTTTCAAATAAAAGTTCTCGGATAAAATCCTCTTAAACAGCTAATCGTTAAGACCGAAGCTGACCTCCAAAGCCTGGTTGACCTTATACATCAGCTTATCGTCCAAATGACCGATTTTTTCTTTCAGACGCTTTTTATCTATCGTCCTTATCTGCTCTGCGAGAACCACCGAATTTTTGGACAGCCCGTATTCGTTCGCGTCGATTTCGATATGCGTCGGCATCTTCGCCTTGTTTATCTGCGAGGTGATAGCCGTCGCAATGACCGTCGGGCTGTATTTGTTGCCCACATCGTTCTGTATGATAAGCACCGGACGAACGCCGCCCTGCTCGGAGCCTACCACCGGACTGAGGTCTGCATAATATATATCTCCTCTTTTAACATTCACTGAATCCACTCTCCGTAAGTAATTTTTCGTACATTTCAAGAGCCTCGTTATCAGCGGTAACGCCGCTCTCGGCAATTTCGAGGTTTATGTCCGCCATCGCGGCGTATCCCTCCCTGAGCTGCTCGGCAAGAAAATCGGTCTGCGCTTTTTTTGATTTATCAGACATTTTAAATTCCTCCCCGATGTACTCCTACTTACAGAATATTCAATACAGTTTGTCCAAGCACACAAATTTGACATAATTCCATAAGAAATCAGTTTTCTTATCACAATTCTACCATATGTGCGCCCGCAAGTCAAATACAAATATTGCCGTCCGGAGCTTCCGAAAAGTCTGAAATTCTATTTTTCACTTTTGAGAAGCCAGTTTTCCTCCGCAACGACTTTGCCCGACTCTATATATACACGGGGAACTCTCTTGCCGATAAGGCACAACAATTCATAATTTATCGTGCCCATCTGCTCCGCAACCGACGAAACCGTGATTTCGGAATTGCCGGCTTTGCCGAAAATAACCGCTTCGTCGCCTACACTGATATTATTGACGCCCGTGACGTCAATCATACATTGGTCCATACAAATTCTTCCGATTACGGGATAAATTTTTCCTCCCACAATCATTTTCGCCTTGCCCGACAAAATTCTCGAAAATCCGTCCGCATAGCCTATCGGAACGGTGGCTATCTTGGTCAGCGCGGCGGTTGTGTAGGTTCTGCCGTAGCTCACCGGAACGCCTGCCGCGACCTCCTTTACATTCGTGATTTTCGCTTTGAGCTGCATGGCGGGCATAAGATTTATTTTAGACTTGTCCACTTCGTCAGACGGATAACAGCCGTACAAAACTATTCCCGCCCGCACCATATCGAGGTGCATTTCGGGAAACTGAATAATTCCCGCGCTGTTGCAGACGTGCTTTGTCGGAATACTTATTCCTGCGGCTTCAAGCCTTTTCATAAGACTGCAAAAACGCCCGAACTGCAAATCGGTAAACGAGCGGTCTTTCTCGTCCGACGACGCAAAATGAGTGAACGCGCCCTCGATAAAAATATTCGGCAGCTTTGCAATCTCGGCTATCGTTTCTTCGGTCCTTCGGTTTACTTCTTCATCCTCGCAAAAAACAAATCCCACACGCGACATTCCGGTGTCGATTTTAATATGTATCCTGACGATTTTGCCCTGCCTCTCAGCCTCGCGGGAAAAATTTTTCGCGGAGTCGAGGTCGAACACCGTAGGCATAATATCATACTTCACGACCCGCTCCATATCCTCCTTGGGCGTGTAACCGAGTATAAGAAGCGGCGCGTCTATACCGCTTGTTCTGAGCTGTACCGCCTCGTCCGAAAACGCAATGCAAAGACCGTCCGCCCCGTTTTGGAGCATAAATTTACTGCTTTGAAAAACGCCGTGTCCGTATGCGTCGGCTTTTACCACCGCGTAGACCTTAGCGGAGGAGTTTGTTATACGGCGCACCTCCGAAATATTGTTTTTTATGGCGTCAAGGCTAATCTCCGCCCAAGTTCTCATATGTAACACCTCGCTCAGTTCATTTGAAAAACACTTTCGTCAATTTTTTCGTTCAGCTTGAAGTTGCCGAACTCAACCGTTAAAACGGGTTCTTTGTCAGCACCGCGCGTTTCGATTTTGATTGGCAGATACGTCTTGTTGTCAATCCACATACTCTGCTCGGCGCGATAGATATTTCCTCCGCCGCTCGGCGCGTCAAGAACCGTAAACCCGTTTTCCGCACCGCTCACCGTAACGGATGCGTCCTCGCTTTTAAAATATTCATTAAAAAAGTCGGTGACAAAAATATAATTTTTGTCGCCCGCTATATAATTTTCGAGTGTCTGCGCGCTGCCGCCCGACTTCATATACACATTGCCGCCCGCGCATATATAACTCATATTGTCAAAGTCGATGCGGTACTTGTCGGGCGCGGCATAATACTGTTTAAAGGCATAGCTGTTTCGGGTGAGGTTTGAAACCACCGTCATGGTTCCCTCCGCCGTATAGGATTCAAGCGAGTTATATATCTTAAAAATATCGGTATATACGCTGTGTTCGCTCTTTTCCGCCTCTTCGCAGGAGCATAGTGAAATTATCATAAGTATAACGGCAATCACTGCCGATATACGTCTCGTCAAACATTCTCCACCCTTTCAAATATCTTGATTGCATACGGCAAAGCTTCCGCAAGGTCGCCCGCCAGCATACCGAAAACGCCCTTTTCCGCCGCCGCTATGTCGCCCGCCAGACCGTGCAGGAAAACTCCGTCCGCCGCCGCCTCATACGGCAGCATACCCTGAGCGGCAAGCGACCCTATAACGCCCGCCAGAACATCGCCTGTGCCGCCGGTAGCCATTCCGCAGTTGCCGGTACTGTTTACATACGTCTCGCCGTCGGGACCCGCGACAACCGTGCGGTGGCACTTCAGCGCAACCGTAACGCCGTATTTCGATGCAAACGCCGCCGCGGCGCTTTGCGTGTCGCTCAGTATCTCTTTTCCGTCCGCGCCGCTCAGGCGCGACATTTCACCGATGTGCGGAGTTAAAATAACCCGACATTTTTTCTCTTTTAATATATCTATATTCTCCGAAAGCGCGTTTATTCCATCGGCGTCTATAACAAGCACGCCCTCGTAATCGCAGACAAGGCGGCGAAGTATTTCCGAAATATCCGCCGAGCGTCCTATCCCGCAGCCGAACACCACCGCGTCGCTCTTTTGTGCAAATTTTAATATATCCCTGTACGCCGCCTGTGAGATAACGCCGTCGGTGCATTTGAGAGGCAGGGTCATCGCTTCGGTGAGCTTTGCCGCCGCGATTGGCTGCTCCGACGACGGAACGCCGAGCGTCAAAAGACCCGCGCCGCTCCTGAGCGCGCCGCGCGACGCAAGGCACGCCGCTCCGGTCATTCCCTTGGAGCCTGCGACTATAAAAATCCGTCCGCAGTTGCCCTTGTGAAAGTCGGAGCGCCTCACCGGAAGCGGAAACGGCAAATCCGAAACCGCCGCATTTTTATTTTCGCCGCCCGCAACGACCGCAACCGCAGAAACGTCGGAGTGAGAAATGCTTACCGAAACCGGTACCGATACGCCTTTGAAAACTATATACGGCTTGCCGAGCGAGCTGTGCAATATCTCAATATCGCGCGGCGAAACGCCGTGAAAACCCGTTCCGAGAAATTTTACGAACGCCTCTTTTGCGGCGAAACCGCCCGCCGCGCTCTCGTGCGGCTTTGCCTTGGAGCGGATATATTCGATTTCTCTCTCGCTGAAAATTTTATTTAAAAATTTAGCGTGCTTGTCCATAGCAGACCTTACACGCTCAATTTCCACAATATCAATACCTATATTCTTCATATTTGACCTCTTTAACGTCAAAGTCTATCCGCGCGGCTCTGTAAACACACGCTTTGGATTATATTTTTTAAACCCGTCGAGGAGTCTGTCGTTCGGATTAAACAAAAGCATTTTAAGCGTTTCGCCCTCATTCTCGTCGTAAAACAGCATAAAGTACAAATCTTCGGAGTCAATCGACGTGCAGGCATTTATCTTCTTTACGGCTCCGTTCTCCATATTGGTCTTAAAGTCCTCGTGGCTTCTGTGCGCCAAAATTTCTATTTTTCTTGCGTTGACCACCGTAACTCTCTTGCGCGAACGTCTGTTTATGATTTTATCGACGTCCATCTCCCCGTTTGTGAAGATGTATTCGTATTCGAGATTTGTCATTGCGATAACCTTGTAAATGCCCCAGACCACCGCGGCGACTATCAAAAGCATAAACGTCGAAAGCAACGGAATCGCCCGCAACACGTTCAGAGCCACATAACATATCGCAAGACCGAGTACGAGCGCGAGGCACGAGACAGCAATATCCTTGCCCGTCTTTTTTTTCTTGACTATATACTCGTTATAAATATCCATCGTTCATTCCTCTTAATTCTTATCTTTTTCTATGCTTTTATCTTTTATCTGTGTAATTTTTTCCTACCGTATGCGGAGTATGGAACCACTCTCCGCTGTTCTTTTTAAACATTCCCAAGAAAAATACCGGTATCCACGAAAACAGGTACAACGCAAATCCGAAAATATTCTTCAGCACGCAAAAATTCAGCTTTTTGTCCCTGTAGAGCGACGCTATCGCAACTATCAGATTCGACATCAAATATGCGTTCAGCATAATCAGATTAAACGGATTGTACCAGACCGCGCACACCGTAAAATAACAGTGCGGTATTATGGTGGAAACTATCGTAAGCACGTCTATAAATCCGAGAATAATCAAGCAGGTCGGATAGAGCATATCGCCCCAGAAATTCATAGCCATATGAACGGGCGCGATTTTTCCCTCTCGGAAGCTCTTTTTGAAAAGCGGGATTATAAAACGCTTCGCAACGTCCGAAAGTCCCTGCATCCAGCGCGTTCTCTGCCTTACCGAGGTAGACATACTGTCGGGCTTTTCGTCATATACGACCGCGTCGTGCGCCCAGCCCACCTTTTCGTCGATAAGCGCGAGCTTTAGGGTGAACTCGGTATCCTCCGCAAGACAGGTCGCGCCCCAGCCAATCTCACGAATGAGGTCGGACGCTACCGCGAAGCCTGTTCCGCCGAGACGGCAGCCCATTTCCAAAACGCCTCTCGCACGCTGAGAAAGCCTGTTGTTGAGCCAATACCACAGCGAATAAGAAAACGCAAGCCACGAACTGTAGGGGTTTTTACTGTCCAGATAGCCCTGAACCGCTCTGTAACCCGAATTTATTTCTCTGTTCATACAAAGCAAAAAATCGCTCTTGACAACGTTGTCCGCATCAAAAACCACTATATAATCATATTGTTTGTCCGCCTTAAAAATTCTCTCAAACGCATATTCAAGAGCAAATCCCTTGCCCTTTTTCACCTCGTCGGTGCGCTCGTAAACGACCGCTCCGTACTTCGCCGCAAGAGCGCCGGTGCCGTCTGTGCAGTTGTCGGCAACCACAAACACGTCAAAAAGCTCTTTGGGATAGGTGAGTGCGTTAACGCTTTCAAGCAGACCGCCGATAACCTTTTCCTCGTTATGCGCGGCAACAACAACCGCAAACGTATTCATTTTTCCGCTGCGCGGTCTCTCTCTCCTGTCAGCCGCAAGCGAAAAAAACGCTATTGCCAGATAATACATACCGAGCAAAAATATCAGCATTTCAAAAGCAAAAACAGCATATTTCAATCCAATACACTCCTTCAAAATTAGATTATATAATATAAGACAGTTTATTGCAAGTATAATTTATAGAAAAAAGATACAAATTTACCCTAATTTATCGACTGTATACAATAAAAATTGGACAAAAGAAAACTTTTCTGGTAAAATAAATACAACGTATTTATTTTACGCGTGCGGCGATGATAAAACATAATCAAAATAATATATAATCAAATTATTATCGGAAGGACAAAATTATGAAAGAAAAAACCGTCTTTATATGTACCGAGTGCGGCAACGAGGCTTCCAAGTGGTCGGGCAAATGCCCCGCCTGCGGAGCGTGGAACACAATGGTCGAGGAAACGCTGAAAGTGCAAAGCGTCGGCAAACAGCGCGGACTGTCCGTCAAAACAGCCGACATAAAAAACCTCGAAGAAATTCAAACCGATGACGAGGAGCGCATCTCTACCAACATAGGGGAGCTTGACCGCGTTCTGGGAGGCGGAATAGTAAAGGGCTCTCTTATACTCGTGGGGGGCGACCCCGGCATAGGAAAGTCCACGATTTTACTGCAAATGTGCCGCTCGCTCGGCGGCGAAGAAAAAATACTCTATGTTTCGGGTGAGGAGTCGCAGCGCCAGCTCAAGCTGAGAGCCGACCGCCTCAATGTGGCAAACCCCCGTCTGCGCGTTCTATCCGAAACCTCGATGGAGGTAATAACCGACTGTGTCTATCGGGAAAAGCCCGACATCCTTATCATAGATTCGGTGCAGACCATGTATAACCCGCAGATAAACTCCGCCGCGGGGAACGCGGTTCAGATACGGGATGCGGCGGTATCCTTTATGAAAATTGCCAAAGAAGAGGGAATTGCGGTATTTCTGGTCGGACACGTCACCAAAGACGGCTCTATCGCGGGTCCCAAAATTTTAGAACACATTGTGGATACAGTTTTATATTTTGAAGGGGAGCGCAGGCAGGTCTACCGCATACTTCGCGCCGTTAAAAACAGATTTGGCTCGACAAACGAAATCGGCGTTTTTGAAATGCGCGAGGACGGTCTTGAAGAAGTACCCAACCCCTCTCAGGCTATGCTTTCGGGCAGACCCGCCGACACGCCGGGTTCCTGCATAGTTTGCACCATGGAGGGCACGCGTCCGGTTCTGGCTGAAATTCAGGCTCTCGTTTCACCGACAAATTTCGGAAATCCGCGACGAATGACAAACGGCATCGATTTAAGCCGCGCCCTTATGCTCGCGGCGGTGCTGGAAAAACGGGCGGGACTGCACATCTCGGCATACGACGCATACATAAACATAGTTGGCGGTCTGCGCATAGTGGAGCCCGCGGTTGACCTCGGCGTAATACTCGCGCTTGCGTCCAGCTTCCGAAACACCGCGATAGACAGCGGAGTTGTGGCAATCGGCGAAGTCGGTCTTGCGGGCGAACTGCGCGCCTGCACCTTTCCCGAAGCGCGTATAGCCGAAGCCGAAAAGCTCGGATTCACAAAGTGTATTGTGCCGGGCATAAATCTTAAAAAGCTCAAGCCGTTCAAGAAAATAGAGGTATTCGGGTTTGACGACATACGCAGCGCAATAGACGCTTTCGTGCAATAATTTAAAGCGGAGACGACGTATGCGGAAATATCCGCGCTCGGATTACAAATAATACTAAAAAAAGCGACAAAATTGCCTGTTGAAACTTTCACCGCAGCGCGAAAATTTTTCACAAATTTTTTAAAAAAAGTTGTAATTTCAGGTAAACTGTGCTATAATTTAGGTATATTTAAGTATAATTTTATTCTGTCTTTATACTTTAAGAAAGGATTGTTTAATTTGTTTAATATCGGGGACAAGGTTGTGTACCCTATGCACGGAGCAGGTGTTATCGTTTCAATTGAAGAAAAGAGAATATTAAACGAGGACCATCAATATTATGTATTAAAAATGCCCGTCGGAGATATGAAAGTTATGCTTCCGATAAACAATGTTGACGAAATAGGCGTAAGAGAAATCGTTGACGGCAAAGAGGCTGAAAACGTAATTAAACTGTTTAATGAGTGCGGAGAGGATGACAACAACAACTGGAACAAGCGCTACCGCGATAATATTGAAAAGCTCAAGTCGGGCGATTTGAGAAAGGTTGCCTGGGTTACCAAAACTTTGCTTCTGCGTGACAAAAAGAAGAGCCTTTCCAACGCCGAGCGCAAAATGCTTAACAATTCAAAAAACATTCTCATTTCCGAGCTTGTTTTGTCGATGGGAAAGACATATCAGGAAATTGAGGATATTCTGCTCGGCGCGGTTTGATTTTCCGCTCCCCGGAGGTGCCTTGCGTTATGTTTAAAAGAAAAGAGCGCGAAATTTCCGCGCGCAAAAACCGCGTTGCCGCGATTATTGCGGCGGCGGGCAGCGGCAGCCGTATGAAGTCCGACCAAAACAAGCAATTCATTATGCTCGGCGGCGCGCCTGTTCTCGCGCATACCGTCTCGGCGTTTGAGGAAGCCGATAGCATAGATGAAATAATTATCGTCACCCGCGAGTGTGACATACTTCTCGCGCGGGATTTGGTCGAGGAGTACGGGTTTTCAAAGGTTTCCTGCATAATAGCGGGAGGCGCGACAAGGCAGGAGTCTGTTTTCAAAGGTCTTAAAGCTGTTTCAAAGGGCACGTCAATCGTGGCAATTCACGACGGAGCGCGCCCCTTTATATCTCCCGATAAAATTGACGAAGCGGTGCAAGCCGCGGCGGTCTGCGGCGCGGCGGCAGTCGGCGTAAGGGTTAAAGACACCGTCAAGGTCGTCGACGAGAACAATATAATAACGCAAACGCTCGACCGCGCGGGTCTGTGGCAAATACAGACTCCGCAGGTGTTCAAATACGACATTATACTAAGGGCGCACACCGAAAACGTCGACGCGAACGCAACCGACGACTGTGCGCTTGCCGAAATTGCAGGCGCTAAGGTCACAATGCTGGAGGGCAGCTACAGCAATATAAAAATAACCACGAAAGAGGACTTAATTACAGGAAGAGCAATCTTGGAGGAAAGCTGAAATGGATTTCAGAATAGGATTCGGTTATGACGCGCACAGACTTACGGAGGGTCGTGCGCTTATACTTTGCGGAGTTGAAATTCCGTATGAAAAAGGTTTGCTCGGACATTCCGACGCGGACGCAGCGCTCCACGCGCTTATGGACGCGATGCTCGGCGCGGCGGCGCTCGGAGACATCGGAAAGCACTTCCCCGATACCGACGAAAAATACCGCGGTGCAAGCAGCGCAGAGCTTTTGAAGCGGGTAAACGCGCTTCTTGCCGAAAACGGCTTTGCCGTCAATAACGCCGACGTCTGCATAGTCGCGCAGTCGCCCAAGCTCGCCCCGTATATTGACGAAATGAAAAATACCGTCGCTCAAACTCTGAACGTCTCTCCCGACGCAATAAGCATAAAAGCGACCACAACCGAAAAAATGGGCTTTGAGGGGCGCGGCGAGGGCATCTCGGCATACGCGGTATGTTCAATAGTGTCAAATAAAGAGAAAAAATGAGCTTTTTGGAATATACTTCCGAATAATCGGAAATAATCAAGTATAATCAATTTCTATAATAAATATCCGAATTTGATTATTTTACATTTTCTTATATAATAATATTTAGCACTCACCGAGAGAGAGTGCTAACACAAAACAGGTCAATTATTTTTTAATAAGGGGGAATTTAAAATGACAATCAAACCACTGGCGGACAGAGTCGTAATCAAGATGCTTGAAGCCGAAGAAACCACAAAAGGCGGCATTATTTTAGCGGGTTCGGCTAAGGAAAAGCCGCAGATTGCGGAAGTCATCGCGGTAGGTCCCGGCGGAGTTGTCGACGGCAAAGAGGTAAAGATGGAGCTCAAGGTCGGCGACAAGGTTATTATGAGCAAGTACGCGGGAACAGAGATTAAGCTTGACGGCGAAGAGTACACCATTTTGCGTCAGAGCGACGTTCTCGCCAAAATCGACTGATTTTGCGGCGTATACCGCCAAATCGACTAATTTTTCAGGAGGTAATTTAAAATGGCAAAGCAGATTTTATACGGAGAGGAAGCAAGGCGAGCGCTTGAAAAGGGCGTTAACCAGCTTGCCGACACCGTAAAGGTTACATTGGGCCCCAAGGGCAGAAATGTAGTATTGGACAAAAAGTACGGCGCGCCGCTTATCACGAACGACGGCGTAACCATAGCGAAGGAAATTGAGCTTGAGGACGCTTTTGAGAATATGGGCGCTCAGCTCGTTAAAGAGGTTGCGACAAAGACAAACGACATCGCGGGCGACGGTACGACCACCGCTACGCTTCTGGCTCAGGCGCTTGTGCGCGAGGGTCTTAAAAATGTCGCGGCGGGCGCAAATCCGATGATTGTCAAAAAGGGTATCGCATCGGCTGTTGACGCGGCTGTAAAGAGCATTGTTGACGGAAGCTCAAAGATAAAGGGCAAGGACGACATCGCGCGTGTTGCGGCGAACTCGGCGGCTGACGAATTTATCGGCACTCTTATAGCCGACGCTATGGAAAAGGTCACAAACGACGGCGTTATCACCATTGAGGAGTCGAAAACTGCTGAGACGTATACCGAGGTTGTAGAGGGTATGCAGTTCGACAGAGGCTATATCACCCCTTATATGGTTACCGACACCGAAAAGATGGAAGCTGTCATAGATGATGCTTACATTTTGATTACCGACAAGAAGATTTCAAACATACAGGAGCTTCTTCCGCTTCTCGAACAGATAGTTCAGGCGGGTAAAAAGCTGTTGATAATCGCGGAGGACATCGAGGGCGAGGCTCTCTCGACCCTTATAGTAAACAAGCTCCGCGGAACGTTTACCTGTGTTGCTGTAAAGGCTCCGGGCTTTGGCGACAGAAGAAAGGAAATGCTTCAGGATATAGCTATTCTGACCGGCGGAACCGTAATTTCGGAGGAGCTTGGTCTTGACCTCAAAGAAACCACGCTTGACCAGCTCGGAACCGCCAAGCAGGTAAAGGTTCAGAAAGAGAACACAATAATCGTTGACGGCGCGGGCGACCCGAACGAAATCAAGAACAGAGTAAATCAGATTCGCGCTCAAATTGAGGAGACGACCTCCGAATTTGACAAAGAAAAGCTTCAGGAAAGACTTGCGAAGCTCGCTGGCGGCGTTGCGGTAATCCGCGTCGGCGCGGCTACCGAGATTGAAATGAAAGAAAAGAAGCTCAGAATTGAGGACGCTCTTTCGGCTACCCGTGCGGCAGTTGAGGAAGGCATCGTAGCGGGCGGCGGAACCTCGTTCTTAAACGCTATACCCGCTGTTGCGGCTCTGCTCGACAAGACCGAGGGCGACGAGAAAACGGGCGTTAAGATTGTGCTTCGCGCGCTCGAAGAACCGGTTCGCCAGATTGCGGCCAACGCCGGACTTGAGGGAAGCGTTATAGTAGACAAGATTATGTCCGACAAAAAAGGCATCGGATTTAACGCTCTCAGCGAAGAATACGTTGATATGATAGACGCCGGCATCGTAGACCCCGCAAAGGTTTCGAGAAGCGCGCTTCAGAACGCGGCGAGCGTTGCGGCTATGGTACTCACGACCGAGAGCCTTGTCGCGGATAAGCCCGACCCGCAGGCTGACGCGGCTGCTGCCGCGGCAATGGCAGGCGGCGGTATGGGCGGCGGAATGTACTGATAATATTCCCTGTAATACAAAACACAACCCTCAAATGTGGGTTGTGTTTTTAGTTTCGGTTAAAGCGTTATCGTTTTAGCTTCACACAACGGCTGCATATCGGTAAAACTGTTCCAACAGAAAATCTTAACGGTTTTAACTCCCTCCGAGGGAAGCACCAGTGTGCCGTCCTCAACCTCCGCAAGAGATAAGACTTTGTTTCTTGCGTTGTAGCTAACCGCAAATAAAATATTATTTCCCGAAATATTATTCGCCTCAACCGTAATATTTATATTATCTCCGGTTATTGTGTGGTCGGCAACAATTTCAGGAATCAGCTCAAACGGAAAATCGTTTTCTATCGCATAAGTCTGCGCATAGCTCCCCTCGTGTCCGTAGATTTTGAGGTATCTGCACCAATCAAATGCCCGCGTATCAATACTTGTCACACTGTCGGGAATTACAATGCTCCTTAAATTTGTACAATCGGAAAACGCACTGCGTTCAATGCTCTTAAGTCCGTCGGAAATACTTACCCTCGTAAGATTTGTTAAATCCGAAAAGGCATACTCGCCTATCTCCTTTATGCTTTTATCTATAACGATACTTTTAATTTCACTGCCGTAAACTTTCCATGGTGCGGAAAAATAATAGTCGTAGTCGGGGATAATCCCGTTGCCTCCTCTTACAGTCAGCGTTCCGTCTTTATACGACCACTTGATAACACAATCTCTATAATTATAGCCGGTCAAATCAATATTGTAATAATATCTGTATTTATAGTAATTAGCATCATTTCTAATATCCCAATCATCATTTATACCATAATATTTATCATCCGCCAAAGCATAGTTTAAATAACCGTTTTCAAAATAAGCTCCGTTAAATTTTTCAGGTTGATTAAATTCTCCAAGCTTTGCAAAGTTTTCAATGTCATTTACAGGGGCAATGCAAATCTGATTATCTCTAAGGAAATAAATATAATTATTGTATATATCCATTAAAGATATATTGAAGCACTCAAAAAGATTATTGAGAGAACTATTTGAAAAATTATATTTACTGATACCGCCTTGAATATATGTTCCTCCGTAAACCGAACACCAGTACCATTCGCCGTTATAATATTGCATAGGCTTTGATATATCGGTCCAAAAGAAATCATCATATGTCGTGCTTTTGGCTAAGTGACTTGCCGTCCACGAGTAATGCTCGTGTACATCATCTTTCATCGCAGCGTCGCTTATTAAAAGAAATTTATGCCCAACATATCCGTATCTGTCTCCGTAATACATATCATCGCCTTTGTACTCTCCCATATCCGGATCATCCCATGTCACATCCACATGATACCATTGTCTGCTTATTTGTACGATATTCCAGGCATGATTCATAGCATCACTTGATACATAATCCCATGGAATATCAAGCTCATCCATAATATATCCGAATGCCAAAGTATATGCGGAGCATACTCCTCTTTTATTTATGAAAAAATCCTCTGCGTTTCTGATTGAATATGTATAATCATATTCATAATGCAAAGCCATATAATCGTGAACAGCAAGAATTTTTTCCGCCGTACTCATTTCGGGCTTTACCTGCGCCAAAATATCATTTACCGCTTGCTGAATAATATTTTTTTCGGATGAGATCATATATGTCTCAACCTCATTTTTGTAAGACGGATAAATTATATACTCCCTGCCGTTTTCCTGAATTTTTACCGTACCGAGTACGTCATACAGTTTAGGAGTATGATTTATAACATCCTCATAAATCTTAGCAAATTCATAACTGCTAATCCCGCCGGTATCAACTGTTATATTTTCCGCTTTTTCAAACAAAGCATTTTTTATTATTTCCCGCAGCCCTTCCGGCTCATTTTCCAAAGCGTACGGCGTGGGGAATCCGCCTTCCTGCAAAAGCACCAAATCATAACTAACCGTTTCCGCATTATCCGAAACGGCAAAGGCGCAATTCGGCATTATAAAAACAGCGCACATAAGCACCGTCAAAAAATTTTTTAGCATTTTCATTCGCAACCCCTCCGCTATACACTTACATTTTCTCACCTTTATAATACTTTTTGACATTTAGTAAATGTCGTTTATACAAGCCGTATATCATACATATATCATACAATTATTAAAATAACAAGTGGCAGATGTCAAAAATAATGTTTTCAAAGTAAAAAAAGATGTCCTTCGATGGCATGACATAAGACAGTATAATCAATAATTTTATGACAGGCTGTCGGACAGGGTACAAGAAAGGCATATCGCAATTCATTCAAGCGATATGCCTTTTTGATACATATATATGTCCACATTTATAAGATATTTAGAACGATTAAACCTGTATAAACACTTGATTTTTAATGACAAAAACGCTAAAATCGCCATACCCCTGTTTATACTCCAAACCTCAAAAATGAGGTTAAATCAAATTATCCTTTCAAAGCAATTCTTACTCGTTTGCCTCTCTCAGCCTGTCCACTACGCTATGTTTGCACATTTGCATATAGCTTATTACGGGAATCACCGCCGCCAACACAAACAGGATCGGTATGACAACCAGAATCGGCGCAATAATAAAGTGATAGCTGAAATATTCGATTACGTTTTCTATTGCGAGCATCAGCGCATAAGTGAGCAGACTGCCGAATGTAAGCGTGAGCAGGGCGGTAAAAAGAATGTAGAACACGCCTTCGTCCATCAGCATTTGTTTTAGCTGTTTTCCCGTCATACCCACAGACTGCAAAACTGCAAGCTCCTGCCGTCGCGACCTAATAGACGTAATAATTGCATTGATAAAGTTTAATACTCCAATCAGCGCAAGAATAAAGCTGAGTAGACCGCCCACAAGTAAAAAAGTGCTTTGTGTGCCGTTACATTCGTCAATATAGGACTGCTTTGAACGATAGTCAAGAGCGGTATTGACGCTTTCACAATAATTTTTAAGCTGTGTATCAACGGCGTCGATCTTATCCGGCTCAACGTTAAAGGCAAGATTCATAGCGCCCGTTTCACCTGTGAGAGAAATAAATTCCGAAGAAGGCAGAGTGAAATACGCATCGAATCCGTGACCGTGACCGGAACTGAGTGCGTAGGGAATACATCCAAGCGCCATAACTTCATATTCCTTTGGCTGTCCGTCTTGCCCTACAAGGGTAACTTTGTCGCCAATTTCCCAAATTTTATTGCCGTTTGCGAGTCCGCCGCCTAAAGCGGCAACGATATAGCGTCCGCTTTCAAATTTTTCGCGCTCGAAATTCCCCTCGGTGATTTCCATTTTATTTTCCGCAAATCCGTCCGTGCCGTAAATATGGGAACACATTTGCCCCTGTTCGAGAAAATGATTCGGTTGCAGCAGGCGCATTGCGTCAGCACCGTTTGCCGCGCACTCGTCTAAAAGTTCCTTTGCCTTTTGCCGTTCTTTATCATTTAGTGTATGATGATACTCCTGCATATACACATGACCGACTTCGGTGATTCCGTCAAGCGTTTCCAAGGTGTATTGCACGTCCGGCGTAATGCTGTTGAAAGTACCTGCGCCGCTGAAGCTGCTGAGAACGGTAGCGTCCGTAACGTAAAAATCGGATATAATGTTATCCTGCAAATATTTGTCCATATCAAAGCCGCGCGCAAACGAAAACGTGGCGTTCAGCAGAATAAGAGCTAAGGAAAGTGAGAGCACTACTGCGGCAGTTTTCTTTTTCGTTCTTCCTAAATTTGCGCCTGCCATTGACAGCGGCGTAACTCGGCGGGTACGTTTGCGCTTTTTCCTAACGGAAGATTCGCCATGATACCTTGTCGCTTCCACAGGCGATATGCGGCATACCGATTTACACGGCTTCAGACAGCTTATCCATACGGTAATCAGCGTAAAAATTCCGCTTCCGACGAAAATGAAAGGATTTACGGATATGGTATAAACCTCTGTGTCGGTTATGCCTACAAGCGCCGGAACAAGGAGCGCGGACAGCGCATACCCGATAAGAAGTCCAATCGGTATTCCGATTACGGATAAAAGCAGCGCTTCACGGTGGACCAGCTTTTTTAATTGTCTGTTTGTTGTTCCCACCGTTTTCAGAAGCCCGTAAAACTTTATTTTTCCGTTTACGGAAATATAGAATATGTTATAAATAACGAGATAACCCGAAAGCATGATGAGCGCGAGAAGCCCGACGATCAATGCGATCGTAAACATATCCACGGTGTCCGACATATACGCCCAGTTTACGCCCTCGTTTACCTCCGGGCCGAAGCCGCAGCGCTTACTCAAATCCGACATTTGTTTCTCTATATTCCATGCGGAGCGAAACCACAGTGATACGTTTACGCTGCCGGATTGCGGAAATGCATCCGTTTCCTGCCCGTCCTGACATACGGGAGCAACTGCGTCCGAATATTCGCGGGATAAATACGCTTCGTTCTCGTCAAGCACAAGCTCGTTTTCCCAAAAGCCGCAAAGCGTAAAATCCTCTCTGTACTTCTCACCGTTTACCGTAAATTCGAGCGGAACTGCCGCGCCAAGCTCATGAGGAACGCCCAAAGCGTCAAGCACGTCGGTCGTAGTCGCTATGTCAAGCCGTTCTTTCGGTAATGTTCCCGTAGTCGGCACAGAAAACGACCACTCCGCCGCTTTTTCCTCGGTATAACGTATTTGGGTGGGTGTTTTGGCAAGCTCCGGATTTTCGGCAATTCCAATTATAATATTGTAGGAAATGTCCTTAACCTCCGGGTCGGCTGCAATCTTCTCATATTTTGGCATACTGATAAACTTATATCCGCCGTGCGCCTTTGTACCGACCATTCGCATTGTTTCAAGCTGAAACGATTCGATCATACTTGTCCCGACAGAGAAAAGCGCCGTGAACATAACTGATGTGAGAACGATCGCGGCGATCGCGATAATGTTCCGTACCTTTCCCGCTTTTAACGAACGGCGCGAAAGTTTTGTAATTACTTTTGAATTTTTCACCTTAAACATTTGCGCCACCTACGATCCTTCCGTCCTCGATACGGACAATTCTGTCGGCTGTCTGCGCGATTTCCTCATTATGCGTAATCATAACGATCGTTTGGGAAAAGCGCTCGCTTGTGATTTTCAAAAGTCCCATAACGTCAAGGCTTGTTTTACTGTCAAGGTTTCCCGTAGGCTCGTCCGCAAGAAGAATTGCCGGTTTTGAAGCAAGAGCGCGCGCAATCGCCACGCGCTGCTGCTGTCCGCCGGATAATTGATTGGGCAGACTGTTTATTTTTTCGGCAAGTCCCAGCGTTTCTATAATATTATCAATATGATGTTTGTCAATTTTATTGCCGTCAAGCTCAATCGGTAATACAATATTTTCATATACGTTTAATACGGGAACGAGGTTATAGCTTTGAAAAACAAATCCGATTTTTCGGCGGCGGAAAATGGTAAGCGCGTCGTCCTTAAGCGAAAAAATATCCTTACCCTCTACTTGAACCTTTCCGCTTGTTGGACGGTCAAGCCCTCCGAGCATATGCAGAAGCGTTGACTTTCCGCTGCCTGATGTTCCTACAATCGCGGCAAATTCACCGTCCGCAACAGTCAAATTCACCCCGTCAAGCGCCTTGACGGTCGTGTCACCACTGCCGTAGTATTTTTTCAAATCAATCGTTTTCAAAATGTCCATTTGTTTTACCTCCAAAAAAACTGTCCTGTTCTATGACAATTCTATGGTACAGGACAAATCTTTCTCAAATCTTTCGAGAATCTTACAGTTTTGAAAGATTTGCGGTTTTTGGTAAAAAAACAGAAAATGTTGAGCCGTGTTCTATTTCGGATTTTACTTTGATATATCCGCCCTGCCGTGACAGGATTTCGCGCGCAAGATACAATCCGATTCCGACGCCGCGATCATCGTGAACGCGAGGGGAGCGATAAAATCTTGTGAATATCTCTGCCGTTTCTTCTTCCGTCATACCGATCCCTGTGTCCGATATATCAATTTTTGCAAACATTTCATATTCTGTCGCCGAAACCGTCACCGTGCCGCCTGTCGGCGTATATTTTATTGCATTGTCTATGATATTTGAAATCGCTTCGGCGCTCCATTTGAGGTCAAACACGGCGATTATATCAGGAATTTCCGCAAATGTTAAAGTCACGCCCTTTTCTTCCGCCGCACTTGTAAAGCCCATATCTTGCAATAAATCTTTTATGTTGTTTTTCTTTGGATCAGCCGTTATAATTCCGTTTTCAAGCCGTGAAATTTTGACAAGCGACTGTATTAGAAAACTCAACTTGTCCGACTGATTTTTGATGTTTTTGAGCAGCTTTTGCGATTCCGCGTCAAGCGGCTTTTCACTCAATAATTCCGTGTAAAGAGATATATTTGCAATCGGCGTTTTCGTCTGGTGCGATATGTCGCTTACAAGTGATTTTATTGAATTTCGCTCGTCCTCGATTTTTCCGCGCGCTGTTTTCCCCGCCGATAAATATCGCCGCATTTTCGATTCGAGTTTCGACAGCCGCGTTTCGCTAAAATCATTTTCACTAAAATTTCCGTCAATCGCTAAGTCAAGCATTTTATCCATGCTTTTCAATATCCGCGACGTGCGGAAATATAGGAACGTCGCAAAACATATCAGTAAAAGTATGATTGAAATTAAAACAATAACCATTTTATCTCTCCCATATATAACCTATTCCGTAAACCGTCTTAATCGGAGCATCGGGCAGCTTTTCACGCAGCCGCTTTACGGTTACGGAAAGCGCGTTGCCCTCTACAAATTCTGCTCCGTCAGACCATACACGATCTATGAGCATTTCGCGGGATAACGTCACACCGATGTTTTTCACGAATAATTTGAGCAGCTTTTGCTTTGTCTTGCTGAGTTCAATTTGCTGTCCGTCCGTAAAAAATTCCAGCTTGTCAAAGTCGAATACCATTTTGTTTATCCGAAAGACGCTGTTTTCATTTACGCCGCGCCGCAGAACCGCATGAACCCTTGCCCGCAGAACCGCAAGGGAAAACGGTTTGGTAATATAGTCGTCCGCTCCAAGTTCCAGCCCTGCAACAATATCATGCTCCATATCATTTGCCGTTAGGAAAATAACAGGCGTTTTGAAGGTTTGCCGTACCTCGCGGCAAAAATCAAGTCCGCTGCCGTCCGGCAAATTTATATCAAGAATAATAAGAGAAACAGAACTATCCAAAAAGGAACGAGCCTCCGCTAAAGAGTATGCTTGTTCACATTCGTAAGCATTGAGTGATAAGGCAATTCCGTTGTTCAAACTTTTATCATCTTCAACAATTAATATCTTTTTCATAATTATTCTCCGTAGATATTTTTCTTAAAGTTATAGCTTGTCAATAATATGGGCGGAAAATTTAGATATTCTACTCCGGCACGATTTTTACTTTTATCGCATTATCCTCCGCCTCGTCTGCCTGTTCCGCAACTGCCAATCTCGAATAATACGCAAGCGTCTTATCTTTCCAATCCGCATATTGCTCCGTTGAGTAATTTTCCCTCGCGTTCGCCCAGTCCTCAAGGAACAGACACATATCGGCGTTAAGGTCGGTTTTGGCTTTTCCGTCAAATTTTATGGAGCACTCCCAGTTATCATTTCGCGGCGGACGCTTCACGTCAATTTCAAATTTCAGTCCCATCACCTTTTCAAGTTCAAACAGCGTTGCTGCCACGTCCGCAAATGTGGTTATCTGCGGCTTTACCGTTTCGGTTTTGTAGCCGAGCAGATAAGTCGTTGTCGTATCAAGTGCCTTCGCAAGCTCATTCAGCATACTGATTGAAATTTCTATCTCGCCGTTTTCGTACTTTTGTATTGTACGAAGCGACTTTCCGAGCGCGTTCGCAAGCTTCGTCTGGTTATACCCTTTTTCCTTCCGCGCCTTTCTTACACGCTGCCCTATTGTCATTTCTTCGTTACTCATCTTTACTTCACCTCATACACAGTATATCACATATATTTGTGAATTTCAAGTACATAAATATATTTTTCAAAAAACTATTGACATATTATTAGTTCGCTGATATAATAAATATGTACTATCAATACAGATATTCTCTGATTGCAGGTAAAAGCGAGAAAAACAACGTATTGATAGTGCTAATAATAGGTGGAAACTTATTTAGCAAGCATAACACTTTGGTACTCAAAGTACCGAAAGTGTTCCAAAATCCCTTGCGGGATTTTGCAAAAAAGTTTCCTTACTACACGAAGGGAGGCAAAAATTTTGGATAAGCGTAAGCGGGATATTCAGGTAAAATTTTATGTTGATGAAAAAGAATTGGAACAGATTAATAGGCGCGTACAGTTGGCTAATGTGACTAATCGGGGCGCGTATCTGCGGAAAATGGCTATTGACGGGTTCGTGGTAAATGTTGATACTTCCGATTTAAGGGCGGTAGTTAAGGAAATGAACGCTATCGGAAAAAACATCAACCAAATCGCACGGAACGCCAATACCTATGGAATTATGAAACAAGACGTTGAGACTATCAAAGCGAAGGTGGACGAGATATGGCAATTACTAAAATACACCCTATCAAACACACTCTCGGCAAGTCAATAACATATATCGGAAACGGCAACAAAACTGAGAACGGAAAATATATTTCTACCTTCGGCTGTGCATACGAAACGGCAGAACTTGAATTTGAATGGACAGCACAATCGGCAAAGGGCGGCGGTGAAAATCAAGCATATCACCTTATCCAATCCTTTAAGCCGAATGAGGTTACGCCGGAACAATGCCACGAAATAGGAAAGAAATTCGCCGACGAGGTTTTGGGCGGGAAATATGAATATGTACTTTGTACGCATACCGACAAAGATCATTATCATAATCACATCATATTTAATGCCGTGAGCTTCAAAGATCATAAGCGTTACCGCTCCGACAAGAAATCTTACTACCGAATACGGGAAATAAGCGATAAAATATGCGCCGAGTACGGATTAAATGTTGTCGAACCGAGCGGACGGAAGAGAAGCTATGAACAAAAGAAAACGTATGTCTCAAATAAGTACAAAATCAAAAAAGCGATTGACGAGTGTATCCTGTTCGCGGTTGATTATGAGGATTTTCTGCGGTGGATGCGCGATAAGAAATATATTGTCCGCGAGGACGAGTTCCTGTGGTTTCGGGACGCGGATAACAAACGATTTACCAAAACCGACACAATCGGCAGAGGTTATGAAAAAGATAATATCGAACTTCGTATTAAAGGAACATATAAGCCTAAAACCGTTGACCTACTCATTGACATCGAACACAATGTAAAGTGTCAGCAATCAAAGGGATATGAACAATGGGCGCAAATCCACAATTTGAAATTGATAGCAAAAACACTTATCGTTATACACGAGAGAGGAATTGCGGACTACGATGATTTGGCAAAGCGGGTATCAGATAAATCAAAGAAACTAAAGGAAACGGCGGATAAAATTAAGTCAGATAAAAAACGGATAAATAAACTTGACGCCTTGATAAAAAAGCTAAATATGTATCGAAATCTGAAACCGATTTACGAGGAATACACAAAGAAAAATCCGTTGCTGAAAAACAGCTTCTATTCCAATCATAAGCAGGAGATAGACCTGTTCTGTCGCTTGACGAACGAGCTAAAACCGCACTTAACAGAGGATAACAAGTTGCCAAGTTTGAAACAAATAGAAGCAGAAAAACAAAGGCTTCTCGCTGATATTACTAAGCTGTCGGCTTTGCACAAGGATATTAAAGAAGAATATGACGAAATAGCGGTGTTAAAGAAAAACGTGGATATGTTCCTTAACATAAAGCCGGAGCAAGAAACACCGAAGAAAAAGCCAAGCCTACTCAAAAAACTTGCCAAGTATCAGGAACAGACAAACGAAGAAAACAAACCGCAGCATCATAAAGAAAATAACGACCACGAATTGTAAAGGAGGACATTATGGATATTCAAACAATCACAGACAAGATAAACTACAAAACAGCGCAAGTGCAAAAGCTCCAAACTGAAATCAAGGCTCTTGAAACAAAGAAAACACAGCTTGAAAATGAGGAAATCATAAACGTCGTAAACGGCGCAAATATTCCAATCAGCGAATTAAAAAATCTATTGACATCACTAAAAGAAAGGAACGGTACAATATGAAAGTTAAAAATCTGTTATCTGCGGAGCTTCCGCAGATAACGCTTACCTTTGAAAACGGCAACACTACCTACCGTTTCAGCGGTGTGTACGCCGGGCACAAATCTCTGCCGTCAAAATTGTTGAAATTGATGGCTGAAAATCCCGAAAAAGGCGGTGACAAACAGAATGAAATGTGATATACTATTGATACAATCCTGTTTGGCAGACTGTCGGAAAGCGAGGATTAAAAAATGAACAGACAGTCTGAAAAAATAACGGCGTTATACTGCCGCCTCAGCCGGGATGATGAATTGCAGGGCGACAGCAACAGTATTGTGAACCAAAAAGCGATTTTGAGCAAGTACGCGAAGGATAACAATTTCAAAAATCCACGGTATTTCGTTGACGACGGAGTGAGCGGAACGACGTTCGAGCGTGAGGGGTTTCAAGCGATGATAGCCGAAGTAGAGAACGGCAATGTTGGGACAATTATTGTCAAAGACATGAGCCGTTTCGGACGTGACTACTTAAAGGTCGGCTTTTACACGGAAATCTTGTTTGCAGAAAAAGACGTGCGGTTTATCGCTATCAACAATGGTATTGACAGCGCAAACCAAACCGACAGCGATTTTACCCCGTTTCTAAACATCATGAATGAATTTTATGCAAAAGATACGTCGAAAAAAATCAAAGCTGTTGCAAAAGCCAAAGGCGAATCAGGCAGACATCTGACAACGATACCACCTTATGGGTATATGAAGAATCCAAATAATACTGATGAATGGCTTGTTGATGAAGACGCTGCCGAAATTGTAAAAAGAATTTTCAAAATGTGTCTTGACGGTTACGGTCCAACACAGATTGCGAAACAGCTTAAAGCAGAAAAGGTTTTAAAGCCAACAGCTTATTGGTATGAGAAAGGCAATATCAATTTCAGTGTACCGCCGAACAACCAATACGGTTGGAGTGCACGAACTATCGGTGATATACTGATGAAAAAAGAATATCTCGGTCATACGGTAAACTTTAAGACTTATAAAAAATCGTATAAGTCAAAGAAGATATTGCATAACTCCGAAGAAAATCAAATGGTTTTTGCAAACACTCACGAAGCTATTGTTGACCTTGACACTTGGAAACGAGTACAGGAATTGCGCAAGAACAAGCGCAGGCCGACACGGACAGGCAAGACAAATAATGTTTTCGGGAATTGTCTACTGCGCCGACTGCGGACAAAAGCTGTACTATTGTACGAGCAAATACTTTGAGAGCCGCCAAGACCACTTCGTATGCTCGACCTCGCGTAAGCAAGGCACTGACGCATGCGACACCCACTTCATCAGAGCGGTTGTACTCGAACAAGGCGTATTACAACATCTGCGTTATGTGATAAACTTTGTATCGAGTTTCGAGAGCCGATTTCGTGAGATTATGGGCGCGAAACATAAGGCGGAAGTTAAAAAAGAGCTTGCAGCAAAACGCAGAGCTATAACCAAAGCCGAGAAGCGAATTGCCGAGTTAGACCGATTATTCAAATCGATCTACGAGGATAAGGCTAATGGTACGCTCAACGAAAGCCGCTTCAAAATGCTTGCCAACGATTATGAGCGGGAGCAGGAGGATTTGAAAAAATCCATTGACACGCTGACCGTTGAAGTTGCACAACAAGAGGAGCAATCTGACAATTTGGAACGGTTTATCGGGAAGGTTCACAAATACTTCGACTTGCGGGAATTAACGCCAACAATCCTAAACGATATGATACAAAAGGTTTATGTCCACGCGCCGGAGAAGAAAAACGGCAAACGGACGCAGCAAATTGACATCTATTATGACTTGGTAGGCTTCCTGCCAATGTCGCTATTTCAAAATGAAAAGCAGGGTAAGGTCGCATAATACGACCTTACCCCGCAAAAACATACCTTGCTGTTTTATTTCACGCCGCCCTTCACGGACATCTTTTTTACGCTTCTGTCTTTATAACTTCCTTGCCCTTGTAAGTACCGCATGACTTACAAACTCTGTGCGGCATTATATACTCGCCGCAGTTGGGGCAGGCTACCATACCCGGAACCGCGAGCTTCCAATTAGCTCTTCTCTTATCGCGTCTTGCCTTTGAGGTTTTTCTCTTAGGAACTGCCATTTCAAATACACCTCTTTCATTCTTAAAGTTTTAAAGCAAAGAATATCTCTGCATAAATTTACAAATTCAAATTATCGAGCGCATCAAACCGAGGGTCAGTGGGTTCTTCACAGCCGCAATCGCCTTCGTTCAGGTTTTTGCCGCAGTTTCCGCAAAGTCCCTTGCAGTCCTCTCGGCAAAGCGTTTTGATTGGCAGACTTATAACAAAGTTTTCAATCAAAATTTCGTCAATATCAATTGAATTCCCCGAAAAAACTATTGCGTCGCCGTTTTCACTCTCATTAGCAAAGTCCGACTTCACAAGTCTCTCCGAAAATTCAACCGAAATTTCTCTCTCAAACTCGTCCAGACATCTGTCACAGACAAAACGCGCAACACCCTGCGCACTCACCGCAATCTCAATATCTCCGCCGAGATTCGAAACCACTCCCGAAACCTTTACGGGTTCGATAAAATTGAGCGCGTCACATTCCGACAAGTCGGCTTCGCCGTCAAAGCGCACACGCGCGCCCTCATTGTTTACAACCTGAGATAAATCAACGGTCACTTGTCAACCCTCCTTAGATGTAAACACGCTAACAGATATTATACCGCATCGAAATGTGATTTGTCAACTGTTTTTTTACAAACTATTATTTTTTTGCTGTAGGTTTACAATAGATGTGTTACAAATAGTGAAAAAAAGAATATACGGAAACTCCGTTTTTGTGTTATGGTATA
>CANRNL010000008.1 GCA_947631965.1 uncultured Clostridia bacterium
TCCGCCCTGTCGCTCGTTTCCTCCTCTTCCCAAAAAGCGCAAGTCGCTTTTTGGGAGCCTTTAGGCTCGCTTTGCTCGCCGTCGCCGCAAAAAAGGCTTTAGCCTCTTCGGGAGCCTTTTGGGCTCGCTTTGCTCATCGCCCACAAAATTGCAAGCTCCTTAAGTCCCCTCAAGGTGAGCCTGTCTATTGTATCACGCGGGTTTACTTTTGTCAAGTACTTTTTTCCTTTTTGTTGTCAATCTTTTTTGTCTTTTTCCTCAACCCCCGCGTTTTGCGACAGCTTTATTATATTACCACCTTTCCTCCCTTTTGTCAATACTTTTTTTGAATTTTTTTCATTTTTACACCTTGCACAAACAGGGAGGTGTTTTTGTTTGATGCGATTGGTGATTTCGCCTTTTAGCGCCGCAAATTTTAAATTCTTTCCTTATATAGTATTATATATATTATTTTTCGGACGACGGTTCCGTGCAAAAAAATTTGTGTTTCATCGGCGAGTATGAGAGAGTATGGGTGAGTATAACGACGAATTTTAAAGTTTGTATACAGATAAATTATTTTTTTGCAAAAAACACTTGACAAATTCGTCGGAGCGTAATATAATAGACAACGCTCACGAGAAATTGATAAATTTTAGGAGGTAAGAGATATAATGTCTACTTATATGGCGAAAAACGATTCGCTTGAGAAAACATGGTATATCATTGACGCTGCGGGCAAGCCTCTCGGCAGAGTTGCGGCAAAAGCGGCAAGCATTTTAAGAGGCAAGCATCGTCCGGAGTACACTCCGAACGTTGACTGCGGCGATTATGTGATAATCATAAACGCAAAGGACGCCGTTCTTACGGGAAACAAGCTCCTTGAAAAGAAGCACTATTCGCACACCGGATATATCGGTCATTTGAAGGAAGTTTCTTACAAAGACTTAATGGAAACCCGCCCCGAACTGGCTATGGAATATGCGGTAACGGGAATGTTGCCGCACAACACACTCGGCAGAAAAGCGGCTAAAAAGCTTAAGATTTATGCCGGTGCGGAGCATAACCACGAAGCACAGAAGCCTGTTGCCTGGACAGGCGAAATATAAGGGAGGGGATTACAAATGGCAAATTCGGTTCAGTATTACGGTACAGGAAGAAGAAAGAAGTCCGTTGCCAGAGTCAGACTCGTTCCCGGCAGCGGAATCGTTACAATAAACAACAGAGGCATTGACGATTATTTCGGTCTTGAAACGCTCAAGACCATCCTCAATCAGCCTTTGGTTCTTACAAATACGATAGGCAAGTTTGACGTAATTGTAAATGTAAGCGGCGGCGGCTTCACCGGTCAGGCGGGAGCTATCCGTCACGGAATTGCAAGAGCGCTTCTTGAGGTTGACGAGGAGTTCAGACCCGCTCTTAAAGCGGCAGGCTACCTCACTCGTGACCCGAGAATGAAGGAGAGAAAGAAGTACGGTCTCAAAGCCGCACGTCGCGCACCGCAGTTCAGCAAGAGATAAAAATTCGGGTGTATCGCGCTCGGCAAAATTGCGTTTTTACGCAGTTTTCGAAGTGTTGGATATTGAAAAAATGCAGTCAGTTCCGCATAGTATGCAGCACGTATGCAGCACGTATGCAACAAAACCTATGATATTAAGAGATGTTTTCCGTTTTCTGCGGGGGCATCTCTTTTTATATCTTGTTTATTGCCTCGATCAGTTTTCCGATATCCAAGTGAGTGTAGACCTTTTCGGTCAGCGTCATCGCGCCCGAATGACCGACGATCATTTTTATCGTAGTCTGATCGACACCCGATTCGGCAAGCATTGATATGCAGGTATGCCGGCAGCAATGGGGAGTTTGGCTCAAGCCGAGATTTTCCATTAGCGGACGGAAATAGCTGTCATAGTAATTGCGGTATGTAAAATGTTTTCCGTCTTCGGTATGCAGCAGATATTCGCAGTTTGATTCATACCATGATTTGAAGAACGAAAGAACTTTGTCTGCAATCGGAACTTTGCGTATTCCGTTCTCGGTTTTGCTGAGAATAACATCAAAGTATTGCTCGGCCAAATGCACATTTTCTTTCTTTAAATCCAGAAGTTCCGACACGCGCACACCGCTGTATATCAACATAAGAACAATCTGATAATATTTGTCGTCCGACAAGTCCCAAATTCGTTCAATATCGAGTTTATTAAATTTTTCTCTTGACAGTCGGTTAGGATTTTTGTTTTTATACTTAACAATGTCTATATACTCGGAATAATCTTTTTGACACAGATCGTTTTTCATGGCGTAGTCATAAACTTGATTGAACAGGACTTTCAGTTTACGCAGGGTCGGATAGTTTTTTCCGCAGTTGTCAACAATGCTCTGAAGGTCCGCCAGCCGCAGGTCTTTGAATATGCGCTCATACAAAGGTCTGCACAGTTTGTAAGAAGCGTTGTAGCCGTTTATGTTGGATTTTGAAATGGTCGGAAATTTGGCGGCCGACCATTTTTCATAAACATCTTTAAAAGTTATGCTGCCTGCTCGAAGGTCAAACGGATTTTTGTTGTATTCAGCCAACAACTGTAAGCCTTCGGATTTGGTTTTGGCGTATCCGATGGTTATGAATTTTTGAATAGTCCTTTCGTTTTCGGGATCAATTTCAAATCCGATTGTTTTTCTGACAATAAACGGTCTGCGGCGCTTGCCGGAAAGTTTAGTCACACTGCCGTATCCGTTTGGAAGTTTCATTTGTTTCGCCTCCTTTCATATCAGATTTATGATAAAGAGCTTTTGCTCATTATCGGCATTTTTTTATTATTCCTTATCATTCAGCGGACATTGAGCGTAATATGCGGTAGTTCTGTCCTGCCACTGCTCATACGCCGGGTATGTCAGCATTTGCTGTTCAAGATTTTCTCTCGCGTTTGCAAATTCTTCAAGCAGCAAACACAGCTGGGAGTTCATATCCGCGTTTTTGTCCTGTCCGTCAAATATAACGGAACAGCTCCACTTACCGTCAGTTTTCGGCTTTTTAACGTCGATATCAAACTTCACACCTGCTTTGCGTTCCAGTTTGAACAGAAACGTGCAGAAGTCGGCAATGCTGTCAAGATTAACTCCGTCCTGCTCATACCCTATTAAATAGTTGGCGGTGGTTTCCAGCTTGTCGGCGATCTCGTTGATCACCGAGATAGACACTTCGATCTCGCCGCTTTCATATTTTTGCACGGTACGCAGAGATTTGCCTAAAAGATTTGCCAGATCCGTCTGATTGAGCTTTCTCATTTTGCGCATATTCCGTATGCGCAGTCCGATTTCTTTTGGGGAATTTTTCATGTCTGTCACCTCTTGAAAATATTATAACACAAACAATTGCGCATTGCAAGTACGTAATTAAAAATATTTTAACATATTTATGATTAAAAGTGCTTGACAAATTGTGAAAACCGTGTATAATGGAATTATGAATTGATAATACACAATCAATTCGATTTTACTGATAGAACGAAAAAATAATTCGTAAAGGCGGTGATTTATTGGAGCAAAAGATTTATGTGGAAATGCCAAAGTTTACCGGACGAAATGTGCCTGTTATAGAAATCGCAAAAGCGATCGGAAAAGACGCACAGTATATCCGTATCGGCTTGCAGCAGGGGATACTAAACTTTGGCTATGCTATGAAAATGGGCGGTTCAAGAGAATACAGCTATTACTGCCCGGACAGAAAAGTTTGGGAAGAAACAGGATATTTTAAAGAATCCGAAAAGTAAGGGGTATGTGAATGGATCATGATGCTCTTGAGAAAAAGCTGACACAGGTGAAACACAGGCTTGAAGAGGCAGAGAAGCGAGATCGTGTGAAGCTGAGAAAATTGCGGACACGCAGGCTAATTCAAGAAGGCGCGATACTGGAAAAGGTCTTCCCAGGAATTGTGTCTATGGAGCTTGATGAACTGGAAAAGTATCTTTATGATATTTTGAGATAGAACTGAAACTTTTTAAGCGTTCCGAGTATTCGGAGCGCTTAAATATTCCCGAAGGGCGCACTTACTCACCACGTCGCAATTCGAGTCTTTGGCTCGCTTTTCCGCAAGCGGAAAAGACTTCGCCCGAGACGCGATTGCTCCTCTTTCCCACAAAGGCAAGCCTTTGCGGGAGCCCTGAGGCGTGGTGGTACTGCCGCCGTGCGGCGGCAGCCGTGCGCTCCTGCGGAGGGCGCGGATAATTCGCTTTGCGGATTATCCGTTCAGCCGAACGCGCTATTATGAAATAATAGCCGAGCGTTGCTTTCGCAGCGCATGACGGAATAATTCCGTCATGTTCGACTGATTGCAAAAACTAATTACTTTAGTTTTTGCATATGGGCGCAGGCTGCCCATGTTCTTTTGGTAAAAGAACCAAAACTGCCCGTCGTCGAGCAGAAAGGAGTAATATTTATAGCAATATATCACTTTGAAGCAAAAATAATAAGCCGAGGCAGCGGCCGCTCTGCTGCGGCTGCCGCGGCCTATGCGTCCTGTTCGCGGATATATAACGACTATGACGGTGTTCAACACGACTATACCCGTAAGCAGGGCTGTGTTTACAGTGAAGTATTCCTGCCTCCAAACGCACCGGAAGAATGGAAAGACCGCTCTGAATTGTGGAACGCAGTTGAAGCCGCCGAAAAATCCAAAGACAGCAGACTGGCTCGTGAGCTTATTGTTGCTTTGCCTATCGAGGTCGGTATTGACGAATGGAAAGCAATACTTAAAGATTTTGTCCAAGAGCGGTGCGTAAGCAAGGGAATGTGCGCCGACGTGAATATCCATAACACCGACGGACACAATCCTCATGCTCATATTTTGCTTACAGTAAGACCGCTTAACCAAAAAGGGAAATGGCAGGCTAAGACGCAAAAAGAATATTTATGCAAGCGCGGCGATGAGGAACGCGGATTTACCTCAGCCGAGTTTAAGACGGCGCAAGCCGACGGCTGGGAGAAGCAGTATCAATACAAGGTCGGCAAGAAGAAAATATATATGACGTCCTCCGAGGCTGAAGCGCAGAATTTAGAGCGAGTTTCCAAAAATCCGAAAAGCACACGCTTTGGCAGACAAAACCCGATATGCGCCGAGTGGAACAGTGAGGGGCAGATTCTAAAATGGCGCAAAGCATGGGAGAATGCGGTCAATAAATCTTTGGAGCAGAAAAATATTGACGCTCGTATCGACTGTCAGAGTTTTAAGGATAGAGACATTGACGAACAGCCGACAATTCACGAAGGAGTAACTGCCCGCATTATCGAGCAGCGCGGCGGTGTTTCGGAAAGATGTGAGATAAATCGGCAGATCAGGGCGGACAACAAACTTCTGCGCGAATTAAGAGCTCATGTTAAAAAGCTGACTGACGTACTAAAGAATACTGTACCGTCAATTGCGGCGCTGCTTGAAAACATACGCACGAGTTTGGTTATATTTAGGTATCGAATGAAGTTTAACTCTGTTCGGATCAAAGATATAGAACAGGATAAGAAGAAAATAGCACCGATACTCAAAAGATATGACAAAATCAAATCCGAGATTAAACAAAAGAACTCTGAGCGCAAAAAGCTGCAAACCGAGAAAAAGTCCCTTGGCTCTGTACGGTTTGTAAAGCAAAATCAGCTTGAGCGCCGTATAGCCAAAGTCACTGAGGAAATCGAGGAGCTGGAAAGCGAGCGTAAATATTTACTTTCCGAATTTTATTGCCAAAATGAAACAGAAGTATCGGAACTGGAGAGACAAATCTCGGATAATGCGGCAATTCTTGAAAAACTAAACAGCATAAATTCGGATTTATCCGAGCGATACAATACAGAAAAAGCACGTTATTTTGAAATCCAAAGCGACATACCGCAGGATGATAAAGTCGAAGTAAATTACGAGCGCCGAAACATCAGAGACAACGCTATGACCGAAGCCGTACATCGGCTAAAGAAAATTTACGGCAAGAAATATAATTATACCTTATTAAAACAATCCGAAACCGAAGTAAACCGCGAACTGAATGTTTTGCAGCCGGACAAGTCAATTCGACAGAAACTGACCAAAGCCGAGCAAATTACTCAAAACAAGTCTGCGATCATTCCGAAGAAAACCAAAACCGTGGAACATTAGACCTTGATTTTCGGCCCATCGAGACATATTATATACCCGACCCCGAAACAAGCGCCGAAACCCACGCAAATCCGTACCTCGCAAAGCCCTAAATGTCCACTCTGTCACGCAGTAGAATAGCCGTTCCGAAGGTTTTAATACAATATCATTACCTTATATAATTTGCCGAATAAAACCCACATAAAAACGTAGGTTTTACACCCCTACTGCGTGACATATCTCTCACTTTTTGCTGTCAAGCACAGCTTTGCAGAGATTATACAATAATCTGTAGTCTTTTTTTGTCGATAACCTCGGTTTAAAGACAATGTTTTCAAAAATATAAAAGCTTATTTCAAAACGATTATATCAGAAATTGAATTATCAAAGGAGTTGTACCCAAATACTTCCAATTTGGAAAGAGGGTTAAATATTCGGGAACTGTGATTTCAAAGCATATTAACGATAACAAACAGTTAAAATCACGGGCAAGGTTATTTGAATGTGGAAAATATCCGACTGAGGCTATAGCGTAGAAATTGTGGTAAAATAAAGGAGCATTTGGTGATTAATATGGTGAAGGAAATTTTGAAAATGTTTGAAAAAAAGAAAAGAGGAATGTTGGATATTTCAAAATAGTCATGTAAAATTATAGCAACTGTTAACGTGAATACAATGAATCTTTGTAGATGATATTTGAAGAAATGTACCAACATGTCCAATAAGTTCCGTCAAGCACCTTGACATTCTTGAATATGCATGATATGATTATAATGTCATAATAGGAGGTCTTGAATATGTTTGATAATATATTAACGGTCGCCCAAGCAGCCGAATATTTGAAGGTGTGTGAAAAGACGGTAAGAAGGCTTATAGCAAAGCAAGAGCTTGCAGCTTCAAAAGTCGGCAAATCGTGGCGAATACAAAAAATTGACATAGATAAATATTTGAGTGAAACTCGCAATAAGCAGATATGAATACGAGAATCTTTTATAAAGATGAAAATTCGGTTATATTGCAAGGCGATATGTTATTTGATGAAAGGATATCAGAAAATCATATTGATTTGATTGTAACATCTCCGCCGTACAACGTTGGTAAAAACTATGGTAAGGCAAATGACAATTTGGAATTTGGTGATTATATACGTTTTACCTATAACTGGTTAAAAAAATGCTATGGTTGGGCTAAACCCGACGGACGTTTATGTATGAACATTCCGATTGACACAGGTAAGGGCGTTCAAAGAAGTTTGGGCGCGGATATTACTTGCATAGCAAAAGATGTTGGCTGGAATTATCGTACAACAATAGTCTGGAACGAGGGTAATATCTCCAAAAATAGTGCGAGAGGCAGTTTTATGAGTGCAAGCTCACCACATGTAATAGCTCCCGCAGAATTGATTGTTGTTATGTATAAAAAACAGTGGAAAAAAGCAAAAAGCGGAAAATCGGATATAACAAAAGAAGAATTTCTCGAATGGACAAACGGGCTATGGACTTTTTCGGGTGAAAGTAAAAAGAAAATCGGCCACCCTGCACCGTTTCCCGTAGAACTCCCGAAAAGGTGTATTAAGTTGTTTGGTTATATCGGTGATATAGTGTTGGATCCGTTCATGGGTAGTGGCACAACATTGGTAGCGGCAAAAATGTTAAATCGAAAATCAATAGGGATAGAAATATCCGATGAATTTTGTGAATTGGCATTTAGGAGAATTTTAAAATATTGAGATGATATGTTATGAAAAAAACGAAAGAGCAAATAAGTTTTAACATGAAACAGGTTAGAAATAAAGACTCTAAAATTGAACTTGCCTTAAGAAAAGAGTTATGGAGCAGAGGATTAAGATATCAAAAGAATGTAACGAATATATTCGGAAAACCCGACTTGGTGTTTAAGGGTCAAAAGGTAGCTGTATTTTGCGACAGTGAGTTTTGGCACGGATATAATTGGAACGAAAGAAAAAATGATTTTAAATCCAGACAAGATTTTTGGATACCGAAAATTGAACGTAACATGGAACGCGATAAAGAAGTTACCGCCGAATTGCAAAAGCAAGGCTGGACGGTGTTAAGATTTTGGGGTAAAGAGATAAAGAAAAACGTCAAAGAGTGTGCCGATATTATTGAGAAGACAGTGAGGACCGATAAATGAATTGGATGTACTTCCCCAAGAATAAAAAAATACCGCCAAATCTCAAGCAGGTTGTTGACATTTTTCGTGAATCGGAGGATTTAATATCATCCGATATGCATCAATTAAAAAGTGACGATGTATTAAACGTGATTAAACCGGAGATGGAAAAGATTGGTTATGCCGTTGAAAAAAGTAAGGCAAAAACAGATAAGGTGAGAATTCCGGTCATGTATGGTGAAAATGGTATTCCGGAATTATCCTTTGAGGCGGATGCGTACAACGAAACAGAAAAAATTGTTGTAGAAGTCGAAGCCGGAAGAGCTGTTACCAACTACCAATTTTTAAAAGATTTTTACGAAGCATGTTGTATGGTGGATGCCGATTATCTTTGTATTGCTGTTAGAAAAACATACAGAAAAAGTCCGGATTATAAAAAAGTATGTCAATTTTTTACCGGTATGTATATAAGTAATAGATTTGATATTCCCCTCAAAGGAATTTTGATAATCGGCTATTAAGGAAGGAAAAATATTATGGTTTACAAAATAATTGATTTATGTGCCGGCATAGGAGGAATACGACGTGGATTTGAGTTGGCAAAAGGGTTTAAGAATGTCTTGTCGGCAGAAATAGATAAATATGCTTGTATGACATACGAGCATTTATACGGTGAAAATCCGGAGAATGATATTACATCGGAAGAATTTAAGAAAAAGGTTGAGAATACGGAATATGATATTCTTTTGGCGGGATTCCCGTGTCAGGCGTTCAGTCGCGCGGGAAAACAGTTGGGTTTTCACGATAAAACGAGAGGTACATTGTTTTTTGATATTGCCGATATAATTAAAAGAACAAGACCGAAAGCGTTTATGCTTGAAAATGTTGATAATTTAATTACTCATAACAAAGGAGAAACATTTGATACTATAATAAGAACACTTACAGTAGAGTTGAATTACAAGGTTATCGGAGTAACCGGAAATGACGGCGAAATTGAATATAATGCGAGGACTTTTGTGAGAAACTCACGGAATTTTGGCGTTCCACAAAACAGACCTCGCGTTTATATTGTGGGATTTGACAGAGAATTTTGGGGAGATGAGGTAGATAATTTGCCGAATATACTCCCGGAAAAACGTAAAAATAAGATTTATAAAGACTTAAATGATTTACTTGAAATGAATGCCAAACCGGAGTTTTTCTTAGCTTCGGGATATGTTAAAACACTGGAGAGACACAAGGCACGGCACGAGTCTAAAGGTAATGGCTTTGGATATAAGATAGTAAATTTGCCTGAGATTGAAAATCCGGTATCAAACGCTTTGCTGGCAACGGGAGGTTCGGGAAAAGAAAGAAATCTTGTCATTGATATGCGTGACGGAATAGCAGGTATACAATTGCCATCAAGAAAAACGCCGCTTAATGATAAAGGTATAAGAACAATGACACCGCGCGAATGGGGAAAGCTGCAAGGATTTATAAATTATGGGTTTATAGATAAAGAAGGTAATGACACCTTCTCATTTCCCCCCAGAGTTGGCAAAGCACAGCAGTACAAACAGTTCGGAAATGCTGTAACTATTCCGGCGGTGGAGGAAATGGCAAAGTTTATTAAAAAATGCTTAAAGCAGTTGGAGGAAAACAAAAAAATGACAGGTAACAAAGGTGAATGGAGCGAGTTATATACATTATTTAAGTTGGCGGCTGACGGTAGACTATATGCCGCCGATGCTGATACAAACAAGATAGAAAGCATTTACTATGATATTTTAAAAATTATCAGAAGTCAAAAAGATGATACTTGGCAGTATATAAGAAACGGAAATATTAAGATTATAGCCGAAAGTACGGGTGCGAAAATTGCTGAAATTCCGATTTCGGAGTTTAAGAATAACGCGGAGATACTTTTATCTTCAATAAAGGCGGTTAACAGTAAAAAAGGTTCTTTTGAAGTGCCGGCTATCGAAAGTTTCGTCAGCAAAATAAAATGCAATACTACAAAAGCAAAGTCTTCCGATAAATCTGACATTACACTTATGGTACATGATGTAAAAACAGGAAGTGATCCAACATTGGGTTTCAGTATAAAATCACAACTTGGAAGTCCGTCAACATTGTTTAATGCTTCCGGGGCAACAAATTTTGTGTATGAATTAAGTGGTCATATTTTAACCGAGAGCGAAAAAGATACGTTCCATAATTTTAAACTGTTTAAGGATAAGTTTGGCTATCTTGATTCTTTGGGAGTTAATGTATCTTTTGTAGAACCCGATAATGATGTTTTTAACTCAAATATGATGTTGGTCGATACCAAAATGCCATTTATAATCGGAGAAATGCTTGAGAGCTTTTATAGAGGAAAAGCTAACCGAGTTGTTGATTTGACCGCTTTATGTGCGACACGCAATGTTTGTAATGTAAGCAGTCACAACAAAGATATTTTCTATGCATACAAGATAAAAGAGCTTATGACAAATATAGCCCTTGGTATGATGCCTGCATCGCCATGGAATGGCAATTACGAAGCGACCGGTGGATATATAATAGTTAAAGAGGACGGAGATGTTTTATGTTATCATATTTATAACAGGAATGAGTTTAGAGAATATTTGTTCAATAATACAAAGTTTGACACGCCGAGCAAAACAAAGCATCATTTTGGCGTGATTGAAGAATCAGAAGGTAAACAGATTTTGAAATTGAATTTACAGATAAGATTTATAAAATAATAGAGGAGATTTTTATGCTAAAAGATATAGGAGTTATTAAAAAAAGAAGTAAAACATCAGATATTTTTGATGAATATTGCTGGAGATTTTATAGCATAGAATGTACGCCATCGGAGTATATAAGATTTTGCCAAGATGCATATACAAACAACTTTACGCAAAGAAATAATTCTTTGAACGGAAAAATGTTTGAATTGATGATTGCTTCACTATGTGTGAAAGAAAATATCAAACCGATTTTCCTGCAAGCATCAGTAGCCTTTGTGCCTAATGTAGAATATGATGCCATATTATATTCGCAGGAACAATCTCCGATAAGTTTAAGCATGAAAACCAGTTTGCGCGAAAGATACAAACAAGCTGATTTAGAAGCTATAGCATTAAAATATGTACATAGGAAAGCGGAAAGCTATCTTTTGTCTTTAGACGAAAATGAAGTAAGGGATGTAAAAAATAAAATATTAAGCGGTAGCGTGTTGGGAATAAACAATGTTTTATGTGCCACATCCGGAGAGTTTGATGAATTTGTATATCGGTTGAGAGAACAAACTTTTATAAAACCTGAGAAAATTGAAGTAATAACAGCGAAAAATGTAGTTGAATAATAAACGGAGGAGGTAAATTATGGCTAAAAATAAAGTCGCTAAGGTTTCCAGAAAAATATACTTTTATAAGGTTGTTTCTTATCTTAATGGTGAAGAAATATCTTTAAAAAAAATATTTGATATTTACATAAAACAGCTTGGCAATAATTATAGCAATTTAGAACAAAGAAATTTGGCAATTCCTCACTATGATAAATATCATTTTCTTGAAGTAGAAAAACATAGCACAGATTCAAATATATATAAAGGTAAGTTTTATAGTTTGCGATTATCGGATTTTCCGTATCTGTTTAATATGCAAGATGGAAGTAGGCAAGAAATTTCGTCCCAAGATTCAGACACTTTAATGGAACAAACTCATTTTTATTGTTTTACAAATAAAAGATTGATTGTGAGTGAATATAACTTTTTTGGAGCCAGAATTGAACAACTTGCAACATATTTGAAAAAAGTAATGGTTTCGTTACGTCCGAGTGAAACATTGGAAATATCGATAAATCCGATAGTAATACCTGAATATTTTAAGAAAATTTTAAATTGTACTTCAATATCAAAGTTCCAATTTAAGGTTGGAGCACCCGGATTGAAATTATTAAAAGACCGCAAAATAATTGATTTTACAGATATAGCAAAAGATAATATTGTGCCACAAAGTGAATTTTATGTGGATATAGAGATTTCTGGGGGCAATCGAAAACCACTGAAAATTCAAAATACAAAAAATATTTTAAAAAGAATAGTCGATGCTATCAGAAAGGCAAATGATATTGACAGATCAAATCCGGATGGCAATAACAATATATTTCGAAAAGCAAAAGTGCGTGCATATAATCCGGATGAGGGAAAAATTTTGCCTTACGATCTACTTGATGAGAAATTGGTGCATAATTGCTATGTTGAAAAAGTATCTAATAAGACTAAGTATGTAAATTCTGAGATTATGTTTGATAAAATTATGGAAGCGTATCGTTTAAAAAAAGATGATGCATTAGCATATATGGAGCAAATAGATGATTAAAAAGATTTATAATAAACTATATGGGACGCATTGGCTATTTATGCATTTGATTGTTATAGCTATTTTTAATATACTTATAATATTGCTATTTAGTTATCTTGGCACTATAGACAATGTTTTTAAATTAATAAATTATGACATAATAAATTTGTCCGGTATAATAGCGGGATTTGAGTTTGCGGGATTAAGTATTTTTATATCTTTGGAAGGTAATAAAAAGATACAGATTTTAAAAGATATCGATTGTGACCGAGTTATATATCAAATCATTATATATTCTGTGCTATTTCTTGTTGTATCAATTATTCTTATGGTTATAGATATAAATATATTTAATTTAATAGATTCAACAAATATACTATACACTATATTAAAACGATTTGTAGACGTTGTATCAATTATAGCGTTGGAGTTAGGATATATGTTATTTATATCAAGTATAAAACTCTTATCTTGGATATTAAAATGATTTTAGAACAGTTTGATTAAAAATCATAAAAGATACTAATCAAAGCTAAAAGATTTTAAAAGACTATATCCAATTATTTTAAAGAAATGGGTTATATATAAATGGGCAGAAGACGGATTTATGTTAAAAAAGATAGCTTCAAACAACAACGATTTTGATGCAATTATATCTATAATTGAAAATACCAAAGGATGGGTGCTAAGAGCAGTCATTGCAGAGCTTATTATGTATTTGAAAGTTGAAACGCATTTGTCACAGTTATCTACACAATCATCTTTTGGCGATAAATTTATTGTTGAGTTTCTGATTATATATCTTAGGCAGCACTTGGAATAAAAGGTTTTGGCGAGCGCGGATTGTACAGAATATATTAGTTTTTGAAACTTACAAGGATGATGAATTTGTGTCAGCGTTGGTGACACAAATCAAACGGACAAATCACCTGTTTATAATGTCAAAATGGACGCCTGCTTTCTCGGCAAAATATATTTTCAAAAAGGATTTTGCATGGATTTTTGGCAAAAATAACGCTCTCGCGGCGGGGTGAGATGTTCTCGGCGCGGGAGCGGGTCGGTCGGTATGCAGCAGGTATGTAACGGTTTTGCTTCGAAAACTGCGCAGGTTCGCGGATTTGGGAGCGGCGGTGTTCTCAAAGAGATAAATTTTTACACAGAATTACGAAAAACCCCGTAGCCTTGCGGCTTTCGGGGTTTTTGTGTAGGGCGATGTTGCTGTGCGTTTGATGGAGGTTAATTTAAAATAAATCAATTTATGAGAAAGAAAACCTTGAAAAACAGTTGACACACCCTATTGAATAGGGTATAATGATGTTGAAATAAGGTGATACTATTTGAAAAGGAAATTTGTTATGATGCCTGTTTTTGATAAACAGTGGCGGAATATGGGACTTGACGACAACGATTTACAAAGTTTGCAGGTCGAATTGTTAAACAACCCTCAAATAGGAAACGTTATCAAAGGTACGGGGAAACTGCGGAAAATGCGTTTTGCCCTGCCAAACAAAGGCAAAAGCGGCTCAAGCCGCGTGCTCTATGTCGATTTTGTTTTGGCGGAAACTATTTATTTAATTTTCGCATATCCTAAAAATGAAAAAGATGATTTAACCGATGAGGAACGAAACAACATTAAAAAGATGATTGATAAACTGGAACAAAGTTTGTAACGGGAGGTGCTTTCTGTGAAAGTTTATGACGGAATTATGCAGGGATTGGAAGAAGCCGTTGCATATAATAAGGGAAAAATCAAAGCTAGAACAACTACAATGTCCATCGAACCCGTCCCCGATTTTGAGGCAAAAGAAATCAAAAGCATACGAAACGAGCTCGGAATGACGCAGGTTTTGTTTGCCGGATTTATGGGCGTTTCCCCAAAAACGGTTGAGGCGTGGGAAGCGGGAAGAAATATGCCGGACGGTCCGGCAAGGCGAATACTTGCGATGTTGAAAGTCGATCCGTCGCTTCCGCAAAGATTAAGCATTATTACAAAATAAACGTATATACCTGTTTCAAGAGCAACACACCCGTGTTGCTCTTTTGTTGATTTTTTGCGGCGGATATGGTATGATCTTTCCATAATCAAACAAATTGACAAATCGGATTTTTGCCATAAGCTTCACGCAACAAACCTTGCGGCGAAAAAACCGGCAACCCGAAACTCAATAATGTTAAATAAGGAATGAATTTAGACATGGAAGATAAGAAAACGGGAAATAATTCGTATTATCTTATGTGTGAGAGAAAAGAAATTTATCATATTTTAATGGTTGTAGCCGGATTCTTCGGAGCATACACCTTTTTGCTCCGAGGTAATGTATTCTGCAATGCCCAGACAGGGAATGTAGTGCTGATGGGTATGGCTTTGGGCGCGGGAAAATGGAGAGATGCGTTGTATTATCTGATACCGATTTTTGCCTATATGCTCGGCGCCTTTGTATCTGAGCTTCTTCCCAATCCGGTTAAACATCATCTTCCTGTCCGTTGGGACACCCTGCTGATTGCGATAGAGATGCTGGCAGTGCTGGCTCTGGGATTTGTTCCCTTGTCAGCACCCGTTCAAATTGCTCAGGTTACAATTAATTTTGTTGCTTCCATGCAGTACAATACCTTTCGTCAGGCAGAGGGCGTACCGATGGCAACAACATTTGCCACGAATCATATCAGGCAGATTGGAATAGGTTTGGCAAAAGAGATTGCGCATTTTCGTCTGCAGGATAAAACGCATCGAAAGAAATTACGAGAACACCTTGCTATGCTGATGTTTTTCCTCGCGGGAGCCGTAATAGGAACGCTTCTGTGTAATTCGGCAGATGAAAAGGCTATTTGGGCGACCCTGCTTCCGCTTGGCATTTTGCTTGGCGTATTTCTCTATGCGGATTTTGTCGGAGAAAAGGCTTTGAAGGAAAGGAAACCGGCAGGGCATTGAGTCAAACGTATAAATTAGGAAAGCCGCGCATCCCCGTTTGTCACATGGTTAAGCCTTAATAACACCGCCAAGAGCAACCCTTCGGCTACTCTTTTATTGATTTTCTGCGGCGAATATGATATGATTATTTCCATAATTAAGCAGAGCGATAAATCGGATTTGTACAGGAGGATTGTATGATAAAAAGAAAACAAGTTGTATTAACATCGTTTGCGGTGTTGATAATTGTTGTCGCAGTAATTTTTGGGGTATGGTATTCTATCCCAAAATCCTTTTTGAATGGATTAGATGTGTCCGAAGTAGCATCTATCTCTGCATTTGATGGTAATACAGGCAAAGGCTTTATTATTGAGGATTTTAGAGAAATAAAACAAATAATAGAAAACATCCAGGAAAGTGAGATGAAACGAGATAATATCTCCATAGGTTATAGTGGATATGGTTTCAGAATGCGCTTTATGGGTAAAAACGAAAAGGTAATTGACAGTTTTATTATCAACAGTCCATATACTATTCGTGACGACCCATTCTTTTATCAGTGTGATGGAAGTTTGTGCTTTGACTATCTAAAAGAACTTGAAGATATATACGCAAGATAACTTCCCGTTTGTCAAACAGTTAAAAACTAAACACCAAAATCAAGAGCAATCGAAAAACGGTTGCTCTTTTTCGTTGCCTAAAAAATCAACAAAAGGAGCCGCGCAAAAGTGCACGGCTCCTTTAAACTTTCAATTCCCTGTTTGATTTTTATTTTCTATTTTATTTTATTTATACTTCCAAGGTTGTACACCTTTGTATAGCCGAGGCGCTCCGCGACTTTCATCGCCTTTGCGGAACGCAGACCCGACGCACAGTAAACGATTATCGTATCGTCCTTCGACTGCTCCGAAAGCCAGCCCTCGAACTCGTCAAACGGCACGTTCAGCGAGCCTTCATAGTTCACCGCCGCAAACTCCGCCGCGCTTCGCAAGTCAACCAGCTTGGCACCCTCCGCCGCAAGTGCGAGAGCAGCCTCCGCCTCGATGTCGTCCTGCCTTACATCGGACAAATCCACGGTCTGCTCCGACCCGCCGCCCGTCAAAACGAGCTTGCCGTCGTCGGACGATATGCTCTCTATATCAAAATCGCATACCTTTTTGAGCGTCGCGCACTTGGAGCAAGGCGGCATTGTTATGAGCCAGCCGTCCTTACAGCCGAGGTACATCTGGTCGTCCACCGCGCAAATATCGGTCACCGAAGGCTTGCTCGGCGCGCCCTCGTCGCTCTCCGCGAAATATTCGGGAGTCATATCCGACCAGACCGTGCCTGCCGCGCTTGTAAATATGCTCGTGCTTCCGTCGCCCAAATCGCACACGAGCGCGGCAATCATATCGTTCCAATTCGTCAGCTTTTTAAACGTCACGTTTTTGTCGTATTCCGAATTAAAGCTGATAGTCTTTGTCTCGCCGCCGAACTTGTCAACCGCTGTTATTTCGTCGCCCGAAACGCTCACCTGCGCCAAATCGTTCTCGGCAAAAAGCGTCTCCGCGGAGCTTGCCGACGACGTGCCTCCGCCATTGGTGTAGGTAAACTGCATATAGTCAATGTTGCCGCAATACTTTCCGTCGGTGTTCAGTTTAACGAACAGTCCGAGACTTCCGCTCTTGCTGAAGCGTATCGGATGGTCGTAATAAGTGTTCCAATTCTTATCCGCAATAAGCGTAACCTTGCCGATGCTGTTTTCCGAGGTCAGCAGCTTGCCTATATCTGTCGCGGTCGCCGTATCGACATCAACCGACGAAACATCTACCGCGAAAAATTCCGCCGTCGCCGTACCCGCATCGTTTCTTATCGCCGCGTGCAGGCTTATTTCAGCCAAATTATTCATATCGCGTGGTCCGAAATAGAATATGTCGCCGTCTCTTGTGTTTTCCACAATATTGCCGGTCGTCGTCGCCTCTTTCGCCCACTTCTTTGCACAGCTCTCAAACTCTACTTTATACTGCGTCATAATGTCCGCAGGGTCAAACGGTTCAAATGTCTGTGCCGGAGGAGGTGTTGGCTCCTCGGTCTTTTCGGGAGGAGGAGTTGGCTCGGTTCCCGACTTGCCCGCCTCAAACAGCACGGCATACAAATTCTTGTTGGAGCCTCCGCCGTAAACATATACGGGTATTCCGCCCTTTACGTTCATCTGAACGCCGCATATGGTGTTGTCGCCGTACTTGGATACCGTTTTGCCGTCCTGCTCTATATTCATATATCTGTCATCGCCCGCTTTAAACACGGCTGTAACCACGCCGTCGGCGTCGGGCGTGAACCAAACTCTGCGCGCTCCGGGCTCGCCTTTGCCGCCTTTCAGGCTTCGGGTAAAGTTGTATGTTCTGCCGCCGTAGCTGAATGTGCCGCCCTTGTCGGACTGCCAGCCGCCGTCGCCGTCCATTCCGAGACCGCTGGAGAGCTTCGCTCCCTCGGCGGTGTTAAAGAACGAATCGAATACCGAGTCGCTGAAGTTGTAAACCAAAAGCTCTTTGGGTTCGGCTATCTCATATGTCAGCTCTATCGGGGCTGTAAGGGGGTTCATAATGTCGAGTCCGTTCCATGTGAGGATTTTTATCTTGTCGCCTGCCGCAAATCCGCCGAAGTCGTACCTGCCCGCCGACGCAAATTCCTTTGCCTCGCCCTTTGTAATCTTGTCGTCGCCGTCATAAGCCGCCGCCAAAACCGCGCTCTTATCGTATGCGACCGATACGCCGACCTTGCCGCCGGGCGCAACCACCGTGTAAACATCGTCGGTGTTGTACTTCAGCTTCATATAGTCGAGGTTTGATTTGTTGGTCTGAACAAAAATCGTGCCGCAGCCGTTTTCATCAAGGGACAGTCGCGCAAGCTCCTGCTCGTTTACCTGCGCGGTCACCTCTGCCCAGTTCGTCCACGCGCCTGTTATGGGCGCGCTCGTAGTTGCAACTATCCAGTCGCTGTTGCCCATAAGAGATACTTTTATGGGAGCGGACGTGTCCTTTTGAGATACGCGGAAGGTGATTTCGGTCAGTCTGTCGAGCTTCACGCCGTCGAAACGCAGCCAGTAAGCGTTTGTGTTGCCCGCGTTTTTGCCGCCGCCCGACGCACCCTCTTTAACGTCGTCGAGCTTCGCGCCGCCGCTTGCGTCCGCGCTCTCGCCCTCTATCTGGAGATTTGCGTAAATCGTCGCCGAGCCGCTCTTTCCGTTTGCGTAATCGTTTGCGGTGACTTTAAATATGCCGTTTTCGTAGAGCTTCAGCACACCGCTGTTTATATCTATCTCCGCGTCTCGTCGTGCCGCCGAGCCGTCAAGCTGTTCCACAGACCATACGATGTTTGAGTCAACCTTTGCGCCGCCGCTCAAAGCCTCAAGCTCAACGGTACACGGATTGTCAACCGTAAAGGTGCCGCTTATCGAGGTCGTGTCCGCCTTGTACTCTCCTATGCCTTCCGCAGAATAATCTATCACGCCGCCAACAAGCACGTTCGGATTTACCGAAGCGATGGTGTATGCCTCAGTCAGCGAGATTTTGGGTACCGCCTTGATTTCTTCGACCGCTTTCGCAACGTCTACCGAAAGAGTACCCTCTATTGCCGCGTTCTCTATCTTCTCGTGCATTTCGCTATATATGCTGTTTATGAGCGCCCAATCCTCTGCGGTGTACGCCTCTTCAACACAGCCCTTATATGCCGCTTCGAGCATACCGAGATACTCGGCCTTCTTGCTGTCGCTCATTCTCGCGGTGGTTTGCATTACAACGGGGAAAGAAGTTTTTACCTCTTCGCCGCCCTTGGAAGCGATGACGGTTATTGTAGCCGTTCCCTCTTTCGTACCTGCGGTTACAATGCCGTTTTCGTCTACGCTTGCAACGCTGTTGTCGGAGCTTTGATAGCTCATTGTAATGCCGTTTGCCGCAAAGTCGCTCACGATTTGACCGTCCTTCAGTACAACGGTCGCGCCCGCGTCGACAGAGTTGCCCGCAACGGCGGGATTTTGACCCGACGAGTCCGTCGCAAGATACACCTTAATTCCCGACGGAATAACGGTAACTCTTTTCAGCGCGTCGCTAAGCGTGCCGCTGACGTTAAACGTGCAGGTCTTGTCGGCGTTCGAGCTGCCGCCGACTGCCGCGGTGTAACTACCCTGTATTACATAATTCTTCTGAGTTGCCTCGTCAAAGAAGTATACGTCCGCTACGTTCAGTTCAAACGTAACAGTCTTTTCCTCTCCCGCGTTAAGTTCCACTCTCTCAAAGCCCTTAAGCTGTTTAAGCGGCAGAGTTTTGCCGTCCGCGCCGGGTACGCTGACGTAGAGCTGTGCTACCTCGGTGCCCGCCTTATCGCCGGTGTTGCGAACCTTTGCGGTTACCGTCACGGTGTCGTTCGCGTCCGCGCTCTGCTTATCTACTGTCACATCCGAATATTCAAACGTCGTGTAGCTCTTGCCGTAGCCGAAAGGATAAACCGGTGTTCCGCTGTAATACTGATAGGTTCTGCCGGGATAGTCGGCTCCGGGATTGTTTATATCCGACGCCAGCTCATAGTTTGTGAAGTTATATTCTATACCGTCGATTTTCTGCTTTGCCGAGCCTATCGGCATTTTGTCAAGGTCTGCCTTGGTGTACCACGTGGTCGAGAGTTTACCGGACGGATTTACTTCGCCCGTCAGCACCTTTCCAAGCGCCTCGCCCTGCGTCTGACCGTTGTAAGACGTCCACAGCAAAGCCGCGCACTTGTCTTTGAATCCCTCCACGTTGATTTGACCGACGGTCTGCAAAACAACAATGGTCTTGTCACCGTACACGTCGCAAATCTGCTGAACGTGCGACTCGCTCTTGGGCAAATCTATCGATGCTCTGTCGTTCGACTCGCTCGAATCGTCGGTGGTCGTGCCGCCGTAAGCGATTATAACGTCTGCCGCGTCAAGAGCTGACTTGTAGTTGTCAACCGAGAAGTCAGCGCTCGCGCTAACGGTTATACACATATCGCGCGTTTCGGTGTAGCCGCCCGTCGCGCCGTTATATACGCCGGTGTTGGTCTTGTAATCGTCCGCGCCGCTTGTGTTCGCTATCGGAACGTTCGCCGCGTTCTGAGACGCGCTGCCGTAGCCTATCGCAACACTTACGTTGGGCATACCGGGGAGAGACGACGCCTCTATTCTTATGTCGGTAACGTCTTTGAAATCCACGTTCGGTATGATTGCCGTACCCGCCTTGGTTATATTCTTAAGCTCGCCGTCCGCCTTATCCATATTAAGAGCGGTTGTCACGGTCGACAAATCCAGCGTTGTGTTCTTGCCGGTGCTCTTTACAAGGGTTATGCTCTTAATGTTAAACAGCGGTGTGGTGTCGCTTATGTTTCCTATTAAACTAACCGTCGCATTCGGGTTTATCTTCTTTATCTCGCTCGTTATACCGTCGATGGGGCTTACGAGTTTGGAGGTCATATACTCCATTTCGGCAGAGTAGTCGCCGAGAATGACCTGATCCGCGCGGTTGCCCACAACCGCGATATTCGACGCGCTCGCCGTAAGCGGGAGAGCGTTGTTTTTATTCTCAAGCAGTACCCACGTCTCCTCTGCGGCTTCCTCCGCCTTGGCAACGTGCGCGTCCGACTCTATGAGCTTCGGGTCGATTTTCTGATATGCAACATCGGTATCAAACTCGCCCGTTTTCATTCTCTGCAAAAACAGCTCGTAAACCATAACGTCCAAAAATTCTTCGCTTATCAAGCCTTCTTTGACCGCCGCGAGTACCTGCTCCGTACCGTTGCCGCCGCTGTTACAGTCAAGGCTCGAACCCGCTCCGATGATCTTTGAAACCGTCATTGTTGCGGTTATATCGTCCAAATTTTCGTTGGGATAAAGCTTCTTGCGAAGCGGCGCTCTGCCGTATACGTTGTCCCACGCGCCGCAGTCGCCCACAACGAAGCCCTCAAAGCCGTAAGCGCGGCGGAGCAGGTCGCTCAAAAGATACGAGTTCGCGCTCGACGCGATATAGTCTATCTTCTGTCCGTCTCTCGCCTCCAGGATTTCGCCGTTTCGGTATATGGTCGTGCCGTTGTACGAGCTCATAACCGCGCCCGGATTATACGCCTCGATAATATCTCCGAAAGCTCTCGAATAATACTCGCGCATCGTGCGCTCGTTCATAATCGAGGTTCCGGTCTGACGTTCGCCCTCGCAGTTGTTCGCGGCGTAGTGCTTCAGCGTGGAAATGGTCTTTTTGTACTTTTCGTCGGTACCCTCCATTCCCTTTACCGCCGCGCCCGCTATCTGCGCGGTCAGGTACGGGTCTTCGCCGTAGCTCTCCTCGTTTCTGCCCCAGCGCGGGTCACGCGCCATATTTATGGTGGGGTTCCAATAGTTCAAATCGTATTTGTTGTTCTTGCCTCTCGCCTCGGTCGAGGTTATGTCCATTATCTCGTACATCAAATCCCTGTCCCAGGTGTTCGACATAGCAAGGCTGGACGGGAAGCTGGTCGCGCCGTGCTGACGCGCAACGCCGTGGATACCCTCGCGCCAGTAGTAGTACGAGTGTACTCCCAAACGGCTGATGCCGGGCGCGCTCTTTGCCGCCGTCTGCGCCGCCTTCTCTTCGAGCGTCATACGCGCCACAAGGTCTGCCGCACGCTCCTCAAACGAGAGCGTCGTATCCTGATACGGATATGTCGCCGTGGTGCCTACCTCCGCGCTTTCTTCCTCCGCGAAAACCGTTCCCGCGGGTACCGTTACCGATACGAGCGTCAACGCGGCTGTCAGAAAAGCGGTGAGCTTTTTCAGTTTCATTAAAATTCCCCCTTGAAAAATTTTGTCCGAAAAATCGTCTACTTGAATTATACCTCATAATGTGCTATAATTAAAGTCACAATGTATAGAAAACAAGACAAAAAATGCACAAAGAGGTGAAAGCGGTATGCTGCCCGTATACGAAATAAGAAATTCCGAGCTTACGGTAAAGCGAAACTCATATGAGCTTGTCTTTCCCGAGCATATGCACGAATATATTGAAATAGTGTATACATACAAGGGCGTTCAGCATCTTAAAATCGAGGGCAGCGAGTACACGCTCAAAAAGGGCTGCCTGTCAATAATATTTCCCGACACTCTGCACTCCTTTTTCAGCATGGAAAAATCCGGCAAATCGGACAAAAAAGAACATTCCGCGCCCGACTGCGAGGTGCTGGTTTTGATGTGCAGTCCGAAGCTGTTCGGAAATCTCTTTCCCGACCTTAAAAACCTCTCGACAGAATACCCGCTCATACCCGCCGAGTACATAAACGGCGGCTTTAAAGCCGCGCTCGACTGCATAGACCCAAGCGACAGCTTTGAAGTCAGGTTTTCGTGGGCGTGCGTGATTTTGTCGTACGTTATCGAGGCGCTTGATTTAAAGCGGCGCGACGCACAGCCGGTAAACGACATAACATATAAAATAATGAAATATGTTGAGGAAAACTTTACCGAGCCGATAACGCGAAAATCTCTCGCCGAAAAGTTCAGCGTGAGCGAGGGCTATATTTCAAAGATATTTACCCGAAAATTTAAAATGAATTTCAGGAATTACCTCGGACTTATGCGCGCCGAGTACGCGGCGAATCTTATTCGCACGACGGACGAGAGCTTTATCACGGTGAGTAACCTCGCGGGTTTTGAAAGTCCGCGCACCTTTAACCGAATGTTCAAGGCGGCTTACGGCACCACCCCGCGCGAGTATAAAAATAATATAAACAAGCTGATAAAGGAAGAATAGCTCTGCCTTTTCGCTAATCCATTTTGCGGATGCACTCACACAAAAACTCAATCAGAAGCAGTAAAGTAAGGCAACCGCTTTACCGCCCTTGGGTTTTAGCCGCGCATTTTAGACAACAGTCTTATGCGCGGCGGGTTGTCAGGGCAGAGCCCTGACCGTTCTTTTCGTTCTTTTCTTACGTAAGAAAAGAACATTTAAAAAATCATTTGACTATAAATTATATTTGTAATATTATAAAAGAAAAGCGTTTGGGAGATAAAATATGAAAATTCTGATGACCACAATGAAGCTGGACATAGGCGGCGCCGAAACTCATATCGTGGAGCTTTCAAAGGAGCTTAAAAGGCGCGGACACGACATCTGCGTCGTGTCAAACGGCGGAAGCTATGTCCGCGAGCTTGAAGAAAGCGGAATAACCCACTGCAAGGTGCCGCTCCAGAGCAAAAGTCCTTCAAATATGATACGCGCGTACCGTATGCTGAAAAAAATTATACTTGAAAACAGCTTTGACATAGTTCACGCCCACGCGCGAATACCCGCCTTTTTGTGCGGTATGGTCAGGCGGCGCGTAAAATTTCCGTTTGTTACAACCGCGCACTGGGTTTTCAACGTGAAATTTCCCTTAAATATCCTCACCGACTGGGGCGACCGTTCGCTGGCGGTCAGCGAGGACATAAAGCAGTATTTGATTGACAACTACGGCTTAAAGCCCGACAAGATAGGAATTACGAACAACGGAATAGACGGCGCGAAGTTCTCTCCCGACACCGACTGGAGCGAGACGGCGGCGGAGCTTGGTCTGGAGCGCGGCAAGACACGCATAGTATACATCAGCCGTATGGACGCAGACCGAAGTCTGGCGGCGCACAAGCTTATCGCAATATCCGACGAGCTTGACAAAAAAATCAAGGATATGGAAATTCTCATAGTGGGCGGCGGCGACGATTTTGAAAACGTCAAATCCGAAGCCGACGCGAAAAACGCGCAAATCGGACGCGAGGCGATAAAGCTGACGGGCAGCCGCACCGACATCAACCGCCTTATCGCTTCGGGCAAGATTTTTGTCGGCGTGAGCCGCGCGGCGCTTGAGGCTATGTCCTCCGAAAAGCCGTGTATAATCGCGGGCAACGAGGGCTACATCGGCATTTTCGCGCCCGACAAGCTTGACGTTTCAATCTCCACCAACTTCTGTTGCCGCGACTGCGGAGACACAACCGAGGAAAAATTAAAGAGAGATATTCTCAGCCTGCTTGAAAATCCCGACGAGGAAAAGCTGGCGGAGCTGGGGCGCTACTCCCGCGAAACCGTCGAGAAATACTACTCGGTGGGAGCTATGGCAAACGACGCAGAAAAGATGTATAAGAGCGAAATCTCGGAGTATCTCGCCGAACGCCCGCTCGACGTTGCAATATCGGGCTACTACGGCTATGAAAACAGCGGTGACGACGCGGTGTTAAAAGCTATCATAAACGGTCTGCGCGCAAAAAAGCCCGACATAAACATCACGGTATTATCAAAAAAGCCGTCCGAGACAAAAAGAATTTACAATGCGGACGCAGTGTACCGATACAATATACTTAAAATATCGCAGCTTATGAAACGGACAAAGCTGCTCATAAGCGGCGGCGGAAGTCTTATTCAGGACGTTACAAGCACGCGCTCTCTCGATTATTACCTCAACATCATACATCTTGCCAAGCGCGGCGGAGCGAGGACAATGCTGTACGCCAACGGAATAGGACCGATTGAAAGCCGCGCAAATCACCGCAAGATAAGGCGGGTATTAAACGGCGTTTCGCTGATTACCCTGCGCGAACGCTCCTCACTCGACGAGCTTGACGCGCTTGGCGTGACCTCGCCGGTCATAAAACTGACCGCCGACCCCGCGTTTGCCTTAAAAGCCTCGGCTGCTCATTTAAAAATAAAAGAGGATTACTTTGTCATTTCCATAAGGCGCTGGAAGCTGCTTGACAGCAAATTTGAACGCAAAATCGCCGAGTTTGCCGACTATGTGAGCGCGAAATACTCTCTCAAAGCGGTATTTGTGCCTATGCAGCCGACCTTTGATACCGAAATTTCAAAGCGCGCCGTCTCCCTTATGAAGCATAAAGGCGTTCTTGCGGACAAGCTCACAAACGCCGAGCAGATTATCGAGATAATAAGCGGCGCAAAATTCATCGCGGGTATGCGTCTGCACACCCTGATATACGCGGCAAGCTGCTCGGTGCCATCAATAGGTCTTATCTACGACCCGAAAATCCCGTCGGTTATGAGCTATATGGGGCAGAATATGACCGTGAGCGTCCGCACGCTCGATACCGACAAGCTGAAGCGTTTTGCGGATAAAATTATGAGCGAGCGAAGCTCCCTGTGCGCTTCGCTTACCGAAAGCAGCGAAAAGCTCCGCCTTCTGGCGCAGGAAAACACGGATATGGCTATCGGCTTGATTGAGGGCTGAGCTTTTGAGATGACCAAGGAGGAATTTTTATGAATCTGTACTGTTTAAATAAATTCGGCAATGATGAAATTATCGCCTCGCTTCGCGCGTTTGCCAAAGAAGAAAGCCTGCCCGACTACTATACCGCGGCGCGGGGTCTTTTAAAATTTTCGGCTGAGCGCGCATACTCCGCAAACACCGTCGCGGAGTATGCCGTGCGCCTTATCGTTGAGGACGAAACGCTGATTTCATACGACGGCGGCAGCCCGTTCTTCAAAAGCGATATTGAAAAGATATACAAGCTTATTTTCTCCGTTGACTGGGACGCGCTGTGCAAAAAATGCGGCGTGCTTCCGATTTCTCATATAAGTCCGAAAACGCGCCCCGAAGAGAGCGCGGGCGGCTACGTTGCGTCGATAATGCAGGCTGCGGCTTCAACGAGCGCGGAGGCTCTTTTCTCCCGCATATGCGAACACTGCAAAAAATACGGCGCGGGCAGTCTTTCCGCTTATTCAGCGCTAAAATGGGAGGACGGAAAGCTCATCGGCGTCACGGGCGCGGACAAGATAACCTTTGACGACCTGACGGGTCTTGACGAGCAGAAGAAAATCCTTATCGAAAACACGCGCGCGTTTATGCTCGGCAAGCCGTCAAACAACGTTCTGCTCGTCGGTTCGAGCGGCACCGGAAAATCGTCCTGCGTCAAGGCTTGTATGAATATGTTCGGCGACGACGGTCTGCGCCTTGTCGAAATAGCGAAAACCGACTTGCCCTCGCTCCCGAAGGCGATGAACATTCTCAAAAACAAGACGATGAAATATATAATATTTATCGACGACCTCTCGTTTGAGCACGACGACATAAGCTACAAACAGCTAAAGGTCGCGCTGGACGGACAGATAGAAAAGCGCGCCGACAACATTTTGATTTACGCGACCTCAAACAGGCGCAACCTCGTCCGTGAAACGTCTGCGGACAGGAGCGGCGCGTATGAGGACATTCACCAAAACGACACGGTGAACGAAAAGGTTTCGCTCTCCCGCCGCTTCGGAATAAACCTGTACTTTATGTCGCCGAACCAGACCGAATACATTAAAATCGTTGAAAATCTGCTCAAAGCGGAGGGTATCGAAGCGACCGACGAAATTCTCGCACGCGCGAGGTCGTGGGCGATAAATTACAACGGCAGAAGCGGACGCACCGCAAGGCAGTTTGTGGACGACCTGCTCGGACATATGTAAAAAGCAAAAAATAAGCCAATAAAAAATTATAGGCTTATTTTATATAGGCTTATTTTTTATTGGGCAATCCGAAAGAGCGACAGTACCACGCTCGTGTCGCCCGCGAGAGAAGCGCACGGACAGTCGGTTATAAGCGTCATAACGTCGCCCGCGCCGAGAGTAAAAACTCCGCTGTACGAGAAATTGTTCGCTCCGCACGAGGATGCCAAGATAGTACCGTCCAGTATCTCGCCGTTTCTGCAAAGAGCCACCGACGCGCTCGCGCCAAGGTTAAGGCGCACCGAAAACGAAACGCTGTAAACCCCTTCTCCGCCGACCTTCACAGAGTTGTTTTCCAGCGTCATACTCCGTGCGCCGCCGACCGCCGCGCAAAGAGGCAAAACACCGTCCGCATCCGCCGTTTTTGCGGACGTGTTGTACGCGGTTATGTACGCGGTACTTCCCGAATAAGTCCGCACGCTGGATGAACCGTCCTCCGATATAAAAGGCACTCCGCTCAATTTCACTCTGTAGCTGTTTTCCGCCATAAGCCATTACCTCCCAAACACTCCGTTTTAAATACAGTTTATGCGGGAGGCAAAAATTCGTTAACGCCCTGCGAAAATTTTTTAAAAAAACACGCCGAAAGCATAATGCTTTCGGCGTTTCTATGTATTGCTTTTAAAATTTACCCGATTTTTACCCGATCAAACGGTCATAAAGCTCCACATATTTATTCGCGGAGGACTTCCACGAAAAGTCGGTGTGCATTGCGCGCTTCATAAGGTCGCGCCAAACCTTTTCGTCGGGATAAATATTCAAAGCGCGTCTGAGCGTGAACATCATATCGTGCGCGCTGTACGGAGCGAACGAGAAGCCGTTGCCGGTGTTTTCAAACTCGTTGTAAGGCTGTACCGTATCGCGCAGACCGCCTGTCTCGCGTACCAGCGGAATAGCGCCGTATCTCATCGCAATCATCTGACCCAAGCCGCACGGCTCAAACATAGACGGCATCAGGAATATGTCGCACGCCGCATAAACCTTGTGCGCAAGCTCGTTGCTGAAGGTTATGTTAGCGGAAAGCTTCTGCGGGTTGCACCACGCGTTATGCCTGAACAGGTTTTCGTACTTTTCAACACCCGTGCCGACAACAACAAACTGAATGTCCATACTCATAAGCTCGCCCATCGCCGCTTCGATAAGGTCAAGTCCCTTTTGGTCAACAAGACGGGAAATAAGACCAATCATAGCCTTGTCCGGGTCAACCTCAAGTCCGAGCTGCTCCTGAAGGGCGGTCTTGTTCGCCTTTTTGCTTGCGAAGCACGAACGCACGTCATAATTCTTAAAGATATACTTATCGGTCTTGGGATTATATACATCCTCGTCAATTCCGTTGATGATTCCGAAAAGCGACTGGTCGCGGGCGCGAAGCAAACCGTCAAGCTGTTCGCCGCCCTCTATCGTCTTTATCTCCTCGGCATACGTCGGGCTGACCGTGGTAACATAGTCCGAATAGGTTATTCCGCCTTTGAGCAGGTTCGCGCAGCCGTGGAATTCCAGCTTATCCGGCGTGAAGAACGAACCGTTGAGCGAGAAGAAGTCGGCAACAAGATTGGGTGCGTAAATACCCTGATATTTGAGGTTGTGTATGGTGAAAACGGTACCGATATTCTGATAGAACTCATCATTGCAGTAATACGCTTTCAGAACCACAGGAATCATACCCGCCTGCCAGTCGTGACAGTGGATAATGTCGGGCTTGAAGTCAAGCGTTTTCAGAATTTCGAGAGCCGCCTTGTCAAAGAACGCAAACCTCTCAAGGTCGTTCCACTTATATATAAAGGTGTCGCCGAAATAATATTCGTTATCAATAAAGTAGTAGGTCACGCCCTCGCGCTGAAGCTCGAAAACTCCGCAGTATTTGCGTCTCCAGCCGAGCGGAACGTATATGAAAAATTTAAACTCCATCGCCTCGCGGTATTCGTTCGGAATACAGCCGTAGCGCGGCATAACAACTCTTACGTCATTATCTCCGAGCTTTGCCAAAGCTTGCGGAAGCGCGCCGACAACGTCGCCCAGACCGCCGGTTTTCGCAAACGGGGAAACCTCCGATGAAACCATTAGAATTTTACGCATAGCAAAATCAGTCCTTTCAAGTTAAATAATTAAATTGTTCTCGACTTTTGCTCTATATCAAACCACAGTTCTCTTGCCTATAACAACGGGGTAGGTTTCCTGTCCGACCAGCTTCTTTCCGCTGCGGAGGATAACTTCTTTATCGAAAATCGCGTTTTCGACCATACAGTTATCCATAATATCCGACTGCTGCATAATAATGCTGTTCTCTATGCTCGCGCCGCTTCCGACGTTTACGCCTCGGAAGATGATGCTGTTTTTAACAACACCGTCGATTTTGCAGCCGTCCGCAATAAACGAAGCCGAAACGTCCGCGCCCTTGCCGTACTTGGTGGGCGTCATATCCTTGGGCTTGGTGTAAATCTTGTTGTCGCCGTCCGTCGCAAAAAGCTCGTCGCGCACTTCTTTATTGAGCAAATCAAGATTAAACTTGAAAAACGTCTGGATAGAGTCGATTGTCTGATTATATCCGTCAAACGTATATGCAAAGACACGTCCGTTCTTCACACGGCGGAGGAGCAAATCCTTTGAAATTATATGCTCGCCGTGAGATACGCAATCCTCAACCAAATCGATGAGAAGCTCGCGCTTTATGATGAATGTGTGCATATACGACAGGTTGTTGCTCTGCTTCGACGGATAAATCTGAATATCCGATATAAGTCCGCTCTTTTCGTTCGCATTGACAAGAATACTGCGCTTCAGCTCACTCTCTTCGAGCTTGTCAACCTTGAAGCATACCATGGTTATGTCCGCGTCGTTGTCGATATGAGCTTTAAATACCTTGCGGTAGTCAATGTTGCATATCGTGTTGCAGTTGCTCACGATAACGTACTCCTGACGGCTTCTTTTGAGATAATCCATAGCGCCGTAAATTGTGTCGATACCGCCGAGAACCGTGTCGCTTGCGGTCGCGCTCTCTATATACGGCGGGAGCAGGAACAGCCCTTCATTCTTTCTGTCGAGGTCCCAGGAGCGGCCTGTGCCGATGTGGTCCATAAGCGACTGATAGTTCGACTGAGTGGTAATTCCTATGTTGATAATTCCCGAATTTACCATATTCGAGAGTATAAAATCAATAATTCTATATCTTCCGCCAACCGGAACCGCGGCAAGAGAGCGGTTGTTCATAAGAACGCCCAAATCCACTTCCGGATTGTCGGCAAATACGAGTCCCAATACTTTATTTTGCATTGTCTTCACCCCACATTTATTTTAAGTGTTTACTCAATTATATAATTTTAAACCGTAGTTTAAATAAATTACCGAATTACTTTTTATCTTCGGTCTTGTTCTTAACGTTGCGTGTTACCATAGACTGAGGCGCTATTTTTATTCCCTCGTCTATGGTGATTCCGACGCCTATAACGCTTATGCCGTCCGAGCAGATTTTAAGGTTCGTGTAGCTGTCCAGAGCGTCGTCCGCGTCGGTGCCGATTTTAACGTTGTCTTTAAGAACGCTGTCGTTTCCGACAATCGCCTTTCGCACAACGCTTCCCGCGCCGATATGCGAGTTCGGGAACAAAATCGAATCCTTGACGATTGCGCCCTCTTCCACCGTAACGCCCTCGAAGATTATAGAGCGCTCAACGCTTCCTTTTATCTCGCAGCCCTCTGTTATAAAGCAATTCTTAACTCTTGCGGTGTCCGCGATATAATGAGGCGGAAGCGCGGGATTCTTGCTGTAAACGCGCCACTCGTCGCCTATCTCAAACGCGGGTGTTTCATCCAGCAGCTCCATATTTGCTTCCCAAAGGCTCTGAATCGTTCCTACGTCTTTCCAGTAGCCCGAAAAACGATAAGCAAGCAGCTTCTTTCCGTCGCCGAGCATAGCGGGAATGATATTCTTACCGAAATCGTTGTCGGAGCTGGGGTCATTCTCGTCCGCAATAAGATACTTTTTAAGCACCGACCAGGTAAATACATAAACGCCCATCGAAGCAAGGTTGCTCTTAGGCTCTTTCGGCTTCTCGGCAAACTCGGTTATTTGCATATTCTCATCGGTGTTCATAATTCCGAAGCGGGAAGCCTCGTCCCACGGAACCTCTATAACCGCGATGGTTGCGTCCGCCTTTGCCTTTTTGTGAGCCGAAACCATTTTGGAATAATCCATCTTGTAAATGTGGTCGCCCGAAAGAATTACCACATATTCGGGATTATACTGGTCTATAAATCCCTTGTTCTGATAGATTGCGTTCGCGGTACCCTTGTACCACTCCCCCTTCTCCGCCGTCTGATAGGGCGGGAGAACGTAAACGCCGCCGTCCTTGCGGTTTAAATCCCACGAGCTGCCGCTGCCTATGTAGGTGTTAAGCTCCAACGGCTGATACTGCGTCAGAACTCCGACGGTATCAATTCCCGAATGGGAGCAGTTGCTGAGCGGAAAGTCAATAATACGATACTTGCCGCCAAACGGAACCGCGGGCTTAGCTACGTTTTTGGTGAGGATTCCAAGCCGGCTGCCCTGTCCGCCGGCAAGAATCATTGCCACACATTCCTTTGATTTCATATATTACTTTTCCTCCTTAAGTAAACCTGTTTGGTTTCTTGGTTTGATAGTTTTCTGTGTTATTCCGCCTTTTCCGCGGCTTTGGTCTTGGGGGCGTGCGCAAGCTCCCCTTTCTTTAGATATATGCTTGTAAGCGCCGGAACAGTAATTTTAATTGAATACTCAAATTCTCCGAAGCTCTCTTTCTTCGCCATATACTTACCGCTTCCCGCTCCGTCGCCGCCGAACTTTTCATCATTGGTATTGAGTACAACGCTGTAAACTCCGTCGGACGGAACGCCTATCGTGTAGGTGTTGTAACCGACCGGCGTGAAGTTTGCGACGCAGATGACGCTGTCCTTGCCTTCCTTGCTGTAACGCACAAACGAAATTATGCTATGCTCGTCGTCGTTCGCGTTTATCCACTTAAAGCCGTCCCAGTTCTGCTCGTTCTCGTAGAGCGCGGGCTGTGACTTGTAGAACTCGTTGAGCGACTTGCAGTAAAAGTTGAATTTACGGTGCATATCATAGTCCAAAAGCTGCCAGTCAAGACCCTCGTAATATCTCCACTCGATAAACTGAGCTATATCGTCGCCCATAAACAAAAGCTTTTTGCCCGGATGAGCAAACATATACGCGTAAAACAGGCGAAGTCCAGCAAATTTTTCCTCATATGTGCCGTACATCTTCTCGATAAGCGACTTTTTGCCGTGTACGACCTCGTCGTGCGAAAGCGCGAGAATGTAGTTCTCCGAAAACGCATACATAAACGAGAAGGTTACGAGATTGTGGTTAAATCGTCTGAAATACGGGTCCATAGACATATATTTCAAAATATCGTTCATCCAGCCCATATTCCATTTGAAGTTGAAGCCGAGGCCCCCCTCGTGTACGGGGTGGGTAACTCCGCCCCACGCGGTGGACTCCTCCGCAATCATAAGCGTGTTCGGGAAACGTCTGAACACCTCCGAATTGAGCTTGCGGAAGAACTCTATCGCTTCGATATTTTCCTTACCGCCGTATTTATTCGGGAGCCACTCGCCGTCGCGCCTGTTATAGTCAAGGTAGAGCATACTCGAAACCGCGTCTACGCGCAGCCCGTCGAGGTGGTACTCCGAAAGCCAGAAGATTGCGTTCGATATAAGGAACGAGAAAATCTCGCTCTTTTCCCAGTTGAATATCAGCGTACCCCACTCGTAATGCTCGCCGCGCCGTGAGTCGGGATGCTCGTAGAGACAGGTGCCGTCAAATTTCGCAAGTCCGAACGCGTCCTTGGGGAAGTGCGCCGGAACCCAGTCCATAATTACGCCGATTCCCGCCTCGTGGCACTTCTCAACAAAATATTTGAAGTCGGTCGGCGAACCGTAGCGGCTGTTGACCGAATAATAACCGGTTACCTGATAGCCCCACGAGCCGTCAAACGGGTATTCGCATATTGGCATAATCTCAATGTGGGTGTAGCCCATATCAACAAGGTACGACACCAGCTCGTCAGCCATCTCGCGGTAGTTGTAAAAGCTGCCGTCATCATGGGTTTTCCACGAACCGAGGTGCGCCTCATAAATACTTATCGGCTTGCTGTACGGCTCTGTCTCGGAGCGGGCTTTGAGCCACTTCTCGTCGTGCCATTCATAGCTCAAATCGGTTGTCACCGAAGCGTCCGCGGGGCGTACCTCCGAATAAAACGCAAACGGGTCAGCCTTTAAAATTATATCGCCGCTCTGCGTCTCAATGCTGAATTTATAATTTTCGCCCGGCTTTGCGCCCTCGATAAAGCGCTCCCATATACCGAAGTCGGTATGCAAAAACATATAGCCGTCCTCGCGCCGCCATCCGTTCGCATCACATACGACCGATACCGATTTGGCGTTGGGCGCCCAAACCGCGAACAGATAGCCGTCCTCCCCGTTTTCGCCTTTGCAAGGGTGAGCGCCGAGCATTTTATAGCTCTCGTAATTTTCACCCTGCGTAAATATATACATCGGGAAATCGCTTATCATACCGCCGTTTTTATTGTTATCATTTGCCATTGGATTTACCCTCCCGTAAATTAAATTAGCGAAAAATTTTTTGTTTTTGTTTCTTTTTCATATATATTCTAAATAACAGTTTAACACAAATTTGTTTATTTGTCCATATTTTGCACAAAAATTTTTTGAAATTTTAAAATTTTTTTGTCAAATTGCAATATTTTATACGTTTTTTTAAGATAAAAACCGCAATTTTTAAAGATGTTGGGGCAAACGTCGGGCAAAATGTTTGTTTTTTGCTTGCAAACTTGAATTTTTAGTGGTATAATCGGCATTGTGTTTGTTAAAAATGTATGCGTTAAAAATCAAATTATTATTTTAATAATAATTGATTTTTAATAATAATTGATTTTTAATAATATAAAGAGAATAAAAAAGGAGGAATATAGATAATGGCAACAGGAAAAACCGCCGCGAGTGCGGCTATGTCAAAAAAAGAGTTTGACAAGAAGAAAGAAGAAATCAAAAGTGAAATTTCGGGCAAGCTTCGCCGATATTTCGCAAAAACAATTGAGACGGCAACCCCTCAGCAGATTTACAGGGCTTGCGCTATAACGGTTAAAGACCAGATTATGGAGAAGTGGGCAGTATCGCGCGAGAAGCAGGAAAAGACTAAGCAGAAGGAGCTTTACTATTTCTCGTTCGAGTTCCTTATGGGACGCGCGCTCGGCAACAACCTTATGAACATTATGCAGACCGACGTATACCGCGAAGCTCTTACTGAGTGCGGTCTTGACCTCAATACAATAGAAGATATAGAAAACGACGCAGGTCTCGGAAACGGCGGTCTTGGCAGACTTGCAGCCTGCTTCCTCGATTCGCTTTCGACTCTCGGACTGCCGGCTTACGGCTGCGGAATACGTTATGAGTACGGCTTGTTCAGGCAGAAAATCGTGGACGGCTTCCAGATAGAGATGCCCGATCCGTGGCTTGAGGACGGCGGCAACGTTTGGGAGGTCGAGCGCTCGGAGGACCAGGTCGAGGTTCACTTCAACGGCAGAATCGAAGAATACTTCGAGGACGGCAGAATGAAGTTCAGACACGTTGATTACAACACCGTAATCGGCGAACCCTTTGATATGCCGATAACGGGTTACGGTTCGGACCAGGTGAACACGCTTCGTCTTTGGAAGGCGCGCTCGCCCAAGGTTATGGATATGCGCAGCTTCAATCAGGGCGACTACGCAAAGGCTGTAGAGGATCGCGCGCTTGCCGAGGTTATCTCAAAGATACTCTATCCCGAGGACAACCACTACGAAGGCAAGATGCTCAGACTTAAACAGCAGTATTTCTTCGTTTCGGCAAGTATCCAGTGGATACTCCAGAGAATGAAGCGCCGCGGTATCCCGCTGAACAAGATGCCCGACTATGTTCAAATCCACATCAACGACACCCATCCGACCATCGCAATTCCCGAACTTATGCGCCTCTTGATGGATGATAACGGCTTTGGCTGGGATGAGGCGTGGGACATCGTTACGCGCACCTTTGCGTACACAAACCACACCATTATGGCGGAGGCGCTCGAAAGATGGCCTATCAATATGGTGGAGACTCTGCTTCCGAGAATAAATCAGATTGTATGGGAGATAGACCGCCGTCAGAAAGAGGCCCTTCAGGCGCGCTTCGGCGGCGACTGGGGCAAAATCGACTATATGTCAATCATATCGAACAGTATGATTTCGATGGCGAATATGTGCCTGACCGCCTGCCACAGCGTTAACGGCGTTGCGGCTCTGCACACCGAAATACTCAAAACCGAGACGTTCAAGGACTATTACAGTATGTATCCGAAAAAGTTTAAGAACGTGACAAACGGCGTAACTCAGCGCCGTTGGCTGAAGCTCGCGAATCCCGCTCTTGCAGACCTAATTTCGGAGTCGATAGGCGACGGCTGGATAGTTAAGCCTGAAGAATTTGAGAAGCTGCTGCCGTTTGCAAACGACAAAGCATTCTGCGAAAAGTTTGCAAAAATCAAGCACGACAACAAGCTGCTGCTCACAAAGTATATAAAGGAGCATAACGGAATAGACGTAGACCCCGACTCTATGTTCGACGTTCAGATAAAGAGACTGCACGAGTATAAGCGTCAGCTCCTCAAGGTATTTCATATTATATATAGGTATAAAATGCTCAAGGAGGACTTTTCGAACGCGGATAAGTCCAAGCAGACCTTTATCTTCGGCGCGAAAGCCGCTCCGGGCTATCATATGGCGAAGCAGATTATCAAGCTGATAAACAGCGTCGCGGATGTTGTAAACAACGACCCTGTCGCAAGCCAGTACATCAAGGTAGTATTTATAGAAAACTACAACGTAAGCATTGCGCAGAAAATCGTTGCGGCGGCCGAGCTTTCGGAGCAGATTTCGACCGCGAGCAAAGAGGCTTCGGGTACAGGAAATATGAAGCTGATGATGAACGGCTCTCTCACGATTGGCACCATGGACGGCGCGAACGTGGAGATTGCGGAGCAGGTCGGCAAAGACAACATCTTTATCTTCGGTCTTACCGCACCCGAGGTACTCAGCATATATCAGCACGGCAAGTCGGGAAGCTCGACCATATATACTCAGAATATGGTAATCAAGTCGGTTGTGGACACTCTTATCGACGGCACGTTCTCGCAAGACCAGCCTAATCTGTTCCAGGATATATACCACTCTCTCATATTCGGCTCTAACGGATTTGAGGACCCGTATCTGGTACTCCGCGACTTTGAGTCGTATGTAAACGCTTGCCAGGAGGTATGCAACCAGTACGAGAAGCCGAACGTATGGTGGAAAAAGGCTGTTATCAACGTTGCAAAGTCGGGAGTATTTTCAAGCGACCGAACCATCAGTGACTACAACAGGACCATATGGCACCTGAAATAATTTCAGACGATTGAAAAGCTTGGTCTATCGCAAGCAGAAGAATTAAAAATTAAATCCCGCGCATCTTGCGCGGGTGTTAGATAAAACATTAATATACCTATTGAATGATATAATAATATATTTAATTTGAAAAAATATTAAAACGGCTAAAATTCTTGTAAATTCAAGGACTTTAGCCGTTTTTCCATACTATTTTGTTGCTTAATTCTGCAGGATGATACCGAAAGATACTATAATTTACTTGATATTATGTGGTCAACCATTGTGTAACACAATTCTGAATTTTATCATTCCAGTCGTTTTCATTAACGGCAATTTCCTCTTGCCGCATAACTTCATCAAGGAATTGTTGAATATTTTGCGGAGTTGGTTGTGTGTAGTAATTATAAGAATTATCTACCAGCCGCATAAACTGATCTAATTCAAGCGGAATAATCTTTGTTTTGCCACCATAATATGATATTTCTGTTTTGTTCAACACAAAGAAGTGCGCTAAACTCGCCTTATTGATGGTTGGAGCTATAAACAAACAATATGTTTCCTTACCGGTTCGTCTCTTCATTTGTCCAAAATGACGCGCTACAGGCTCACCCTCACTTTCATATTGTCGTTGACCATTCTGCATAGTTACTTCAACCGATAACACAAAATCATCATATTCACATTCAATATCCGGCATATTTCCAGCCGCTGTTGAAAGCGGTTGACCGGCATCATCAAATTTGAAATTACCCTTTATGCTACCACCGTCAAGCATTGTCATAGCCCTCCATGTGTTATATTCCAACATTAATGGCGCATCATAATAGCCATCAGAGATAATCTCATTGTAGGTATCTATAATTTCCGAATACAGTGCATATGATTTGATTGCTGTTATCTGCGCTTTGATAACGGCTTCTTTATGTTCTGCAGCAATAGCATCACGTATATCTTTCAATTCCTCTATGCTCTTTCCAGAAAGCTGTCGCTGTGTATAATTACTTATACGCATCAGATGATCCGTGACATTTTTTATATCATCACCATATAACACAGGTATTGTTGCATTAAAAAGATATTGTTTATACTTGTTTATATCATCAACAAAAACTGGTTTTCGATCTGTTTCTTTAAGAATAAAATCAACTTCTTTCAGCCTATCAGTATAAAAAGAAATAGAACGGTTTCGGTGAGAAATGGAAACAAGTCCTGTATAACGCAAATAACGAAAGCAAGCATCCGTATAATCTCGTGTATTGCTTTTCTTTGTATCAAGAAATTTTTTTAGACTTCTATCTGTTGTTTCACGTGTTTTGGTTTTTCCTGCGCCAACATCATCAGAATATATTTTTAATAGTACGTCAGTCCATTTTTCATTAACAAACTTTTTATAATTCCCCTTATAAGCCTCTTTTTCTGCCCTGAAATCAAGAATTGCACTTTTGATAGTATCATACTGTCTGTAATCCGTCAGCATTAATGCAAAAATTTTCAATTCATCAAAAGACAGGCTTTCTAAATCTCGAATAAGCCGCATGATTTCCAAATACGGCTTTATAAAAAAGGTTCCTGCAATATTACTTCTTTCAACATGATAAGGGGATGGAAGTTGAAACTTCAACAGTTGACGCAAAAAAATTTCCTGTGGACGTTTTCCATAAATTAGAGCTTTTCCTGCATCTGTCAATTCAATTTGCGGGGATAAGTCAACAAATCCTAACGCTTTTGGTGCACGGTTTATCCTATCTCTTGCGCTAAAATCTTTATTATTTGGCGAACCATTACCCTCAAAAAAATCAGATTTTCCTAAAAGGTCTATAAACTCAATCTGTGATTGCCTATTCCACTTCCGTCCAGCAAAATACTCATCCAACAGCCGAATTTCAGGTATCATTTTAGATGGGGTACGAGGCGATGTGGTAAAAAACAAGGATTTATTTTTCAAATATGCCATAAGCTTTTCATCCTTACTTAATAATTTTTCACAACAATGTGCATTTTGTCGTTATTAAAACGATTTTTAATGTTGACAGCATAGTTTTTATAGTATTTATCAAAAACATAATCTCCGTATAATTCCATAGTTAATGGTGTTTTTCCTATAACCATAAGTGCACGGCAAGGTAGGTTTCTGAAATCTTCCGCTAAACGTCTATGTTCGGTTTCGTTAAAACCGTTCATCATATCTATATTTCCATAATCATTAAAAACACAGTCATATGGTGGATCAAGAAATATAAAATCGTCCTTATCCGCCATATCAAATATCATCTTGTAGTCAAGACTGTAAAGCTCTGCTCCTTTTAATAAATTGCTGTGTTGTTCTGTAACTAACTGCGTATTCAAATTAGGATAACGTCCAAACGGGACATTATATTCCCCATTGTTATTATATCGAATCATACCTGAATATGCAGTTTTGTTAATAAAGAAATATACTACACCCTCCAAATAGCTGTCATCAGGATGGTTGAAAAGTTTTCTCATTTTATAATACAGTTCCTCGTTGCCATTTGGTACACGTTCATCAGGACTTTCCGCTTTTAATTTTTTATATGCAGTTTGATTTTTTTCATACATGCGTTGTATTTCATTAAGCTGCATCCGCATTTCAGGATAGTTATCACGTAATTGACGATAAAACGTCATAAGACGTTCATTTATATCATTAATAATTGCATTATCAGGTTCAAGATAAAAAAAGACCGCACCGCCACCAAAAAAGGGTTCAATATAGCGGTTAAAATTGTCAGGAATATACTGCAAAAAGCGTGGTATTTCGCGCGATTTCCCACCACGATATTTCAAAACAGGATTCATCGCCATAACCTCGCTTCCTAATATATAATAACTCATAATAAAAGATTATAGCATATCCCACAGGAAAAATCAATGATTTTCAGGGAATTTTTATGTTTGCCTTACCACCTGATATAATGAGCGTCAAATTCTTTTTGTATTCTTTGAACGCATCGGTAGAGGTATAGCATCAAATATTCCAAATAAGTTAATATTGTTTTTATAGCGCTAAAAAAAATGAGAGCAAAACTTTTTAGCAATCATCGTACTTTAGTACTCATTTTCACGTAAAGTAAAAAGGCTAAAATGTGAACAATACCATTTTAGCCTTTTTGAGTACAATTTTATATACGGTTGTATCTTCCGCGCATCCTGCGCGGGATTTTTTTCAGCCTAAGGCGACGTCCAAAATCATCATAATGATAAATCCCGCCGCAACGCCTATCGTGCCTATGTCGGTACGGTTTCCGGTCTGCGCTTCGGGAATGAGGTCCTCAACCACCACATAAATCATTGCTCCCGCCGCAAAGGACAAAAGATACGGAAGCACCGAAACTACGGCGTTTGTCAGAAATATGGTTATCACCGCGGCAATTGGTTCCACAACGCCCGACATAAATCCGCATACAAAGGATTTGAGCTTTGTCATCCCGCGGCTCCGAAGCGGCATTGAAATGATTGCGCCCTCTGGAAAGTTCTGTATCGCAATTCCGAGCGCGAGAACGGTTGCGCCCGCCATAGTTATTCCCGCGTTTCCCATTATCGCTCCCGCGAACACCACGCCGACCGCCATCCCTTCGGGAATGTTATGGAGCGTGACCGCAAAAACCATCATTGTGGTCTTTTTGAGCTTTGCCCGCATACCTTCGGGAGCGGACTGTTCGGGATGAAGGTGCGGTATGAGCTTATCGAGCAGCATCAAAAACAAAATGCCGAGTATAAAACCGAACGACGGCGAAACCCACCCGCTCTTGCCCTGCTCCACCGCCATTTCTATGGCGGGGATGAGCAGCGACCATACCGATGCGGCTATCATTACGCCCGATGCAAACCCAAGAAGCATTTTTTCAACCGACGTACTTATTGTCTTTTTCAGAAAAAACACCAAAGCCGCGCCGAGTGAAGTTCCGAGCAGCGGCAGTAATATCCCCGCCGCCGCGTATGTGCTTAAATTCATTTTTTGTTTCCCCTTTCGCTTAAAGCGAGTTACAGCGTTTGTTTTCGCAAACTGTGCAGTATCCTGCAATTACATACTATGCGGCAATGCGGGGAAAGTGAATGAGTTTAAAGGTTGTCGCAGGTTCTCCAAAAAAGGCGCGTTGTGTGCGCCCGCTTGCGGATGTACTCAAGCAAAAACTCAATCAGAAGCAGTAAAGCAAGGTAACCGCTTTACCGTCATTGGGTTTTAACCGCGCATTTTAGACAACAGTCTTATGCGCGGCGGGTTGTCAGGGCAGAGCCCTGACCGTTCTTTTCGTACTTTTCTTACGCAAGAAAAGTACATATGCCCGCCCGTGTGTAACACGGGCGTTACGGGCGAACACGGTTCGCCCCTACATTGGAAAAACACAGCCGCTAAATGTGTAGTACGGTGCGTCGGGACGCCGCACCGTACATCAAAAAATAACTTCGCCCACGCGGAGCGCGGAAATATTTTAAAAAATAACTGTAAAATTTTAATATTTTAGAGGGTTTTTGAAATTTATGGAGAATAATATAAATATGTAATTTTAAATTTAGCAGGCAAAATGAGCGTATTTTTGCCAATTCGCAGAAAAGGGGTTTACATAAAAATGAGTGAAGAATTGTTTGACGTATCAAAACTCAAAATAAATCCTGTTGAGATAAATCAGGAGATGAGGAAGTCGTACATCGACTATGCTATGTCGGTTATCGTAGGCCGTGCGCTGCCCGACGTGCGCGACGGTCTTAAGCCGGTTCACAGGCGAATCCTATATACAATGCACGAGGCGGGACTTACTCCGGACAAGCCGTACAAAAAGTGTGCGACGACCGTCGGCGACGTTCTCGGTAAGTATCACCCGCACGGCGACGCTTCGGTTTACGATGCGCTTGTGCGAATGGCGCAGGACTTCTCTCTGAGGTATCCCATGGTTGACGGACACGGCAACTTCGGTTCGATAGACGGCGACCCGCCCGCGGCGTACAGATACACCGAGGCGAGAATGGCAAAACTCTCGCTCCATATGCTGACCGATATAGAAAAGGACACGGTCGAGTTTATGCCCAACTTTGACGAGAGCCGAAAAGAGCCCGTCGTGCTGCCGTCGAGATTTCCGCATCTTTTGGTCAACGGCTCAAACGGTATCGCGGTAGGTATGGCGACCAACATACCGCCTCACAACCTCACCGAGGTCATAGACGGAATTATCGCGCTTATCGACAATCCCGATATGAGCATTGACGAGATTATGGAATACATCAAAGGCCCCGATTTTCCGACCGGCGCCAAAATTATGGGTATGAGCGGCATACGCGCGGCTTACCATACCGGACGCGGCAAAATAAAAATGCGCGCCCGTGCCGAAATAGAGGACTGGAAGGACAACCGCCAGAGGATAGTCATCACCGAAATACCGTATATGGTAAACAAGGCAAGGCTTATTGAAAAAATAGCCGAGCTTGTCCACGAAAAGAGAGTTGAGGGAATTTCGGACATACGCGACGAGTCTGACCGTGAAGGTCTGCGCATTGTGGTTGAATTAAAGCGAGACGTAAACGGCACCATAGTTTTAAATCAGCTCTATAAATACACTCAGCTTGAGGACTCGTTCAGCGCAATTATGATAGCGCTTGTTGACGGCGAGCCGAAAACGCTCAATCTGAAAGAAATTTTGGTTAACTACATCAAGTTCCAGGAGGACGTTGTTACCCGCAGGACCGTGTTTGACAAGAAAAAGGCGGAGGCGCGCGCCCATATACTCGAAGGACTTATTAAAGCGACCGACAATATTGACGAGGTAATAAACATAATACGTTCGTCAAACACCATCGCGGCCGCAAAAGAACGCTTGATTGAGAGGTTTGAATTTACCGACGTTCAGGCGCAGGCGATAGTTACAATGCAGCTCGGCAGACTTGCCGGTATGGAGCGCGAAAAAATCCAAAACGAGTTTAACGATTTGACAAAGCTGATTGCGCGCCTTAACGAAATTTTGTCGGACGAGAAAAACGTGCTTCGGGTGGTAAAAGAAGAAATAACCGAAATCCGCGACAAGTTCGGCGACGCGAGACGCACCTCTCTCGAACCCGCGGAGGACGATATTGACATCGAGGACCTTATCGAGGAGGAGGAAAACGTCATCACCCTCACCCACGTCGGATATATAAAGCGTCTTTCGAGCGACACCTATCACAGTCAAAGGCGCGGCGGCAAGGGTATAATGGGCTTGCAGACCAAAGAGGAGGACTTTGTAAGCTCGATGCTTACCGCCTCGACCCACGCACATATACTGTTCTTTACCGACAGGGGCAGAATATTTGCGATAAAAGCATACAGAATACCCGAAACCGGCAGACAGGCAAAGGGTACGCCGGTAGTCAACCTGATTCCGCTCGAACCCGGCGAAAAGGTTCAGACCATGCTTCCCGTCCGCGAGTATAAGAAGGGCTGCTATCTGACGTTTGCGACGCGCGGCGGTATTATCAAAAAGACCGACCTTATGGAATATGAGCATATCCCCAAAGGCGGCAAGATAGCAATTAAGCTGGACGAGGGCGACGAGCTTATCCGCGTTGAGCTGACCGACGGTAAGAACGACGTATTTCTCGGCACCCACGGCGGAAAGATGATAAGATTCAACGAAACGGATGTGCGCGTCACAGGCAGAGCGTCGCGCGGAGTGCGCGGAATAATGCTGGAGGACGGCGACTATGTTGTGGGTATGGCTCTTTACCGCGAGAACGCGAAGCTGCTCGTTGTGTCCGAAGGCGGCTACGGCAAAAAGACCGAGCTTTCGGAGTATAAAGTTCAGTCGCGAGGCGGCAAGGGCGTAACCACCTACAAGATAAGCGACGACACCCGTCTTGTCGCGGGATTTGACGTTGTGGGCGACGACAAGGACGTTATGCTCATAACCTCGGAGGGCGTTATCATAAGAATAGACACCCGCGATATATCGACGTTCGGCAGAGCCACCAAGGGCGTGCGTCTTATGCGCCTGCCCGAAAATGTGGACATCTCGTCCGTCGCGCTCGCGGAGCGTTCGGACGAAGAGAACGCGGAGTAATTAAACTTGCTCCGCGGCGCGGTTTACGAACGTCTTAATTTAAAAATTCAAATTCACGGAAAATCGTTTGATTTTCCGTGAATTTATTTTACTAACAAAATTGAAAACGGGCATACTAAAGGCAAAGGAGGTCATTTGTATGAAAATTGCGTTTTTTGATACGAAGGAATACGACCAAAAGTCTTTTGAATCATATGCGGGGGATTATCTTGAGTTTCAATTTTACGACACTAAGCTGTGCGAAGCCACGGCAAAGCTGGCATACGGCGCGGACGCGGTGTGCGTGTTTGTCAACGATGACGTAAACGCCGCTGTCATCGACAAGCTGTATTCGTTCGGCGTGCAGCTTATCGCCCTGCGCTGCGCGGGATATAACAACGTAGACCTCGCCGCCGCATCCGAAAAAATCCGCGTGGTAAGGGTTCCCGCGTACTCGCCGCACGCGGTCGCGGAGCATACCATGGCGCTGCTTCTCTGCTCGGTAAGACGTATTCACAAGGCGTACAACCGCACAAAGGATTTTAACTTCAGTCTGAACGGACTGACCGGCTTTGACCTCCACGGCAAGACTATGGGAGTAATCGGCACGGGCAAAATCGGCAAGGCTTTGATTGAAATATGCAAGGGCTTCGGAATGAATGTACTCGCGTACGACAAATATCCGTCCGAGATTTACGGCGTGCGTTATACCGAGCTTGACGAGCTGCTGTGCGAAAGCGACATCATATCGCTCCACTGCCCTCTCACACCCGAAACACAGCACATAATAAACAAAAACAGCATTGATAAAATGAAAAACGGCGCAGTGCTTATCAACACGTCGCGCGGCGCGCTTATCGACTCGGAGGACTTGCTCGAAGGCATTAAGGAGCGAAAAATCGGAGCGGCGTGTCTTGACGTGTACGAGGAGGAGTCCGACCTGTTTTTCGAGGACTTTTCGGGGCATATCGTAAACGACGACACTCTCGCCCGTCTTATCACAATGCCGAATGTTATAGTCACCTCTCATCAGGCTTTTTTGACCGAAGAGGCTTTGTCGGGCATAGCCGAAACCACGGTTAATAATATTCTCGATTACTTTGAAGGGCGCGAACTTACAAATGAGGTTTGTTTGCGCTGCGGCAACGCCGAAAACCGCACCGAAGAACCCGACCCGATAGGCGCGGGCGTATAAAAAATTCCCGTCCGCACAAGCTGACGGGAATATTTGCGTATTTACTTTTATACTCTTTCCTGAATTTCCTTTGTGATTTTTTTGATAAAATCGTCAAGCGGCATCGTTTCGGTCTGCGCGGTGTCGCGGTTCCTGACCGAAACCGTACCGTTTTCCATCTCCTGCTGACCTATGACCACCATATATGGTACACGGTGAACCACCTGCGCCTCTCTTATCATATAACCGATTTTTTCGTTTCTGTCGTCAAGCTCACAGCGTACCTTTGCGGCTCTCAGCGCCTCATAAACCTTTTTACCGTAATCGGCAAACTTCTCCGAAACCAGAAGCACCTTCGCCTGCGTCGGCGCGAGCCATACCGGAAACTTGCCCGCGAAATGCTCTGTCAGAATACCGATAAATCTCTCGATTGAACCGAAGCATACGCGATGAATCATAATCGGACGCTGTTTTTCGCCGTTTTCGTCAACGTACTCAAGTCCAAAGTTGAGCGGCATCTGGAAGTCAAGCTGAATTGTGCCGCACTGCCACTCTCTGTCCAGAGAATCTCTGAGGTGGAAGTCTATCTTTGGACCGTAGAACGCACCGTCGCCCTCGTTTATGGTGTAGGGCAGACCAAGCTTTTCAAGCGCGCCCTTTAAGCCCTCGGTCGCCGCTTCCCAATCCTCATCGCTTCCCATACTGTCCTCCGGACGGGTGGAAAGCTCGACAAAATACTTAAATCCGAACTTTGTGTAAACCTCGTTTATAAGGTCTACAACGCCGATAATCTCATCCGTAATCTGGTCGCGGCGCATAAATATATGCGCGTCGTCCTGAGTAAAGCATCTCACGCGGAACAGACCGTGGAGCGCACCGCGAAGCTCGTGTCGGTGGACTATTCCAAGCTCTCCCACGCGCATCGGAAGCTCGCGGTAGCTGTGCGGCTTTGAAGCGTATACCATAACGCCGCCGGGGCAGTTCATCGGCTTGACGCAATATACGTCGTCATCAATGGTCGTGGAATACATATTGTCTTTATAGTGGTCCCAGTGTCCGCTGGTTTCCCACAGGTGTCGGTTCATTATCAGAGGGGTGGAAATCTCAACGTAGTTCTGACGCGTGTGAATTTCGCGCCAGTAATCTATAAGCGCGTTTTTGAGCGCCATACCCTTGGGCAGGAAAAACGGGAATCCGGGAGCCTCGTCGCTCATCATAAAAAGACCCATTTCCTTGCCTATTCTGCGGTGATCGCGCTTTTCCGCCTCCTCCAAAAGCACGAGATACTCGTCAAGCTCCTGCTGCGTCTTAAACGCAGTACCGTTTATTCGGGTAAGCATGGTGTTGTTCTTGTCGTTCTTCCAGTACGCACCCGACTGACCCATAATCTTGAACGCCTTTAAAGCCTTTGTATAGCAAAGGTGAGGTCCGACGCACATATCCACATACTCGCCCTGAGTGTAAAAGCTTATCTCCGCATCCTCGTCCAAATCGCCGATATGCTCAACCTTGTACTTTTCGCCTCTGCTCTCCATCAGCGCAATAGCTTCCTCGCGCGGCAAAATGGACGGTCTTATCGGGATATTCTCCTTGACGATTTTGCGCATTTCCTTTTCGATATTCTGCAAATCCTCGTCAGAGAGCTTCTCGCCCTTTAAATCAACGTCATAGTAAAAACCCTTTTCGGTTGCGGGGCCGTAGGCAAAGTCCGCCTGCGGGAACAGACGCTTTATCGCCTGCGCCATAACGTGCGCCGCGGTATGACGTATTATGTGCAATTCCTCTTCGGGCGCACACTCCCCGACCTGTCCGTTTTTATAAATCACTTTCATAAAACAAAACCCCTAATATAAATGATATTTCATTTTATCACACTTTTTTAAAAAATACAAGCTATTTTTATCTGTACCGCAAAATGCCGCGCCGTCTGCGCCATACTTTTTTGCTTTAAAACAAACGGGAGCGAACGCGGTTCACTCCCGTTATACGAAAATCGAAGTTTGCAAAGACGATTTTCAGCCGCACGCAGGCTATTTCGTGCTTATTTTTACCTTAACGTCAAACTCCGCCCTTTTATATACTTCGCTCCAGTTTGTCCGTTCCCAGTCAAAGTCGGTAAGGCATTTTCGGCGGCAGATATTCCCGAAGCCGAAAATGTCCGCGTTATACTCCCTTGCCGACCGGTACAGCAAATTTTCCAGCTCGGCACAAAGCGCGCTTTGCGCCCGCTCCGCGTTATTGCTGTCTGCGGTAAGCGATACGTTTACCGATATTCGGGGTATTCCGTCCCTTACCGAGACGCTCTTTGAAACGTACGGATTTTGAGTAATCCGAAACGCCGCACCGTCTATCGAAAGCGGCAGATTTTTCGCCTTTTTGTCCAGAATTTTAAAAAGCGCGGCATAATAGCCCGAAAGCTCTCCGACAAGAACACCGTCTTTCATCACCGCCATACCTATTACCTCGGTTTTCTCACCGCCGCGGCGCGGCTGCTCTCCCGCCGTAAAATCCACGCTCTCGGCGGCTCCCGAAAAATCCTCGTTCTCCGCCGTACCCGCAAGGGGAACAACGCAGTCAAGCCACGGATTTTCAAGCGTCTCGCCGACGGTTTTAAGCGTGGTCAGCGGCGCAAACTTGAGCGCCTCGTCTCGAAACAGGTTTTCGTAATACTTTGCCGCGCTTATCGACAATATGGGGTCAACCTCTTCCAAAAATTTTTCGGCGTTGTCCGACGCAATCAAAACATAGGCGTTCTCGCGTATCTCCCCGTCCGCCAAAAAATCCCGCACAAGGTTTGAAACGCCCGCCTTCGCGGTATCGTACGAAAATATTATTACCTTGGTTTGGGAGAGGTTTACGTTTTTGCCTATGAAGCTGCCGAGCAGACCTTTTGCCGTATCAAAATTTTCGGCGCGCAACGTCACGGTGCCCGCGGACGACCCCTCTCCTCCGCCGCCGTCCGAATAGATACTGAGCGGGTTTGAAAACTGAAACGTAAACACATATCCGCTCTCCGCCGTATCCGCGCCTATCGCTATAACGTAGCTGTCGCTGTCAATCTCCTGAGCGTCGTAACAGCCGGCAAAAACCGCGCAGGCAAACAGCACAGCGCATACAAGACACAGCGGTTTGACCGTGTTTTTTACAGACCTTTTAATGGCCGCTCACCCCCTTCGTCCTCAAATTCCGCACAACGCGCACCGCGTAATGTATCGCGGCGGCGCAGTAGAGTATGCCCGACATCGCCCAAAACGCGAGAAAGAGCGCGGAGGGATGCTGAAAGAACCGTCCGTACGAAATGGATTTTGTCAGCTTGTAAATCGGTATTACCGATATAAGCTCGCTTCTGTTAAGCGTGATAAGCTGAAAGCAAAGAGGTACGGCTATATTGAAAATTACCGCAACGACCGCCGCCGTCATAACTATACCGCGCGGCGAGCGGCAGTCAGTGAAGTCCTCGACCGCAGGCAGTATCAAAACAGCATCGGCGTAAGCCGAAAGCGCGGAGAGTATGCCGAGAGTGAATTTGCCGCCGCCGCTTCCGAGCAGGGGAAATAAATTCGAAACGTCCGCCTGAGGGAGAGAGGACAGGCACAGCACCGCGATTGCCGCCGCCGAAATGGGAAATATTATCGCGTGCGCCGAGGCTATCGAACGTTTTTTCCCGAACCCGCCGAACAGAGCGGCTATTGCAGGAAACACGAAGATATACCATATCGGCGTATTCGGGTACGCCAGACTTTTTATAAGATAAGAAAAGTCATACAGCGTGCATACCGCCGAAACAAACAGAAACAGAGCCGCCGCACCAAAAATCAGACTATGCGCCGCCCCGCCCGACGTTTTTGCCGTCAAAACCGCGCCGTGTCTGCCGTAAACGGTCATCAGAGCGTAGAGTATTATCAGCGCAATAACTCCCGCAATCACCGTACAGAGCGTACCGCCGCTGCCCGTATGCTCGAAGGCACAGCCCGCCGAATACGTCAGCGAGCGGTGCAGCAGAGCGTTGGAGAGTATGCACACGCTCTCCCATTTGCCGAATTTATCCTTCATCTACTTTCGCTCCTCCCACTTTTTAGACATATGAGGCTGCTTTCGCTCGTGTTTCGTCTTTAATATTTCGGGGCGTTTCTCCTTTTTCCACATAGGTCTTATAAACAGATTGCCGCCAAATCCCGAAATCGGAGCGAGATACGAGGTGCCGAAGCTCTCCCGTCCGCCGAGATAGAATATGTTAATCAAAAGCAGGCTCACAATGCCGACAAAGCCGCACAGCGCGGCGGCTATCGTATAGGCAAACCGCATAACGCTTATCGAGCGCGAAAGAGCGATGGACGGAACCGAAAACGCGCCCAGTCCCGCAATAGACACAATGATAATCAAAATAGGGCTGACTATATTCGCCTCAACCGCCGCCTGTCCCAAAATCAAGCCGCCGATTATGCCTATCGTTGACCCCACGGGGCTGGGTATTCTGATTGACGCTTCTTTTATAAGCTCGAACGCCAGCTCCATCAAAATCAGCTCCACAAATACCGGAAAGGGCACACCCTCGCGCGTCGCCTCAATGGACAGCAGCAAATCGGACGGAATTATATCGTGGTGGTAAAGCGCGACGGCTATAAAAAACGCGGGCAGAAACAGCGCCAGAAACGCTCCGAAAAGACGCACCAGCCGCATAAAATTTGCGGCGGGAAAGCGAACGTAATTATCCTCGGACGCTTCGATAAAATCGAGCGCGACCGACGGAAGTATCATAACAAACGGACTTCCCTGAACTATAACCACGCACCGCCCGTCCGCGAGCGCGCTTGCCGCCTTGTCGGGTCGTTCGGTTTTAAGAATTTGCGGCGCGGGATAAAACGAGTTGTCCTCTATAAGCTGTTCCGCCTCGGACACCGAAATCAAATATTCAAGCTCTATGCTTTTAAGGCGGTAGCGCACGTCGCTCACCAAGGCGTTGTTCGCAATATCGGATATATACATAAGAGCGCAGGGGGTTTTGCTCTTTGTGCCGATTGAAATTTTCTCGGCAATCAAATTCGGGTCCTTTACTATCTTTCGTATCAGCGCGATGTTGGACATTATGGTTTCGATAAACGCCTCCTGCGGACCCGAAAGCGACGCTTCGGTTGAAGGCTCGCTCACGCCGCGTTTATCCCAGCCCTTTGTGTCCGCCACAAACGCGCACTCGCATCCGTCCACAAAAACCGCACATTCGCCGAACTCGATGCCGTCTATCACCTTGTCCCACTCATATACCTTTGAAAGCTGTCCCGCCGCGATTATGCGTCTGTAGACGCTCTCCTCGCGGCTCTCCGAACCGGCGCTTTCAATTCCGAGCATCATAGGGTAAAGGATGTTGATGTTTATAAGGCTCTGCTGCGACATTCCGTCATAATATACCAAAAACGCGTCCGCGTAACCGTCCGAAAAACGCACCTGAAATTCGCGCAGTACCGCGTCAAAATTTTCGGGTATGCTCAAAACCTGAATCATACGATTTTTGTTTTCGGTTAAATTTTTGCTTATCGTTTTAATCACACTCCTTTTGGAATATCAAATTTTCGGAAAGCCCCGCCGCTTGCTATTTTTTTACGGCTATGGTAGAATATGATTAATATTTCCTATAAGGAGTAATATTATGCGTGAAGTATACACAACCGTCGGCGGCGAAGCGCAGGCGGAAATCGTCGAAAAACGCTCCCGCTTTATCGGCGCGGTAATGCCCGTCGCAAGCGAGGAGGAGGCGCAGGCGCGTCTTGAGGAAATAAGAAAAAAGCACCGCGATGCGCGGCACAACATTTTTGCGTATATAATCGAGGAAACCGGTCTGGAGCGGTGCAGCGACGACGGCGAGCCCGCAGGTACGGCGGGCGTTCCCGTGCTGAACATTTTAAAGCGGGAGGGTCTTTCAAACGTGCTGGTTGTGGTGACCCGCTATTTCGGTGGCATTCTGCTCGGCACGGGCGGGCTGGTTCACGCCTATTCAAAAGCCGCAAAGGAGGCTCTTTTGCGCACAAATTCCGTCACAATGCGGCTTTGCCGCGAGGTGCGCGTCAGGTGCGAGTACACTCTGCTCGGAAAAATCCAAAACGAGCTTTCGTACTTTGACCTTTTGCGCGGCGACGTTTCATATGCCGAGGACGCGGAAATATCGCTCTATATTCCCGACGCGGACGCGGAGCGGTTTGAAGCGCATATAATAGACATAACAAATAACGCCGCCAAAGTCCAACTCGGCGGCAAATGCTACAAAATGTTCTAAAACAGTTGACAAATCGGGAATATGGTATTATAATGAGTATAGAGAAAAGGCAAGACCTTTGAAAAGCGGTTATGCCATATAGGGAGAAAAATAACCCCTATTACGAGCGAGGGGTTATTTTTTTATAGAGATGATTATTTGTCGGTGCCACCCCGTGGAGAGAGCCACGGGGGTGGCACCGACATTAATTGAAAGAAATCTGAAATATTGCGATAATTTAATCGGACAAATCGTCGCGAAGCTCGCTCAGCTTTTCAAAACAGCTTTCACATATGTGGAAGTTGTTTATTTTTATTTTGGAATTGTCGGAATTGCAAAAGCAACACCTGTCGCCCTTTTTGGTGATTATTATTTCGTGTCCGTTTGCCTCTATATTCAGGTATTCTCCGTCTTTAATATCAAAACGTTTTCGTATTTCAACGGGAATTACCACTCGCCCCATGGATTGCACACATACCTCGCCTTTTATGCTTACGTCGTCATATCTCACTTCCCGCGCCTCCTTTTTTGCAATAAAAAAATGCATAACAACATTTACGAAGTTATGCATCCCAAAAACGCACGACTTCCAAAATGCTACCACACATTCCTTAACATTCCAAATATTTCGATTAGGATAAGTTTAGGGTTAAAGTCAGCGCTTAAGGCAAGGCTAACTTAAACTAATCGAAAAAGTTTTCCATATTCGGTTTGTTAAAGAATTGTGGTATGATTAAAGATTATCATAATTACGCGGTTTTGTAAAGTGCTTTTCGCAAGTTTCGACATACAGATTACGACATTTTTCAAAACAAAAAATGCATAACAACATTACGAAGTTATGCATTCCAAAAACACACGGCTTTGAAAATGTCGCCAAACATTTTTCAAAAGCAATCCAAATTCAGAGAAGCTATATTAAAGCCGGCGCTTTCAGCAAAGTCGATTGCCGAAAATTAAAATTACAAGCCGCGCTTTTAACCCGACACTATTCTGAATATATCGTTCCACGTTACGAATATCATCAGGAAAATCAGCAGCATCATTCCAATCATATGGACGATTCCCTCTTTCTCGGGGCTGAGCTGTTTAATTCTGAAAAGCCGCAAAAGCGCGTTGACTATTATAAAGAATATTCGTCCGCCGTCCAGCGCGGGGAGTGGCAGCAAATTCATAATGCCGATATTTACGGCGATGAAAGCCGCCAGAAATATAAGCTGCGAGAAGCCGCTGCTCGCGGCGGTGTTCATAGCGGACACCACGCCGACGGGGCCCGACAAATCCTTAACTCCCGCCTGACCCGAAATCAGCATTTGAAGCGCGAGGAACACCATCTGCACCATCCACACCGTCTGGAAAAACGCCTCTTTGATTATCCAAAACACATTTTTGGTCTGCGCGGCATTATATCCTATGATATACCTGTTCTCGTGAAGCGTGGGCGCTATACCGAGCGTCAGCTTTTCGCCGCCGCGCCGCACAACGACCTCCGCCTCGCCTTCGCCGAGCGAGAGAGTTGCGGTATCGCGCTGAGTGTGTATTGCTTCGCCGTTTATACTCAAAATTCGGTCGCCCTCGTGCAAAACGCCGACCGCGTTCGTTCCCTCGACCACGTTTCCCACAATCGGAACATAAATACCGCCGTCCGATACTACGCTCGAAACCGTCATGGCGAGGCATATAACAAAGCCGAGCAAAACGTTCATAGCCGCGCCCGCCGCAAGAATTATTAGCCTTGCATACGCGGGCTTTGAGCTAAACGAGCGCGGATTTTCGCTTTCGCCGTCCTCGCCCTCCATTTGGCAGAAGCCGCCCATAGGTATCGCACGCACCGAATAGAGCGTTTCGCCCTTTTGCCTTTTAAAAAGCGCGGGCCCCATTCCGATTGCAAACTCGTTCACCTTTACGCCGAACTTCTTCGCGGTAATAAAATGACCCAGCTCATGCACAAAAATTATTACCGAAAATATTAAAATCGCAAATATAATCGTAACTATCATACTCATACACTCTCCGTTCAGGCGAGACGCGCGCGAACCTCCGCGTTCACCTTTAAAATATCGTCAAGCGACGGATTTTCCGTATTACTGTATTTTCCCAAAGTATCGCGTACTATATCCTCAATTTGCAAAAAAGAAATTTCTCCGTTTAAAAATTTTGCGACCGCCGCTTCGTTTGCCGCGTTCATTACTGTAGGCATAATTCCTCCCGCGCGCCCCGCTTCGAGCGCGAGCGCAAGGCAGCCGAAAACATTGTAATCGGGCTTTGCAAACGTGAGCGCGCCTATATCCGTAAGCGACAGCCGCGCATCGCGGGAGGGCTGTCTGTGCGGGTAGGTCAGCGCGTGGGAAATCGGCATTTTCATAGACGGCCGCGCAAGCTGCGCCATAACGCTCCCGTCGCAAAATTCCACCATAGAGTGGATAACGCTCTCGCGGTGTACCAAAATTTCAATATCGTCAATATCCACGCCGAAAAGGTGCTTCGCCTCGATAACCTCAAGCCCTTTATTCATCATAGTCGCGCTGTCAATCGTAATTTTCGCGCCCATTGACCAGTTCGGATGCTTCAGCGCGTCCGCCGCGACAACCGATTTTAGCTCCTCGCGCGAACAGCCGAAAAACGGTCCTCCCGACGCGGTGAGCAATATTTTTCGCACGCTCTTTTTTTCCTCGCCGTCCAGACACTGAAATATCGCGCTATGCTCGCTGTCAACCGGCAAAAGCCGAACGCCGCGCTCAGAGACGCGTTTGATTACGATGTCGCCTGCGGTCACAAGAGTCTCCTTGTTTGCAAGCGCAATGTCCTTGCCCTCGTCAATGGCGCAAAGCGTGGGAACAAGTCCCGCAAAGCCCACGATTGCCGCCAGAACCATATCCGCCGACGGCTCGGCGGCAGCTTCGCAAAGTCCGCCCTCGCCGCACAGTACGCGCGTTTCGGTGTCCGAAACGGCCATGCGCAGCTTTGCCGCGCTCGTCTCGTCAAACACAGCAGCAATTTTCGGTTTAAATTCGCGTATCTGATTTTCCAGCAGACCGATATTCGTGTTTCCGCTGATTGCCGTGACTTCAATATCGAAAATGCCATTTAAATCACGAACCACTTCAAGAGCCTGCCTGCCTATCGAGCCGGTCGAGCCCAAAATCGAAAGTCTCATAATTTCTCCTTTAATAAAACGATATTATCTGAACGTTGTCAAAATAAGATATATGACCGGAGCGGCAACGATTATGCTGTCCAAACGGTCTAAAACGCCGCCGTGTCCCGGCAGCACCTTTCCGTAGTCCTTAACGCCGTACTGTCTCTTTATAATAGACGCAAACAGGTCGCCGAACTCGCATACCACGGCGGTAACGGCTCCCATCAGCGCAAAGCGCGGGATGCCGAAGTGTCCGAAATACGCGAAAACAGCCAGAGCCGCCACGCAGCCCAGCACGCCGCCGACCGCGCCCGCAACAGTCTTTTTGGGGCTGATTTCGGGGCACATTTTACGTTTGCCGAAAAGCCGTCCCGCTATATATGCGAAGGTGTCCGCCGAAAACGCCGCCAACGGCACGAGCCATACATAAACGCCGCCTCGGTCAAGCAACCGTATCGACACCATAAACGACAAAAGGTACGCGATATATATAACTCCGAACATAACAACAGAAATATCGGGCAGCGTTATATCCTTATGCCTTCGGAACATCAAAAAGAACAGCGCCAGCACAATTAAAACACAGAGCGCCTGACAGAGCGAGTGGGGAAGCATAAAGTTAAACGGCATAATCGCCGCCGAGATAAGCCCCACAACGCATATTTCCTTTTTATTGCTCCAAAGTCCGGCGGCGCGGTAAAGCTCAAAGACTCCCAGCGCCGAGACTACCGCCAAGCCCGCCGCGATAAAGTATTCATTTGAAAACCACAGCCAGACAATAACGAGCGGCAGCCCTATTACTGCGGTTAATATTCTTGATTTCAGCATATAAGCACCTCCGTGTGAAAGAGTGAAATAGTAAAAGAATCAAAAATCAAACTCCGCCGAAGCGTCTGTTTCGCGCGGCAAAGTCCGCCACGGCGCGGTCCAAGTCGCGTTCGCTAAAATCAGGCCAGAGCGTGTCCGAGAACCACAGCTCGGCATACGCCGCCTCCCACAGCAAAAAATTGGACAGCCGATATTCTCCGCTCGGACGTATGATAAGGTCTACGCTCGGACAATCGCTTAAATACATATACTTTGCGAGATAGTCCTCGTCAATCCTTTCGGGGCTTATTCTGCCCTCCGCCGCATCCTTTGCCGCGCGGCTCGCCGCCTGAGCTATCTCGCGCCGTCCGCCGTAGTTGAGCGCTATATTGAAGATTATTCCGTCGTTTCCTTCTGTTATTTCTTCGGCGTGGCGTATCGCACCGAGAAATTTATCGTCGAACCGCGACAGGTCGCCGATAACGCGAAAGCGAATGTTGCGTCCGCCGAATTTCTTGTCCGCCTGAAGCAAATAGTTGTAGAGCATACTCATAATCGCGTCCACTTCCTCTTTTGGGCGCGACCAATTTTCGGTGGAAAACGCGTAAGCCGTTACCGCTTTTACTCCGATTTTGTCACAATATTCTATTATTCTTTCAAGCGTGTCGGCTCCTTTTTTGTGACCCGCGGTGCGCGGAAGTCCTCTCTTTTGCGCCCAACGCCCGTTGCCGTCCATAATTATGCCTATATGCGCGGGAACGGCGGCTTCTGCGGAGCCGTCCTTTTTCGCACCCGCTTTTTTTGCTTTAAACCACATATATATCACCGCCTATGGCGATATTAAGAAAACGGACTGTACCGAGATGCCCGACACAGTCCCAAGTTCTCAATATAATTTTTTTAACAATGCTCCGCCCGCAAGAGACGACGCCGTCTTTTGCCTGATTATACTTCGAGTATCTCTTTCTCTTTTTCGTCGGTCAGCTTATCGATTTCCTTGACGAATCTGTCGGTCAGCTTTTGAATATCCTCTTCAAGCAAATCCAAGTCGTCCTCGGTTATCTCGTTATTCTTCTTTTGCGTCTTGAAGCGGCTTATTGCTTCGCGGCGAATGTTGCGGACAGCGACCTTTGCCGCCTCGCTCTTTTTTGAAACGTCCTTTACCAATTCGCGGCGGCGTTCCTCCGTCAGCGGCGGAAAGTTAAGCCTTATAACCTTGCCGTCGTTGTTCGGCGTTATGCCTATGTCCGACTTTAAAAGCGCTTTTTCAAGCGCGGAAAGAATCGTCGCATCCCACGGCTGAATAACTATCGTCCTCGCTTCGGGAACCGATACCGAGCCTACCTGATTTATGGGTGTGGGTACGCCGTAGTAGTCAACCGTCACATGGTTTAGCACCGCGGGGTTTGCGCGTCCCGCGCGGACGGTCGCAAAGTCGGCTGTCAGCACGTCTATCGCCTTGTTCATTTTGTCTTCAGCGATTTTCATAATATTTCATCTCCCTCAAAAAATTTTTTAACTTACCAATGTGCCTACCTTCTCGCCCAAGATGGCACGCTTTATATTCTGCGGGTCGTTGATTCCGAATACCAGTATCGGAATTTTGTTATCCATACAGAGCGAGGTCGCGGTGGAGTCCATAACTCCCAGCCCTTGATTCAAAACCTCTATATAACTCAGATTTTCGTACTTCTTCGCTTTGGGATTGATATGCGGGTCGCTGTTATAAACTCCGTCCACATTTTTGGCGAGCAAAATTATGTCCGCGTCAATCTCGGCAGCACGCAAAGCCGCAGTGGTATCGGTCGAAAAGAACGGATTTCCGGTGCCGCACGCGAAGATTACAACTCTGCCCTTTTCAAGATGTCTTACCGCTTTAAGTCTTATATAGGGTTCGGCTATCTGCCTCATCTCAATAGCGGTCTGAACTCTTGCCGTAACTCCGGCGTTTTCAAGTCCGTCCAAAAGCGCGAGAGAATTTATTACCGTGGCGAGCATACCCATATAGTCCGCTCGGCTTCGGTCCATACCCTCGCCCTCGCGTCCGCGCCAGAAGTTGCCGCCGCCGACTACTACCGCAATTTCAACACCCATATCCGAACACTCTTTTATGGTCTGCGAAATGGTGTTCACGGTTTTGGTGTCAAGTCCGAATCCGTTGCCGCCCGCCAACGCCTCGCCGCTTATCTTAATCATCACTCTTTTATACATGGGTTTCATAAACGCCCTCCGTTCCGCTTTTGCTTAAAATTTAATCGACATTTATGGTCGGAATGTCACTGCCCGACGAACCCGACGAGCTTGAACCGTTTGAGCTGCCCGAACCGCCTGAGCTGCTTGAACCGCTCGAACTGCCTGAACCGCTTGAACCGCTTGAACTGCTCGAACCGCTTGAACTGCCGGAACCGCTCGAACTGCTCGAACCGCTTGAGCTGCTCGAACCGCCTGAGCTTCCGCCCGACGAACCCGATAAGCCTGAACTTCCCGAACTTCCGGAGCTTCCGCTCGATGAGCTTGACGAGTTTGATTTATTCGAACTTCCGGAACTTCCGCTTGACGAGCTTGATTTACTCGAACTTCCCGAACTTCCGCTCGACGAATCCGACGAGCTTGATTTGCTCGAAGAATTTGAAGAGCTTGACGAAGCCTTTGTGCTTTTCGGAGAGGAAGCCGAAGAAGAGCTTGACGACGAGCCGTTCTTTTCAAGGTCTTTAACACGCTCTTTGAGCGTCTCGTTCTCCGTTTCAAGCGTTTGAATCGTTTCTTTCATTTCTTCGGTATCCGAAGAAAAATCTTTGTTTCCTATGAGCGTCCACGCGCCGATAAAGGACACGCAAAACACTGCCAGCGCACACAATATCACACCGAGTACCAAAGCTATTTTCTTTGCGACGGAACCCTTGTTTCCTTTTTTCTTTGATTTTACGGGTTTTGTGGACATCGAGGTCGAGCCGTTTGATGAACGCATATATGAAACTCCTTTCGATAAGGCATATTATCCTGTTATAAGATTTCCGAGCGCGCCGAGATTCAATATACCGGTCAGCACAAGTATCATAATGATACCCGAAACCATTATTCCGGCAAAAATCGCGGGCAGAGCATATTTAAAACGCATATCGAGCAAAGCGGCAATCATTGAGCCGGTCCACGCCCCCGTGGTGGGAAGCGGAATGGCGACAAAAAAGAATATGCCTATCGCGCTCGCCCGCATAAGCCCCTCGGCTTTTTTCTTCGCTCTTGTTTCGAGCCAATTTGCGGGGCGGCGAAACAGCTTCGTCTTTTTAAGCCGTTTCACAACCGGACGGAACAGCAAAAGAATGAACGGTACCACCAAAAAATTTCCGAAAACCGACAAGGCATAGCACCAAATCACGTTTAAAGTATCTTTATTTGCCGACCAATATATCATCGCGCCGCGTATTTCCGAAATAGGCAGCATTGAAAGCAGCAACAGCCATAATGAGTCGGAAATTGCCATACGAAAATCCTCCAAGTAATTTTAATCTGCTGTATTAAGCAAAGTATACCATACGAACCGCCGTTTTTCAAGCTAAATTTTAAACTAATTTACATACTTTTGATAATCTCGGCAAGTTCCGTTGCGGCGTGAGGCTTGCCCAGCAGTCTGATGTTGGTCTTGAGCGCCGCAAGCCGCTCCTCGCTCCCGAATATACGCAAAATCGCGTCGTCAATCGTATAGGTTTCACTAATCTTGACCGCCGCGCCGTTGTTTAAAAGAAACTCCACGTTGCGGTCCTCCTGCCCCGGAATCGGATTTGCCATAATGATTGGCAGTCCCTTTGCCAGAGCCTCGCTCACGGTAAGTCCGCCCGGTTTTGTAACGATACAGTCCGCTGCGTCCATAAGAACGTCCACGTTGTCGACAAAGCCGTAGTTTGCGGCAAGCTTATCAAAGTCTGTGTTTTCAATCTGCTTATACATCTTTTCGTTATTTCCGCACACCGAGATTATCTGAAAGTCAAGCGGCGTGGCGTCAAGCTGTTTTATTATGCTCAGCATATCGCCGTAGCCCATACTTCCGCTCATAACAAGCACCGTCTTTTTGCTCGGCAGCCCCAACTCCGCGCAGACTTCCTCGCTCGAACGCTTTTCGGCAAACTTGGGGTCTATCGGTATTCCTATTGACTTAATGCGCTCGGCGGGCAGCCCCTTTCGCGTCATCTGATAATCCATAAGCTCGCTCGCGGTTATATAAATATCGAGGTCGCAGGTCTCCCAAAACGGATGCACTGTAAAATCGGTGATTATTCCTATCGTTTTTGCTTCTAAGTTTTGGGAATTTTTCAAATATGTGACGAGCATCGCCGCGAAAACGTGAGTACACACAATCACGTCGGGCGCGCTTTGTAAAATATATTTTTTCAATTTCTGCGAGAGAATGGCAGTGGTAATATGCGATATGGAAATCAGATTGGCTTCGGGGCTGTGGTCGTGCTTTTCCGCGTGACTGTATACTCTGCCGTATATTTTAGGCATATTTTTTGTGGACAGCAAATAACCCTTCTCCACCGAGTCGGACAAAAGAGGGTTGATAAACTCAAACGTGTTCAAAAATTCCGCGCTTATATCGCAGCGCTCCAAGCAATCGCATATTATTTTGGCGGTCTGATTGTGTCCCTGACCCGCCGAAACAGACATAACAAGCGCTTTCAAAGCCATCACCTTTTGTAAATTCAATATCGGAATATATCAATAATTATTTTAACATATAACCGCAGTTTTGTAAAGCAAAACAAGGCGGTCATTTCACGCCCAGCACAACTCTGCCGCGCCCCTCCAAATCGGGAATTATGCGAATGTCTTTAAATCCCTGCCGCCGCAGTATCTCTCCTACCGCTTCGCTTTGGTCAAACCCCGTCTCATACGCAAGAACTCCTCCGCTTTTCAAAACCGCGCACTTTGTTATGCGGCGGTAAAAATCAAGCCCGTCCGCACCGCCGCAAAGCGCCGAAAGCGGCTCAAACTCACGCACGTTTTTATCGAGAGAGAGTATTTCGCCGTTTCTTATATACGGCGGGTTTGAAACCACGCAGTCGGCGGCGGGCAGGCTCGGAAAGCCGAGCATAATGTCGTGCCCGATAAAATCTATCCTGTCCGCAACGCCGTTTGCGGTGGCGTTTCCGGCGGCGACCGAGAGCGCGGCGGGAGATATGTCAAGCGCGGTTATCCGCGCGGACGGCAGATATTTTGCAAGGCTCACCGCGATGCACCCGCTCCCCGTGCCGACGTCAATAAACGTGGGCGCGGCAAAATCTTTAAACATATCTATAAGCGTTTCGACAAGCAGCTCGGTTTCGGGGCGCGGAATAAGCACGTCGGGCGTTACCTTAAATTCAAGCGACATAAATTCCTCCGACCCGACGATATACTGAAGCGGCTCGCCGCGCGAAAAGCGCTCCAGACAGACGCGCAGCTCCTCCGCCGCCGCGTCGGGGAGCCTCTTTTCACCGATTATCAGTTCGGTGCGCGTCACGCCGAATTTGTGCATAATAATAAACTCGGATGCAGACCTGTCCGCACCGAGTTTATCCGCATATTCAAAACCGATTTTTTTAAGTTCGTCTACCGTAAGCATATTACCACTTGTCCTCGTCTTTGTTTTCGGGAATTACCGCCTTAAGCGACGTTACGGCAACCTCTATCTGGCTGTCGTCCGGTTCGCGGGTGGTGATATACTGAAGCCAAAGCCCCGGCTTTCGCACCACCTTGGTAAACGCGTTGTCGTGCCTGCCGACCAGCTTCAAAATCTCATACGAAACGCCCGCAACCACGGGGAGCAGAAGCAGTCTCATTCCCACACGAGCATACCACGCGACCTCCCAGCTCAAAAACGAAAACGCAATAATGCTTATCACGACCACGATAAGCAAAAAGCTGGTACCGCATCTCGGATGCAGTCGAGACTGTGCGCGCACGTTCTCGACCGTCAGTTCCTCGCCCTTTTCGTAGCAGTGTATCGACTTATGCTCCGCGCCGTGGTACATAAACACTCGCTTTATGTCCTTTGTCATCGAAACCAGCAGCAGATAGGCGAGAAAAATCACTATTCTTATAACGCCCTCGCACAAATTCAGCACTACCGCGCTTTCAATTCCGAGCGCCTTTATCGCGCTTACAACCAGGTTCGGCAAAATCATAAACAATCCTACGCTGAGCGCCAGAGACAGCACCACCGCGATATATATTGTAATCTGAATCGCCTTTTCGTCGCCCAGATGTTCTTCAAGCCACTTGTCAATTTTTGAAGGCTCTTCGTCGGCGGGAATTTCCTCCCCGTCGTCAAAAAACTGCGCCGAAAACATAAGCGACTGCACTCCTACCACCATCGAACGGAAAAAGTTGACGCAGCCGCGAATTATCGGCAGACGCAGTATCTTTGACTTTACCGCCGCGCCGACCGGCTTTATATCCGTGACAATTTCGCCGTCGCTCTTGCGCACCGAAGTCGCAATAAGGTTCGGTCCCATCATCATTACGCCCTCCATAACCGCCTGTCCGCCTATGGAGGTTCGGTGCAGCTTTTGCTTCTTTTCTTTGTTTTCACTCATATTTTGTTTCAGCTCCTTATTTTGCCATAGGCTCAAGAGCGTTTACGAGAGGCGTCATAGAGTTTAAATCCTTCCAGATAAATACACGGTTCGCCTCTATGCCCTCTATCGTAAGGGTCGCGCCGTCCTCTGTCTTTTCCGCGCTGTCCGCCGACACGGGCACAAACCCCAAAAGGTTTCCTTCCTCGTCATACTTTGCCGCTATTACCGTTCCGCTTTCGATATTCGCCATATCTATACGCGTGCTTCCGCCGCCGACATACGCATATGCGTCGGGCTGTTTGCCTCCTATCCACTCGGCGTTTACAACCACGTCGGAGTCGGGCATAACAAAGCTGTAATATCGGTATCCGCCTTGGTTGTTGGTGTGCTTTATATCTGTTTCAGGCGTGGTAGAGAGCTTATAGTTTCCGCCGGCTCTCAGCTTCACTCTCACCGTAACGGTTTCTCCCTCTCTGACGGAAAGCTCCGATGCTGCGGCGTCGCCCCGAATAAGCTCCACGTTTCCGCTCTCGTCCGAGACCGAAACGGTATGTTCGGGATACGGATTGGCAGCCGTCATAACCTTTATGCAGGCATTGCAGCGAGCAAAGTCCTCACTCTCGCCGTCGCCGCTTATCATAGAACCCCAATGCTCGTATTCGGCAACTACTCTTTCGTCCTCGCCGACAAATGAGTTATAATAAAGCAAAAAGCTCTCGTTTTCGCCCGCCGTCGCGTGGCTGTTGTATTCTCTCTCGGTCAGCCTGACCTCGGCGGGAACGCCGACCGTTTCGCCGCCCGCCGCGTCGGAATAGCGCACCGCAACGTCAAACGACTCGGTTTCTATTTTAACGGGCTGATCGAGCTTTATGACATAGTAGCCGGGAAGCTCAAATGTCTGCGACTTTATCGGCTCCGCCATCGGGTGGTCGGAGCGGTAAGCAAACCCTTCATGTCCTTCCACATAATCTTTTATCGAAGCCGCATAGTCCTCGTCATACCAGGTTATAAAGGATTTTTCACTGTATTGGTCATACTGATTTACCGCTATGTCTATCTTGGTGTTCGGCTGATAGCAATATACGCCGACCTCGGTAATGTATTCGTCGTCCTCTGTTCGCTTGTCATAGCGGTTCGCCGCCCAGGTTCCGCTCGGCATATCAAATACCGCGGTCTGACCGAACGGGTCGTACTGATAGATAGCGTCAAAGCTCACGTCCGTTTCCACGTCCGTGAATATCGCCGAGTTCTCGCCTATGGTCGAATCGTAGTACGAAATATAGAAGTAGCCGTCCTCCAGAACATTCTCGCCCCAGCTGTTTCGCACTATCCACGCGCCGTCGGCGGGCGGCATCGGGTCGAAGCTCTCTTTCGGGAAGCCGTCGCTCCAGCCGACGAGCGATACGGCGTGGTTTATTTCTTTAACATAACGGAAGTCTCCGTATTCGGGCTCGTTCATTGTGCTGTACGGGTAGAAGTACGCAGACGTTTCTTGGTTTAAATAATTGTTTTTGGGGTCGGCATAATAAGAGGTGAACACCGAGCCGTACTTCATAATAGCCCTCTTTATCTGCTCGTCACGCGCCTTTTTGCCTATGTTGAAAAACGTGGTTCCGTCATCGGTGCGGAGAACTTCGTACTCATCATATGGAATGGTGATCCCGTCGCCGATGTCTATGAGATTTTCGTATTCACCGTCTTCATCGACGATATCATTTGCAAGAATATATCGCTCGTCCTCATTATAGAGATAACCTGCATATATGTCATAATAATGCGGACTGTGGATATATCTTTCGGTGTCGGGCAAATAGATTATACTGTTTATATAAGCCGCGAGATTCTCCGAAATGTCCTCGGTGTATACCCGCTCGGTATCGTCCTTTGAAAAGCTCTCCTCAAGCACGGGGCCGCTTCCGCGCGAGAAGTACATCGCGGCTGTTTCGCGGTTGCCGCCCGTGGTCTGGTCAAGACTCCACGGATTGTTTTCGTTGAAGTATATATTGTCCGCCATATGCGCTTCGGAGAAGTTGAAAAGCGAGCCGCCGTTTTTCAAAATCGAGATTTCCGCCGCCGCAATCGACGCATAAGCCCAGCAGTCGCCGTCTTGTCCCTGATTGCGCACAGCGGGCAGAGTAAGCTCCTGACGAGAATCGTACTTTTCGGGCAGAGGCTCCTCCTCGTCAAACGTCATAACCGCGTTATCCGCCGTATATCGCATTATCGGCGCTGTGTCGCCGTCCGCCGCGCCCGCCGCTCCGACAGACGGGCAAAGGCTCGCCAGCATCGAAACGGACAATAAAATAAAAAATATTCTTTTCATAGCTGTTCTGATGTCCTTTCAATAAATATATGATGCAAAAACATAATACCTATTATATTATGTCACAGAATATATATAATGTCAATAATTTTTTAGCTTTGACAAACCGCCGCGCATATGTTAAAATGGGCGCATAGACGTTTGCTTTGTCCGCATATGCACGGCAAAGCGCACAACAATATATAAAGGTAGGATTTTATTGAAGATACTCGGAGTGGATTTCGGAGACAGCCGGACCGGCTTTGCCGTTTCGGACAGTTCGGGGTTTATCGCGGCGACTCTCGAAACCTTCAGCGAAAAGAATTTTAATAAGGTCGCAGACCGCGCCGTGTATCTGGCGCGGGAGCAGGGCGCGGAGGAGATTGTTGTCGGTTTGCCGCGCAATATGGACGGCTCTCTCGGTGAGCGCGGGCAAAAATGCTCCGCGTTTGCGGACAAGCTGAAGGAGCTTACCGATTTGCCGATAGTGCTGTGGGACGAGCGGCTCACCACCGTTTCGGCGCACCGTCTTATGAACGAGACAAACACAAGAGGAAAAAAGCGGAAGGCGGCAGTTGACAAAATCGCCGCCGCGTATATACTTCAGAGTTATCTGGACAGCAAAAATTAAAAATTCAAACGGGAGCTGATTGTTTATGAGCGATAACACCAACGAAAACATTTACACATTATACGACGAGGACGGTGTCGCGTGCGAATTTGAGCATCTTGACACGGTGAAGTTCGACGGCGAGGAGTATTGCATATTTATTCCCGTCGAGGACGGCGCGGAATACGGCGTTGAAATTATGCAAATAGTGCCCGACGAAAACGGCGAAAAGATGCTCCGCTCGGTGGAGGACGAGGATGTACTCTCCGAAGTTTACGAAGTTTTTAAGGAGCGCAACGCCGATTTGTTTGATTTTGAAGATTAAAAACGAAGAATGAAAATATTTGTGAAAAAACGGATTTAAAAAGTGGCCTTTTTTGATTTGTTTTTAACTTTTTGTGACAAAAAAATCCGAAAAGGTCGGCTATAATATCCCCGTAAGTTATAAATTGCCGCAAAAGCTTTGTTTTCGCGGCAAGGGCTACGGGGGTATTTTTATGGCAATTTTCGAACTGTTATCGCATAAAATACTGAAAAAAGACCGAAAGGGCGGCGACGCGGTCGGAGAAAAACCCGATTTATACCGAATCGCCGTGCGTCTGCTCGGCATTTTTTTCGGACACATATCCCTGCTCGGCGGAGTTGCGTCGTTCGGGCTGTCGTTTCTTACGATAGAGCGCACCCCGTCGCTCTATGCCGTACTTAACTATGCTCTCGGCGTTTTGGGGTCGATTTGGCTGCTTGGGGATATGAGCGCGGTAAAATACGCCCTCGCGGGCGGGATATATCTCCTGTTTTTGTTTGCGAGAAACGGGGACAAGCCCCTGCGTCTTTTGGACAGCGCTTTCGTAATTTCGGTTTCGCTCATAGTGAGCGGATGTCTTTTCATACTCTGGGACGGATTTGAAATATCTTCTCTCGTTATGCTTCTTTGCGAATGTTTCGCGTGCCTTTCGGCGACTGTAGTTTTCGACATAGTAAAGGGCGCGGCGGAGGACGGGCGGTTTGACCCGCGTCAAATGTCGCTTGAAGAAAAGATTTGCTTCCTTGCGGCGGGCGCTCTCTCGATTTTAAGTCTGCGTAAAATCAACGTTTTCGGCGGCTTCTCTCCCGCCAACGCCGCCGCCTGTCTCATAATTCTGTCAGTAGCCTCGTCTGCGGGCGCGGGGTACGCGACCGCTGTTGCGGCTTTCCTCGGAGGGTTGTGCGGCGTCGGAAGCGGCGATATGCCGTTCATTCTCGGCTCTCTTTGCGCCTTCGCCTTAACCGCTGGTGTACTCAGGCGGCACGGGCGAATACTTTCGGCGGCGGGCGCGGCGCTCGTCTGTGCGGCGATTGGCTCTGCGGACGGAGATATGCTCGGCGCGCCGCTCTCGGTAATCGAAGCCGCGGCGGCGGGCGTGCTTCAATTTCTGATACCCGCCCGCGTCTACACCGTAATATCTGATATGTTCACTCCCCCGCCGCCTCCCAAAGTACATACCGACGACCGAACAAAAAAACGGTTGTATGAGGCGGCACGGTCTATAAAGGAGCTTGCCGAAACGCTTATCAGACCTCAAAGCGGCGCGCCTTCGGACATTACGGACGCCTCCGAAATATTTGACGGCGCGGCGGACATAGTGTGCCGAAAATGCGTCAGATGTTCGCTGTGCTGGCAGGACAACTATTCCGCGACCTACACGGCAATGTGCCGCTTTTTCGGTGTGCTTGAATCGCGCGGCGAGGTAACACCCTCCGACGCTCCCGACGGCTTTGCCGAAACGTGTCTGCACCTCAGACCGTTTGTGCGGGAGCTGAACCGTCTTTACGAAATAGGGCGCAACGACAGGGTATGGCGCAAAAGAATGAACGAAAACCGCGCGCTTGCCGGCGAACAGCTCGGTTTTGTCTCCGAAATCCTTGAAAAGCTGGCTCTCGAAGCGGATATGTCCTCCGAAACCGACCTGCGCCTTGAAAACGAGCTTGCGCTTCGGCTTCGGCTCGTCGGAATAAGGACCCGAAGCGTGCATATAACCCGCACCCCGTCGGGACGGCTGAGCGCGGATATTTTTGCCGTATGCCGCCGCGACGCGCGCGGACTGTGTAAGCGGACGGTTGGGGTATCCTGTCTTATCCTGCCTCACGGTATGCGCGTTACAGAGATAAAACGGGAGGACAAAAAAACGGTGAGGATAAGTATGTACGAGGAAGAAGCTCTCACGGCAAGGGTCGGATGCTCGGCAAGGGGCGCGGAGGAAGTAAACGGAGACAAATACGCGGTCTCTTCGCTTCCCGACGGCAAAATAGCGGTCACGGTGAGCGACGGAATGGGGGTCGGAAAACGCGCGTCCGAGGACAGCGAGGCTATAGTCAAGCTGCTCAGCGGATTTTTGCAGGCAGGCTTTGACAAGCGGCTCGCCGTTCGTCTCGTGAACTCGATTATGGTTATGCGGTCGGCACGGGAGGCGTTTGCGACTGTCGATATGTGCGTTATAGACCTGTATTCGGGCGAGGTCGAGTTTATGAAAACCGGCGCGGAGCCAAGCTACATCAAAAGAAGCGGTCAGGTCGAAACGGTGCGCGCCGCATCTCTTCCGGTGGGTATGTTTCCGAGCGTGGAGCCGGAGTGTTTCGCGCGGCGGGTCAAAGCGGGCGACTGCATAGTTATGACGACCGACGGCGCGGCGACAAAAACGGGCGGCGGCGCGTGGCTCAAAGAATACCTTGAAACCGCGGATTGCTCCTCTTCAAAAAAGCTCGCGTCCGACCTTTTAAGCCGCGCCGTCGCAGAAAACGGCGGTAAGCTCGATGATGATATAACGATTATCGCCATTGAAATATCCGCGCGAAAATCCAAAGATAAATTTTGAATCTGCAAATCTAAAAATTTTTAAATTTTTGTTAAATTTTTGTTTTGTGTTGCATTGAAGCATCGTTTATGATAGAATAATTTTTAAAGGAAAATTATGTCGGAAGGACGAACACCTCAATGCGGAAAACGGTTGATATACTCGGAGTTAAAATAGACAATATAACCGCTTCCGACGCGGTCGAGCGCGCGGTCGGGTTTATTAATTGCCGCCCCGAAGGACGCGCGGCGATGATGTTCACGCCCAATCCCGAAATAATTATGGCGGCGCGCGGCGATGACGATTTTAAAAACATACTGAACCATGCCGACCTTTGCACCGCGGACGGAATAGGCGTTATATACGGCGCGAAAATGCTGAAAACGCCTCTCCCGGAACGAGTTACCGGATTCGATACCGTGTGCGCGGTGTTCGACAAAATAAAGGATACCGACGCGGGCGTGTTTTTGTTCGGCGCAAAGCCCGGAGTTGCGGAACGCGCCGCGGAGGAAATAAAGTCGCGCTACGCGGGAATTAAGATAGCGGGAGTACACAACGGATATTTTAAAGACGAAGAAACGCCCGCCATAGTCGAGGAAATAAACGCCTCAGGCGCGGCGCTCGTGCTGGTATGCCTCGGAATGAAAAAGCAGGAAAGTTGGATTTATCAAAACAGGGAGAATCTGACTGCGGGACTTTGTATGGGGCTGGGCGGAGTTCTGGACGTATTCGCGGGCGATGTGAAACGCGCTCCCGACTTCTTTGTAAACCACAATTTGGAGTGGTTCTATCGGCTTGTAAAACAGCCTTCAAGACTTGTACGGTGCCTTGCTCTGCCAAAGTTTTTGGTCACTGTCGCCGTACACAAAAAATAAGACAGGCAAAATACAGATTATATTGCGGATTTTCCGCAGAAAGGATGGTCGTAAATGCTGTATTTGACACTTGCGGACGGCTTTGAGGAAACCGAAGCCATAGCCGCTCTCGATGTTATAAGACGTGCAAAGCTGGACATAAAAACCGTCGGCGTCGGCGGTGAATATATTACGGGCGCACACGGCGTTACCGTAAAGGCGGACATTACCGCCGACAAAATAAATAAAGCGGACGCGGAGGGAGTAATTTTGCCGGGCGGTATGCCGGGAACTCTCAATCTGCAAAAGAGCGCGGAGGTAAAAGAGCTTATCGAGCATTGTGCGGCAAGCGGCGCTCTTGTGGCCGCAATCTGCGCTGCGCCTATGATTATCGGAGATATGGGGCTTTTAAGCGGCAGACGCGCCACCTGCTTTCCGGGCTATGAAGAAAACCTTGTCGGAGCTATCGAAACCGAAGACTACGTTGTGACCGACGGAAACTTTATTACCGCGCGCGGCGGCGGCGTAACGCTTGAATTCGGCGCGGCAATCGTAAACTACATAAGCGGCACGGACGCCGGCAACAAGGTTTTGAAGCAGATGCAGAAAAAATGACCGAGATGACAAAACGGGAGCTGCGCAAAAAATTTGCGGCGATACGCGGCGGTATTCCGGCAGAGGAACGCGCGGCAAAAAGCCGCGAAATATGTCGGAAATTTTTGTCGCTTGCGGATTATTCTTCCGCGCGGACGGTTATGATATATATGAGTTTCCGTTCCGAAGCGGAAACCGAGGACATAGCCCGCAGAGTGCTGTCGGACGGCAAAAGGCTCGTCGTTCCGAAATGCGAAGTCAAAACCCGCGAAATTCTGCCCTGCGAAATTAAATCTCTCGACGAACTCAGGTCGGGAGAATACGGAATTTCTGAGCCGACCAAAATAAGGCTGTGCGGCAAATCCGAGATAGATATTGCGGTCGTTCCCGCGCTCGCGTTTGACAAAGACAATTTTCGCCTTGGCTACGGCGGCGGATATTATGACCGATTTTTAAAAGATTTTACCGGCTTGTCGGCGGGGCTGTGCTTTTCGGAATGTATGACGGACAAGCTGCCGCGCGGCGAGTTTGACGTTCGCACCGATATGGTGCTGACCGATTTGATTATTTAAAGATTTTACGGAGCTTTTATTATGAGAAATCCGAGTTTGATACAGCGCAGAAAGCTGAGGCGTGTACGGTGGTTTTTGCTCGTTTTTGTCGTTGCGGAAACCACGGCAAACCTGTTTGCCAACGCAATATTTTCGTTTTTGCCCACGTCGCTCGGCGAGTATATGCAGTATTTGGAGCTTATGATAATAGAGATTATCGCGTTTTTCAGCGCGTTTATGGTTTATTCCCGAATGGAGTCCGCCGCCGAGGCGGAAGAGGTGCGGGACGTTCGCACGTCGCTCAGAATAAACCCCATCTCGCTCGGAACGGCGCTTACGGTGATTTTGCTCGGTATCGCGGGCGAGCTGGTTATGGTGCTTTTAAACATCCCCGCTGCGCTTATCTTCGGTCAAGAGGGAGGCGGTCAGATAACCGCTTTCGATTTCGTGATTGGGATAGCCGCCATTGTAATTTTCCCCGCGCTTATGGAGGAAATTATGTTTCGCGGGCTTATATTCTCGGTATTCGAGCGGGAAAGCGCCCGCGCCGCCATACTGTTTACAACGATAATATTTGCGCTTTTGCACCACGGATTTCAGTTCATACTCGGAAACCTGTTTTTGGGCGCGGTGCTTGCGCTCATACTTTACAAAGCAAACTCAATATACGCCGCTATGCTCTATCACTTTGTCAGCAATTTGTTTGCGCTCGTTATAGACTTTACGGGGCTTCTCTCGCTTGAAACCACGTCGCTCTTTATTCTGTTTGCCCTGGCTGCGGCGGCGTTTGCGGGGCTTATGTATTTGTTCCTTAAAATTTTTAAGGACAGAAAAATTACGACGGGCAAAAACGACCTTCGGGTGACGGCGCAAAACTTATTCAGTCTGCCCGTGATACTCTGTATTTTGATAATGGCGTTTTACAGCAGTATCGTAAACATATTTTCGTGAGGTAAAAATATGCCGATAGATGACAATATAAATTATGAGTATATAATACGCTATATCCGAAAGGAGCTTACTCCGGAGGACGGCTTTGCGTCCGAGCTTGAGGCTCTCGCAAAAGCCGAGGAAATACCAATCTCCCAGCCCGAAACGATAAAGCTGATTGAAATTCTCTTGCAGATAAGCGGCGCGAAGTCGGTACTTGAGGTGGGCGCGGCGATAGGCTACAGCGCAATTTTGATGAGCCGCCATTCGGGTGCGAGCGTCACTACGATAGAGCTTTTCCCCGAAATGGCAAATCGGGCGCGGGAAAACATACGCCGAGCCGGTCTGGAGGACAAAATCACGGTTATCGAAGGCGACGCAAAGGACGTTCTTCCGACTCTCACAGACACTTACGACGCGGTTTTCATAGATGCTGCAAAGGCGCAGTATATGGAATTTTTTCCGCACTGTCTGCGGCTTTTGCGGCGCGGCGGTCTGCTCATATCCGACAACGTGCTGTATAAGGGTATGACCGCGACGGACGAGCTTTTGCTCCACCGCAAACGTACCATTGTAAAGCGGCTTCGTATGTATCTCGATATGCTCAGAGAGGACGGCAGGCTGAACACCGTTGTGCTTCCCGTGGGTGACGGGGTCGCGCTCAGTTATAAACTTAAAGATTAGTCGGGCTTGCGCCCTTTAAAACAGAAAGAGGATTGAACTAACCTTGGAAAACACATATTCAAACCGCGAGCTTGTTAAAAATTACGATATACCGCTTTTGGTGCTGACCGCCATTATTTCCCTTTTCGGAATAATTATGGTGGCGAGCGCGGGCGGCGAGATAAAGTATGTCATTGTGCAGATAGCGGCGTGTATACTGGGCTTTGCCGCAATCGGCTTTTTAACCGTCTGGGACTACGAGCATCTGTCTCAGCTTTCGGGCTATCTCTACGCAATCTCGATAATTTTACTGCTTTTGGTACTCATTCCGCATATCGGATACAAGGCAAACGGCGCAAGAAGCTGGTTTCGCTTCGGAAATCTTATCAGCGTACAACCCGCCGAAATAGTGAAAATTGCGTTTATCATAACTATGGCGACGCACATAAACCGAGTTTCGGACAGAATAAACGACATAGGCTGCGTGGGCTTTCTTCTTCTCCACGTCGGAACACTCGTCGCGCTGATTCTGCTTCAGCCCGATTTCGGTACGGCGGCGGTGTTTTTGTGCATATTCATCGCAATGATGTTCTTTACAAAAATAAGCTATAAATACGCGCTCACCGGCGCGGCGCTCCTCGGCGCGGCAATACCGCTCGCGTGGAAATTCGTGCTTAAGGATTATATGAAGGACAGAATAATCTCTATGCTCCATCCCGAGACCGACGCGCTCGGCACGGGCTATCAGGTTATACAGTCAAAAATCGCGGTGGGTTCGGGAAAGCTGTTCGGCTACGGGCTGTTTGGCGGCGCGAGCCGCTTCGGAAGTCTGCCCGAACGCCACACCGACTTTATATTTTCGGTCATATGCGAGGAGCTTGGAATTGTCGGCGGGCTTGTGGCTATCGCTCTGCTGGTCGCAATAATAATAAGGTGCATCATAATTTCGCAAAGGGCGCGCGACAACGTGGGAAAGTATATCTGTATCGGCGTTGCGGCGATGTTCTTGTTCCAGGGCTTTGAAAACATCGGTATGTGTATCGGCATAATGCCCATAACCGGCATCACGCTGCCGTTTTTCAGCTACGGAGGCTCGTCGCTCATCACAAATCTTATAGCGATAGGGCTTGTGGAGAGCGTGCATTGCAGGAGCAGGGCAATAAATTTTTAAAAAGTGCTTAATTTAATGTTGATAAATTTGGAGGAAGTAAAAATGAAAAAGACACTTGTAATTATGGCGGCGGGAATAGGCTCCCGCTTCGGCGGCGGCGTTAAACAGCTCGCTAAGGTCGGAGCAAACGGCGAGATTATTATGGACTACTCGATAAACGCCGCGCTCAGAGCGGGCTTTAATAAAATTGTGTTCATTATCCGCCGCGATATAGAGGCAGATTTTAAAGAGATAATCGGCGAGCGCATAGAAAGGCTCTGCGAGGTGGAATATGTTTACCAGTCGGTGGACGACGTTCCCGAAAGATTCAAGGGCAGGTTTGACAGGAAAAAGCCGTGGGGCACCGGTCAGGCGGTTCTGGCTTGCAAGGACGCGGTCAAAGAGCCGTTTGCGGTTATAAACGCCGACGACTACTACGGCGATACCGCGTTCCAAAAGATACACGACTTCATATACGCGGACGGACGCGCCGACAACGAGTACTGTATGGCGGGCTTTATCCTCAAAAACACGCTCAGCGACAACGGCGGCGTGACGCGCGGCTTATGCGAGATTAACGATAAATTCTCTCTTGTAAACGTAAACGAAACGCAAAATATCGTCAAGACCGAGCGCGGCGCGGGCGTTATGGGAGAGGACGGCGCGATAAAAGAAATCGACCCCGATTTGTACGTTTCGATGAATATGTGGGGGCTTACTCCCGCGTTTTTTGATATTCTGGAGAGCGGCTTCGATAAATTTCTCGAAAATCTTCCCGCCGAGGATTTAAAATCGGAATATCTGCTTCCGAACATAATAGACGAGCTTATAAAATCGGGAAAGGCGAGCGTAACTCTGCTTGAAACCGCCGACAAATGGTTCGGAATTACATATAAAGAGGACTTGCAGTCGGTGGTGGACGCGCTGTCCGAAATCACTCTCAAATAACAAATTATGCTGAAAAGAATTTTTACTCCTCGGATAAAATCCGATTTAAAAATTTTGTCTGTGACTTTGTTTTTTGCCGCGGCGGTGTGTGCGGGGCTTTACGCGCGCCCCGCGCAAAGGACGGTTTATATAAGCGACCCCGCCGCAAGAGGCGCGGCGAGGTCACAGATCGGCGCTGAAACCGACATTGTTGATATTAAAAACGGCTCTCTCGGCGTTGTGGATATAAACTCCGCCTCGGCGTCCGAGCTGACTTCGCTGAGCGGAATCGGCAAGGTCAAAGCGGCGGCGATAGTTGAAACGAGAGACGAGGTGGGCGAATTTAAATCGCCTGAGGACCTGCTCTGCGTAAGCGGCATCGGCAAAACTACGCTTGACCTAATACGCGGCTTTGTTATTGTGAAATGAGCGCGGCTATTCAAGCGCCCGTTTGAGCAAAACCACTCCGCGCCGTATCTCGTCGCGGCGCAGGTCGCCTATGCCGAACACTATTTTATTTTCGGATGCGGGAACTTCGGTTTCGTCCGCACAGAACGAGTTAAGGCTCATAAGCCTTACGCCGTTTCTGCGGGCGAGCTTTTTTATTTCCTCCGTGTCTTTATTCTTAAAACGTACGGTCATATAAGTCCCGCATACGCCGCATATCTCCGCGTCGGAACCAAATTCGCGCAAAAGATGTCCGCTCAAATAATCGAGCTTGTCCTTGTATATCCTTTTCATCATTTTATAATGCTTCGTAAAATATCCCTTTTCGATAAACTCCGCAAGCGCGAACTGCTCCAGCTTTGAGGTAAGCGCGTAGTAGTATATGTGGTGCTTTTTCCACCGCTCCGAAATTTTTTCGGGCAGAACCATATACGAGGTCTTTATCGACGGACACAGCGACTTCGCAAAAGAGCCGAGATATATTATCTTTTCGTTTTTGTCAAGGCACACGAGCGGCTCGTCCGAATACGGCGAAATTTCGGCGCGTTCGCCGTTTTCAACGACGTACCGCTCCTCTCCGCCGCTCAGCCACTCGGTCACAGCCTCCCGCTCAGCCGCGCCGAGCCCTTTTCCGCGCGGAAAACGCGAGTACGGGTCGATAAAAAGCACCCCGCGCTCTATTCCTAAAAGCGCATCCGCTCTGAATCTGTCCGAGGACGCGGGAAGTAAAATCACTTTGCGTCCGTAGTCCTTTAGTGTATGGTAAAAGTGCGGGTCGTAGGGATTTTCCATAATTATCGGTATCTCGCGGGGAAATATCATCATCAGTGCGATAAGCAGATACTCCGCTCCCGCTCCCATTATAATCATATCGGGAGAACACTTTATGCCGCGGAATGAATATAAATATTTTGAAACCGCGCTCCGAAGCTCGTCCTCGCCGCTCTTGGACACATACGAAAAAATACCCGCGCCGTCGTTGTAGGCGAGCGAACGTACAATTTTTGCATAGGCGGAGCGGTCTATATACGAAAAATCAATTCCGTTCGGACTGAAAACAATTTCTTCGGGTGCGTCAAGCTCCCACGGGGTCGTGCTTTCGTAGGACGTGGGCTTAAACGACACTATATATCCGCGGCGCGGTATGGATATGACGTAACCGGTATCCAAAAGCATTTTATACGCGCTGTCCACAGTGTTTGCGGACACGCCGAGAGCCGCCGCCATCTCACGGCGCGGCGGCAGCTTTGAGCCGTTGTGAAGCCTGCCCGCGCGTATCTCCTCCGAGATTGCGTCAAAAAGCTGTATATAAAGGGGTTTTGCACTGTTTTTATTGAGCTTTACCCGCATTATTCTCACCTCGAATTTATCTTACCACAGCAAACACATAAAATCAAGCGCCGCTAAACCGTTTGACAAATCTTTGTATGCGATATATAATTGTACGGGATAATAAGACACATCTTAAATAATTTTAACAAGCGGGTGATTAAAGTGAACGAATTGATTGAAAAAGGCAAAAAAGCAAAGGCGGCGGCGGCAAAGCTGGCTCTGCTCTCCACGCAAAAAAAGAACGACGCGCTGGAGCGTATTGCGGCGGCACTGTGTGAAAACGCCGATTATATCATCGGGCAAAACGAAATTGATATGGAAAACGGGCGCAAAAATAATATGAGAGACACGCTGCTCGACCGACTCAGGCTTGACCGCGCCCGTATCGAGGCTATGGCGGAGGGAATACGCCAAATAGCTATGCTCCCCAACCCGATAGGCGAGACTGTGGAGCAAATCGTTCGTCCGAACGGTCTTGAAATAGGCAAAAAGCGCGTGCCGCTCGGCGTTATCGGCATAATTTACGAAGCGCGCCCGAACGTGACCGCGGACGCGGCGGCGCTGTGCGTCAAGGCGGGCAACGCGGTAATTCTGCGCGGCGGAAAAGAGGCAAAAAATTCAAACCTCGCAATCGTTAAAATTATGCAGAGCGCGGGCGCGGAAGCGGGTCTGCCCGACGGCAGCATTTTACTTGTCGAGGACACCTCCCGCGAAAGCGCGGTCGCTCTTATGAAGCTCAACGAATATCTCGACGTAATAATTCCGCGCGGCGGCGCAGGACTTATCCGCTCGGTCGTTGAAAACGCAACCGTGCCCGCGATTGAAACCGGTACCGGCAACTGCCACGTCTATGTGGACGCGGACGCCGATTTGGATATGGCGAAAAAGATAGTGTTAAACGCAAAAACCTCCCGCCCCGGCGTATGCAACGCGGAGGAAAAGCTGCTGGTACACCGCGCCGCGGCCGAGAAATTCCTGCCCGATATGTGCGCCGCGCTTTCTCAAAGCGGTGTGGAGATACGCGGCGACGAAGCGACTTGCGCCCTCTACAAAGATGCGGTCCCCGCAACCGAGGAGGATTGGGGAACCGAGTATCTGGATATGATAATCGGCATAAAAGTGGTCAAAGATATAGACGAGGCTATCGCGCACATAAACAAGTACAACAGTAAGCACTCCGAAGCCATAGTAACCGAAAATTATAAAAACGCCCGCCGATTTTTGAACGAAATAGACGCGGCGGCGGTATATGTGAACGCTTCCACCCGATTTACTGACGGCTTTGAGTTCGGCTTCGGCGCGGAAATAGGAATAAGCACGCAAAAGGTTCACGCGCGCGGTCCTATGGGGCTTAAAGAGCTTACCACCACAAAATACGTCATATATGGAAACGGTCAGACGCGCGGGTAAGATAAACCAAAAAACATACTTCGGTAAAAGCGTAAAAAAATCCACCCAATTTGCACAGAACCAGTAAAAACGGACAATAGAAAAAAGAACCCTCCTGTGGTAGAATGAAAGAAACTACTACAGGAG
>CANRNL010000009.1 GCA_947631965.1 uncultured Clostridia bacterium
GTATGAATACGACGGATTCAGCACGCTTGATTTAACAAAGCTTTCAAAAGAGGAAAAGGACAACTTATTTAAAAATTGCGACGCGGCGTTTAAAAAGGCGCATCCCAATGCCGCGGATATTGATAAAATGACGGGCTTTATCGGTAAAGCGATTGATTATGCGAGTGATTTTCAAACATTATGCGAGCAAATAAACGCATATTATAACATCAGACAATTGAGCGGCTCGATGCAGCAGATAATGAAGGATATGTATAACGTGTGTCCAAGCGATAACCCTGCTCTCAAACAGGCGCTTAGGGACTGTATCAGCGTAATGGGAACAAGTGATGACGAATTCACGCAAAGGATGGCAGCCAACGTTATTGCGATGACGGGAAAAAACGTTGCGCAGGCGGGATTTGATGAGCTGTGGAGCGGCGTTAAGCGCTCGTTTAAGGCTGCAAATCCGGCTGCATATATTGCACAGACAATATACGAATCCGGTAAACTCATAACTCAGGTATGCTTTAACACGGATGAGATACAGGAAAAATATTGTAAGATTATAGCTTTGGTTAATACCGAAAATGTGCTGAATACGGTTTATAACAATACAAAAAGTAGCTTTAAATCCGCTAAAAGCAAAGGGAACGCGCAAGCATATAACAGTGCTGTGGATGTAATGTTTAATATTCTTAACAGCGACTGTGATTATGCCACGGCTTTTGCCGATGCTGTTGACAGTTCGCTCGCGGGACAAATATCGAGCCTCTTGGGTGATGATACAATAGAGGATTTTAAAGATTCGGTGACAAGTATTAAAACGTCAACAGACCAATTTCACGAGACGGTTCTGACATATTGGATCGGGGAGCTTGAAAAAGAAGGAAACGACAGATATAAAGATTATGAATATCTGCTTGATGAGTCGTGGGAACGCATGAGAAAAAAATACAACGTTGCCTGCCCTGTCGATATTTATATTTATGATACGGATGGCGTTATTGTCGGCTCGGTAATCGACAATGTTCCGTACTGCCGTCCGGATGCCAATATTACAATATCGGTAGAAGGCGATGAAAAAACAATATATATGTATGGTAATAAGCAATATAATATTTCATATGTAGGAAATGATGCCGGAGAAATGGATATAAGCATTGCCGAATATGATGATACAGATAATGTAACGCGCAATGTTTATTTCAACAATATTGAGCTTACGGACGGATTGACGTACAATTCAGCCGACACAGGCTCCAACACGGGAGAGGATGCATATATCCTTACGGATGAAAATGACTTGGATATAACTCCCGGATATGATTCTTTGAATGATTCAGACGGTACATTATATACGGCAAGCATTGAAAGAGGCTGCTTTGCCGAAATGACCTCAATCGAGCGTGAGCTTCATGTCGGAGAAAACGCTGAAATTACAGCTTACGTTCCGAACGGATATAAGTTTATAGGATGGACTACCGACACGGGCGAGGATATTTTTGCGGATGCGGCAAACGTAACTACTTCAATATGTATGCCTGACCATGATATTGCTATAATAGCAAATATTGAAAAATGCCCGACCATATCCATATCGGATTATACAGATAACAGAGTAACAGTTGATACTCTCAACTGCGAGGACATTCGGGGAGAAGTTATTTTAGCTGTATATGACGAAACCGATACGCTTAAATCCGTATATCAAAAACCGCTTGATGATATAGTGATATTTGAGAATGTAAATATATCGAACATGAACATAAAAGTCATGCTGTGGGACAGCATGGAAAATATGAAACCGCTTGCGGCTGTAGTCGAACAAACATTATAAATATATTCTATGCGCTTGTCCAATCATATGAAAATCAATAAAATTGAAACAGAAAACGCTCCGACGAACCATCGTTCGGAGCGTTTTCGTCGTCAAATTTTCTTTTTTACAGTTCTTGACCATTACACAGTCTTTTTTATATAGAAAGTTTTAGCCTCATTATAGGGTGGATTTTGGTCTTATGTAAAAAATCAATAGCCTTTTTCGAGATTAAGCGTTTCGTCGTTATCTATCCATTCGCGGACGTAGACGACAGTGTATTCGGTCGGGGTGTTGCGGATTATAACGCGCTCGATACCCGCGTTTATAATCATTCGCTTGCACATCGAGCAGCTTGACGCGTTAGGCACAAGCTCGCCCGTTTTCATATCCCTGCCGACGAGGTAGAGCGTTCCGCCGAGCATATCCCGCCTTGCCGCGCTTATAATGCAGTTGGCTTCGGCGTGGACGCTTCTGCAAAGCTCATACCTCTCGCCGCGCGGGATTTTAAGCTCCTCGCGCATACAAACGCCCATATCGCAGCAGTTTTTTCTGTCTCGCGGAGAGCCTGTATATCCGGTTGAAACTATCTCATCGTTTTTAACGATTATGGCGCCGAAGTTGCGTCTCAGACAGGTTCCGCGCTCCAGCACCGTTTCGGCAATATCCAAATAATAGTTATATTTATCAACCCTTGTCATAGCTTGCCCTCCGTTTTCCTCTTAAATTACTTTCATTATATATTAAAGCAAAAATTTTTTCAATACTAAGTTGACATTTTTTTGCCGAAAAGGTATTATATTTATAGAACATTTTTAAAGGTAAAATTGGTGACCGATTATGAAGCTCTACATAAGTCAAAACGCCGACGAAACGCAAAAAATCGCGGCTGAAATCGCATTCGGGCTGAAAGCGGGCGACGTTGTTGCGCTCGGCGGCGGTCTGGGAGCGGGCAAGACCGCCTTTGTGCGCGGAGTTGCCGCGGCGCTTGGAGCGGAAGAGGTTGTCACCAGTCCGACCTTTACAATTTTAAACGAGTATCACGGTGAAAATTTGAATATATATCATTTTGACGCTTACAGAATTGAAAACGGCGGTGAAGCGGAGCGAGAGTGGCTTGACGAATATCTGTTCGGCGACGGCGTGTGCCTCGTCGAGTGGGCTGAAAACATAGCCGCGCTGCTCCCCGAAGCCTGCATAAAGATTCAAATTTCCGCCGACCCCTCAAAGGGCGAAAATTACAGGGAGATAAAAGTATGCTGATATTTGCCGCCGACACCTGCTGTATGGCCGCGACAGCCGCGCTCGTTGACGATACGCGTATGGTCGCGCAGACGGTTGTCAACCACAATAAAACTCACTCTCAAAAGATGATGCCGCAGATTGCGGATATGCTCAAAAACGCCGATATTGACATAAGCGACATCGACGTTTTTGCCGCCGCCGTCGGGCCGGGGTCGTTTACCGGAGTCAGAATAGGAGTCGCGGCGGTAAAGGGTATGGCGCAGGCGGCGGACAAGCCCTGTATCGGGGTTTCGACGCTTGAGGCGCTCGCAAACAATGCGTGCTGCTTTTGCGGAATTTTAAGCCCTATTTTGGACGCGCGCCGAGGGCAGGTGTATAACGCGCTGTTCGAGTGCGACGGACGAGAAATGAAGCGCCTTACGCCCGACCGCGCGTTGCCGCTTGACGAGCTTTTGTCCGAGCTTGAAGCGGACGGCAGGCAGACCGCCTTTATGGGTGACGGAGTTTTCGTTTACCGCGATGGGATTGAAAGCCGTTTGGGAGATGCGGCGGTGTTCCTGCCGAAATTTTTAAGTATGAATCTCGCGGGTTCGGTCGGCGAGCTGGCGTACAAAGCCGCCCTTCGAGGCGAATTTGTTTCGTACGGTGAGCTTACTCCGCAGTATGTAAGATTATCTCAGGCTGAACGGGATAGGAAAGAGAAAGAAAATGAAAGAGAAATTTAAAGCAAGACGTTTTGTATTTATACTGTTATCTATAATATTTTTGTTCGGGACGATAAGCGCTGCGGCGGCTCCGTCCGTCGTAGTATCAACTCCCGAACCTACCGCGACGCCCGTAAGAAGCGCGTCTCCTTCGGCGGCTCCGACCGCGTCGGGAGCGTCCGCTTCAAGTACTCCCGCGCCCTCGTCGTCGGCGGGAACGGAGGCCCAGCCGAGCGAGCCGGCTTCTCCGCTGGACGCTCTGAACGCACAGCTTATCTGCGAAGCGGCTGTTTTGATTGACGGAAAGTCGGGCGCGGTGCTGTATGAAAAGAATGCGAACGAGAGACTGTATCCCGCGAGTACGACTAAAATTGCCACGGCTATGGTCGCGCTGGAGGCTGTCGCGGCGGGCGAAGCGAGCCTTGACGATATGGTTACAACCTACGGCGACGACCTCTCCGAGCTTCCCGCGGACAGCAGCGTACTCGGCTTGCTGGACGGGGAGGAAATGCCGCTGGGCGATTTGCTGAACGGACTTTTGGTGGCTTCGGGCAATGATGCGGCAATAGTAATAGCGAGGTATATCGGAGGTTCGCAGGAGGCGTTTGTGGAGCGTATGAACGCGCTTATGCAAAAGGTCGGCGCGGAAAATTCGCACTTTGAAAACGCACACGGACTGCACAGCGACAACCACTACACAACCGCCGCCGATATGGCGAAGCTCACAAAATATGCGATGCAGAACAACACGTTCCGCGATTATGTGTCCAACGCGCATATATATCTTCCGGTGACGAATAAGAGTGACCGCCGATATTTTATAAACACCAACAATCTTATTTCGAGGATGAGGTTCACGGATTTTTATTATGATAAGGCGATAGGCGTAAAGACCGGGTCTACCGACCAAGCGGGTTACTGCCTTATAGCGGCGGCGCAGAGCGGAGAGAGAGAGCTTATATCCGTTGTGCTTAAGTCGGATGACCAAACACATTCGCACACCTCTTCAAAGGCGCTTTTGGAGTACGGCTTTGACAACTTCACTTCGTACAAGGTGGCAAAGCAGGGAGAAATACTCAGTGAAGTGAGGATTAAATATGCGGCGGGCGGTATAGACCATATTCCGCTTGTGCCGCAAACAGCCGTTGCGCTGACCATTCCCAAGGGCGCGAACAAGGATGAGATAGAAATGGAAATCAGCGCTCCCGATTTTGTCGCCGCGCCGGTTGAGATAGACCAGGTTATCGGCTCGGTCAGTTATAAATACCACGGACAGATATTAAACACCGTGCCGCTCGTGTCGGACGCGACCGTACCGCGTCACGCGCTCGGATTTATTTTTCAGGGAATAGATAAGATATGGGGCATAGAAGCGGTAAGAGTTGTCATTTATATATTGATTGCCGCCGCTTTTGCACTGGTGTTTATATTTATAGTCGGATTGATACGCGCGCTCGGGAAGAAAAACAAGCGTTCGTCCTCCCGCCCGTATGAACCGCCTACCTATTACAAAAATAATCGAAAATTTTAAAATAAAATACAAATGGAGGGAAAAATTATGAAATCAATGAATTCAAAGTCTATGGGGCATGTACGCGAAATAGACAAAAACGGCAGAATAGTTATTCCAAAAGAACTGCGAGATATGCTGAACGTTCAAGATAACGACAAATACGAAATTACTGTCGAGGGCGAGGATATTATACTGAGAAAATTCAGCGTAAAGTGTATTTTTTGCGGCTCCAAAGAAAATCTCAAGTGTTTTAACGGTAAAAAGATATGCGCCGACTGCGCGTCAAAAATTTCGGAATTACAGAGGGGAAAATCTTGGTAAATATCGGAAATGATTGGGACGAGCTTTTGGCGGGAGAGTTTAAGTCGGAATATTATTTGAGACTGAGAAAATTTTTGGCGGAAGAATACAGAACGAGGACGATTTATCCCGATATGTATGATATTTTTAACGCCTTAAAATATACCGCGTACCGCGACGTTAAGGTGGTCTTGCTCGGTCAGGACCCGTATCACGGCGCGGGGCAGGCGCACGGTCTTTGCTTTTCGGTACAGCGGGGAGTGGAGCCGCCTCCGTCTCTTAAAAATATTTTTAAAGAGTTAAACGACGATTTGGGCGTTCCCGTTCCGGCACACGGAAATCTTACGAGCTGGGCGAAGCAGGGAGTTCTGCTTCTAAACACCGTATTGACGGTGCGCGCGGGCGCGGCAAACAGCCATCGCGGTATGGGCTGGGAGATATTGACCGATAAGATAGTGAGCCTTTTGAATGAGCGAGAGAAGCCGCTGGTATTTCTTTTGTGGGGAGGCAACGCACGGCAGAAGCTCCCGCTTTTGACAAATCCGCGTCATTTGATTTTGCAGTGCGCTCATCCGAGCCCGCTGTCGGCGTCAAACGGATTTTTCGGTTGCCGCCATTTCTCCAAAACAAACGAATTTTTGCGCTCGGTGGGAGAGCAGGAAATTGACTGGTCGTTGTAGGTTATAATTAAATCAAACAATTCCCCGCTTGTCGGGGAATTGTTTTGATTTTTTGCGCTCAATCGAAATAAAAAATAACCGACAAAAATCGTTGATTTTTGTCGATAAAGCAAAAACTGCCGAGGATTATAAAAATTTCAATATGTTTTCTTTCAGTACGGGAAAGTCATTTATAACCGTGTTATATACGTCGTTCATATTAAGAGTTCCGTACTTATGTGCCGCTATATCACGAAATCCTGCAATATTTTTCCACGGGACGGAGTTGTGTTCCGCTCTGAATTCAGGGGAGAGATTTTTTACAAGCTCCCCTATATTTATCACGGTCATACATATACCGCGTTTAAATAATTCATCACTGTCAAAATCTCTAAAGCTTTTATCGCAAAGTGCATTTATAGCAATATTCAGTTCATCAATAATTTTATTTAATATGACTAAATCTCTATGCCGCATAAAGATTCACCGCCTTGTCGATTTCAATGATTGAGTTTTTCGGAACGGGAGAATGAATTACATCAACAGAGGTATTCAGCAATTCCTCCATACGATTTTTAACCGCGCAAAGAGTAATAAGCGATATTGCCTCAGTTTCAAATTCGACCAATAAATCAACATCACTTTCGGGTGTACTCGTGCCGTTGGCGTATGAACCGAAAAGGTCAATTCTTATAATAGGATATTCATTTGCTACGATTTCGGCAGCGTTTGCAATTTGTGTTAAAGTCAACATAAAGAGGTATCCCCCCGTTTCTTATTATTAGTATTGTATCAAATTTTATAATTTCGGTCAATCCGAAAGATACTTCTTAATTACGTTTCGCGCGATGGGAGCCGCCGCGGTGCCGCCGCTGCTGCCGTCGTTCTCAAGAATTACGGCGACCGCTATCTGAGGATTGTCGGCGGGGGCGTAGCCCACGAACCACGCGTGGTCCTTTTCCTTTTCGTTTTCGGATGTGCCGGTTTTACCCGCAACTTTAATGCCCGAAATCTGAGCCGAAGTACCGCTTCCGCTCTCAACCACCTCTTCCATAAGTCCCTGCACATAATTTGCACAGCCCGCCTCGATGGGTCTGTAAAGTATCTGCGGCGAGTGCGTTTCCACGGCAACGCCCGAACTGCTTGTGACCTTGCTCACGATATACGGCTTCATCATAACGCCGTCGTTGGCGACAGCAGAGGTTATCATCGCCATTTGGAGCGGCGTGGTGAGCAGTTTTCCCTGACCCATCGCAATAAGCGCCGCATCGGCGTTGTTGAGGCTTCGCCCGTCTATTGAACTCGTTGACGTTTCAATGTCAAAATCCGTGAGCGGTTTGTTTATTCCGAATCTCTCCGAAATTTCAAGCATTACATCAGGACCCATTTCGTAGCCGAGCGTACAAAACGCAAAGTTACTCGACACCGCAAACGCGCGAGGAAGGTCAATTTTGCCGTGCGCCTGTTTACCGTAGTTTTCAACGGTTATGCCCTTTTCCTCAAACTTGCCCGTGTCGTTAAACTCCTCGTTTTCAAGGTCGTTTTCGTATGCCGCCGCCGCCGTCACTATCTTATATGTCGAGCCGGGCGGATAAAGTCCCTGCGTTGCTCTTGCCAAAAGCGGAGAGCTTTCGGTTTCAACAATATTATTCCATTCGCTTTCGAGAACCTCGCTTGTCGGGTCAAAGTCCGGATAGCTCACACACGCGAGCATTTCGCCGGTATTGGGGTCTAACGCCACTATCGCGCCGTTTTTGCCGCTGAGCTGGTCGTGTGCGTAGCTCTGGAGGTTGTGGTCGAGCGTCAGCCTTAAATCGTAGCCCTTTTTGATTGGTTCAAACGACAGAGAAATTCCGTCCTTCGCCAAAAGCTGACGGTCGTATTTCTTCTCAAGCTGTGTTTTGCCGTAAACCGATGAGGTATAGCCTATGATGTGACTGTATAAATTTCGGTACGGATAGCGCCGCAGATGAACGCCGCTTTGCTCGTCCATTACGCTTTCGGCGAGCAGAGTGCCGTTGCGGTCATATATGTTTCCGCGTTTTATATCAAGCTCGTTTTCCCATTGGCGCATATTGTACGGATTTGTCGCAAGCTCTTCGGATTTGAACATATTGAAGTAAAGCAAATATGTTATGAGCGACAGAAACATAACGCAAACCACAATCAAAAGATGAATTATTCGCTTGTTTATATTCATAACGCGTCACCTTCACTTTCGATTTCGGCTTCGGTTTCTTCGGCGCGCTCCTCCTGCTTTGAAATAGCCTGCATAATTCCGAGCATCGCAAAGCTCACCACGATGGATGTTCCTCCGTAGCTTACAAAGGGAAGCGTTATACCCGTCAAAGGAATAAACTTTGTAACGCCGCCGATGATTATAAACATCTGGATTGCCAAAATAAGAGTAAGACCCAGCCCGACCGCCTTGTTGTAGGGGTTCTTGGCGTTATATGTGATTTTGAAACAGCGGTAAATCAGCAACAGATATAAAAGTATTATTGCCGTGCCGCCGAATACACCCATCTCTTCGCAGACCGCCGAAAAAATGAAGTCGGAATGGACTTCGGGAATGTATTTGACCGAGCCGTTGCCCAGTCCCGCGCCGAAATATCCGCCCGATGCGATTGCGAAAAGAGACTGTGCTATCTGATAGCCGGTGTTCGAAATGTCAGCCCACGGATTGAGCCAAGAGTGGACTCTCACCTGAATATGGTACATAAATTTATATCCGAGCAGCCCCACGACCGCGGTCATCGCGATATTGAACAGCATAAACCACGGTTTGTCCTCATATGCGTAAAGCATCATAACATAGAGGATAAACAGCACCAAAACGGTACCCCAGTCGCGCTGAAGCACCAAAAATCCGATGAAAAGATATGTGCCGAGCGCGGTAACGTACTTGGGATTTATGCGCCCGAACAGGTCGTGGTGCCACGAACCCGAAAAATAGCACGCCAAAAACATAATGTAGAGTATCTTGGTTATCTCGGACGGCTGAAAAGTAAATCCGCCGATTGAAAGCCAGTTGCGTGCGCCGCCGACCGTATTTCCGAATACGAGGGTGAGCAAAAACAGTATACATCCCCCGCCCAGGTATAAATACCACAGTTTGTTCCAAAAGCGTATGTTATAGTAAACCACATAGGCGGCAAAAAACGCCGCGCCGCCCAGCGCAATCCAGACAATCTGCGTCATACCGAATTTTGTTATGTCGATACGGCAAAGCTCCAAAACGCCTATGGTAACAAGCATATTTGCAATCAAAATAAGGAATTTTTCGCCCATATGCAAGATGATTATGAGGGCGTATATCACCACCATAAGCCCCATAAGCCCTCCGCCGACATAGAGTATGCGGCGGTCGGAGCCGTTGTTGAAGTACATAAACAAAAAGCCTAAAATATTCATTAAAAGAAGCAGATAGGCGGGTACTTTAAAATTGACTTTTTTAAACATTTTAGCCCGCCTCCTATTTGTTTATAAACTGAAACTCAAGGTCGCAGACCGAGATTATATCTCCCGAATCGAGAAGTACCTCCTCGTCAACCAAAATGTCATTTACATAAGTGCCGTTTTTGCTGCCGAGGTCCTCAAGCCGCCATTCGCCGTCCTCGTACCATATCTGACAATGGGCAAGCGAAAGAAAGCTGTCGTCTATACGGATAGTCGCTTTTTTTCCGCGCCCTATCACGTTAGGCTCGACAAGCAGTGGGTATCTGCGCTCAAGGTGGTATTTGTCTATGGTTTTTTTGCCCATACTGCGGAGATACACTCCGGGCGGCGCTTCCGCGTCGCCGAGCCGAGTTCTTTTAATGTCCATATAGATGAGCTTTATTACACTGAATATAAAAAGGTAAATAACAACGGTGAACACATAACTGAGTACCGTTGAAATCATACTTATGGACATATGCTCACTCCTTCCCCAAAAAGAATGTTCTTTGCGTATGTGCAGAGTTTATTCGCTGTACGGATTAACGTGAACCATACAGTGTTTGATGTCGGGAAACGCCTCCTCGACGTTGCCGTGGACAAGCTCCGCAATCGTGTGCGCCTCTCCGACCGAGAGAGAGGGGTCAACGCTTATTTCAACGTCCACATAAAGTCTGTCGGCGTGGACGCGCGTTCTTATAAGGTCGATTCGCTTAACGCCGTTTACCGCCGAAACGAAATAAATAATTTTTTGCACCTCGTCCTCGCTTGCCGATTTGTCTATAAGCTGATTTACCGCGCCGATATAAATCCGGACGCCGACCTTGATTATTATGACGCATACCAGAATCGACGCGATGGGGTCAAGCACAGGGAGTTCAAACCATTTTGCGCCCGTGATGCCAATCAGAACGGCGACGGACGAGAGCGCGTCGCTGCGGTGATGCCACGCGTCCGCAAGCATAGCCGAGCTTGAAATTTTTTTCGCGGCAAATCGGGTGTATTGAAACATAATTTCTTTAAACACTATTGACGCTGCCGTGACCGCAAACGTCCAAAATCCGATGTTCATTTCAAGCGGAATACCGCGCATATATGCGATGATACTTTCCGCGCCGTTTTTGCCTATGCCGAGCGCGACTATTATCAGCACGGTTGCAAGAATTGTACTGATGACCGGCTCGATTCGCTCGTGCCCGTACTGATGAGAAATATCCGCTCGTTTTTCGGAAATTTTTATTCCGATTACGACCATAACGGTGGTCATAACATCCGACACGGTGTGAACGGCGTCCGAAATAAGCGCGGAGCTTTTCGACTGCACGCCCGCAGCCAGCTTGAATATGAATAGGATTACGTTTCCCGTAAATGTTGCCGCGGACACGCGCGCTGCGGTATGCCCTTTCGCGGGGAGCGCGGACGGAGTTCGGTCAAGATTGCCGCGCGCTTCTATACTTTTGGTATCTTTCGCTTTTTTATCGGCAATTTTACCGCTTTTGTTCGGAAGATTTTTTCTGTTCTCCATAGGACCCTTTCATTCCGAAATCAAAAATATTTTATTTATTATTCGGCAGATGTCGCATCGGTCGCCGCACTGTCAGCACTTTCAGCCGTGCCGTCGGTCTGCTCCTCTTCGGGAGCGGTCTCCTCAAGGTTATACGGCTTTTCGGAGTCAAGCTGGATAGGAACCTTGTTGTAAGCATCCTGGTCTATATCAATCTTCATCTCCGACTTCCATTTAGCCAACAGTTCGGAATATCCGATGACTCGCTTTATTATATGATAGCCGTAGCTCGTTTCGACAATGCCGCTGACTTCGCCGGGTTTGAGGTCAAATGCCGCCGCCTCAAATTCGGGTACCATTTCGCCTCTGCCGAAGGTGTAGCCCGCCGTGCCTTCGCCGGGGTCCTCGTTATACTCCTCCATAAGAGCGTCAAAGTCCTCGCCCGCGTCCAGCCTTGCTTTTACCGTCTGCGCGATAGCGAGCGCGTCCTCGGCGGAACGCTCGGTTTCTTCGCCGTTTTCATCGGTCGGGGTCAGTGAAATCAGTATATGCTTTGCCGAAATTTGGTCATCATTTGAAAATTCTGCGAAAGACGCTTCGTCGGTAATATAGTTGGAGGGAGCCTGTTCAAAGTCGGTATCCAATTTGTCGATGGTCTGCATTTTGATGAGGGCATTGACAAATTCTTCTTTTGAGGTAAGTCCGCTCGCTTCGAGAGCATGGGGAAAATCGTCGCCGTATTGTTCCTCAGTGCTGTCCGCGTAGTCGCGAATATCCTGAGTTTCTTCATCGCTGAGCGAAATTCCCAGTTCCTTGGCCTTCTGCATTTTAACGGCGTCGGAGATGGCAAGGTCGAGCGCCGCCTTTTTTGCATGTTCGCCGTAAGTTTCGCCTGTGTTTTCATCATAAACCGCATCCCACGAGAACTGCGCGTCAAGCATAGCCGCATCGGTAATTTCGGGATGCTCGTTGAGATATACGCTGTAGAGTTGATAATTTTCGTTGATAAGATAATATCTCATATCCTGAGCGGTAATTTTTATATCGCCCACCGTAGCTATAACTTCGCTTTCCTCATTTTCAGCCTTTTTCTCGCACGCGGAGAAGCTGACAAGCAGAGCCGCCGCCAGAATAAAAGCAGATGTTTTCTTAATAAAATTCATAAAATTCACAACCTTTTCCATTAAAATATAAAAATATTTATTTGTTAATTATACATTATACTTGACAAATTTTCCACTCTTTACAAAAAATTTTAACAAAAACTTAATATTTCCAAAAAGTCCTCGATTTGCTTTAAATATTCGCTGTCGCGTTCCGAAAGCGCGTGTTTCCAAAAGAAGTTGGGGCGAGCGCCTTGGTTTATTTTGAGAGTATTCGGATTTTCCTCGGCATACTTTATAAGCGCCTGAATGTCGGGCGGCGACTGCGGGTTGAAATAAAATTTAATGCTGTGCCTGTTCCCGATTATCTCAGTTATGCCGCGCTTTGACGCAAACGCCTTTATGCAGGCTATGTGCATAAGGTTGTCGGTCACGTTCGGCACGTTTCCGTAGCAGTCTGTCAGCTCGTCGTATACGTCCGACATATCCTCTCGCGAGGTTATCGAAGCAATTTTTTTGTAGCCGTCTATCCTCTGCCTGTGCGATGTGATATAGTCCTCCGGAATATATCCGCTGACCGGCAAATCCACAAGGGTTTCTATCTTTTCCTTATGCTCCGTACCGCGCAGTTCTCCCACCGCGTCTTCGAGCAGACGGCAGTACATCTCGTATCCGACCGCCTCCATATGACCGTGCTGCTGCGCTCCTATTATGTTGCCCGCGCCGCGTATTTCAAGGTCGCGCATAGCTATTTTAAAGCCGGAGCCGAACTCGGTAAATTCGCGTATCGCGTTCAGACGTTTTTCCGCCTGCTCGCTCAATTCTTTGCCGCGCGTATACATAAGATACGCGTAGGCGAGGCGGTTGGAGCGTCCGACTCTGCCGCGAAGCTGATATAGCTGCGCAAGTCCGAAGCGGTCGCAGTCCTCGATTATTATTGTATTTACGTTCGGAATATCCAGCCCCGTTTCAATAATCGTGGTGCATACGAGAATATCTATTTCACCGTTTGAAAAGTCGAACATAATGTCCTCAAGCTCGCTCTCGGACATTTTGCCGTGTGCCGCCGCGACGCGCGCGTTGGGGAATTTACGCGCCAGTTCTTCGGCGGTTTTGTAAATTCCGCGCACACGGTTGTGGAGATAGTACACCTGCCCGCCGCGACCGATTTCTTTGGTTATTGCGTCAAATACCACGTCGGGGTCGTATTCCATTACATAGGTTGCCACGGGATAACGCTCGTGCGGCGGTTCCGCGATAACGCTCATATCTCGCACGCCCATCATAGCCATATTAAGAGTTCGGGGGATGGGCGTCGCCGAGAGCGTAAGTACGTCTATCTCCTTTTTCAACTCCTTTATGCGCTCTTTGTGCGACACGCCGAAACGCTGTTCCTCGTCGATTATCAAAAGACCCAGATTCTTAAACTCCACGTCCTTGCCGAGCAGCTTGTGAGTGCCGATAACGATGTCCGTTTCACCGGTTTTCAGTTTTTTAATAATCTCCCTTTGCTGCGCCGCCGTTTTGAAACGGGAAAGCATTTCTATTTCGATGGGATAATCTCTCATCCTTCGGCGAAACGTTGCCGCGTGCTGATTTGCAAGTATGGTCGTAGGCACGAGGTATGCCGCCTGATAGCCGTCCAGCACCGCCTTGAACGCCGCCCGCATAGCGACCTCGGTCTTTCCGTAGCCTACGTCGCCGCACAGCAGTCTGTCCATCGGGTGAGGCTTTTGCATATCCGCTTTTACCTCTTCCGCGCAGCGAAGCTGGTCGTCGGTTTCCTCATATGGAAACGCCGCCTCAAACTCGCGCTGCCATTCGTTATCGGGAGAAAACGCGATACCGTCTATCGTTTCACGCGCCGCGTACAGCGCTATAAGCTCGCGCGCCATATCCGAAGCGGCTTCGCGCACCCTCTGCTTCGTGCGGTTCCACTCCGCGCCGCCGAGCTTATTAAGACGCACTTCCGCGCCGTCCTTACCCGCGTATTTATAGATTGAGCCGAGCTGGTCTGTCGGAATATACAGAGTGTCCTCGCCCTTGTAGCGTATATGCAGATAATCCCGCTTTACGCCGTCCACATCAAGCTGCTTTATGCCGATGTACTGACCTATTCCGTGCGTTTCGTGAACCACATAGTCGCCTATGCTGAGGTCTGTAAAATCCTTAAAGCGCTCCCCTCCGGCCGACTTTTTGGAGCGGCGCTTTTTACGCGTTTTACCGAAAATTTCCTTGTCCGAGATTACGGCTATTTTCGCCTCGGTGTACTCAAACCCGCCTGACAGCGATCCGCGCGTGACAAGCACCTGTCCGGGAGGCAAAAGCGCGTCGAAGTCGGGGCTGAACACCGCTTCGATGCCCTCGTCGGATAGAGTCCTGACCAGATTCAACGCCTTGGTTTCGGAACCCGCCGGAATGACCGTGCGGTAGCCGTTTTGAATGTAGGATTTCAGAGCTTCAATCAAAAACTCAATTTTTCCGCGAAATCCGCCTATCGACTTCGCGGAAAAATTCAGCAGTTTTTTCGGGTTGTAATCGGGCGAGGTGCGAGAGAGCGCACTCATGCCCACAAATCCGTTCTTTATAAGCTTTCGGACGGTTTTTTTGCAGTCCGCAGTATATTTTTTCGCATCAGAGGCGGGAGGGATTATTCCGCGCATAATCATATCGGCAACGGTATCCTCAAGCCGCAGAGCGTCCGCGTTTGCCGCTGCCGAAATTCGGGAAGGCTCGTCCCAGAACGTGATAAATCGGTCGTCTATATAATCCGCAAGCGTCGGAAGCGAATCGTATTTTTCATAGATATACGGAGTGTATTTTCCTATCGATGGAAAAGAAATTCCCTCGCGCAGACGTTCTATGTCGCGCTCCAGGCGGGAGATGAGCTTGGCTCTTGCTTCGTCGGAGCCGTCATCCTTGGAAAGCGCGTCATTGCGGCAATTCTCAAGCTCGCTTATGAGCCGCTCGCGTTCGCCGCCGCACAGCAGAATTTCTTCCGCGGGAGTTACGCGTACTCGGTCTATGTTGGAAACCGAACGCTGAGTTGCCGCGTCAAAAATTCGGAGCGAGTCAATCTCGTCGTCAAAATATTCGATTCTGTAAGGCATTTCGCTGCACAGCGGAAAAAAGTCCGCAACGCCGCCGCGTATGCTGAACTGCCCCGCGCCCTCTACGGCTTCCTCGCGTCTGTATCCAAGCTCGGTGAGCCTTTTCGCAAGCTCGTCGGGCGGGAGTACGTCGCCCGTTTCCAGCGAAAAGGAAAGCTCCTCATATAACTTTTTGGGTGCGCTTGCGCCGAGCAGAGCTTCTATAGTGGTTACAATATGCAGTTTTTGAGAGCCTCGAACGAGCTTTTCAAAAATATCGAGCCGTGCTCGTCTGATGTCGCGTCCCGCCGCCTCAATATCGTAAAAGAGCAGGTCGGAGCTTGGGAAAAACACTGCCCCGCCGCCGAAAAATCCGTTTAAGTCCTCGGTCAGACGGCGCGCCTGCACCTCGTTTTCGGTGACAACAAACGCCGATTTGCCAAGCTCCTCGCACGCGCAAAAAATAAGGTGCGCCCGAATGGAGTCGGACACGCCCATAATATTTATCGGTGTTATTTTGTTTTTCAGCCCGTCTGTGAGGGAGTTAAACTCGGCGACATTTCCGAGAATTTCTTTGTAACCGTTCATATTTTTTGCCTGATAAAAATTTTAATTAAATTTGTTCATTGCCGACTCGCAGCCGTTTGCGATGATTTCCTCGACCGCGCCTATGGCGCGTACCGCGACCGGAATCAGCGTCTCAATCTCGTCTTTTCCAAACCTTCCGAGAACGTAGTCCGCGAGGTCGTAATCGGGATGCGGAGGCGCTCCGACGCCGATTTTAACGCGCGGAAATTCGTCGCTGCTGAGGTTTAAAATAACGCTTTTTACGCCGTTGTGTCCGCCCGCGCTGCCCTTTGGACGTACGCGGAGCTTGCCCACGGGGAGCGACACGTCGTCATATATTATTATTATCTCGGAGTTTTCTGTTTTATACCGAGATTTAAGCTCCGAAACCGCTTCGCCGCTGAGGTTCATAAAGGTCTGGGGCTTTGCTGCGACTACCTTTTCGCCGTTTATATGCCCCTCTCCGAAAACCGATTTGCACTTTGACTTATTAAGCTTTATATCAAATTTGGCACACAGCGCGTCGATAACGTCAAAGCCTATGTTGTGACGCGTGTTGACATACCTTGCTCCCGGATTTCCCAGTCCGACTATAAGATACACCTTTCAGACCGCCTCCTTTTATACAAACAGCGTGCTTACCGGATTGTCGCTGTAAACTCTGCGTATCGCCTCGGCAAAGACGGGCGCGGTGGACAGCACCTTTATCTTGTCGATTCTCTTTTCCTTGCCGAGCGGGATGGTGTCAAGCACCACAAGCTCGTCTATCGCGGAATTTTCGATACGCTCTATTGCGGGTCCCGACAGCACGGGGTGAGTGCAGCACGCGTAAACCTCGGCCGCACCGCGCTCCTTGAGCGCGTTCGCGCTGTTGGTTATCGTGCCGGCGGTATCAATCATATCGTCGACCAGAATTATGCGCTTGCCGTCAACGTCGCCGATAATGTTCATAATTTCGGATACGTTGGCTTTGGGGCGGCGTTTGTCCACGATTGCGATAGGCACGTCCATTTTTTCGGCAAAGCTGCGCACTCTGCCGACCGAGCCGAGGTCGGGAGAGACCGCCACTATATTGGTTTTGTCGTTCTTGAACTTTGAAAGGTAGTACGGAACGAGAATGGGCGGTATGCCGAGCAGGTGGTCAACCGGTATGTTGAAAAAGCCCTGTATCTGCGCAACGTGCAAATCCATGGTTAAAACTCTGTCCGCGCCCGCGGTGGTTATAAGGTCTGCGACCAATTTCGCCGAGATTGGGTCGCGCGCCTTTGCCTTTCTGTCCTGACGGGCATAGCCGTAATACGGTATCACAGCTGTTATTCTGCCCGCCGACGCGCGCTTGAACGCGTCAATCATCAGCAGAAGCTCCATAAGATTTTGATTTACGGGCGCGCAGGTAGACTGTATTACAAACACGTCGGAGCCGCGCACCGTTTCAAAAATATCGACCTTGATTTCGCCGTCGCTGAACGCCGAAACCTTTGCCTTGCCGCTCGGTACGCCGACAATGGACGCAATGCTCTTGGCGAGCGCCTGATTGGAATTTCCGGAAAAGATTTTTATGTTCTTGCCGTGAGTTATCATAAGCTGCTCCTTTCGCCGTCTTGCAAAGGCGTATTCTTTTAAACAGCGATAAGTGATACAGACAAACTTTTGTCTGTATCACTTATCTCAGCATTAATATTTATCTTTTGCCCAGCCCTCTTTTACGGTCTGGCGCGCTCTTGCGATTGCAAGAGAATTTTCGGGAACGTCACCCGTAATGGTTGAGCCTGCGGCGGTATATGCGCCGTCGCTCAGCGTTACCGGCGATACAAGGTTGGTGTTGCAGCCGATGAACACGTTGTTGCCTATCGTGCTTCGGTGCTTTTTCTTGCCGTCGTAATTGACTATGACGGTTCCGCAGCCGAAGTTGACGTTTTCGCCCACGTCCGCGTCACCGACATATGTAAGGTGAGAAACCTTTGTGCCGTCGCCGACAGTCGAGTTTTTAATCTCCACAAAATCACCGATTTTGATATTGTCGCCAATCACCGAGTCGGGGCGAATGTAAGCAAACGGACCTACGTTGGTGCCGTTTCCTATTTTGCCGTTGTCAACGACCGAGTTTTCAACCTTTGTGTTATTTCCGACCATCGAGTTTCTGAGGGTGGTGCCGGGGCCTATAATACAGTTCTCACCGATTTCGGTATTTCCTTCCAGAACCGTATTCGGATATATCACGGTGTCGCGCCCAACCCGAACGTCCGCGCCTATATAGAGCGTCTGCGGGTCTGTGACGGTCACGCCGCCGAGCATAAGAGAATGTACGAGCTGTTCGTTTTTGATTTTGCCGACAGCCGCAAGCTGAATACGGTCGTTAACACCCAGCGTTTCGCGGAAATCGGCGGTGTAAGTTCCGACCTTTTCGCCGCCCGCGAGCAGAATTTCAATCGTGTCGGTGGCGTAATATTCTTTCTGTGCGTTGTCGTTTTTGAGCTGACCCAGCGCAAAAATGAGCTTTTGAATATCGAAGAAGTACATCCCCGAATTGATTTCGCAAATTTTTTGCTGTGCGTCGGTGCAGTCCTTTTGCTCGACTATTTTTGAAATTTCGCCGTTTTCGCGCACTATTCTGCCGTAGCCGTGCGGGTCATCCGCGACAGCGGTTATGACCGTAGCCGCAAAACCGCCCTCGGTGTGCGCTCGCAGAGCGTCCGTAAGCGTTGGCGCACCTATGAGCGGCGTGTCGCCGTAAAGCACCATAACGGTGCCGTTCTCATTTTTTATCGGCTCTATGCCCTGCATAAGAGCGTGACCCGTGCCGAGCTGTTCTCTCTGCCAAGCAAATTCGGCTTTGCCGTCAAATTCGGCTATGACGTCATCGCCGAGGTGTCCGACAACCACAATGTTTCTTTTAGAACCCGCTTCGTTAGCCGCGTCAAGCACCCAGCCCAAAAGCGGCTTGCCGCAGATTTTGTGGAGCGGCTTTGCAATGCCGGACTTCATCCTCTTGCCCTCTCCGGCGGCAAGAATTACAGAAAAAATATTCATATTAAAACTCCCGTATATTGCTTAGTTTGTTTTGTCCAGTGTCTTTATTATGCTTTGCCCGAAGCGCCGAAAAGACGCAGCTTTTCGATAACCGCCGCCTTAACGTTATCTCTTGCGGGTCCGCAAATCTTTCTGAGGTCGAATACGTCGGGGTCGTTACCGAGTATTTCGCGCACCTTGTCGGTGTAAGCAACGCGCAGGTCGGTGTCAATATTTATTTTATTAACGCCCAGACCTATCGCCTTTGTAATGTCGTCATATGCAACGCCCGAAGCGCCGTGCAGAACTATCGGCATTTTAAGGTCGTTCTTTATGGTCTTGAGTCTGTCAAGGTCGAGCTTGGGAACTCCCTTGTACTTGCCGTGAGCCGTTCCTATCGCTATTGCGAGCGAATCAACTCCGGTCTGCTCCACAAAGTCGTGAGCCTCCTGCGGGTCGGTGAACAGAGCGTCCTTTTCGCTTACGCTGATATTGTCCTCGATACCGCCGAGCCTGCCCAGCTCCGCCTCGACCGAAACGCCGCACGAATGAGCCGCATCAACAACCTGCTTTGTAACGGCTACGTTTTCCTCAAACGGGAAATGAGAGCCGTCTATCATAACCGAAGTCCAGCCGTTTCTGATACAGTTCATAGCCGTCTTAAAGCTTGTGCCGTGGTCCAAATGGAGCGCAACGGGTACCGACGCCTTTTTTGCCGCCAGCTTTATCATTGCCGCGAGATATTCTATACCCGCATACTTGAGAGCGCCCTCGGTAGTCTGAATTATTACCGGAGCCTTTTCTTCCTCCGCCGCCGCAACGATAGCCTGCGTCATTTCCATATTAACTACATTGAACGCACCCACCGCATAACCGTTTTTGTCGGCATGCATTAAAATTTCCTTACCGGTTACCAACATTTTTAACAACCCCTTTTTTATTTTTATATTTTTAAATTATATTTTTTCTCTGTAATAATAGTATAAATATTGCTGCGCGAACCCGCCGTATTCCTTAAAGGTTTCACGCACAAAGCTGTCGGCTGCCGATTTTTCAACCGAATAGACCTCGCTTAAAACTCTGTATATCCATACGTCCTTGGGAAAGACCTCATATCTTCCGAGTCCGAAAAGAAGAATACAGTCGGCGACCTTTTGACCCACTCCTTTGATTTTCATAAGCTCTCGTGCCGCCTCGCCGGTCGGCATATCCGAGAGCGCGGCTAAGTCCACCTCGCCCGACGCGACCTTGTTCGCCGCGTCCAAAATATATTTGTCGCGGAATCCCGCGCGGAGCGGAGCAAGCTCCTCTATTGGGAGCGATGCAAGCGTTTGCGCGTCGGGAAAGGTATAATATTCGTTTCCCTCAAACGTCATCCTCTCGCCGAAGCTCTCGCAAAGACGCAAAATGATTTTTTTAATACGCGGAATGTTGTTGTTCGCGGAAATTATATAGGAAATCAACGTTTCCCAAACGTCCTGACGCAGTATCCGTATACCGCTGCCGAACTCTATACACGGCTCTAAAATTTCGCTTCGGATAGCGGATTTAATTTTTGCGTAGTCGCAGTCCGCGCCGAAGTAGCGCCTCCAGAACGCCTCGTCGCCGCCCGACGCCTCGATTAAAATTTTGCCGTCCTCTCCGCGTACCCTCGCCGCGTGACCGCCCGCCACGCCGACGAACGAACCGTCGTTTTCACCTGAATTTTCCCAGCGGAAGCACTGTCCGCACAAAAAGGTGTGTGCCGCGTCAAAATGACCGTTCGTATCTATTGTAAGCATAACATCATCTCTGTTTTAAATTGTCCAAATTTCCCAAATTGCCCAAATTGCTTAAATCGCCGAGCTTGCCCAAGTGGATAAGGTTTATCTGATAGTCGGCAATATCCATAGCTTTAACGTTCACGTTGACCTTTTTTACGTTGAGAGAGGTCATATTCTCAACTCCGTTTTTCACGTTTCGGGAAATTTCTTTGGCTATTCCGAACAGTCGGCAAAGCCCCAGAACAACGTCCACGTTGATGCTTATAAACCCGTTTTTATGGCTGATTACATGAATTTTCGGCTCGCCCTTGACCGCGCCGACCCGCTTTGTCTCGTATGCCGCTATCTCGACTATGGCGCGGTTTGATATTTTGTAGCCGCCGAGGTAGCTGTAAGTCGGGCGAATTACGGTCTTTTCCGACATATAGTGCTTGCCTTTTTTATTGTTCCAAAGGTTTATGGAGTCCATAAAATAGCCCGAAAACTGCTTTTTTACCTCAAACGTCGGCACGGGGATAATATGCTTGCCCTGCTCGACGCGTATTTTGTGAGCCAGCTCTATCTGTTCGGGCGAGGACACGTCCTCTATAAAAATTGTCTTTTCAATGGGAGGTAATTGCAGAGCGTCCGCGATTTTACGCACCATTTTTTCGGATGTGCCTATCAGCAGAACGGACTGCACATTATGCCTTTTTAACGCGTCTCTGACCTCCGCCGCGTGTGCGCTGTCGCTGAACACCGCGCACTTTACCGAAGCCATCATGGTAGCTTCGCGTTTTGCGCTGCGTCCCGCGATAATACGGTTATCGCTCATTAAAAGCCCGTCGTCGATAACATAGTCTATGTTATTTTCTTTTGCGACCTGCATACTGTGATGGCTCTTTCCGGTGCCGGATTTGCCGACCAACGCATAAACACGCATACGCTCTACTCCTCTTTTTCGGATATTTTGTATGACAGTCTCATAAGACTGTCGCCGAGGTGGACGTTTTCAACCGAAACGCCCTCCGCCGCGTCAAGCTCGGTATAAGAAAAGTTTAGGAACGCTTTCACGCCGTAAGATATGAGATTTTCCGCGACCTCGTGCATAGAATTCCGCGAGACCGCCAAAATTGCCATACTCGGCTTTTCACGCTCTATAAACGCTTTTATGTCTTTATAATCCTGAACCTTCAGACCGCGCACGTCCATACCAATCTTCTTTTTGTCAATGTCGAAAATGCCAATTAGCTTAAAGCCTCGGCTTTCAAAATTGGTGTTGGAAGCAAACGCGCGTCCCATATTTCCCGCTCCGACCAAAATCGCGGTATATCCGCGGTTCAGTCCCAAAATTTTGCCTATCTCGGCGCGCAGGCTCTCAACGTTGTATCCGTAGCCCTGCTGACCGAACCCGCCGAAGCAGTTTAAGTCCTGTCGTATCTGCGAAGCGGTGACGTGCATTTTTTCGCTCAAGTCCTTTGACGAAATTCGCTCGATACCGCTTCGGTTTATCTCGGTTAAGTATCTGTAATACCGCGGAAGTCGGTTTATGACCGATTCCGAAACAACTTTTTTCATTTCTACTCCTTAAAGCTTACTTTATTAAGACAGCTTGCTCATTACATAGTCAGCGAACTCGGCGCAGGTACAACCCGTATCGCGTCCGGTGATTTGCAGTTTCTTTTCCTCGTACATACAAATGTCGAGCGCGCGCTCCAGCCTTTTTGCCTCGTCAACAAAGCCTATATGTTCAAGAAGCATTACTCCCGCGCGGATAATACTGCACGGGTCGGCGTACTTGTCGCGTCCTTCCTTTACCATTCTCGGCGCGCTGCCGTGGATAGCCTCAAACATAGCATACTTCTTGCCGATATTTGCACTGCCCGCGGTGCCTACACCGCCCTGAAACTCCGCCGCCTCGTCGGTCAGGATGTCGCCGTAGAGGTTGGGGAGTACAAGCACCTGGAACTGCGTCCTGCGCTTGGGGTCTACCAGCTTTGCGGTCATAATGTCGATATACCAGTCGTCAAGCTCGATGCCGGGATAGTCCTTTGCGACTTCCTGACAAATTTTCAGGAACTTTCCGTCGGTGGTCTTTACTATGTTGGCCTTGGTGACTGCGGTAACGCGGGTCTTGCCTGTCTTTTTCGCGTATTCAAACGCGGCGCGCGCTATCCTCTCGCTTCCCTCCTGAGTGGTTACGGTGAAGTCTATTGCGAGGTCGTCGTTTACGTTTACGCCCTTTGAACCCACCGCATACGCACCTTCGGTGTTTTCACGGTAGAACGTCCAGTCGATACCCTCTTCGGGAACCTTTACGGGACGCACGTTTGCAAAGAGGTCAAGCGCTTTTCGCATAGCGACGTTTGCGCTCTCTATGTTCGGCCACGGGTCGCCGGCTCTCGGAGTGGTGGTCGGTCCTTTTAAGATGACGTGGCACTTTTTAATCTCCGCCATAACATCATCAGGTATAGCCTTACCCGCCGCCGCGCGGTTCTCGATGGTACAGCCGTCTATTACCCTAAATTCCACCTTGCCCGACGCTACCTTGTCCGCGAGAATAAATTCGAGTATTCTCTGCGCCTGCGAAGTTATTGCGGGACCTATTCCGTCGCCGCCCACAACGCCGATTATAATTTTATCGAGCTTTTCGTAGTCGATAAAATCCTTTTCCGCTTTCATTTTTTCGATACGCGCAAATTGCTCGGTGAGAAGTTCGGCAAATTTTTCCTGCGCATTTTTGATTTGTTCATTCATATCCATAACCCCCAAAAAATTTTTATTGCAAAGCAAGTGTTTTTCCTTTTATTTGGTAATGTTTGCCTTTGTAAAATTGAGCAGTCCTCCTGCCGCCATTATTTGGCGCTGTCTGTCCGAAAGCGTGATGTCCACGGGTATCTCAATTCCCTTTGTCACGTCTTTAAGCACTATTTCGCCGCCGTTTAAAATCAAGCCGCGTATTCCGTCGAGCGCGAGAGTGTCGCCCTCGTCAATTTTGTCGTAATCGTCCGCGTTCTTAAAGGTGAGCGGCATAATGCCGTTGTTTATCAGGTTTGCCATATGTATTCTCGCAAACGACTTTGCGATAACGGCTTTTATGCCGAGATAGAGCGGAACGAGAGCCGCATGCTCACGCGACGAGCCCTGACCGTAGTTGGAGCCGGCTATTATGAAGCCGCCGCCGTTTTCCTTTGCTCTCTTGGAGAAGTTTTCGTCGCACGGGGCAAGACAGTAGTCCGAAAGATACGGAATATTGGAGCGGTACGGCAGAAGCTTTGCGTTTGAAGGCATAATGTGGTCAGTGGTGATATTGTCCTCCACCTTTATAAGGCTTACGCCCTCCACGTCCTCCGCCAAAGGCTTGTTTATCGGGAACGGCTTGATGTTCGGTCCGCGAACCACCTCCACGTCCGCCGAATTTTCGGCGGGAGGAATTACCATATTGTCGTTTACCTTGAATTTCTTGGGCATTTCAACAGATATATCTACCGTGTCGCCGAGGTCGCACGGGTTTGTGAGAACTCCCGTAAGAGCCGATACCGCCGCGACTTCGGGCGATACCAGATAAACCTGCGCCGACATGGTTCCGGAGCGACCGTAGAAGTTACGGTTGTTGGTTCTGAGCGAAATCGCGTCGGTCTTGGGAGACTGACCCATACCGATACAGGGACCGCACGCGCTTTCGAGTATTCTCGCGCCCGCGTCTATCATATCGGCGAGCGCGCCGTTCTCCGCAAGCATTGTAAGCACCTGCTTTGAGCCGGGACCTATTACCAGACTTACGTCGGGATGCACCGTCTTTCCTTTGAGTATTTTTGCAACCTTCATCATATCGGTATACGACGAGTTGGTACAGCTTCCGATAAATACCTGGTCAACCTTTATCTTGCCTACCGCGTCCACCGTTTCAACCGCGTCGGGGCTGTGAGGCTTCGCAACCATCGGCACGAGCGCGTCAAGGTCAACCACTATCGTTTTATCGTAAACCGCGTCATCGTCGGCTTTAAGCTCAGACCAATCCCCCTCGCGTCCCTGCGCCTTTAAAAATTCGAGAGTTACCTCGTCGCTGGGGAATATCGAGGTTGTAGCGCCATGCTCCGCGCCCATATTGGTTATGGTGGCGCGCTCTGGTACCGAAAGGGTCTTAACCCCCTCACCCGCGTATTCGAGAATGTATCCCACGCCGCCTTTGACCGAGATTTGTCTTAAAACGTCGAGGATTATGTCCTTGGCGGTCACCCATTTTCGGAGCTTTCCGCGAAGCTCCACTTTCATCATTTTGGGCATCGTTATGTAGTACGGTCCGCCGCCCATCGCAACCGCAACGTCAAGACCGCCCGCGCCGATAGCCAGCATACCTATGCCGCCGCCGGTCGGGGTATGGCTGTCCGAGCCGAGAAGCGTTTTTCCGGGAATACCGAAGCGCTCAAGCTGAACCTGATGGCAAATTCCGTTGCCCGGCTTGGAGCAGAAAATACCGTGCTTTGAAGCGACGGTTTGAATATATTTATGGTCGTCCGCGTTCTCGAAGCCCGCCTGAAGCGTGTTATGGTCAATGTACGCAACCGATTTTTCGGTTCGCACCTTGTCGATTCCCATAGCCTCAAATTGCAGATAAGCCATAGTTCCGGTAGAATCCTGGGTAAGCGTCTGGTCAATGCGTATCGAAATTTCTTCGCCCGCCGCCATTGTGCCGCTTATCAGGTGATTTTTTATGATTTTTTGCGATAATGTATAACCCATTATACATAACTCCTTTCGACCGTGTTTATGCTAAGAATATTTTATTAAATTTTGTAAACTTTGTCAAGTGTTTAACACACAAGAAAGCAAATATATCGTTTATTCAAGCACCGCATCGCTCGGCATACGCCAGTCGCCGCGCGGGGATAGGTTGACGGTGCCGACCTTCGGACCGTCGGGAAGCGCGCTTCGCTTAAACTGATTTGAGTAAAAGCGCTTTTTAAACACATCGAACCACTTTTCTATCTCATCATCCGAGTATGTGCCGCAAAACGCGATTTTCGCAAGGCGCTTTATCTTATTTGAACCGAAGCCCATCCTGACCATATAGTAGAGGAAGAAGTCGTGAAGCTCGTAAGGACCTATTATATCCTCGGTCTTTTGCACTATTTTTCCGTCCTTTGGCGGTATGAGTTCGGGGCTTACCGGAGTGTCCAGAATATCGCTGAGTACCGCGCAAAGCCTGTCGTCGGAGTTGTCCGCTACATACTTTATAAGGTGGCGTACCAGCGTTTTGGGTACGCCGCTGTTCACGCCGTACATCGACATATGGTCGCCGTTGTAGGTAGCCCAGCCGAGCGCAATCTCGGACAGGTCGCCCGTTCCGATTACAATACCGCCTGTTTTGTTCGCAATATCCATAAGAATTTGGGTGCGCTCTCTCGCCTGCGCGTTCTCGTAGGCGACGTCCTGCTTGCCGTCGTTTGCGTCTATGTTGCGCAGATGCAGCGAAACAGCCTCGCCTATCGGTATTTCACGGCTTGCCGCGCCCACGCAGTCGATAAGCTCCAGCGCGTTGTTTTTGGTGCGCTCGGTCGTTCCGAACGCGGGCATAGTGACCGCGATGATGCCGCGGCGGTCAAGTCCGAGCCTGTCGAACGCGCGCGCGGTAACCAAAAGCGCAAGAGTGCTGTCCAGTCCGCCCGAAATTCCGACGGTTACGGTCGTAAGACCTATATGCTTAATTCGCTTTACCAAGCCCATATATTGCATCGCGAAAATGCTTTCGCATCTTTCGGCGAGGGATTTTTTGTCGGAGGGAACAAACGGACGCCGCTCAAACGTGCGCGAAAGGCGGGTCTCGGCAATTTTTACGTTGAAGTAAACACGCCTGTACTCGCCGTCAAACTCGTTTTTAAAGGTGGTGGTTTTGCGCCTTTCACCCATAAGACGCGAAACGTCTATGTCGGCGTAGATTATGCCCGTGGTAAAAAGCGGACGCTCCGCGAGCTTTTTGCCGTTTTCGTAGATAAGGCTGTGCCCCGAAAATACCATATCGGTGGTGGACTCGTCCTCGCCCGCGCCCGCATATATATAGCCGCACAGCAGCTTTGACGACTGCGCCAGCACAAGGCTGTTTCGGAAGTCGCTCTTTCCCACAGCCTCGTCGCTTGCCGACAGATTGACGATTATTGAAGCGCCGTTTTGCGCGTGGCTTATCGCGGGCGACTCCGCCGCCCACAAATCCTCGCATATCTCGCAGGCAACCTTAAAGTCGGGCAGGTTCTCGGCGCAGAAAATCAGCTTTGTGCCGAAAGGTATCTGTTTTCCGCCAAAGCTTATGTCGGTCACGCCCTGCATTGAGTTAAAGTGACGCGCCTCGTAAAATTCAACGTAGTTCGGAATGTGAACTTTAGGTACAAAGCCCAGAATCTCTCCGCCGCACAAAAACGCGGCGGTGTTATACAGCTTTCCGTTAACCGACAGAGGAAAGCCGACGACTATGAGCGCGTCCGCCGCCGCTGTTTCGCGGGCTATTTTACCAAGTGCGGCGTTTGCGCGCTCGATAAGCTCCGACTGCATAAACAAATCGCCGCAGGTATAAGCGGTGACCGCAAGTTCGGGGAACACTATGAGCTTCGCGCCGCCCGCCGCCGCGTCTTTGGTGAGTTTTATGATTTGCTCGGCGTTAAATTCGGGAGCCGCGACACGAAGCGGAGGCGTTACCGCCGCCGTTTTTATAAATCCGTCATTCAAGGTATCGTCCTCCTTGTCAAAAACAAAGTCTGATGATTTTTCCTGATTTTCACTGATTTTTACCATTATTATATTATCTTTATTCTACCACAGCGCATTTCAAAAATCAACAGAGGGGGCTGTTGATTTTTGGATTTAGTCCGCGAAGTGGGAAAATACGAATTTTCCTGAGGCGGTGAGTTCGTCGTCCGAAATGCCGTCCGAAATGTCCGCGCCGCCCACGACAGCCGCCGAGCTTTCGCCCTTGTCGCAAAGCGACCAGTTCGCCCAGCTTATCCGGTTCTCATTCAGAAAGTCGAGCCACTTTTGCGCCTCGTCGATATAAACGCCGCCTCCGCCGCTCGCGTCGCTCGTACCCCACTCGCTTATAAATACGGGTATATTTTGCGCGAGTGCGTCCGAAATACGGCTTCTAAGCCAATCGGTATGCGTTCCCGCGTAGAAGTGGCAGGTATACATAATGTTCTCGGCGCTTAGCGGGTCTTTTGCGACCTCATGCAAATCCTGGCTCCAGGTCGGACTGCCAACGAGGATAACCGCGTCGCCGTCAATTCCGCGTATTGTACTTATGATTTCCTCGGCGTACGGCTTTACGTCGCCCGACCAGCTTACGTTTCCGTTCGGCTCGTTGCATATTTCGTAAATTACGCCCGCGCTGTCCTTGTAACGCTCCGCAACCGAGGCAAAGAACGCCTTGGCTTCATTTATATATGTGTTCGGGTTCCCGTCGCTTAAAATATGCCAGTCGATAATCGCGTACATATCGAGCGACAGCGCGGTGTCCACCGCTTCGCTTAGAGTTTGCGCAAGAGAGGGATTTTGAATATATCCGTTTTCACTCGTGTACATAGCGACGCGGAAAAGGTTTGCTCCGCGCTCTGCTGTCGATTTTATGGCGGTTTCGCTCAGAAAGTTGCCGAACCACTGTATGCCGTGCGAACTCATTCCGCGCAGTACCACAGCTTCGTCGCGTTCGTTGCAAAGCTGTGTTCCGACCACCTTCAGATGCCCGTTTTCGCTGACGCCGCCCTTTGTGTAAACGCTCGGAGCCTGCGGCGGAGCGGTTGTCGACTGCGGCGGAGCGGGAGCTTCGGAAGAGCTTAGAGCCTTGTCCGACTTTTGCATTGCGCGTGTTATGAGAGCGCACGCTTCGGCACGGGTGAGGCTTGATTTCGGATTAAAGCGTCCGTTGTCGTCGCCGCCCGCGACGCCCGACGCATATGCCGCGATAACCGCGTTGTAGTATCTGCCGTCCAGTTGGTCAAAGTCCTTTATTTTCGCGGTTTCGGTGGTATAATCTCCGCTCGCTTGGGGCAAAAACGCATTCATCGTGATTTTTACCGCAAGCTGGCGCGTGATAGGCAGGTCGTAGGTTTCGGCTGTGGGAGGGATTTCGTCCCAATCGTAAAAGCCTCTGTCCAGCGCGGTCTGCATAAGACCGCCCGCCCAGTGAGAATTTTGAGACGCGCTTTCGCTAAGTCCCGCCGCGCGGGATACGACCGTCACAAATTCGGCGGATGTGATGGTGCTGTCAGGCTTAAAAGTACCGTCGGAGTAGCCTTTCAGCAGCCCGTCCGCGCTCATTTGAGTTACGTTTTCAAAAAACCAGTCGCCGCTGTTTACGTCGGAAAATGACGCGCCGTCCGCGCCCGCGCAGCTCGGCAGCAGCGCCAAAATCATCAGCGCGGCGCAAATCAGCGCGAATGTGTTTTTTAATTTTTTCATAATGTTTCTCCTTGTTTTTATTGATTATATATTTCGTCGCAAGTCGCTCTTTTTGCTTGCTTTGCCCTGCCTAGGGTTGTAGGGGCGAACCGTGTTCGCCCGCCGCGGATGCACTCACGCGAAAACTTAAATAGAAATAGTAAAGTTGGGTTTCAACTTTACCGTTCTTGGGTTTTACCGCGCATTTTAGACAACAGTCTTATGCGCGGTGGGGTTTTTCAAGGGGTGTCCCCTTGAACGCGCCTTTTGGTACTTTTCCCCGCGTGGGGAAAAGTACATAACCCCGCCCGCGCGGAGCGCGGGCATTACGGGCGAACACGGTTCGCCCCTACATCGTCGCAAGTCGCTTTGTGGGCACACGCTTACAAAAATATTATACCGCGCTGCCTTCGGAAAAGCAATATAAGAATTGAAAATTGACGCCTTTGCTTTTTGGTACAATCAATATAAATACAAAAATTTTTTAAGAAATTTCAAAAAAGGGGTTGACAAACAAGACTACAAGATGTAGACTATATTTGTCTACAAGATGTAGATAAAAATAATTGGAGGTATTTTCAATGTCGACAGAAAATATCAGTATTGCAAAGGCGGAACTGGAAATTATGCGTGTGATATGGAAGGCGGGTGAGCCGATTACAGCAGCAGAAATAGGAAAGCTTGTGGAAGACAAAGAATGGAAACGTACAACGATTGCCACGCTTCTTGCGCGGCTTACGGAAAAAGGAATGTTAAATGCCGAGCGGCAGGGCAGAGCGATGTACTATACGGCGCGGGTTTCCGCAAGGGAGTACAAAAAGGGGCAGGCGATGAACTTGATTCAGAACCTTTTCGGAGGTTCAGCCCGCGACCTTATAGTATCCCTGGCGGAAGAAGATACCCTGTCGGACGAGGATATTCAAGAACTGAAGGACTTTTTTGAAGATAGGAGGAAATAACCTATGACAGGCGAGATACTCAGCTCTCTTTTGATCACATCCCTTGCAGGCTCGGTGCTTACGGGGATAATCCTGCTGCTGCGACCCGTTACCCGAAAGCATTTTGGGTATGGCTGGCAGTATTACATCTGGCTTGCCGTGCTTGTGGTGCTGATTTTACCGATACGGGTTTCGCTGCCGCAAGATAAGGCGGTCGCGCCTTTTGTACAATATGAGCGGCAGGCACCGGAGATTTCACAAACAGCGGAGAACGAACCGACGCCGCAGGAAATCGCGCATACTTCGACAGTGCAGACCGCCACGCCGAGCAGGGCGGAACTGTTATGGCAGAAGATTATTGGCAGAAACGCCCTTTGCGTTGTGTGGCTGACGGGCGTATGTGCGCTCCTGCTGTGGTATCTGGTCTGGTATGCTCTGCTGTGCAGAAAAATCCGTAAAAATTCTGCGGAAATCGCTTGTCCGGAGCTTCGGCAATATACAGACAAAAAAGTCCGTGTGCTGTCGTGCGGCATTGTGAACGTGCCTTTTATGACAGGTGTGTTCCGCCCTGTGCTGATTTTGCCCAAAAGAGCGTTTACGGAGGAGCAGCTCCGCAACATTCTCCGCCACGAAACAACGCACCTTGGGCGCAGGGATATTCTGTATAAGTGGTTCGCCACGTTGGTGAAGTGCATTCATTGGTTTAACCCCGTTGTCTGGTATGCGGTGCGGCAAATCAATGCGGAGTGTGAAATTTCTTGTGATATGTCGGTCGTTGCCGAGATGAACAACGAGGAAGAAACCAGCTATGTTGATACTATTCTTTCCATGCTCTCCACGCGCAAAACAAAAGCCGTTCCCTTGACAACGGGAATGGCGGGTAGTAAAAAAATAATCAAAAGGAGACTTGAAATGATGAAAAACAAAAAAAGAACAAGCAAAATCATGTCGGCAGTATCTGCGGTCATTGCGGTAGTTTTATTGTCCACAACGGTATTTGCAAGCGGAGTGCTGTCTGACCTCGCGGCGGACGATTACACGGTTGAAATTTTGAATAACGGCGAAAAGATTGAACTTGAAAGCCCGCCGTTTATCGAAAACGGAGAGGTGTATGTCCCGCTTAGGGAAACCTTTGAAAAGGTGGGCGCAATGGAGGATGAAACCGCCTATATCGACTATGACAACGGAAAAGTAACGGTTTATTTCGGCGACAACTATGATGGGCTCGATGACAGATACGAACTGGAAATCGGTGCGGCACAGGTGGTATATAATCCGAGCAGCGAATTACCGAATAGCCGTGCAATCCGTGAAATGAACAATGCGCCGATTTTGAGAAACGATATAACGTATATTCCGTATTCCTATGCCCTTTGTATGCTTGACATAAAATATTTTATTGATTATACGATATATGACAAAAACGGAAACTTTGTCGCCGATAATGTACGCGTCGTAGTCACCAGCCCATACGAAAACAACACGCCTCAATATACGGTTGACCAATTCTTTCAATATTTTGAAAACGGCGACTTTGCAAATATGAAGCGCTACTGCACCGAAAACTGCGTAAGCTCGTTCTTCGGGGATGGTTACTGCTTCGGAATGACGCAGGCAAAGCTTGCGAATATGGAAATTGAGCCGTCGGAATATGCAAAATCCTCCAACGACTTTGTGGTGAGCGTCAGCGTGAATATGACTCCCCACGAAGGCTCGATTTATAGAGTAGGGCAGACGGAAGCCACCTTTTATGTCATTCTCCAAAGACAGCAAAGCGGCAGATACCTGATCGACGAATTTGCGACGGGGCTGTAATGAAACAGAAAGGTTTGCGTAAAACGCCAAATAAGCAAGCACAAAGCGTAAGTCGCGCTTTGTGCTTCAATTTTCCTGTTCAGGTCGTAGGGGCGAACCGTGTTCGCCCGCAACGCCCGCGTGTAACGCGGGCGGAATTATGTACTTTTCCCCACGCGGGGAAAAGTACCAAAAGGCACGTTTAGGGGCTTTGCCCCTAAAAACCCTGCCGCGCATAAGACTGATGTCTAAAATGCGCGGCAAAAACCTACGGGCGATAAAGCGGAAACCCAATTTTACTGTTTCTATTTAAGTTTTTGCGTTAGTACACCCGCAGACGGGCGAACACGGTTCGCCCCTACATCGTCGCACAAAGCGCAAGTCGCTTTTTGAGACGATTGATTGTAGCGCGGGAAAATTCCCGCTATTCCGAGACTTCCCCGTAAAGCATACCGTCCTTTAACGCTTCGATTTTTACCTTGACGATTTTTCCTCTCAAATCCCTGTCCGATTTTGCGGCAACGTCGGTATAATTTGGGGTACACCCGTGATATAAGCCGTCCGTGAGTTTTGCTTCGGCAATTATTTCAACCGTTTTTCCGATATATTTTTCGTAAAAATCGTTTTTCATTTGTTTCGCGGCTGCGAGCATTACCGCGCTTCGCTCGTTTTTGACAAGCTCGGATACCTGACCGCCCATTTTTGCGGCAGCCGTGCCTTGACGCACCGAGTACTTAAAGACGTGCATCTGCGCAAATCCAATCTCGCGCACAAAATTGAGCGACTTTTGAAATTCCTCGTCGGTTTCGCCCGCAAAGCCGACCATAAGGTCGGTGGTGATTGCCGCGTCGGGGAATTTTTCGCGCAAAAGCCGCACCGCGGCGCGGTATTCGTCCGTAGTGTAACGTCTGTTCATTCTCTTAAGCGTTTCGTCGCACCCGCTTTGAAGAGACAGGTGGAACTGCGGGCAAAGCGCGCTCAGCTTCGCCGCCCTCTCCGCAAATTCGGGAGTTACGGCGGTGGGTTCGAGCGAGCCGATGCGCACACGCTCTATTCCCTCGGTTTCGCATATCCTTTCAATAACGTCAATCAGTGACGGCGAGCCGCCGAAGTCTTTTCCGTAAGAGTCTATGTGAATACCCGTAAGCACGATTTCCCGATAGCCCGATTCGGCGAGCGAGAGGACTTCGTCGGTTATATTTTCGATACGGCGGCTTCGCACGCGACCGCGCGCAAACGGAATTATGCAGTATGTACAGAAGTTGTCGCAGCCGTCCTGTATTTTTACGACCGCCCTCGTGCGGCTCTGCGAAACGTCGGCGGAAAGCTCTTCAAACTCCCGAATTTGCGCAATGTCCGAAACGGCGTTGACCCGTTCGCCCTTTTGCGCGCGCTCTACAAGGTCTACTATATTTCGGCGGCTTGAAGTGCCCGCGATAACGTCGGCCTCGGCAATGCCGGCGACGGCTTCCGGCTCGGTCTGAGAGTAACAGCCGCATACCGCGATGACGGCATTGGGGTTTTCGTGCTTGGCGTGGCGTATGTGGCGGCGCGACTTCTGCGCACCGACTCCCGTCACGGTACAGGTGTTTATAACGTAAACGTCCGCCGCACCGTCTTGTATGACGGTATAGCCGCGCTTTGAAAACAGCTTTGCCATGGCTTCGCTTTCGTAAAAATTGGTTTTACAGCCGAGAGTTATGAATTTTACTGTAATTTCAGACACCGCCTTTAGTAAAATTGTATAAAAGTTGAAGCAAAAATTTATACAATAAATTATACAATTTTAGATTGACTAATGCAAGAAAAAAATGTATAATATATATAAACATAATTACCTGAACTGGAAAATACAGGAAGGTAAATAAAAAACGGAGGTTTTTGCTATGAAAACGTATGAAATTATGTTGGATTCAATCAACGAAGTCAAGGGTTTTGTTAATATGGTAAGCAAGTACGATTGCGACGTTGATTTGATATCGGGCAGATATGTTGTTGACGCTAAGTCGATAATGGGCATATTCAGTCTTGACCTCGCAAAGCCGATTAAGGTAGAGGTACACGCTGATGACGCCGACGAGCTTGATGCTGAAATTAAGGCATATGTTAAAAAGTAATAAATTGACCCCTATTTTTTATAGGGGTTAATTTATGCTTTTTTACTCGGACTGTCGGTTTGATGAATGAGTTTATGGAAGCGGCTGTCCGCGAGGCAAAACGGGCGGCAAGGCGCGGCGAAGCTCCGGTGGGGGCGGTAATTGTAAAAGACGGCGAGATAATAGCGCGGGCGCACAATCTGCGCGAGGGCAGGAAGAACGCGCTGTGCCACGCCGAAATAATAGCAATAAACAAAGCGTGCCGCCGTATCGGCGACTGGCGCTTGGACGGCTGCGAGATGTATGTGACCTTGGAGCCGTGCGCCATGTGTGCGGGCGCGGTGATTCAGTCGCGGATAAAAAAGGTATATTTCGGAGCGCTCGACCCGAAGGGCGGAGCGGTGGTTTCGGTCATCCGTCTTTTTGACGATGGCAATTTTTGCCATAAGGCGGAGTACGTCGGCGGAATTGACGAGGAGGTCTGCTCCTCTCTTTTACGCAGCTTTTTCAAAAAGTTACGCAAAAAGAAAAAGCGAAGAAAAAAACGGAATAAAATTTTTAAATTAAAAAATCATAAAAATTAAATACCAACGACTATTTAAGGAGGAAAAATATGAAAAAGTTTGTCTATTTGTTTTCTGAGGGCAACGCGGGTATGAGAGAAATTCTCGGCGGAAAAGGTGCGAACCTTGCCGAAATGACTAAGCTCGGCTTGCCTGTACCGCAGGGCTTTACGATTTCTACCGAGGCGTGTACCCAGTACTATGAGGACGGCAGAAAAATTAACGACGATATTCAGGCGGAGATACTTGAATATATTGCCAAAATGGAAGAAAAAACCGGAAAGAAGTTCGGCGATAAGGAAAATCCGCTTCTTGTTTCGGTACGAAGCGGCGCGAGAGCGTCTATGCCCGGTATGATGGATACCATCTTGAACCTCGGACTTAACGAGGACGTTGTGGAGGTTATGGCGAAAAAGTCGGGCAACCCGCGTTGGGCGTGGGACTGCTACCGCAGATTTATACAGATGTACTCCGACGTTGTTATGGAGGTCGGAAAGAAGTACTTTGAAGTTCTCATCGACAAGATGAAAGAGGAAAAGGGTGTTACTCAGGACGTTGAGCTTACCGCCGACGACCTCAAAACGCTTGCAGACCAGTTCAAGGCTGAATACAAGGAAAAGGTCGGAGCAGACTTCCCGACCGACCCGAAGGAGCAGCTCTTCGGCGCGATAAAGGCAGTGTTCCGCTCGTGGGATAATCCGAGAGCGAACGTGTACCGCCGCGACAACGATATTCCGTATTCGTGGGGTACCGCGGTAAACGTGCAGATGATGGCGTTCGGTAATATGGGCGAGACGTCGGGTACCGGCGTTGCGTTCACGCGCGACCCCGCAACCGGCGAGAAGCGTCTGATGGGCGAATTCCTTATGAACGCTCAGGGCGAGGACGTTGTTGCGGGCGTTCGCACACCGCAGAAGATAGACCAGCTCAAAGAGGTTATGCCCGAGGTTTACGAGCAGTTCGTAAAGATTTGCTCTACACTTGAAAATCATTACAGAGATATGCAGGATATGGAGTTTACGATTGAGGACAGAAAGCTCTATATGCTTCAGACCAGAAACGGTAAGAGAACGGCTCAGGCGGCTCTCAAGATTGCCTGCGATTTGGTTGACGAGGGTATGATAAGCGAAGAAGAAGCGGTACTTATGATAGACCCCAGAAACCTTGATACTCTCCTGCACCCGCAGTTTGACCCCGCGGCTCTTAAGGCGACCGAGCCTGTCGGAAAGGCACTCGGCGCGTCTCCCGGCGCGGCTTGCGGAAAAATCGTGTTTACGGCTGACGACGCTAAGGCGTGGGCGGCAAACGGCGAAAAGGTCGTTCTTGTCCGCCTCGAAACTTCTCCCGAAGATATAGAGGGTATGAAGGCGGCTCAGGGTATTCTGACGGTTCGCGGCGGTATGACCTCTCACGCGGCGGTTGTTGCGCGCGGTATGGGTACCTGCTGCGTATCGGGCTGCGGCGACATTGTTATGGATGAGGAAAACAAGAAGTTTACTCTTGCGGGTAAGACTTACACCGAGGGCGATTATATCTCGCTCGACGGCTCGACAGGTAACATTTATGACGGAAGCATCCCGACGGTCGACGCTTCGATAAGCGGCACGTTCGGCAGAATTATGGGCTGGGCCGACAAGTACAGGACAATGAAAGTAAGAACCAACGCCGACACTCCCGCAGACGCTAAAAAGGCAAAAGAACTGGGCGCAGAGGGTATCGGACTTTGCCGTACCGAGCATATGTTCTTTGAAAGCGACAGAATAGGCGCGTTCAGAGAGATGATTTGCGCGGACACGGTTGAGGAGAGAGAAAAGGCGCTTGACAAGATTATGCCTATGCAGCAGGGCGACTTTGAAAAGCTCTATGAGGCGCTGGAGGGCAATCCGGTTACAATTCGTTTCCTTGACCCCCCGCTTCACGAGTTTGTACCGACAGAGGACGCGGATATTGAGGCGCTGGCTAAGGCTCAGGGCAAGTCGGTTGAAACGATACGCGCCATTGTTGACGGTCTGCACGAGGCTAACCCGATGATGGGACACAGAGGCTGCCGTCTTGCGGTAACTTATCCCGAAATTGCAAAAATGCAGACAAAGGCGGTAATCCGTGCGGCAATAAATATAAAGAAGGCTCACCCCGATTGGGATATGGTTCCCGAAATAATGATTCCGCTTACCGGCGATGTTAAGGAGCTTAAATTCGTTAAGAACGCGGTTGTTGAAACGGCGGACGCTGAAATAGCCGCGGCGGGCGTTAAGCTTGATTATCAGGTGGGAACGATGATTGAAATTCCGAGAGCCGCGCTTTTGGCTGACGAAATTGCGACCGAGGCGGCGTTCTTCTGCTTCGGTACGAACGACCTCACTCAGATGACGTTCGGCTTCTCGCGCGACGACGCGGGCAAGTTCCTCGACGCGTATTACGATACCAAGATTTTTGAGAACGACCCGTTTGCAAAGCTCGACCAAAAGGGCGTTGGCAAGCTTATGGAAATGGCTATCAAGCTCGGCAAGCCCGTAAATCCGAATCTTCACGTCGGAATATGCGGCGAGCATGGCGGCGACCCCGCTTCGGTTGAGTTCTGCCACAATATCGGTCTGGACTATGTGTCCTGCTCACCGTTCCGCGTGCCGATTGCGCGTCTTGCGGCGGCTCAGGCGGCTATAAAGAGCAAATAATTTTGAATTTGTCTCGGCGCGACTTTTAAACGCCGGACATCGGGGGTCACCGCATTTGCGGTGACCTCTTTGCTTGCAGATGTTATGTGATTCGGTTTATTCGGGAGGTTATTTGAATGTACGAACTGATACGGGCGGCGGGGAACAGCTATTATATTCAAAGCCCCGCCAAAATAGGGCTTGTGGTAACGGGAGACGGCGAGGTATGCCTTATAGACAGCGGCAGCGATAAGGACGCGGGACGTAGGGTGCGCCGTATTTTGGACGAGAACGGCTGGCGGCTCGGGGCAATCTACAACACCCACTCCCACGCCGACCATATAGGCGGAAACAGATATTTGCAGGGGCAGACGAACTGTAAAATATACGCCTGCGGCATTGAGCGCGCCTTTGCGCGGCACACGGTTTTGGAACCGTCGCTTCTGTACGGCGGCTATCCCTGTCGCGAACTGCGCCATAAATTCCTTTTGGCGCAGGAGAGCGACGTGGAATGTCTGACCGCCGACGTTTTGCCCGACGGCTTTGAAATGATTGATTTACCCGGACATTTCTTTGATATGAAGGGCTTTCGCACGCCCGACGACGTGGTTTACCTTGCCGACTGTCTTTCCTCGCGCGAAACGCTCGACAAATACAAAATAGGTTTTATATACGATGTTGCCGCGTATCTCGATACGCTTGAAAAGGTGAAGTCGATGACTGCGGCGTTTTTCGTGCCGTCGCACGCCGAGGCTGCGGAGGATGTTTCGGATTTGGCGCAGTATAACATAGATAAGGTAGACGAGACGGCGGAGAAAATAACGGAGCTGTGCAAAGAGCCGCTCTGCTTTGAAGCGATACTGCAAAGGTTGTTTGCGGATTATGAGCTGAAAATGAATTTTGAGCAGTACGCCCTGGTGGGCTGTGCCGTGCGCTCCTATCTCGCGTGGCTGAAGGACACGGGCAGGCTGAACGCGGAGTTTGACAACAATATGTTCCTTTGGGAACGGGCGTAATAATACGGAATTTGAAAAACTCACAGCCCCGCACGTTGTGCGGGGGCTGTGAGTATCCTGTTTGCAAACAAAAAAGCGCGGCACAAAGCCGCGCGTAAAAATGCACGGCTCCGATTGTTGTCAGACAATTTTCTGATTTCCATAGAACAAAGTACGCACATATGAAAACAAAGCCCACATTTTTACCGAAAAGTAAAATTTACTGCTTGACGCTTTAAGTTTAACACTCAGACGCTTATTTGTAAAGAAAAATTCGCGGCAAGCTGCGCGGACATCCGAATGTTTAATTTTGAAATCACTTCCTTATTATATATTACATAAATATTTTGGACTATGTTCTTTTCTCCGAGCGGAGAAACAGGATTTTTTCCAAACTGCCGTTTGGAGCAACTTACTTTTCTTGCTAACAATAAAAAGTAACAAAAGAATTATTCAAGGGGCTTGCCCCTAAACGCTCTTTTCGCCGGTTTCTTGTGTAAGAAACCGGCGCCATAAAGCCGCTTTGTTCGAAAAACTTAATTACTTCGGGTCCATATCAATTTTATTTCTTTCCCGTTTTTAACATACACATTCTTTACATTAGTTAATTTTTTATCTTTAATTTCCACTTCTAAAATTCCTGTTCCGATATTTTTCATTGCCAATCCGCTTCTTATAGTTAAATATAAGTTTTCCCCTTCTATCTTATACTTATATTTTCTAAAAGTTTTTCCGCTTGACCATGTTTCGACATTAACACTGAAATATTCATCCTGCAAATTAAAATTATGAAAAATTAAGTCCTCATAATTATTGCTGCCCGATAGCAATCCTATTATCATATAAATGATTATAATTATCGTTATCAATAATATTAGCAACAAAAATATTTTTGCAAATTTATGCTTAACTATTTCAATCAGTCCTTTCCTGCCGGAATAAAACGCATTGCTGCCCCATCTCTCTTTCTGTTCTATATATAATTATAACGTACCGGCTTTAATGCCGCAATCGTTATTTTGAAAATTCCTTTAACCATACATTTTTGTCCGTAAAAAATTCCAAAAAAGACTTGATTTTTCAAAAATTGTGTAGTATAATAGTCAGGCGTGACAATGACAATCGATGAACTCGGAGGTGGCGAAAGCCTTGCGGCGCAAGGGATTTCGGGAATTTCGAGGGAGAATGTCCGGTTAAAAAACAGGGCGGAAAACTGTCACATTTTCATCAGAATACAGGGATATTTTTTCCAAAAGGGATATGCTGTAACCTTTTGGCGAAGCTATGTCTGTCTGCCCCGAAAACCGCGTCGCAAAGCGACCTGTGAGGTTTCGGGTTTAATTATCAGGCTGTGAGATACGCCCGGCACAGTGTATAAAATTTACAAGGAGGGTATAGCATGGCAGCAGAAAAAATCAGAATCAGGCTTAAAGCTTATGACTGCAACTTAATCGACAGGTCGGCGGCTAAAATCGTTGAAACGGCTAAGAGAACAGGCGCTAAGGTCTCAGGTCCCGTTCCGCTTCCGACAAAGAAAGAAGTCGTTACGATTTTGAGAGCTGTTCACATGTACAAGGACAGCCGCGAGCAGTTTGAGCTTCAGACGCACAAGAGACTTATTGATGTTTTGAGCCCCAACGCAAAGACAATCGACGCGCTCAAGCACCTCGATTTGCCGGCGGGCGTTGCAATCGACATCAAGCTGTAAGCGGAAACGCTTCGGCACAAGGCAAGTTTCCGCCTTAATCGGAAACCAATACTTTGTAATTTTAGGAGGAAATTCAATGAAAAAGGCAATTTTGGGCAAAAAGCTGGGTATGACTCAGATTTTTGCCGAGGACGGAAAACTTATTCCGGTTACCGTTATTCTGGCGACTCCGAACGTTGTCGTTCAGAAGAAGGACGTTGAGAACGACGGCTACGATGCGGTTCAGGTAGGCTTTGAGGACAAGAAAACGAAGCACACCACCAAGCCGGCTGAGGGTCACTTCAAAAAGGCGAACACCGCGCCCAAGAGATATGTGAGAGAGTTCAGGCTTGACAATGCCGCCGAGATGAACGTAGGCGACGAAATCAAGGTCGACATTTTCGCGGAGGGCGACATCGTTGACGTTGTGGGTACTAGCAAGGGTAAAGGATATGCGGGTACCATTAAGAGATGGGGAACGCACAGAGGTCCTATGACTCACGGCAGTAAGTACCACAGGGGCCCCGGTTCGCTGGGTATGGCATCCGACCCGTCGAGAGTATATAAAGGAAAGAAGATGCCCGGTCATTTGGGCGCTGAAAGAGTTACAATACAGAACCTTGACGTTGTTAAGGTTGATACCGAGAGAAATCTGCTTCTTATAAAGGGAGCCGTTCCGGGCCCCAAGGGCGGATTGGTCACGGTCAAGAACGCTGTTAAGAAGAGCGTTTAGACTATAAGAGAGGAGGATTTGAGATATGCCTAAGGTAGATTTATATAACACAGCCGGCGAAAAGACCGGCGAGGTAGTGCTTAGCGAGAGTGTTTTCGGCGTTGAGGTAAATGTGGACGCAATGCATCAGGCAGTCGTCAATTATCTTGCAAATCAGAGACACGGTACGCAAAGCACCAAAACGAGAACGGAAGTTCGCGGCGGCGGCGCAAAGCCGTGGAGACAAAAGGGTACAGGCCGTGCAAGACAGGGCAGTATCCGCGCTCCTCAGTGGACAGGCGGCGGCGTTGCGCTCGGTCCCAAGCCGAGAGATTACAGCTACACCATAAACCGTAAGGTAAAGCAGCTTGCGCTTAAGTCGGCGCTCACGTCCAAGGTAAACGATGAGGAGCTTATCGTCTTGGAGGATATGAAGCTGGACGAGATTAAGACAAGCAAGGTTGCGGAGATTCTTAAAAATCTCGGCGTGACCGAGAAAGCGCTTTTCGTGCTTCCCGAAAACGACAAGACGGTTTATATGTCGGCAAGAAACATTAAAGGCGTTGACACGACTTATGTAGGAGCGATAAACACATACGAGGTGCTGGGACACACGAAGTGCATTATCTTAAAAGACGCGGTTGCAAAGCTTGAGGAGGTGTACGCATAATGAAATCGGTATATGATGTTGTAAAAAGACCTATCATTACTGAGCAGAGTATGGATCAGGTTGCGGACAAGAAGTACACCTTTGAGGTTGCGACGGACGCAAATAAGATTGAGATTAAGAAGGCGGTTGAGGAGATCTTCAAGGTAAAGGTTGCCAAGGTCACCACAATCAATTACAGCGGAAAGCCCAAGAGAATGGGCGTTCACAGCGGAAAAAGAGCGGATTGGAAGAAAGCTGTCGTAAAGCTCACTCCCGACAGCAAGACCATAGAGCTCTTTGAGTCGTAATAAATCGAGAGAAGGAGAGTAGAAAATGGGTATTAAGAAATATAAACCGACCACTCCGTCTCTGCGTCAGATGACGGTTTCCACGTTTGAGGAAATCGACAAGGTAGAGCCGGAAAAGTCGCTTCTCCGTCCGCTCAAAAGCAAGGCAGGCCGCAATTCCTACGGAAGAATTACGGTAAGACACCGCGGCGGCGGCGCGAAGCGCAAGTACAGAGTGATTGATTTCAAAAGAAACAAGGACGGAATGAAGGCTACCGTTCAGTCGATTGAGTACGACCCCAACAGGTCGGCAAACATCGCGCTCCTTTTGTATGAGGACGGCGTTAAGACATATATCATCGCGCCGTTGGGACTGAAAAAGGGTGACGTTGTTGAGTCGGGCAAGGGTGTTGATATAAAGCCCGGCAACGCAATGGAGCTTTCGCAGATTCCGGTAGGTACCATGATATACAATATCGAGCTTAACCCCGGCAAGGGCGGTCAGCTCGTAAGAAGCGCGGGCAACACGGCTCAGCTTATGGCTAAGGAAAACGGAGTTGCTCAGGTAAGACTTCCCTCCGGCGAGGTTAGAATTATCAGACTTAACTGCCGCGCGACAATAGGTCAGGTAGGCAACGCGGATTATGAGAACATCAACATCGGTAAAGCCGGCAGAAAAAGACATATGGGCTGGCGTCCTACCGTTCGCGGTGTTGTTATGAACCCGAACGACCACCCGCACGGCGGTGGTGAAGGCAAGTCGCCTATCGGTCGTCCGAGCCCCGTTACCCCGTGGGGTAAACCGGCTCTCGGCTACAAGACCAGAAAGAAGAAGAACAAGAGTGATAAGTTCATTGTTAAGCGCAGAAACGCGAAATAATGAACGGCGGATACTAATAACCATTAGAATGGAGGTTATGAAATGGGCAGAAGCGTTAAAAAAGGTCCTTTCGTCGAAGAAAGACTTATGTCGCGAATAAACGCGATGAACGAAAAGGGCGAAAAAAGCGTTGTTAAAACATGGTCGCGCGCTTCCACGATTTTCCCCGAAATGGTAGGTCACACCATCGCGGTCTATGACGGAAGAAAGCACGTTCCGGTATATGTGAGCGAGGATATGGTCGGACATAAGCTCGGTGAGTTTGCTCCGACGAGAACATTCCGCGGACACGCGGGCGCAAAGACCAGCAAATAGAGTATTTGCGGCGTTTTGCCGCTTAGACTTGACGGAGTTTTATTCGTCGGAAAGGAGATTTACAAATGGAAGCAGTTGCAAAGGTTTACCATATTCGCATAGCACCGCGAAAGGTAAGAGTTGTAATAGATTTGATTAGAAATAAGCCTGTCGGCGTGGCTCTCGGTATTCTCAAGAATACTCCCAAGGCGGCAAGCCCGGTTGTTGAAAAGCTCCTTAAGTCCGCGATTGCGAACGCTGAGAACAACCACCAGATGAATGTGGACAATTTATATGTTTCGGAAGTTTACGCAGACCAGGGTCCCACGCTCAAGAGGATTCAGCCGAGGGCGCAGGGCAGAGCTTACCGAATCAATAAAAAGACAAGCCACATCACAATCAAATTAAAGGAAAAGGAATAATCGAAAAGGAGGGTAAACAGTATGGGTCAGAAAGTTAATCCCCACGGCCTCAGAGTAGGTATTATAAAAGATTGGGATTCACGCTGGTTCGCCGATAAAAAGAATTTCGGAGATAACCTCGTAGAGGACTACAACCTCAGAAAGTATCTCAAGAAAAGACTTTATCAGGCAGGCGTTGACAAGATTGAAATAGAGAAGTTTGCCAATAAGATTCGTCTTTCTGTTCACTGTGCAAAACCCGGTATCGTTATCGGTAAGGGCGGCAGTGAGATTGAAAAGCTCAAGAAAGATGTTGAGGCGCTCACGGGAAAATCCATAATTTTGAATGTTATGGAGGTTAAGGTTGCCGATATGAGCGCACAGCTCGTTGCGGAAAACATTGCGTCGCAGCTTGAGAGACGTATTTCGTTCAGAAAAGCTATGAAGCAGGCAATGGCAAGAACAATGAAGCTGGGTGCAAAGGGCATCAAGACGGCGGTTGCGGGTCGCGTAGGCGGCGCGGAAATCGCGAGAACCGAGCAATATCACGAGGGTACGATTCCGCTTCAGACTCTCAGAGCCGACATTGATTACGGCTTTGCCGAGGCGAATACAACCTACGGAAAGCTCGGCGTTAAAGTTTGGATTTACAAGGGCGAAATTTTGCCTGAGAACAAAAACGCTGCAAAAGCTGCTCCCGCGGCTGCTCCCAGACGCAGCAGAGAAGGAGGCAGAAGATAATGTTATCGCCAAAAAGAGTTAAGCACAGAAAAGTGCAACGAGGCAGAATGAAGGGCAAGGCGTTGCGCGGCAACAAGGTAACATACGGTGATTACGGTTTGCAGGCGCAGAGCCCCGGCTGGATTACCAGCAACCAAATCGAGGCAGCTCGTATCGCTATGACGCGTTACATCAAGAGAGGCGGACAGGTTTGGATTAAGATATTCCCCGACAAGCCGGTTACGGCAAAGCCCGCTGAAACCCGAATGGGTAGCGGTAAAGGTGCGCCTGAGTATTGGGTAGCCGTTGTTAAGCCGGGACGCGTTATGTTTGAGATTGGCGGAGTTTCCGAGGCAACGGCAAAAGAAGCTATGCGTCTTGCAATGCACAAGCTCCCGATTAAGTGCAAATTTGTCAGGAAAATTGACCAGATTGACGAAACGGAAGGTGATAGTTAATGAAGATAAATGAAATTAGAGACCTTTCTCAGCAGGAGCTTTCGGATAAGCTCAACGATTTGAAAGAAGAACTTTTCAACCTTCGTTTCCAGAACGCCACAAATCAGCTTGACAATCCTATGAGAATAGTGGCTGTTAAAAAGGAAATCGCAAGAGTGAAAACAATCATAAAAGAAAAAGAGCTGGGCTTGAATGCCGGCGCAAACGCGTAGGGGGTGTATTGAATGAGCGAACGTAATTACAGAAAAGTGCGTATAGGCGAGGTTGTCAGCAACAAGATGGATAAAACCGTGGTAGTTGCGATTAAAGGAAGCGTTAAGCACCCCGTATACGGCAAGGTTATGAAAAGAACCTATAAGCTGAAGGCTCACGATGAGAATAACACCTGCGGTATGGGCGACAGAGTTAAGGTTATGGAAACCAGACCGCTCTCCAAGGACAAGAGATGGAGAGTTGTTGAAATAGTTGAGAAGGCGAAGTAATTTTCTTATTTTGCCAATCTGTAAAAAATTACAGAAAATTTATAAGGAGGTTTAACCCGTTATGATACAACAGCAGACGCTTTTGAAGGTTGCGGATAACAGCGGAGCGAAAGAAATTATGTGTATCCACATAACCGGCGGCTCCACAAGACGTTACGGCAACATCGGCGATGTTATCACCGCTTCGGTAAAAAAAGCCACTCCGGGCGGCGGCGTTAAGAAGGGCGACGTTGTTAAGGCGGTTATCGTGCGAAGCGTAAAGGGCGTAAAGCGCGCCGACGGTTCACAGATAAAGTTTGACGAGAACGCCGCGGTTATCATCAGAGATGACAAGACGCCGAGAGGTACGCGTATATTCGGACCTGTGGCAAGAGAGCTTCGCGAGAAGGAGTTTATGAAAATCCTTTCGCTCGCTCCCGAAGTTTTATAATTTTCGCGCCCACGGAGGCGCAGGAGGGGCTTGCCCCGACTGAATTGAAATTAAGGAGGTGCAGACATTGAGCAATAAAATGCACGTTAGAACAGGAGATACCGTTGTTGTTTTGTCCGGTAAGGACAGAGGCAAAAAGGGTAAGGTTTTATCGGTTGACCCCGAAAGACGAATGGTTGTCGTTGAAGGTGTTTCGATGGCTACAAAGCATAAGAAACCGCGCCGTATGGGCGAGAGCGGCGGCATTATAAAGCAGGAAACGCCTATCTACGCAAGCAAGGTTATGAATGTTTGCAATAAGTGCAACTCGGCTTCGAGAGTCGGCAGAAAGATTCTTGAGGACGGAACGCACGTTCGCTACTGCAAAAATTGCGGAGAAACATTCGGCGACTAATAATTACAGACGGAAGGAGGTAAAGTTTAATGAGACTTGAAGAATTATATAAAAAGGAAATCAAGGACGCTTTGATGAAGAAATTCAGCTATAAGAGCGTTATGCAAATTCCGAAGCTGGATAAAGTGGTCATAAATATGGGCGTGGGCGACGCTAAAGATAACTCGAAGGCCGCAGAAAGCGCTGCTAACGATTTGGGACTGATTACCGGTCAGAAGCCCGTCATCACAAAGGCTAAGAAGTCGGTCGCATCGTTTAAGGTCAGAGAGGGTATGAACATCGGCTGTAAGGTCACTCTCCGCGGTTCGAGAATGTATGAGTTTGTTGACAGACTGTTCAACGCGGCTCTTCCGCGAGTTCGTGACTTCAGAGGCATCAACCCCAACTCGTTCGACGGCAGAGGAAATTATTCGCTCGGCATAAAGGAGCAGCTTATTTTCCCTGAGATTGACTACGATAAGATAGACAAAATCCGCGGTATGGATATTATATTTGTAACAACCGCGCATACCGACGAGGAAGCAAAAGAGCTTCTGTCGCTTATGGGCGCGCCGTTTACAAGATAAAAATTAAAGGACGGAGGCGATTTAAAGCATTATGGCAAAGAAGTCAATGGTTATCAAGCAGCAGAGAAAGCCGAAGTACTCAACGAGAGCGTACAACAGGTGCAAAATCTGCGGCAGACCTCACGCGTATCTCAGAAAATTCGGCATTTGCAGAATTTGTTTCAGAGAGCTTGCCTATAAGGGTCAGATTCCCGGCGTAAAGAAAGCAAGCTGGTAAGCCGTTAGGGTTAATTAAATAAAGTTTTTATAAAGGGGTAAGTGGTTACGGTTATGCCAATTCTGCTTTGCAATCGGCGCGGAGCATTTTGGCGACGATTTCAGAGCAGAATTGGTGTGATGTCAGAACGGAAAACCATACTATCTCTAAAAATCCGCATAAAAGGAGGCAAGACACGTTATGCAAATTACAGACCCCATTGCAGATATGTTGACAAGAATAAGAAACGCTAATAATTCAAAGCACGCGACAGTGGATATTCCCGCGTCTAACATAAAAAAGGCGATTGCAAATATTTTGCTGAACGAAGGCTATATAAAGGGTGTTGAGTATATAGACGACAACATCCAGGGCGTTATCAGAATTTCTCTTAAATACGGAGAGAACAAGCAAAAGGTTCTTTCGGGTCTTAAGAGAGTGAGCAAGCCCGGTCTTAGAATATACGCCGCAAAGGACGATATTCCGAGAGTTTTGAAGGGATTGGGTATTGCAATCATTTCAACGTCGAAAGGCGTTATGACCGACAAAGAGGCAAGACGCCAGAATGTCGGCGGCGAAGTTTTAGCATTTATTTGGTAAGGAAGGAGGAAATACAATGTCTCGTATTGGAAATAAGCCTATCACCATTCCGGCAGGCGTTGAGGTTAAGGTAAGCGACGCCAATGAGGTTACGGTTAAGGGCGCAAAGGGAACTTTGGTTCAGTCTATGCCGCCCGAAATGGCTATAAAAATTGACGGCGATACGATTGTCGTTGAGCGTCCGAGCGAAGATAAGCGACACAAGTCTTTGCACGGACTTACACGCACTCTTGTTGCGAATATGGTGACAGGTGTTTCGGAAGGCTTTAAAAAGGAGCTTGAAATAAACGGCGTAGGTTATCGTGCGCAGAAGCAGGGTAAGAAGCTGGTTATGAATTTGGGTTACTCGCATCAGGTTGAAATGGAGGAAACGGAGGGTATTACCATTGATGTTCCCCAGCCCAACCAGATAGTTATATCGGGTCCCGATAAGCAGAAGGTAGGTCAGTTTGCGGCGCAGGTGCGAGAAAAGAGACCGCCGGAGCCGTATAAGGGCAAGGGTATTAAATATGCAAGCGAGCATATCAGAAGAAAAGAAGGAAAAGCGGGCGCTAAGAAGAAGTAATTTCTTCGGACTGCTATTTTATCGGTATTATATTTATACACCTGAGGAGGTGCGAAAAGTATATGATTAAAAAGGTTAACAGCAACGTATCAAGACTTGCGAGACACGCAAGAGTACGCAAAAAGGTTTCGGGTACTTCCGATGTTCCCAGACTTTGCGTGTTCAGAAGCTTGAAGAATATATACGCTCAGATTATTGACGACACAACGGGAAACACGCTTGTTGCCGCATCTACCCTTGAAGCGGAGCTTAAAGGTAAGAACGGAGGCAACTGCGAGGCTGCTAAGGCTGTCGGCGAGCTTATTGCAAAGAAGGCGCTCGACAAGGGCATTAAGCAGGTTGTGTTTGACAGAGGCGGTTACGTTTATCACGGCAGAGTTGCGGAGCTTGCAGCGGCTGCACGCGAGGGCGGACTGGAATTCTAATTAAAAGAGGTGAAATAAAGCAAAATGGCTGAAGTAGTTGAAAGATCTGAAAATCAGGTACGAATTGACGCTGATGCACTTGAACTCAGCGAAAGAGTTGTTTATATAAACCGTGTTGCAAAGACGGTAAAGGGCGGCAGAACGGTAAGATTCAGCGCGTTGGTCGTAGTGGGTGACGGCGAAGGTCACGTCGGCTGCGGACAAGGAAAAGCGGGCGAAGTTGCGGACGCTATACGAAAGGGTATTGACGACGCAAAGAAGAATATGATAACCGTTCAAATGGTAGGAACTACCATCCCTCACGAGATTATCGGCGAGTACGGTGCGGGCAGAGTGCTTTTGAAGCCCGCTAAAGAAGGTACCGGAGTTTTGGCGGGAGGTCCCGCCCGTGCGGTACTTGAGCTTGCCGGAGTTAAGGACATTCGCGCAAAGAGTCTCAGAAGCAACAATCCGAAAAACGTTGTTGCGTCTACAATAGAGGCGCTTGCCGCGCTTAAAAGCCTTGATGAGGTGGCAAAGCTCAGGGGTAAGAAGCCCGAAGAAATAATGTAATGCCGCCGCGTAAGGCGTGCAAGAAGGAGGTTTATAGCCTTGGCAAAGACAGTTAAGGTTACTCTCGTAAAGAGTACAATCGGTTGTAAGAAGGACCAGATAGCTACGGTCAAAGCACTCGGACTCAGAAAAATCCGTCAGACCGTTGAAAAGCCCGACAACGACCAGATAAGAGGAATGATTTTTAAAGTTAAGCATCTTGTTTCCGTTGAGGAAGCGTAAGAGCAGTTTTGATTTTTGAAATACGGGGACAGATGTCCCTTACCCAAGTAAAACCAAGGAGGTGTAGGAAAGATGAAACTTCATGAATTAACGCCTGCGGCAGGCTCTAAGACGGATCGTTACAGAGTCGGCAGAGGTCACGCAAGCGGCAACGGAAAAACTGCCGGCAAGGGTCATAAAGGACAGAACGCCAGATCGGGCGGCGGTGTAAGACCGGGCTTTGAAGGCGGTCAGATGCCGATTTACAGACGTCTTCCCAAGAGAGGTTTTAATAACATTTTTGCAAAGAAGTATGTTTCAATAAATGTTGAGGCGCTCAACAAGTTTGAGGACGGCACCGAGGTTACTGCGGAACTTTTAAAGGAAAGCGGAGTTATCTCGAAAATCTGCGACGGAGTTGTTATACTCGGACGCGGTGACATTGATAAGAAGCTCACCGTTCGCGCGGTAAGATTCAGTAAGTCGGCAGAGGAGAAAATTACTGCTGCCGGAGGAAAGGTAGAGGTGTTGTAAGCAATGCTCGAAACGTTAAAAAACGCTTGGAAAATTCCTGATTTGAGGAAAAAGATTTTATATACGATAGTTTTGCTGATAGTTTTCAGACTTGGCGCGACGATTCCGGTTCCGCTGCTCTCGCATGATGCTTTGCAGAGCATATTCGGAAATACCGATAACTCCATGCTCGGATTTATCGATATTATTTCCGGCGGTGCGTTTTCAAACGCCACTATATTCGCAATGAGCATTACACCGTATATTAACTCGTCAATTATTATGCAGCTTTTGTGCGTGGCTATTCCCGCGCTTGAGAGAATGCAGAGAGAGGGCGAGGAGGGAAGAAAGAAGATTGCTCAAATTCAGAGATACGGCACTGTTGTGCTGGCTCTTATTCAGGCTATCGGACTTTACTTCCTGCTCAGGTCTGCCGTTGTAAGCCCCGGTTTTATGAGCGCGGTGGTTATCATAATCACTTTTACCGCAGGTACGGCGTTTCTTATGTGGCTGGGCGAGCAGATTACCGAAAAGGGCGTCGGCAACGGTATTTCGCTTATCATTTTTGCGGGTATCGTTTCGAGACTTCCCAGACTGGCAATGTCACTCTATGCGCTTGACAACTGGATTTATGCGTTGCTTATCCTTGTGTTCGCGATAGTCGTAGTCGGCTTCGTTGTTTGGATGACCGACGCGGAAAGACGTATTCCGGTTCAGTACGCAAAGCGCGTTGTCGGCAGAAAGATGTACGGCGGACAGAGTACGCATATTCCGATTAAGGTTGCGGCGGCTGGCGTTATTCCGATTATCTTTGCGATGTCGATTATATCGTTCCCCGGAACTATTGCGGCATTCTTCGGAGTTAACGCGGGCGACCCCGGCTTCTGGGGTACTGTCCTCAAATATCTCTCTACCACGAGTATGGTATACGGAGTATTGTACTTCCTGCTTATAATCTTCTTCACATATTTCTATACCGCAATTCAGTTCAATCCGATTGAGATTGCGAACAATTTGAAGAAGAACGGCGGATTTATTCCCGGTATTCGTCCGGGCAGACCGACCTCGGAGTACATTTCAAAGGTTTTGTCTAAGATTACGCTTGCGGGCGCGGTATTCCTTGCCATAATTGCGGTACTGCCTATATTTATGAACAAGTTTATGAATGTCGGCAACTTTGCAATCGGCGGCACATCGCTTCTTATCGTTGTGGGCGTTGCGCTCGAAACGGTTAAGCAGATTGAATCGCAGATGCTTATGCGTCATTACAAAGGCTTCCTTGAATAATTTTTGAGGAAAAGAATTTTTTAACAAAATACACGGCAATATTGCAGGGTCGGTAAATTTTTACCTCCCCTGCATTGCGTGTTTTTTGCGCCTACGGAAGATTTTCGGGAGTTATTTATTATTTGTACGGCGCTCCGACGTGCAGGCGGCGGCGCTGTTTACAATGGGGGTGCATTTTTATGAATTTGATATTGCTTGCGGCGCCGGGCGCCGGCAAGGGAACTCAGGCGGAGCTGTTGTGCGAGAAGTTCGGAATACCCACTGTTTCTACGGGCGCTATGCTCAGAAAGAACATAGCGGATGGCACTCAGCTCGGAAAAATGGCTGAAAAGTATATAAACGACGGCAAGCTCGTTCCGGACGACGTTATCATCGGTCTTGTTCAAAGCAGAATTGCCGAGGGCGACTGTAAAAACGGCTTTATTCTGGACGGCTTTCCGCGTACGATAGCGCAGGCGGAGGCATTGTCCGCGTCTGACGTGAAAATCGATAAGGTGCTGAATATAGAAGTACCGGATGAAAAAATTATTGAAAGACTTGCGGGACGTCTGGAGTGCAAGTCGTGCGGAACCACATACCACAAGGAGCATAGACCCCCGAAGGTAGATGGTAAGTGCGACCGCTGCGGCGGAGATTTGCGTGTGCGCGACGACGACAAGCCCGAAACGGTCAAGCAAAGACTTAAAACTTATCATACTCAGACCAAACCGCTGGTTGATTATTACAAAGAAAAGGGTATGCTCCGCGTGGTAAGCGGTCAGGAGAAGATAGAAGATACCCACAAGGCGGTGCTGAGCGCGCTTGAAAAGTAAGAGCGCAACAGAACAGGAAAGTAAGACGGAGTGCAGTCGTCCTTTAAGGAGCGTTTATTATGGTGACAATCAAATCGAATCACGAAATCGAGCTTATGAAGGAAGCGGGAAGAATTACTTTTGAGACGCTGGAGCTTATACGCCGCGCCGTGCGCCCCGGCATTACCACGCTGGAGCTTGACAGGATGGCGGAGAAATATATCCGCTCGCAGGGCGCGACTCCGTCGTTCAAAAATTATTCCGGCTTTCCCGGAAGCATATGCGCGAGCGTTAACGAGAAGATAATCCACGGATTTCCGAGCGAATATAAGCTCAAAGAGGGAGATATTTTGAGCGTTGACACGGGCGCGTGCTACAAGGGGTACCACGGCGACGCGGCGAGAACCTTTGCGGTGGGTAAAATATCCCCCGAAGCGCAAAGGCTGATTGACGTGACGCGCGAGTGCTTTTTTGAGGGCATTAAGTTCGCGCGTGAGGGTTACCGTATATCCGACATTTCCCGCGCGATACAAAATCACGCGGAGTCAAACGGCTACTCGGTGCTTCGTGAATACTGCGGACACGGCGTTGGGCATAATCTTCACGAAGAGCCCGAAATACCGAATTATGTCGGTACGGTGCGCGGCGTTCGTCTGGTGCGCGGAATGACGCTTGCGATAGAGCCGATGGTAAATATGGGCTCTAAAGAAATAGAAACGCTTGACGACGGCTGGACGGTTGTAACAAAGGACGGAAAGCTCGCGGCGCATTATGAGAACAGCGTTCTTATCACGTCGGGCGACCCGTTTCTTCTGACAAGATACAAATAAAACCGGAATGGAGGTGTTTTTATGGCGAAGGACGGAGTTTTGGAAGTGGAAGGCACAGTCCTTGAAGCGCTGCCGAACGCTATGTTTCAGGTAGAGCTGGAAAACGGACATCAAATTTTGGCGCATATTTCGGGCAAGCTGAGAATGCACTATATAAAGATTTTGCCCGGCGACAAGGTGACGGTTGAAATCTCACCCTACGATTTGACAAAGGGAAGGATTACCTGGCGTGCAAAATAATTTAAGTTTGTATGCGGAAAATGCTTGACATAAGCAGATTTTGGTGGTATAATAATCCAGTTAAGTATCGCCGGACGGCGTTACAACAATTTATAGGAGGTGAAGGCTGTGAAAGTAAAACCTTCAGTTAAACCTATTTGCGAAAAATGCAAGGTCATCAAGAGGAAGGGCAGAGTTATGGTGATTTGTGAAAATCCGCGCCACAAGCAGAAGCAGGGCTGATTTTTATGAGTCGGACATAACAACAAACACAACGGAACAGGGTCAGACTTATCCGCCAACAAAATATGATAAGTTTACCCCCAAGGGTGAAATTCTGTTCCGCAAAAATTTTTACGGAGGTGAATTTATTATGGCTCGTATTGCAGGTGTTGATTTGCCGAACGAAAAGAGAGTTGAAATCGGACTTACCTATATTTTCGGTATAGGACTTTCTTCGTCAAAAAAGATTCTTGAGGAAACGGGTGTAAACCCCGACACAAGAGTTAAGAATCTGACTGAGGAAGAGGTTTCAAAGCTCAGAGCGGTTATCGACGAAAAGTATCAGGTGGAAGGCGACCTTCGCCGTGATATTGCGCTTGACATCAAGCGTCTTATGGAAATAAACTGCTACCGCGGTCTTCGTCACAGAAGAGGCTTGCCGGTTCGCGGTCAGCGTTCAAAGACAAACGCGAGAACGCGCAAGGGCCCGAGAAGGACTATTGCCAACAAGAAGAAGTAATTTTTGAGCGCGCGGCTTTCGCGGCTCGAATACGCGGTGTCTTTATCCGCGAAACACGGGGCTTGCCCCTTATTGAACAGAAAATAGGCTTTGCCCCGCGGCAAAGCAGGAGGTGATATTACCATGGCAAAGACGACAGCTAAGAGAAGCAGACGTCGTAAGGAAAAAAAGCACATTGAACGTGGAGCGGCACACATCAAATCCACTTTTAATAATACTATCGTTACAATTACCGATACAGCGGGCAACGCGCTGTCATGGGCATCAGCAGGCGGTTTGGGCTTTAAAGGTTCGAGAAAAAGCACTCCGTTTGCGGCTCAGATGGCTGCGGAGACCGCGGCAAAAGCCGCTATGGAACACGGACTCAAGTATGTAGAGGTTTACGTTAAGGGTCCAGGAGCAGGTCGTGAAGCGGCAATTCGTGCGCTTCAGGTTGCGGGTCTTGAGGTTAATATGATAAAAGATGTTACCCCGATACCGCACAACGGTTGCAGACCGCCGAAGAGAAGAAGAGTTTAAGGAGGTTAAAGGATAATGGCAAAGAATATGCAGCCCATACTCAAAAGATGCAGAACTTTGGGTATCGAGCCTTCTGTTATGGGCGTTGACAAAAGCTCCCGTAAAAACCCCGGCTCTAATCGCAGAAAGCAGTCGGAATACGGTATGCAGCTCAACGAAAAGCAGAAAGTTAAATTTATATACGGCGTTTTGGAAAAGCAATTCTCGAAGTACTACGTTATGTCTACAAAGAGAAGCGGCATTACGGGTGAAAACCTGCTGCAAATTCTCGAATCAAGACTTGATAACGTTGTTTACAGACTCGGACTTGCAAATACCAGACGTGAGGCAAGACAGGTTGTAAACCACGGACATATTCTCGTTAACGGAAAGAAAGTCGATATTCCGTCGTACCTTGTTAAGCCGGGCGAAGTTATCTCGGTCAAGGAAAAGACGGCGAACAGCGAGCATATGAAGGCGGTTGTTGAGAGAAATTCTTCGAGAGCCGTTCCCAAGTGGCTTGATATGGACAGAAATACTCTTCAGGGTACTGTTGTTGCACTCGCAAGCAGAGATGATATCGATTATCCGGTTGAGGAACATCTTATCGTCGAGTTGTACAGTAAATAATGCTTCATTTCGGAGCGTTTTACTTGCGAAAGCCCTGTTTTCTGTATAAGAAAACTGTATATTGAATTTTAAAGGAGGGCTATAAATGATTGAAATAGAAAAACCCAGAGTTGAAATTGCCGAAGTTTCGGATGATGAGAAGTACGGACGCATTGTCATAGAGCCGCTGGAGCGCGGCTACGGCATTACGCTCGGCAACTCTTTAAGACGTATTCTTCTTTCGTCGCTTCCCGGCGTTGCGGCGAACAGTATCAAGATTGACGGCGTGCTTCACGAGTTTTCGACAATTCCGGGTGTTAAAGAGGATGTAACCGAGATAATCCTGAATATCAAGAGCCTTGCTATGAAAATGCACGGCGACGGACCGAGAACGATGTATATTGACCGTCAGGGCGCGTGTGAAATTTGCGCCCGCGATATTAGCCACGACTCGGATATAGAAATTATAAACGAGGATTGCCATATAGCGACGCTCAACGACGACGCCAAGCTCTATATGGAAATCACGGTTGACAAAGGACGCGGCTACATTTCGGCTGACAGGAACAAACAGCTTCTCCAGCCCGCAATCGGCATATTGCCTGTAGATTCGATTTTTACCCCTGTAAATAAAGTAAATTATCAGGTTGAAAACACGAGAATAGGCAACGTGACCGATTACGAAAAGCTCACCATAGAAATATGGACCAACGGAACTATCAGCCCGACGGGGGCGGTAAGTCTGGGAGCGAAAATTATAAACGAACACTTAAATCTTCTCATCGACCTTTCGGAGAGCGGCAAAAATGCCGAAATTATGGTCGAGAAAGAAGAGAGCAAGAAAGAAAAGGCTCTTGAAACGATTATTGAAGAACTCGACTTGTCGGTTCGTTCGTATAACTGTCTTAAAAGAGCCGGCATAAATACCGTTCAGGACCTTATGACAAGGTCGGAAAACGATATGATGAAGGTCAGAAATTTGGGACGCAAGTCGCTTGAGGAAGTTATAGCCAAGCTTGACGCTATGGGACTTTCGCTCGCCAAGGACGACGACTAAAATTCTGCCACACTATTTGAAAATGAGGTGATACCATGGCAACCCAGAGAAAATTGGGACGACCGACCGACCAGAGAATTGCGATGCTTAGAAATCTCACAACGTCTGTTTTGGAGAACGGCAAAATCGAAACGACCTTAACTCGTGCAAAAGAGGTTAAGAGGCTCGCGGACAAAATGGTTACGCTCGGCAAGAAAAACGATTTGCACGCAAGACGTCAGGCTCTCTCGTTTATAACGAAGGAGGACGTTGTGACAAAGCTTTTCGAGGAAATCGCACCTAAGTATTCGGAGCGCAACGGAGGTTATACGAGAATAATGAAGCTCGGACCGCGCCGCGGCGACGCTGCCGAAATGGCAATTCTTGAATTGGTTTAATAAGCAAATAAAAATTGCGCCCCGACGACGGTATAGTCAATAATTTTATGACAGGCTGTCGGACAGGGTTTGATAAACGGCATATCGCTTGAACTGCGATATGCCGTTTATCTGTATATGCTCCAATTATTATCTTTTGAGAACATATCTGTTGAAAATGCGAATATTGCTACAGAACTTGAAATATCGGAAAAGATGTGATAAAATGGTAACCGGAATATTATTGTGTCTCCGCATACCGACAGGAGGGATATATATGAAAAGGCGCTCCAAAAAAAACATTATATCTGCCGATTGCGCTTATAGCTGTCGCGGTGATTGCCGTGCTGGTTATCAATCTTTTTATTATGATAAAAATGAACAGCAGCCAGACGGAAGAATTGGGACGTATGCGAATAGAGCTTGTCGCGGCAGACCTTCAAAACCGTCTTGACGTATGTACCGATTCCCTCAACAAAATAGGAACGCGCCTGTCGGAGCGGATAGAGCAGGGCTATACCGAAGAGGACCTGCGCACCTTTCTTTCCGAGGAAAAGAAAAAGGAGATTGCTTCAACCGGAAGGGCGTGTCTGAATATTTTTTGCGTCACTCCCGACGGACGCGTATTGATTTCCGATATGGCTACGCCCGAAGACTATGTCCTTCAGGACAGAGACTGGTACAAGGCGCTTATGTCCGCCCCCGCAGATGAAGAGTATATTTCGTCGGTGTATGAGGACGCGTTTACGGACGAAATGTGCTTTACGGTCGCTGCGGCGTTTGATGACGGTAAATTCCTGCTTGGTATGGACTATAATATGAGTGATATTCAATCATATATATCCAAAATGAGCGGCGAGAATTACGGCGACGCTATGATTGTGAACAGAGACGGCACTATCGCCGGATATAACGACGAATCTGTGGTGGGAGAGAAAATCTCCGACCAATTCGCGGATTACCGCGAAGCATTTTTGCTTGTTTCATCCAATTCCGGCTCCGCCGTTACCGAGAGCCGCGACGGCGGAATCATTTTCGGAAGCTGCACCGAAAACGACTGGTATTTGCTGCTGAAGATAAGCCGTTTTGAGCTTTATAAAAGCGCTTACGCGCAGTTGATTCTTAACTCCATAATTATTATTGCTCTGGTTGCCGTTATCGCATTGTTCTATGTAATGGGCTATAGAGAGCGCTACCGCGCCGAGGACGCGCTGAAGTACAGGAACGAATTTATTTCAAATATGTCGGATAAATTCCGCACGCCTCTGAATAAAATAGTCGAGTATGCCGACGCTATGAAAAACAGCGGCTCGGACACGGGACCCGTGGATATGATAAGCCTTGAAGCCGCCAATCTCGGCGAGATGATAGATAATATCATCTCGCCGAGATTGTTTCTTCAAGGGAGGATGAGCGCGCGGATACCGAGACAGGAAAGAAACGCGGCAACCTGACCGACAAAGGACAGCGCTTCTTCCGTACGCTTATTATGATAATGCTTGTGGTGACAATGCTTACCACGATTTTTCTCAACTCTTATCTCTACATAAGCAGCGCGAGTTCAAAAATGCTGGAGGAAGCGGGCGAATACAGTTATCAGATAAACAACTGGGTAACCGAGCAGGAAAGCATTATGAATATGTTTGTAAATTCCATCTCCGCGAATCCCGAAATGCTCAATGACTACGACGGTATGGTAAAATATTTAGATGAGATTACCCGCCATTATCCGGGAATATCGGCTACATATATCGCAAATCCCGAATTTATCCACGGTCATCCTATGATTATGAATAACGGCTGGGTTCCGGCGGAGGATTACGTTGAGGAGGAGCGCCAATGGTATATCGACGCTCTTGCCGCGGATGACTACAATATTATCGAGCCTTATTACGACGCGCGTACCGGCGAATACTGCATTACATTTTCCAAGGCTGTTTATACCGACAGCGGCAAACAATTTCTCGGCGTATTCGCGGTGGATTTCTACCTTGATGTGCTTACAAATATTCTCAGCAGCAATCAGGCGGAGAACGGTTACGCCTTTCTCGTGGACAAGGACGGACAGGTTATAGACCACCCCAACCCCGATTATCGTGTGTATAACGATAAATTTGTAAATATCAATGACCTTCCTTACTATGACGTATACAGCAGAAGTAAAAACACCATAAGGCCGATAAGGGATTATGACGGCAAGCTGCGTATGTGCCTTGTAATAAATGACGAGATTTCGGATTTCAGCATTATCGTACTCAAGGACATCTGGAAAATGTACGGCGGCCTCCTTCAATATGCTCTGCTTTATTTGGTGCTTTTCAGCATCTGTATTTTCGCTGTGAATACTTTAATTACGCGAATGATGAAAAGACAGATTCAGGCGAACGAGGATTTGAAAAAAGCGGCTTCCGCCGCGGCTGCCGCGGACAGAGCAAAATCCAACTTCCTTGCGAGAATGAGCCATGAGATACGCACGCCTATCAACGCCATACTCGGTATGAACGAAATGGTGCTGCGTGAAAATCGGGACGACGCTATCGAGGAATACGCGCTGAATATCAGCAGCGCGGGCAATACGCTTCTGACGCTTATAAACGAGATACTCGATTTTTCAAAGATTGAGGACGGCAAGATAGAAATAATTCCCGTAAAATATGAGACTGCGTCAATGATAGGCGACCTTGTAAATATTATTTCCGACAGAGCCGCGGGAAAAGGGCTCAGCCTGGAGCTTAACATCGACCCCGAAATCCCCGCGTATATGTACGGCGACGATATTCGTATAAAGCAGATTATAACCAATCTCCTGACAAACGCGGTAAAATATACCGAAAAAGGCTCGGTGCAGCTTACTGTTAAGCAGACCGAGAAAAATGACGACAGCGACGACGTTACGCTCTATATCGAAGTCCGCGATACGGGCATAGGCATCCGTGATGAGGATATGGAAAAGCTTTTCGACTCGTTCCAAAGACTTGACGAGCAGAGAAACAGAAATATCGAAGGAACGGGTCTGGGAATCCCGATTACTCATAATCTGCTTTTGATGATGGGCAGCCATCTCGATGTAAGCAGCGTCTACGGACAGGGCTCGTCGTTCAGCTTTACTCTGCGCCAAAAGCGTATAGGCGATGAAAAAATCGGTCAGTTCGATATACATCACCGCGCGGGACTTCGCAGAAACGCTCAGGAGCGTTATCTCTACGCTCCCGACGCGCGTATTCTGATTGTGGACGATAACAAAATGAATCTGAAGGTTGCTTCGGGGCTTCTCAAAAGAACCGGTATCGTTCCCGATACGGCTTTGAGCGGAAAGGAATGTATAGAGCTTGTAAGAAAGAATAAGTACCATATCATATTTATGGACCATATGATGCCCGATATGGACGGCGTTGAAACGTACAACAGGCTTCGCAGCGATAATCTTATAGGAAGCGATACCACGGTTATCGCTATGACCGCCAACGCGGTGACAGGTGCGATGGACACTTATCTTTCCTACGGATTTGAAGGATATATCTCAAAACCGATTGCCTCGGATAAGCTGGAGGATGAGCTGAAAAAGCATCTCCCTGAGAATCTTGTTTCCTACCGCTGTGCCGAGGATAAGAAAAGCGCAAAACCGGAACCGGAAAAGGAATCAAAAGCAGAACCCAAAGAGGAGGAACAAATTATGATACAAAAAACAGATTTTCCCGATAACTGCGGTTTCCTCGATACCGAGCTTGGTATCGAGCTACTGCGGAGGCGACATAGAGCTTTACCGCGATATGGTTCAAATGTTCCGCTCGGAATCGAAGCTCGATGAAATAGAAAAATTCTATGAAGCCAAGGATTTAAAAAATTATCGTATACTTGTTCACTCCGTAAAAAGCACCGCTCTTTCCATCGGCGCGGTTCCCTTGTCGGAGCAGGCAAAGGCGCTTGAAAACGCGGCAAAGTCGGACGACGAAAAATATATCGAGGAAAATCATCACCGCTTTGCGGAAGCCTATAAGGAAATAACCGAGAAAATCGGCGCGGCTTTCGGTATGGGAGGCGAGGACAAAAACGCGGACGAAAAAGCGGATGAGGATAAGAATACCAATATTTTGGTTGTTGACGACAATCCTATGAATCTCAGGGTGGCTCAAAGTCTGCTCGGCAAGAAATATACCATAAATACGGCCGCTTCGGGAGAGGATGCAATGAAGCTGCTTTCGGAGGACGGCAACCATACCGATTTGATATTGCTTGATATACATATGCAGGATGAGGACGGGTTTGACGTTATCAAAAAACTGAAAGCCGACAGTAAGCTCAGCGATATACCGGTTATATTCCTCACGGCCGACGACGACCAAAACGTTGAAACAGAGGGATTCAAAGCGGGAGCTATGGATTTTATCAGGAAACCGTTCATTCCCGATATTATGCTTCAGAGAATCGGAAGGATTTTGGAGCTTCATCGCTTGCAGACCAACCTTGCAGAGGAGGTAAAGCGCCAGACAAAATATGCCGAAGAACGCAAGGAGCGTATGGAGAGACTTTCAAGAGAAACGGTGCTGTCGCTTGCGAAGGCGGTGGAGGCGAAGGACAAATACACCAACGGTCATTCCGAGCGCGTGGCGCATTATGCGCGTCTGATTGCCGAGAAAGCCGGTATGAGCGAAACAGAGCAGGATGATATATATATTATCGGATTACTTCACGACATCGGAAAGATAGGTATTCCGGACACGGTGCTTAACAAAACCTCAAAGCTGACCGACGAAGAGTTTGCCGTTATAAAGACGCATACGACCATCGGCGCGGAGATACTAAAAAATATTACCGAAATGCCCGGTATCGAGCAGGGCGCGAGATGGCACCACGAGCGCTATGACGGAAACGGTTATCCCGACGGCATCAAAGGCGACGAGATTCCGGAATTTGCGCGCATAATCTGCGTTGCGGACGCGTATGACGCGATGACCTCAACCAGAAGCTACCGCGATATATTGCCGCAGGAGAAGGTCAGAGCGGAGTTTGTAAGGTGCAGCGGCACTCAGTTCGACCCCAAATTTGCCGACATAATGATAGAGCTTATCGACAATGACCCGAATTACAAAATGAAAGGATAAAGCCGCGCTGTCGTATTTTGCGGCAGTGGCTGTGTTTTTTCGGAAAGAGATACTTCAAAAAGCCGCACCCCGTACGGGGTGCGGCTTTTTTGCGCGGCGTTTAATCGTCGGTCGTGTATCTGTAAACAAAATCGTCCATATAATATCCGCAGCCTATGTCGTTTTTCTCTTTACCGACTCGTTTAAATCCGAGCTTTTCGTATATCGCCACCGCGTCGTTTTTCTTGTTCACGTTCAGACTTATCGAATTGAAACCGTACTTCCTTGTTTGCTCTATGATGAATCGCAGCATATCCTTGGAGATTCCTTTGCCGCGCGCACTTTTAAGCAGATAAAACTTGCTCAGATACATTTCGTCCTCTTTTGGATAAAACGCCATAAAGCCGACGTCGTTTCCCTCGTCGTCGTCAACGAAGCAGTAGGTGTAACCGTGGTCAAGCTGCTCCTTTATCGCATTTTCCGACTGAAACATATTTATCATATAGCTGTTTTGCACCTCGCCGACTATGGGGTCGTAATGCTCCCGCACGATCCCCGAAGCGAGGTCGGACATTCTCTTTATTGCCCTGTCATCATCTTTGTCCAAAAAAATATATTTCATAAAAGCCTCCCTGCGGCGTTGCCGCTCAGTCTATTTCTATTGTTTCGTCACAGTTTAAAAAGTAAAGGTACTTGCCCTTAACGGGCTTTCCGAGTATCTGCGTAAGTCCTCTCGCGTAGTAGTCAAGCTGTACTCTGTAATGCTCGGCTCGCTGCATAACGTTTCCCGAATTTACATTGTCTGTTTTATAGTCGAGTATCACTATTCCGTCGCCCTCGGTGAAAAAGCAGTCTACCACTCCTTGGAGCAGTATTGTGCCTTCGCTCGACAGGTCGGGGTACAGCTCATTGGCGGGAAGCTCCATATAAAACTTGAACTCCCGTCTTACTTCGTCCGCCGCTTTGAGCCGTTTGCCCAGCCCGCTTCCGAAAAAACGCGCGGTGGCGTCGACGTCCACGGTCTGCGCCTGCTCGCGGGTCAGCATATCCTCGGCAATCATTTTTTCGATTTGACGTGAAATTTGCTCCGCCGTGTCTGAAGCGTTTATATCGAGGTGCTGCATAACAAAGTGCGTCACGGTGCCGCGCTCCAATCCTTTTTCGATTGAGGGCTTCTTCAAGGTTATATCTTCGATGCTCGATATTTTAGGCACATATACGTCGTCATCCGCCATTTGACTGCGCTTTATTTCGCTGACAGACATCTTTGAGGGAATTTTACCCAGCGCGGCGTGCGGATATATGTAGGACAATCTTTCGATAAGTTTTTCACGGACAAAACCATTGTCGGCTTCGCCGTTTATGTTTTCTGCGACTGTCGGGAACGGGTCTTGAACGTCTGTGTTTTGTATGACGTGTACTCCCGCCGAAAAGCCGTCCGCCGCCCGAAAGCCCTCGCCCGTTTCAATTTTATCGTCAAAGCCGCTCACGTCGTCGAGCGCGGCGGGCAGTATCCAGTCGCGGCAGCACAGGCAGCTCCTGACATAGCTCTCGGTAAGCGCGTTGTTTGCCTCTGCCGCAAGGGAGAGCTTCCTGTTCTTTCCGCCGTACCCGCAGAATATTATCAGCTTTTCTTTTGCGCGGGTCATAGCCACATACAAAAGACGCATTTCTTCCGACAGCGATTCGCGCTTTATATGCGCGCCGACCACCGATTTTGGCATCGACGGATAGCGTATGCGCCTGTCGGTATCAACATAGTCAAGACCGACACCGTATTTTTCGTGCCATACTATATTTGCCGAGGAATCAAAGTTAAACCTTGAAAATGTGTCCGCGATAACGACTACGGGAAATTCCAGACCTTTGGATTTATGAAAGGTCATTATCTGTACCGCGTTGCTCTCAAGCTCCTTTGCGGGGGTCAGGTCTGCTCCCGACTCTTTTAAAGTTTCAAGGTAGTTCATAAAGTTGAACAGTCCGCAAAGGCGCGTGCGCTCAAAGTCCGCCGCGTGACTTTGCAAAAGCCGCAGATTGCTCTGCTTCAGCGCGCCGTTTTTCATTGCGCCCGCCGCAAAATAGTAGCCGAAGTCGTTCAGAATATACCATATCAGCGTATCGACCGGAGTGTCCTCCGAAAGCTCACGCATACGGGTCAGCTTTTCGATAAAGCCGGCAGCTCTCTCATTGCCGTTCTCAGCCGCAGCCTTGAGCGCGGTATAGAAGTTCCCGCTCCTGTGCGGCGCGCGTATTTGCGCCAGCTCGTCCGCCGTGAATCCGAACATAGGCGAGCGCAGAACCGCCAGAAGCGGTATGTCCTGATACGGATTGTCTATTATCTGCAAGAACGAAAGCACGGTCTGCACCTCTACGGTGTTTAAAAAACTGCTCCCCGCTTCGGTATATACCGGAATACCGAGCGCGCTCATCGCGTCGGCGTACTCGCTCGCGCGCTTTTTGCCACGCATTAAAAGCGCAACGTCGCGGTACTCTATCGGGCGCATTTCCCGCAAATCGCGGTCATACACGAGCATACCGTCCTCACAGACGAGCTTTTTGATACGGGCCGCCACAATGCCCGCCTCGACGGTGCGCGAAACGCCGCGCCCATCATTTACGTCGGCTATTATTATTTCGGTTTCGTCGTCGTGATTTTTCGCCGGAGGATACTCCGCTCCGCAAAAAAGCATTTCGTCGGCGTTATACGTCACGTCGCCGACTTCTCGGCTCATTATTTTGCTGAAAATGTGATTTACGGTGTCAACGATATTTTGGCGGCTTCTGAAATTTTTGCTCAGACGCAAAAGCATACCGCCATCGCCGTTTACGGGGTCATATTGGCGGTACTTTTCGAGAAAGAGCCTCGGAGAGGCGTTGCGGAAGCCGTAAATGCTCTGTTTCATATCCCCCACCATAAATTTGTTGCCGCCTGAGGAAAGCATATTGAAAATTGCCTCCTGCAAATTACTGGTGTCCTGATATTCATCTATCAAAATTTCGCTGAATTTGCTTCGGAGCTTAAGCGCAATCTCGCTCGGATTTCCGCGCCCGTCCGACAAGAGCGCAAGCGCCTCGTGCTCCAAGTCGTTAAAGTCCAGATAGTTTCCGCTTCTTTTGAGCTTTGTGTGCTTTCGTGAAACCGCCAGCACGATATTTTTAAGTGTTTTGACTACGGGATACGACTTGTAAAGCCTTGCCCTCATTTCGTCTGCGTCCGCAGGCATATTGTCTGACAAAAAAGCGTTAAGACTGTCTTTTGCGTTTTTGCGCAGAGCCTTTATTCTCTCTCCGACCTCTCGCTCCTCCTCGGAAGCGCCCCGAACGGAGGGCAGCCTGTTGCCGAGAGCCGCAGAAAGGCGCCTAAAATGTATCGGAATTTCTTCAAAGCGTATTTCTTCGGGAACCGAGTCAAACGCGGGATATTCCGTTTCGACTATATGTCGGACATACGGATGGTCGCTTGAAAGACCGCGGTCAATCAGGCTTAAAATACATTTGTAGTCGCTTTTCGCGTTTTCTATACAGCTTTTCGCCATTTCGCAAATATTTTCTTCCCATAACGAGGGGTCTTTATACATATCGACCGCGCCGCACAACCATTTTGACGGATTGGGCATACTTTTTACGAATTTATAAAGCCGTATTATAGTGTTTCGGAGATTGTTGTCGCTTTTGGTGCCGCCGTAACCGAGCGTGAGTGAGGCAAAGCCGTGCAGAGTGTCAATCCCCGCGTAGTATCGGCTAAGCACCTCGTCAACCGCGCGGTTTAAAAGAATGTCGTTTTCAATCTCATCTATTATCGAGAAGTCCGCAGGTATGTCGGACAGTTGGATGTTGTCCTTTAAAATTTCCATACAGAACGAATGTACGGTTGAAATGTGAGCTTGGGCAATCAGGAGCCGCTGGCGCTTTAAATGCTCATTTTTGGGATTTGCGCCGAGAGCCGCCGTCAGAGCTTCCGAAATTTTTCTTTGCATATCGCCCGCCGCCGCGTCGGTAAAGGTAAGCGCAAGAATAGAGTCTATCGAGACGGGATTTTCGGGGTCTGTAAGCCTGTCGATAATACGCTCAACCAAAACGGCGGTTTTGCCCGAACCTGCCGCAGCCGACAAAAGGACGTTGCCGCCCGAATATTTTATTGCTCTTTTTTGTTCGATGGTCCATTCCATAATTTTGTATCTCCGTATTAAAATTAAGCCTCTATCGTCTTTTGATTTAAGTAGTCGAGCGCACAGCTCTCTTTAAAGTTGAATTTTATCTTGTAAGCGCGCAGGTTCTGAAAATCCCGCTTTCCGTTTTTGGGCGCGCCGTATTTTACGTCCCCTTCTATGGGGTGTCCTATGTGCGCCATATGCGCGCGTATCTGGTGGGTGCGCCCCGTTATCAGCCGCACCTCGACTCTCGCGCCGTTCTCTGTTGTGCTGAGTACCTTGTATTTTGTCACGGCGCGCCGCGCGTCTTTTTCGTTTTGCGAAACGCTTACGGTGTTTGAGCCGCCGTCCTTTTTAAGATATGTTTCGATAATTCCGCTCTTTTCTTCGGGTACGCCGATAACCGTGCAGATATAATATTTTTCGACCTCGCGTTTTTTGATTTTCTCGTTTACGATGCGCAGAGCTGCCGCGTTTTTTGCCGCGATGACAAGTCCGCTCGTGTTGCGGTCGAGCCGGTTGCACAGCGCGGGCGCGAAGGTGTTTTCGCTCGACGGGTCGTACTCTCCGGTTTTGAAAAGATATGCTGTTATGCGCGAAATCAGAGTGTCGTCTCCGCTGTTTCCGCCGCCGTGACAGGGCAGACCGCTCGGCTTGTCCGCGACAAGTATGTTTTCGTCCTCGTATACGATTTTCAATTCGGAAGGTCGGTTTGCGTATTCCTCGGCGCTTTTGTCTCCGAAAAATTCGTCGTTTATATAAAGCTCTATTTTGTCTCCCTCGCTCAGGCGATAGGAAATGTCGGCGCGTTTGCCGTTTACCTTTACCCTTTTTTTGCGTATAGACTTATACAGCATACCCGCGGGCATAGATTTAAGAAGTTTTCCGAGAAACTTATCCAGCCTTTGCCCCGCGTCATTGCCGTTTACCGTGACCGTCCTCATTTTACGCCGAACACCTCGTTTGCAATATTTACGCCCGCCTGTCCGTCCTTGGAGTAGTAGTCCGCTCCCACAAATTTTACATATTCTTCGTTCAGCACCGCGCCGCCGACCATAACCTTACAGTCGGGCTTTGCGGCTTTCAGCGCGGTTATCGTGTCTTTCATATTTCTGACGGTGGTGGTCATAAGCGCGGAAAGACCGACAAGCTTTATGTCCTGCTCGACCGCCGCCGACACCACTTTTTCGGCGGGTACGTCCTTGCCCAAATCCATCACATCAAAGCCGTAATTCTCAAGAAGCATTTTTGCGATGTTTTTTCCTATGTCGTGAATGTCGCCCTTTACGGTCGCGACAATTATCTTTCCTTTTGTAACGCGCTCTCCGGACGGTACCGAGGCTTTAAGCACATTAAATCCGCATTGCACGGTTTCGGCGGAACGCATAAGCTGAGGGAGGAACAAAATACCTTTTTCGTACCGCTCTCCGACGACGTTGAGCGCGGGAACAAAGTAGTTGTCTATTATTTCAATCGCGGACGTCGTTTTTAAAAGCTCGGCGACCGCATCTTCGGCAGCGCCGAGCTGCCCGTCGATTATTATTTGCTTTAAGTCCGCCGATTCCGATTTTTCGGTCGGCGCGGCGGGATTTGATATTTCGCCGTAGGAGCTTATATATTCCTTTGCCGATTTATCCTGATTGTTTATTACTCTGAACGCACGAACCGCGCGCATAACCTCGTCCGAGAGGGGGTTTATTATAGGCGCGTTCAGTCCCGCGCCCAGCGCCGCCGCGAGAAAAACGCTGTTCATAATTCCGCGCGCCGGCAAACCGAACGACACATTGCTTACGCCCAGCACGGTTTTAAGGCCGAGCCTTGAGCGCACCAGCTTTATTGCCTTTAAGGTTTCAAGCACAACCTCCTGCTGTGCCGACGCGGTGAGTACAAGGCAATCCACGATAAGACTTTCGCGCGGTATGCCGTATCTTTCAGCCTCGCGCACAATCTTTTCGGCAATTTTCAGCCTGCCCTCCGCGGTATTCGGTATTCCGTCCTCGTCAAGGCACAGGCAGACGGCGCACGCGCCGTATTTTTTGACTATGGGAAATATAGCGTCCATACTTTCGCGCTTGCCGTTTACCGAGTTGATTATCGGTCGTCCGCGGTACAGACGCACGGCCCGTTCGATAGCGGCGGGGTCGCTGCTGTCTATTTGCAGCGGCAGATTTGTGACTGCCTGAACCTCCGCCGACACCTTTGACAGCACCGAAACCTCGTCCAGTTCGGGCAGACCCGCGTTAACGTCCAAAATGTCCGCGCCCGCTTGCGTCTGGCTTATCGCCTCGCCGGTTATATATCCGTAGTCTGCGTTCCTGAGAGCCTCCTTGAGCCTTTTTTTGCCTGTCGGATTTATTCGCTCGCCTATTACCGCGATTTCGTCGCCGTCTATCTCAACCGTTTTAACACCCGACGTTACGGCGGTGCGGTGTTTTACTTCTATATGCGGCTTTTTAATGTCGGATACGGCTTCACGCATTTTTGAAATGTATTCGGGCGTGGTGCCGCAGCAGCCGCCCAGCACCGATACACCGAGCTTTGCGTATTCGCGCATAACGGCGGCAAATTCCTCCGCGCTCACGTCGTACACCGTGAGGTCGCCGTCCGACTTGGGAAGTCCCGCGTTGGGCTGAAGCATAACCGGCACGGTGGAATAGTTAAGCGTCTCTTTCACCGCGTCCGCAAGCTGAGCGGGGCCGAGCGAGCAGTTTATGCCGAGCGCGTCCGCGCCGAGAGCCGAAAGGGTTATTGCGGCGGTTTTCGGGTCTGTACCGACGAAGGTTCTGCCGTCCGCCTGATAGGTCATCGTGCAAAAAACGGGCAGAGAGCAGTTTTCCTTTGCCGCGAGCAGAGCCGCCTTTGCTTCGAGAAGGTCTGAAAATGTCTCTATAACGATTATGTCAGCTCCAGCCGCCGCACCCGCCTTTACCTGCTTCGCAAAGCATTTGTACGCGGTATCGAAGTCTATGGTTCCCATAGGCGGCATAAGCTGACCGAGAGGACCTATGTCGAGCGCGGTATATTTTGCGCCCGCCGACTTTGCAAGTCCGACTCCCGCCGTGATTATCTCCTCGACCGAGTATCCGCTCGCGCCGAGCTTGAGGTCGCTCGCCTGAAAGGTGTTAGAGGTTATAACGTCCGCGCCCGCCTCGACGTATTTTTTGTGTACTTTTAAAACGATTTCGGGATTTGTTATGTTGTAGACTTCGGGCAGACTGCCGACCGCGATGCCCTCCTTTTGGAGCATAGTGCCGAGCCCGCCGTCAAATATAAGAAAATTGTCGTTTAAAAAATCCTTTATGTTCAAGTCTTTCACCTTCTGTACTCACAGTTTTCACGATTTTCGCATACGCTGCATTTGCTTTGATGATTTGCGTCCGATTTGGTAAATCCTATCACTGCCGTGACAGATTTTCGCGGTATCATAATATTGTCTGCGGTAACGGTAAGCCCGATTTGCTTCGACGCTCCCAAAGCCGCAATAATTTCGCTCTGATGCTCTAAGGGAAGGTCGCCGTAGCCCGCGCTGAATCTGAATTTTGTGTTAAAGCCTTCCCGCCGCGCCGCCTCTTTGATTTCGTCCTCCGCTATGTCGCAGACCTTTTCGATGCAGTCGGTTGCGCACGCGTCCAGAATTACCGCCCGCGTCATACTTGTATGCTCGCTTCGGGATATAAGGCTGTCCGCCTCGATTCCGAGGGTAGCCGCCATCAGCGCACACCTTTCGCAGTCGCAAAGATGCCTTTTTATGCTCTCGCCGCGCAACATAATGTCCGACGATATAAGCTCCATACCCGCGTCGCTTTGACGTATGTCAAACAGTCTGTATACAAAGCGCGGTCTTATAGCGCGGAGCGTTTCGGAAATACACTCGTCAAGCGTTTGCAGAGTTTGCCCGTCAAGCTCCTGCCCTCGGTGACCGAGATAGCGCAAGACCTCGCTTTTCTCAATTTTTATTTCGGATTTTTCCATTATTACAAAAGCCCCTCAGCCAAAAACTCCGCAACCTGCGGACGGTTCATCGTGTAAATATGTATTCCGCTTGCGCCGTAAGACAAAAGTCCGTCGATTTGCTCCTTTGAGTACTCCAGCCCCGCCTTTAAAAGGTCGTCCGCGTTTTCTCCGTATTTGTTTAGCAGTTTAATCATTTTCGACGGAAGCGACGCGCCGCACATAAAAATCATACGTTCTATTTGAGAACGCCCCATCATAGGCATAATTCCCGCCGAAATAGGGGATTTTATACCGCGCTTTGCCGCCAGGTCGAGAAATCTGTAGAAATGTTCGTTGGAAAAGCAAAGCTGAGTTGTGAAAAACGCCGCGCCCGCGTCCTGCTTTTGCTTTAAATACTCTATATTTTCTTCATCATCTATGCAGTCTATATGTCCTTCGGGGTACGCCGCGCCCGCAGTGCAAAAGCCTTCGCGGTTTATGTCCGCGATAAGCTCTTTCGCGTATGTGTAGTCACGGGGCGCGTCTTTGTCAAAACCGTCGGGAATGTCTCCGCGAAGCGCGAGAACGTTTTCGATGCCGCGCGCCTTCATTTCGTTTGCCGCGCTTTTTATGTCCGATTTTTTTGCCGCGATACAGGTGAGGTGAGCCATAGGCTCAACGCCGTATTTGCTCTTTATCAGGGCGGACAGCTCTATCGTCTTGTTTCCGCCCGCGCCGGTGCCGCCCGCGCCGCAGGTGACGCTTACAAAGTCGGGCGAGAGCGCGCATATGCGCTCAAACGTTTCGTAGACGCTTTGGTCGGGAGCGTCTGTCTTTTTCGGCGGAAATACCTCAAAGGATACCACCGTTTTTTTGCGTTTATATATTTCAGAAATCCTCATATTTTTAATCTCTCTCCATATCTTACCGAAATTATATATATTATAAAATGCGCGGCACAATTTGTCAAGGCAAAGAAAACGACAGCCGCGAACTCTCTCGCGGCTGTCGTCATATGTGATGATATTTTAATCAAAATCTAAGTCCTCCGGCTTTATGCTCTCCGAGGGAGCTATGGCTGCCGGAGCCGCGGTCGGAGCGGGCGAAGCGCTCGGAGCGGCGGACGCGGACGGGCTCGGAGTCGGGTCGGGCTCTATCGCGTTGTAATGACTGCCGCTGAGCTTTTCGCGCTTTACTTCAACGCCGTTTTTATATACTATTCTCTGCGACGCGACCGAAAAGCTGCCGTCATCCGCTTTGTTTGTGATGTTATGCTCCAGTTCGACGCTGATTCCGTCCTCTTTTGTGCCGACAATGGAGCAGGATACCGTGGAACCGCCCGCGCTTGCCACTATCTTAACGGGGTATTCGGTATTGTTGCGGAATTTAAAGTCGATAGAACCCTCCGCAATCGTAGCGTCCTGTCCCGCGGGCAGGTAGCTTACGGGCAGGGAGTGCGACGTTCGGCTTACAATCTCAAGGTTTGCATAGAGTACCGCCGAGTAGAGGGTGGAGGAGGTCTGACAAATTCCGCCGCCCACGCCTACGTCAACCTTGTTGTTGGTATATACGTTTGCCTCTTTATAACCGTTCGCGGTTGTTCGCGTTCCGATGGTCTTGTCGTACGAAAATGTCTCGCCGGGGAGCAGGACGGTTCCGTTGATACGCTCCGCCGCAAGGCGCACGTTGCTGCTTCTTGCCGAGTTGCTTGAGCTGAACGAGGTCCTGTAACTGCCCATAGTATCTCTGAATAACAGCGAGAGCAATTCCTCTTTGGATTTTCCGGTCGTCTGCGTCACACACTCCACCGGAACGCGGTCGTTTTCTTCAAGCTCTTTGATTGCACGCTCTACTTCGGATTTTTCTATTTCAACATGAGGCTTGCCCTCTTTGACCGTAATTCCGTTGTCTCCGCGAATATACGAAGCTGCCACCGCGTCCGAAGTTATCTCGTTGAAAACCTCGTCGGCGTTGAGCGGAGCGGGGTCTGAAAGGTCGGGAGTGAGTTCAATCGTCAGGGAGGACGGCTCCGAAAATTCGGATTTTATTCTTTCAATTGCCGATTCACGGTCTACATACAGTCCCTTTTCGCCTTTTATGAACGTAATCAGATTGTCGCCTATTTCGTAGCTGTCCGCCGAGTAGCTTTCATAGGGCGATACAAGGGTGTCGAGCGTCGAGCGAAGCGTATCCTCGTCTATGTTTATAATAAGCCGGACATCCTCGTCGGGAAGTCCTTTGAAAATTACATTTTTGATTTTTGTAAACACGCCGTCCTGTCTGCCGATGTTATAGGCGTTTTCAACGGTTTCGTCAATTTGAAAAGTCACGCCGAGCGCGTACGGGTCAAGCTCGGCGGACGCGTCCTCGCAGGTGACGGTTATGTTTGGTATATCTTCGTCGTTGTACCTGCTGCGGAGCCTGTTTTGCACTTCTTCGCGCGTCATACCGCCTACGTCCTCACCCATTATTTTAATGTTGGGATATATCTTGTCGTAGGAGACCGCGTAGACCGAAGCTCCTCCAATCAAAAGCGCCGCGACCGCAACTATTGTTATTATCGTTATCACCGCACGCCGCCTTGATTTGACCGCGCTTCGGCTTTTAAACTTCTTCTTTTCCAATGGTTCTTTCTCCTTGTCCTCGGTTTCGTATGTATATGTTTCCGCATCGTCGCCGTCTCCGCCGCCGTCAATCTGCTCCGAAAGCTCGTCGGTGCCTTTGAACAGTCCCTCGTCAATTTCGTAAATTTCGGGACGCGACATAGCGTCCTCGATTATTTTGCGCTTGGTTTCCTCCGAAACTTCGGGAAGGGGCTCGCTTTCCTCGGCTTTTTCTTCGGGTTCTTCGGCGGCTTTTGCCGGTTCTTCGGTAACTGCAACCTTTTCTTCGGCGGCTTTTGCCGGTTCTTCGGGAACTGCGACCTTTTCTTCGGCGGCTTTTGCCGGTTCTTCGGGAACTGCGACCTTTTCTTCAGGCTCTTCGGGCAAACTTGCCTTTTCCTCCGGAACCGCCGCGCCTTCCGAGACTTCGTCGTCCTTGACGGGAGGCGTGCTTCTGCCGTGTATTTTTTTATTTGAATTATTACCGCGGTTTTGCTCTGCCCTTTTCGCCTTTACGTCGGACGCTTTAATAAGCGGCGCGGGCGCTGCTTCGGGTATGTGCTGCGCGGCTGCGTCCTCGGCGACCGCCTGCCGACCCGAAGGGCTTTGCTCCTGCGTGAATTTCATAATCTTCACTCCTAATAGTATTGTCAATTTACCTATTATACATTATGCCACGTTTTTACAAAAAATGCAATATTATGCGCGAATTTAATGGTGAAAATTTTTGTTAAATAAATTCCGCAAAAAAATTTTATTTTAAAACCGTAACACAAAATTTCAAAACACATATTATACAGTGTGAGAGGAAAACAGGAGGTTAACGCAACAGCGTTAACACCCCCGACAGAGTTGGTTTCGGCGTCCGACTCGGCTGAAAACGGTTTTGGTTTTTGTTCGGGCGAGGTATAAGGATGCGGGTCTGCCTATCCTTTTTCTCCGCAAACAGGCAGATTGACTGAAGATTTGCGCCGTGCGGAGCGGCAAAACGTTTTTTCGGCGGCTGACCGCCGCCGAAAATATACTTAAATCGCTTAATTCATAGCTGTCGAAAGGAGGTGCAACACTTATGTTCGGAGGAGGCTGCGGAAATAACGGTTGTCTTTGGATAATCATTCTCATCATAATCCTTTGCTGCTGCTGCGGCAACAACAACGATAACGGCTGCGGATGCGGCTGCTGATATTGCGGCACGCGGTAGTTTATGCAATAAAAAAAGGACGGCGCCGCCGTCCTTTTTTGTGTCGTCGCAAGTTTCCCAAAAAGCGCAAGTCGCTTTTTGGGAGCCCTGCGTGCCTGCGCCGCGTTTTTTAATTTTTATAATAAACCGTTGACAAATTAAAGATTAAGTTGCATAATGAACATAAAGAAAGGCAAAGCCGTAAGGGTTATGCCATCAGTTTATTTTACGAAATAACGCCTAACGGACAAATAATGCGGGCGTTATTTTTTTATGGTCAAAATCAACACTATGAGTGTGATTAGATACATCATAATATATGTATATACCATAGCAATCACCTCCTTTCACGGAGATGACGGCATAACACCCGACATCGTCGCAACACGCGCTTTTCGCTTTGATTTTCCTATTCGGAAAATCTGCGCTTTTTCGCGCGGTTGCTCCTCTCCGACAAAAATCTACGGATTTTTGTCGGTTGTTTTTCGTAGGGGCGAACCGTGTTCGCCCGTTTGTAAGTTTCCCTTTACAAATCGACGGCTGTGTGATAAACTAAAAATTGTCAGATAACTTAAAAAGACACGCACCCATTTACCTTTTGGTAAAAATGTGTGCTCCTTTTTCGTGTGCGTGTTTTTTACTCGAAAAGTTATCTGACAATAATCGGAGCGGCACGTTTTTACGCGCGGCTTCGTGCCGCGCATTTTTTGTTTGTAAGTAAAAAGTGATATATCCAAAATATTCAGAAATTGCGCGAAAAAAATATATCTGCGTGCGATAAAAGGAGGGATATTGAGAAAAGCACTGCGTCTTTGGTGTCAAGCATTGTCATAATTAAAACCCCGCGCAATTCTGCACAGAACCAGTAAAAACGGACAATAGAAAAAAGAACCCTCCTGTGGTAGAATGAAAGAAACTACTACAGGAG
>CANRNL010000010.1 GCA_947631965.1 uncultured Clostridia bacterium
CAATTAAAAGCACATAACCGTAAATACAACAGATTTCCTATGCGACCGCTGAATTGGAAAGCTCCTATTGATTATGTCAATGCCTTCATCATTGATGGCGAACTTTTTTAGGAGATTTTGTAACACATCATTGACAAACCTACAGTTTCGGGCGTTTAAGGCGTTTTTTGTATATTGAAAAAATATGCTTTCTGTGATATAATAAATTATCGGAACGAATTTGAATATAAGGGAGGAAGAAGTATGACGGCTTTTTTGACAAAAAAATATAAAATCAACAGAATAGTATTATGCTTTTTCCTCGTTGTTTGTATGCTCCCGCTTTCCGCACAGACCTACGCGGCGGATGACGTGACCGTTCAATGGAGCGATACCGTTTTGCCGGAGGGAGCTTTGAGCGTTTCAATAAGCGGCGCGGCAGAAGGCGACGTTATGCTTCTTGCGGTCTGCAAGGGAGATGGATTGGAGTCCTGCTCTGCGGCGGAGGTAGTCGGCGGCACGGCGGCGATAGATACTGTCGTAAGCTCGGAAGCCGACTGCGCCAAGCTGTTCCTGTGCGGCTCGGACGATATATCCCTTGACGGACAGCCGATTTCCACGTTGACGACCGGCGTGGTTTACCGAGGCTTTGCGGGGCGTTACCAGCATATTTTTGCCGACGGAAAAAAGCTGCGTGAAAAGGACGGTAAAATTGTGGTGAGCGATACTGAGGTTGATGATATGAGCGACCAATTTTTGCCGCGCGATATGGGCGACGGCGGCTATGCCTTTGAGCCGCGAAGCTCCAATCAGTCATACACCGAAGAATATACCGATTGGGAATGGGACGAGGACTACGAAGAAGAGGTGCCTGTTAAAAAATATCGAAAGGCATACCGCGGCTTTACGCGCAGAATTGCCACCGCAGAGCCAAACGAGACGCTTACGTCTGCCGAGTATCGGTTTGATAACGTGGAGATGAAACCCGACCCGATTTTTTACGGTATGAACGACAACACTCAGCATTGGCTCCGCGAAAAGAGCGAAGACTACTCCGTCTCAAATCAGACTTATTACCTTAAAAGTATGCTAAACGGTCTTTATATGGGCTTGTCAGAGAGCGGCGAACTGATTGCGGTCGATAAGGAAAACCGCGCGGCGATAACCTTTGAGGCGCTTAGTAGCGAAAGTCCGTTATATATGATTTCCAAAACGGAAGGATACGCGCAAATTACAGAAGCACAGCGCGAGAGGATAGAGAGGGTTTATGAGAGCGTGGCGGGTGACGCGTTCGAGCGAAGCGGCGTATATATAGCCGAAAACGCCTCCCCGCGCGGACGGCTTGACGCTCTTTACGATACGATAAAAAACGCGTCGGCGGAAAACCAGAGAAGGGAGCTTAACGCTTACGCCTCGGTAGGCGGGGCTTGGGTAACTCTGCAGCGAGGCTCTACCTATCATATTGAAACGCTCCCCGGAACCGACGGTGTTTATACCGAAGCCGACACGCCGCAAAGCGTGTGGAGTTATCCGAGCTGGTACCACTTTACAAAAAGCGGCACTAAGGAATATCTTGTCTATAATCTGTATATCCACGAAAAGAACGGAACTCCGGTACACACATTACAGATGTGGGTAGAGAACAGTAAAACAAATACTACTCCCTCAACGAACGCGGAGAGGTTTAAGGAAATCGTGGTTAAAATTCCGTATATTTACCGCAAGGATATAGCGACGATTCTCATTGAAAACTCAAACGATAACGCTTATTACAGCGCCGGCTCCCATTTGTATATCCGTCTCAGTCACCCGAACGCTGCGGACTCGATTGAGGAAAATATGATACACGAAATGGGACACTCTTTGGATGCTCGAAAGGGAAACGGCGGGAACTGGTCGTATTACGGCGGCGAATGGAATGATGCAAAGCTCGCTGATATATTCGCGATGTCCAGCTACGGAGCTTCGGAGGATAAAATTCATAACGCGGAGGATTTTGCCGAGTTTTGCCGATTTTATTTTTCCTGCTTTGGCAACAGAGACAGAGAGCGCGCCATTCAAATTCTCTGCCCGAACCGATATGAGCTTTTCAGGCAGATAAGAAAGGACTATTTGGACGGCTTCTCTCTTTATGAGGACGGCATTGTGCTTCCCTTGGAGCTTGAAAAGGACGGTTATATACCACTGTGCGGAGCCGAGGGCCCCGACGCAAAGACATATGAGTGGAAGCTTGGCAGAGCCGATGCATTGAGCGTAGCGGGAATGAAATATAACGATACAAGTGATTATGCCGACCTTACCTTAAGCCTCGGAGCGGGCGACGGCATTTCGGACGAGGAGGGCGCATTGTTCACCGAGCCGTCGGTCGGAGACGCGGAAAGCGTAAAAGATACGAAGCGCTATATTCTCGTAAATTCTAAAAAATACGGCGTTTTAAAGTTCGACGCGAAGTTCGGCGGCGAAGGCGAGGTACGTTACAAGGCGTTTGACAGCGGCGAAGTTGACCTGTCGTCCTGCAACGCGGAAAACGGAACAGTGATTGACGGCGCGGACACGTCTGCGCGGAATCTCGAAACCGAGCCGAACAAGAGCTATGTTATCTATAACTGCAAAGGTCCGTGCGCGATAAATAATTTGTCTTACACCGAAGCCGAACACCCTGAACCGACCGCAACCCCGACAACAACGCCAACGGCAACACCGACGGCAACACCGACTGCTACACCTACGGCAACCCCGACCGCAACCCCAACGACAACGCCAACAGCTACACCGACAGCCACGCCAACGGCAACCCCAACAGCTACACTAACGGCAACACCGACTGCTACACCTACGTCAACACCAACTGCTACGCCAACGTCAACACCAACGGCTACGCCGACGGCAACACCGACGGCAACACCGACGGTTACGCCGTCGCTGAGCTTGAAAATCGAAGGCGCGAGATATAAAGGCGGTATTATAACAATCCCCATAACGGTTCTTGCTGAGGAGTTCTGCGAAAAAGTAAGCATATACGCATCGGAATTTAAAGACGGCGAGTTTGTAAATGCGGCGTGCAGACGCGAAACCATAACCGAAAGCGGTGATATAACCTTTGAATTTGCCGCGAAGGAACGCGGCTCCGAATTAAAGCTGTTTTTATGGGACGAGAAGCAACGACCTTACTGCGGCGCGCTGCGCGTAAAGCGCGACTGATTTTATTAGATGTTTTTCCTCACCCTTTTATAATTTTACAGGGCTCCCAATTATTATTTTATTGGGCTCCCAAAAAGCGACTTGCGCTTTTTGGGAAAGAGGAGCGACCGCCCGAAAGCGCGACTTTGCCCGAATAGGGCAAAGCAAGCAAAAAGGGCGTGTCGCGACGATGTAGGGGCGAACCGTGTTCGCCCGCAACGCCCGCGCTTTGCGCGGGCGGGATATGTTCTTTTCCCCACGCGGGGAAAAGAACCAAAAGGCGCGTTCAAGGGGCTTTGCCCCTTGAAAAACCCTGCCGCGCATAAGACTGATGTCTAAAATGCGCGGCTAAAACCCAAGAGCGGTAAGGTTGAAACCTTATTTTACTATTTATGTTTGTGTTCTTGCATTATTGTACCCGCAAACGGGCGAACACGGTTCGCCCCTACAACGGAGCGAATTTTCTTTTTACGGGAAATTTGCTCCGTTCCGACAAAAATCGTTGGATTTTTGTCGGATTTTTTATGTTTTTGAAAAATTTCAAAAAAGGCTTGACATTCGCTTCTACACGTTGTATAATAAAAACATCTCGTAGAAGCGAGAGGAGGATATTCATGAATATTTCAAAATCGGAAATGGAGATTATGCGTATTATCTGGGACAAGGGTGATAAGGTCACGACCAAAGAGCTTACCGAGCTGCTCCCCGATAAAAAGCTGACTACCATTTCAACACTGGCGGGCAGGCTGATTGACAAAGGCGCTCTGAAATCCGAAAAAATAGGACGCTCGCACGCGCACGAGTACGAGGCGGTCATAACGGAGGACGAGTATCGGTCAATGCAGACGAAGGACTTTGTAAAATCCATTTATCGCGGCAGCGCGAAGAGCCTTATTTCTACGCTGTTCCGCGATGAAAATTTTACAAAGGAGGATATTGCCGAGCTGAAAAGGTTTATTGATGAAAGGATGGCTGAGTAATGCTTGAGATGTTTGTTCTTGCAACGCTGTCGGGGAGCATTGTCTGCGCGGCGCTTTTGTGCCTTAAAAACCGTCTGCTTCACGCGGTCGGCGGACGCGTCTACTGCGCCTTGTGCATTTTGGCGATGCTGGTTTTCCTTATGCCTATGAGGTTGGGCGGCTTTTCAAACGGCTTTGCCGTATTGAGCAGCAGACCGCTTCAAACGGAGGCTTCGGACGAAAATGTTTACGCTCCGCAAGAGGCTTCGCAGGAAACAGAGTTGTATGCCGATACAGACGTCGAGAGCGGCGGAGAGGATAGCGCCGTGCCCGAAAAAAGCGATTTTTGGAGCGGAAGGGCTCTTACGTTGCAGGAAATACTGCTTGCGGTATGGCTTGCGGGCGCGATTGCCTCGCTCTGCCGATACCTATTTTCGTACAGAGCCTTTTACAAAAGGGCGGTTTTGGGGAAATTCGCCGGAAGGATAGGACGCGTTGGGCTAATAAGTACGGATATGGTTCATTCGCCTATGCTCATAGGCTTTTTCAGACCTCGGCTTCTCATACCAAAAGTTGAGATGAACAAAACCGAATATATGCTGATGCTTCGGCACGAATTGGCGCACTATCGTCATAAGGATGCGTGGCTAAAGCTGTTTGCCGTGCTTATAAACGCGACGCAATGGTTTAATCCGCTGGCGTATTTGATGGTGAAAACCGTCGGCGAAGCCTGCGAATACGCTTGCGACGAATTGGTCGTTCGGGGTATGGATATGGACGGCAGAAAAAGTTACAGCGAAATGATACTCAATATGGTATGCCAAAGCTCGCCCGCTCTTGCCAACAATATGGCAAAGAACAAGAAACAGCTTTTCAGGAGGTTTGATATGATTATGACAAAGAAGAAGTGGAGCAAGCTGACGGTGGCGCTCTGCGTTGCGGCGTCGCTCACCGTGGGAATGTGCGGAGTTGCGCTGGCGAACGGGTTTACCCCCGCCGCTATGGATGCTCTGTCTGGCAGAGAGGCGTATGTTATGACAAGCGGAAACGGACAGCGTTATACAATTACTCCGGCTGAAAAGGACGGGGTTTACTATTTGCCGCTGCGTGAATTCTTGAATATGCACGGCATTGACAATTCCAAAATCAAGTTTGAAAACGGCACGGTCACGACCGAAATATGGACCGAGGGCGCGACGGTCTATCTCACTTCGGTATCCGAAACCGAGAACGAGGACGGAACGCGCACGGGGCATCTTTACACCGAAACCCAACCGAAGCTTATGTGGACGACCGAGGTCACCGAGGGAAGCAAAGAAATCATTATAGACGGTCGACGCGAGACTCTGAGTGTTCCGCCCGAAATATCAGATGATACAATGTATGTGCCTTACGAGTATTTTGCGAAGCTGAGAGACTTTGAGCAAAGGCGCAACGCCGAGCTTTTGAATGACGACGGCTCGGATAATGCGACGAGCGTTTCGTACAGCGCTGCGGGCGGAGCTGTGTCTGCGATCGTACCTGTCAAAATAGTAAGCGGGGACGCTTCGGAAGAACAGTCGGAGGAAAGTCGGACCGACTTTATGACATCGGTATTCAGCAATCTTTCGCTTACGGTTTATAATAAGCTGAGCGACGAATACATCTCCGACACGGCTTATCCGAACAATTTCTTCCCCGACGAGCGCGACGTTTGCTTTTACTTTGAAAATTCATCCGCGCGCCTTTCAAAAACGGGAACAAGAACGGAGTTTTCAATGACGTCCGACTACTACGGCGCAAACAATACCGATGCGACGGGCAGCGTGGAGCTTACGCTGAACAAGGTCAACCGTGTTTTCAGCAAGGGCAGCGACCTTGAGGGCTTGTTTACCCTCAAGCTGAACGGAGAGACTGTATACGAAAACGAAAAGGGATATATCAACAACCTGTTAAATCCGACAGACGGCGGAATTATAGTGAGCGATTATACCGAGATTTCGGTCGCCGATTTTTCGGTGCGCGTTCCGTTCCTTGAAATCTCCGACGATTGGGGAAAGGCGAACGGCAGAGAGGTAAGCATTATGTACGAATTCCCAAATACCGTGAAGAAGTGGCTGCGCGTGGACGCAAAGCCCGATTTTGTGGGCGAGGCGACGCAGGCGGGAAGGTCGTACATAGTTTATAACCCCGAAGAAAAGTGGGCGGATTTGAACGTGACTTTTATCGGCGACTGGGACGAGGAAAATCGGACGAGGTATCGCCTGCGCGTGATGAGAGCCTATAACTTTGACGCGGAGTTCACCGACGACGGTTTTTCGGGAATATTCTTTGTGTGCGGCGGAATAAACGGCGACACGAGAATCGACTCCTTTGAGGGAGAAGTGTCGGGACTGGAAAGCGGAAATATAACGCTTAAGTCCGCGGACGGCAAGTATGTACTTCATGGAAAGACCGGCGACTGGTCAAAGCTCTACGAAAGGGACAGCGAGTTTTATACCATCGGAGATGACGCTTCCGCGCGATAGAGGTTAAACAATAAAAAAGCACGGCTGTGTAAAAAAGCCGTGCTTTTTTTATAAACTTTACGATTTTCAAAAGTAATATGCGGGGATTATACAATTCCGTCGCCGAAGCAATGCGTACAGTCCGCCAGCCCCGTTCCGTTGCAACGGGCGCATCTTGTTCTGGTGGAGTATGTTGACGAGCCGCCGTAGCCGTAGTTCGGCGCGCTGTGCGTACTGCCCAGATAGCCCGAACCGTTGCAGGAGCTGCATATTATTTTTCCTCTTCCGTTGCACACGGGGCAGACCGTACCGGTTGAGCCGCCGTACACACCCGAACTGCCGCCGTAAGTACCCGAACCGCCATATACGCCCGAAGAACCTCCGTACATACCAGAGCCGCCGCCGTACACACCTGAACCGCCTCCGTACATACCGGAACCGCCCGATACTCCGGCATCCGAAGAGATGTCGCTTTGCGTTCTCTTTACGCCGGTACCCGAACAAGCGTAGCAGTTTGCTTTGCCCGTGCTGCCGCAACTGCTGCAACTGTAAGAAACATCTGCAACGTGCATTGTTCCCGTGCCGTCGCACCACGTACACTTGATTTTTCCGCTACCCGAACAGACGTCGCATTTTTCGGACGAAGCGCTTGACTTGCCGCTGTCTGACGAGCTGCCGCTCTTACCGGAATAGCTGTCGTCGTCATCCTCGTCTGCGATATATGTATCGGCGGTGCTTTTGCTTGTCTCGCTCTCACTGCCTTGGGAGTCGGAACAGCCCGACATAAAAATCAGCAGCGCCGAAAGTATCACGGTAAGCAGAGTGAACAAAAAACCTTTTTGTAAACTTTTCATAATATTACCCCTTATGATTCCGCGAGAATTAAATTCTCTATGATAAAATAATTCTACCATATCCGACGCAAAAAATCAATATTGTGATTGTTTTTGTCTGCCGTTTTAAAAATTTTGTTCTGAAAATAAGAAAAGGAGTTTACATAACGTGAGCCATAATGCCGCCAACCGTGAGCGCGATAATAAAACCGGAAATCCATATTGCCGCCGCCTCCGCTTTGGAGCGTTCCTTAAACATCACCAAAACGCTCGCTATGCAGGGCACGAAAAGCGTCAGCGTGGTCATAGCGGTGAGGGTCTGCTTCGGAGTCATAACTATGTCAGAAAGCCCCGCAACGCCGAAATCGCGCCTAAGTATGCCCATAATAAAGGCGTAAGCCGCCTCGCGCGGTAGCTTCAGCACGCCGATTATTAAAGGCTCGGCGGCAGTTATTATGCTGCTAAGCAGTCCGCTGTATTTTAAGACGCTCAATACCGCCGAGCCGACAATAAAGACCCCTGTCGCCTCGCTTATAAACCCCTCGGTTTTGGAGAGCGTCTTTTTGAATATATTCTTCGGGGACGGTATTCTCATACGCGGAAGCTCAAGAAGCAGGACGGACGAGTTGCCGGGCAGGACGCGGTTTAAAACCGTACCCGTGATTATGAATACCGCGCCTATAGTCACCGCGTATATCAGACATACCACGCCGCCGAGCGGAGCCAGCGCGCCGACTATTATCCCTATCTGAGCCGAGCAGGGTATGGTTATTCCGAGAAGCGCGGTGGCAATTGTTTTCTCGCGGCGTGTGGTGAGCAGGCGGGTTGAAACCGTGGCGGCGGTGACGCACCCGAAGCCCAATATAAGCGGAATTATCGCGCGTCCGTTAAGACCTATCTTTGATAGACTGCGGTCGAGCAGGACGGCGATTCTCGGTATGCATCCCGAATCCTCAAGCAGAGAAAGCATAAGATAAAACGCCGCGACGAGAGGGGTCAAAAGCCCGATAACGCATATCGGAGCCATTGTGAGAATACCGAACTCGCCGATGAACAGCTCACTGAAAAATGTTCCGTTCGGAATAAATTTGGATATTAGGTTCACTATAAACGGGCGGTATATGCCCTCCATAATTACTCCGCGCGTGAAGTCGGCGACGACCTGCGCCGCTATGTAGCCCACAAACCAAAATATCAGGATAAGACAAATTATAAGAAACGGGAATCCGAAGGCGGGGCGAAGCAAAAGTCTGCCGATTTTTTCGGATAAGTCAAAATTTTTTGCGCTTTTTGAGGTCACCTCGTCCGCGATTTTGTCCGCCAGCTTCCGACGCAGGGAATAGACTTCCTCGCGCATACAAGGGTCGGTTCGGCGGTACTTTTTGAGCATTTCTCTGTCGCCTTCGAGAAGCAGCACAACGTCGGCATAGCTTTCGGCAATATTCTTATGCTTTAGAATAATGGGCATAATGTTTCCGACGCAGGCTTTATCCACCGCGTTTTGAAGCTCCTCGATTCCCTCGCCGCGAATCGCCGAGGCGGGAATTACGGGTACGCCGAGCCGCTCTGAGAGAAGCTTCGCGTCTATTTTAATTTTAAGGCGGCGCACCTCGTCCATCATATTCAGGCATACTATCACCCGCTTGCCCATATCTATAAGCTGTCTTGTCAGGAACAAGTCACGCCTCAGGTGCAGTGCGTCCACCACGTTTACTATAATGTCTCCGTTTAAAATTACCTCTCTTGCAACGCGTTCCTCGTCGTTAAAGTCGGATATTCCATATATTCCGGGTGTGTCCGTCACGGTTCTTCCGCGCCATTTCCCAGAAGTCGTTTCGACGGTCGTGCCTGCAAAATTCGAGACTTCGACGTATACGCCGGTAAACGCGCCGAAAAAAACCGACTTTCCGACGTTGGGGTTGCCAACGAATACTATGGTTTGCTCTTTGCGCGTAAAATCAAACAAAAGACATTACCTCCCGAAAAAATTTGGTATGTCTTTTGTTTATTATTGATTTTATTTTCTTAAGTCCACGATTATTTTTTTCGCGAGCGGATTTCCCACCGCAATCTCCTGACCTCCGACGCTGAGCATAACGGGGCCTCCGCTGATTTTGAAAATACACTCCGCGTCCGCGCCCTCGAACATTCCGAGGCGTATCGCACGCACTCTTATCTCGTCGTCGGGTATTGAAATTATCTTAAACGACCTTCCCGCTTTGACCTCGCTGAGCCTCATACGCCGTCACCCTTTTTTGACGAATTTTACGTTTTCCTCGCCGAGCAGACGAGAGAGCCTGCCTATAACCTCGCTGCCCTCAAAGACCCACATATTGCTCGGCGCGAGCATTGTCTTTTTGGAGTCGGCATAGTTTATATAGACAGGAACGTTTCCGTTGGTGTTGGAAATATAGCGTTTTATGGCGGTGTATTTGCCGCTGTCGGTCGAGTTTAAGCGAAGATACAGCTTGCCGCCGCTCTCGGCGGTCGGTTTTTCTGCAAAATCGTCTTTTAAATATGAATTGTCGCCGAGCGCGTCAAATATGCTTAGCTGACCCGCTGCGGTGTTTTTGCTCTGAGCGACCGCGCCGTCGACTATTCTCTCGTAATTTGCCATAAGCGCGTTGCGCGACAGCTTCATACCGTCAAACGCGCCGCACTCTATAAGTCCTTCCGCAATTTTTTTGGTAAGCTTTTTGTCCGCCATTCGGTGGCAGAAGTCGGTGAACGACATAAACCGTCCGTTCTTCGCTCGCTCAACCTCCATATCTTCGATAAAGCCTGTTCCTATGTTCTTTACCGCTCCGAGCCCGTATCTGATGTTGCCGTCGGGCGTTACCGTAAATGATACGCCGCTTTCGTTTATGTCGGACGGAAGCAGACGTATGCCGTGCTTCTCCGCGCTTTTGATATATTTTTCTGTTTTATCCGCGCGTCCGAGCGTCGCGGACAAAAGCGCCGCAAAGAACTCGGCGGGATAGCGGCATTTGAGCCACGCGGTCTGGTATGCAACATAGGAGTAAGCCGCCGCGTGCGCCTTGTTAAAGGCGTATGACGCAAACGACAGCATTTCGTCAAAAATTTCGGCGGCGGTCTTTTCGTCGATTCCGTTTTTGACCGCTCCCGCGATTATCTCGTTGCCGTTTTCATCACTAAGCCCATATATGAAGTTCTGCCGTTCCTCGCGCATAACGTCGGACTTCTTTTTGGACATAGCCTTTCGCACAAGGTCGGCGCGCCCGAGAGAAAATCCGCCGAGGGTGCGCACTATCTGCATAACCTGCTCCTGATACACGATGCAGCCGTAGGTCACGTTCAAAATCGGCTCAAGCGCCGGGTGCTTGTAGACGATTTTGCTTGGGTTGTGCTTGTTCTCGATGTACTTCGGTATCGAGTCCATAGGTCCGGGACGGTAGAGCGCGATACCCGCGATTATATCCTCCAGACAGCTTGGCTTGAGTTCGGTCAGAAATCGCTTCATACCCGCCGACTCAAGCTGAAAGATGCCGTCCGTGTCTCCGCGGGAAATCATTTGATAGGTTTTTGCGTCGGAGTAGTCAAGGCGGCTTAAATCAATCTCAATGCTTTTGGTCTTTTTTATGTTTTCAATTGCGTTTTTGATTATAGTGAGATTGTTGAGCCCCAAAATGTCCATTTTGAGAAGTCCCAGCTCCTCGACAACCGTCATCGGGAACTGTGTGGTTACGGTATCTTCGTTTCGTTGGACGGGGATATGCTCAACAAGCGGAGCGCGCGTTATAACAACGCCCGCCGCGTGAGTCGAGGCGTTGCGCGGCAGACCCTCAATCTCACGCGCAATATCAACGACCCGCTTTGTGGTTTCGTCCGACCTGTAAAGCTCGGCGAAGCTCGAACTTGTTTTAAGCGCGTCCTCAATCGTGATTTTCGGCGCAAACGGAATTTGCGACGTTATCTTGTCCACCATACGAAGCGGCACGTTAAGCACGCGCCCCACGTCGCGTATCGCCTGCTTCGCGGCAAGCGTTCCGAATGTGATTATCTGCGCGGCGTGGGAAGAACCGTATTTGTTTATGATATACTCTATTACCTGCGGCCTGCCTTCCGGACTGAAATCAGTGTCAATATCGGGCATCGAAATACGTTCGGGGTTTAGAAAACGCTCGAAGAACAGTCCGAACTTCATAGGGTCTATCGTGGTTATGTCGAGACAGTAGGAGACTACCGAGCCCGCTGCCGAGCCTCGCCCCGGACCTACCATTATTCCGCTTTGCTTGGCGTATTTTATGAAGTCCCAGACTATCAGAAAATAGTCCACAAACCCCATATCCTCGATTACCGAAAGCTCATATTCAAGCTGACGGCGCGCCTTTTCGTCGGCGCTGTCGTAACGCTCGGCAAAGCCTTTTTCGCAAAGCTCCCTTAAATATTGCTTTGAGGTATATCCGTCCGGAACATCAAAGAGAGGCAGAGGCTGTCTGTCAAAGCTGATTGTAACGTCGCACATATCCGCGATTTTCTGCGTGTTTTCAATCGCTTCGGGAATATTGGGAAACAACGCTCGCATCTCATCTTCCGACTTTACATAAAGCTCCTGAGACTCCATTTTTACGCGGTCGGGGTCGTCAAGCGTTTTCATTGTCTGTATGCACATAAGTATGTCTTGAATCTCCGCGTTTTCTTTGTTTACATAATGTATGTCATTGGTCGCCGCGAGCGGCAGAGAAAGCTCGTTTGAGAGGCGAATAAGTCCGTGGTTTAAATATAGCTGGTCTTTCAGCCCGTGGTTTTGTATTTCGATATAAAAATTTCCGTCGCCGAAAATTTTAGAGAGCTTCAACGCGTCCGCCTTTGCGCCGTCGTAGTCCCCGCCGAGTATTTTCTGAGAGATTATGCCGTACATACAGCCCGAAAGAGCTATAAGACCATCCGAATTTTCGCGGAGCAGATCAAAATCGACGCGGGGCTTGTAGTAGAAGCCCTCGGTGAAGCCCGCCGAAACAATCTTCATTAGATTTTTATAGCCTGTATTGTTTTTCGCAAGAAGAATGAGGTGGTAACGCTTGGCGTCGAACGGGTGTTCTTTGTCAAAACGGGTTCGCGCCGCGAGATATACCTCGCAGCCGAGTATCGGCTTTATGCCGATTGACTTTGCGTATTTATAAAACTCTATCACGCCGTACATATTGCCGTGGTCGGTTATCGCCATGGCGGTCTGACCCAGTTCTTTGGCGCGGTCTAAAATTTTCGGAATTGTGCCCGCGCCGTCGAGCAGGCTGTACGCGGTGTGCGTATGAAGATGTACGAAAGACATAATCTCACCTCTTTTCCTAATGGCTTTAATCAGTTTTTGTCCGCTATGTCCATAAGCCGCTTCATCCTGTGGCTCACGCCCGATTTTGTGAGCGGAGGAGTAAAAAGCGCGCCAAGCTCCGAGAGCGGCGCGTCTTTGTGCTTTATGCGCATATACGCCAAATCGCGCAGGTCATCGGGCAGATTTTTAATTCCCATACCGTTTTCTATTTTTTCTATGGCTTTAAGCTGTTTGACCGCCGCCGACACCGCTTTGTCGTAGTTTGCGGTTTCGCCGTTTACCGAGCGGTTCATACCGTTGCGAAGCTCCTTTTCGATTTTCACGTTCAGCATTTCCATCTGTGCGCCGTACGCTCCGACGGCGGCGAGAATGTCGCATATCGTTTCGCTGTTTTTCGTGTATATTATGCAGTTGCCCGCCCTCTCGCCCATACCCGTTTTAAACGACAGCTCTCCGAGAAGCTCGGAAAAATCGCGCGCCAGACCGCGAAAGTGGGTTACAAATTCGAGATTGTAATTTCGGCTGGGGTCAACGATAGTCGCCCCGCCCAGAAACGCGCCGCGCACAAAGGCGCGTTTGCAGCATTTCTTTCGCACGAGGTCGGGAGATATTCTGCGGCGGATAAGCCGCCCTCCGCTTGGGTCTGTAAGCGCGAATGTTTTGAGAACACGCTCTGTTATATCCTTATTGCAAAGCTCGGCAGTATAGAAGTTTTTTTCCTGCCTTGTTTCGATTTTATACAAAAATACGCGCTCGAAAAGCGCGCAAAACTTTTCCGTGAGAGCCGAGTTCTCGCTGGCAAGTCTGATTTTGTTCTCCGAAACGCTCCCGCCGAACAGCAGCATACCCGCAAGCTGAGCCGCCGCGCAGCAGTTGTTTTTTATTTCAAAATTCAAGACTTCGTCTTTCGCACGTCTGGAATATGATTTTTGCATACCCGCAAACCGCCTTTCGGAATTATCTTTCAATATCTCTGTGGGTTATTACCGCGCGGTGACCGTTCTCTTTCATAGCCTTGAAAAGAGCCTCGGCAATCGTTACCGAGCGGTGATGTCCTCCGGTGCAGCCTATCGAAATCACAAGCTGCGACTTTCCGTCGTTGAGATAATGCGGAATTAAATATTCTATCATATTAAGCAGCATATCAAAGAATTTTTTGCTTTGCTCAAAACTCATAACGTAGCCCGACACGTCGTCGTCAAGACCCGTCTTGTGCTTGAGTTCTTCTATATAAAACGGATTTGGCAGAAAACGTACGTCAAAAACAAGGTCGGAGTCAAGCGGTATTCCGTGCTTGTAGCCGAACGTGATTATATTTATCAGAAGCCCGTTTGAAACGTCGAAGTCGGTATATATCGAGCGTATATGCTCACGCAGCTTCGCGGGCTTTATGTCGGTAGTGTTTATAATGTGGGTCGCCCGTCCGCGTATTTCGGCAAGCTCGCGCCGCTCGGTTGAGATTGCGTCGGTTATAAGACCGCCCTTTGAGAGAGGGTGTTTGCGGCGCGTTTCTTTGTAACGGTCTACAAGCGTCTTGTCGTTTGCCTCCAGAAACAAAAGGTCGTATTTGTAGTTCTCCTCCGTAAGCTCGTCGAGCGCACGCAAAAGCTCCTTTGCTCCGCCCGCGCGCATATCGCTGACGATAGCCGCATTGCGTATTGTCTCCGAGCTGTCGCAAAGCTGTGCAAATTTAACTATAAGCTGAGGCGGAATGTTGTCAACGCAGAAATATCCGAAGTCCTCAAGCGAATGAATCACGACCGACTTTCCCGCGCCCGACATACCCGTTATAACTATAAGGCTCATAAGCTTTTCCTCCCAACCGTTGCAAATTTCGGCGCAAACCCCTGTGTGCCGTGTGTCTTACGTCTAAAACTCGCCCACAAACCTGATTTCGGGCGTGAGCGATACTCCCGTTTTTTCAAATACCGTTTTTTGAACATACTCTATAAGCCCGCGCACGTCCGCAGCCGTAGCATCGCCGTTGTTCACGATAAAACCGGTGTGCTTTTCGGACACGCCCGCGCCGCCTACCGTTACTCCGCGCAGACCGCAGTCGTCAATCAGCTTTGCGGCAAAATAACCTTCGGGTCGCTTGAACGCGCTTCCCGCGCTCGGCTTGTCAAGCGGCTGCTTTTCACTTCTTTGCCGCTTCAAATCCAGCATACGGGCGCGTATCTCGCTTTCATTCCCCTCGCTGAGCTTAATGTCGCAGCCTACCACAACCAAGCCGCCGTCTTGAAAGCGGCTGGAGCGATATGCAAAATCACACTCGTCCGCGCCGCATTCGCAAAGCTTGCCCGCCTCGTCCAGGTAACGTACGCGGGTTATAACGTCGCAAAGCTCTCCTCCGTACGCTCCGGCGTTCATAACAACGCCGCCGCCGAGCGTGCCGGGTATCCCCGCCGCAAATTCAAGCCCCGTAAGAGAGCGCTTCGCAGCCTCGTTCGCAAGACGCGCAAGCGTTATTCCCGCGTCGGCATATACGTTTGTTTCGTTTACTTCAAAACCGTCCGCCTTCGCAAGACACAAAACCGCTCCGCGTATGCCGCGGTCGCCCACCAAAAGGTTCGAACCGTTTCCGAGTACCAAAAACGGAAAATCGTTGCTTTTTAAAATCGAAACGGCTTTTATAGCATCGTCCATACTCTGAGGAAGAAGAAACAAGTCCGCCGTTCCGCCTATTTTAAAGGTGCTGTGATTTTTCATAGGCTCATCGGTCAAAACGTTTTCTTTGCCGATTGCGCCTTCAAGCAGTTTCCGCAAAATATCACTCCTTATTGTTTTGCACGTCTTTCACGCAGAAAATTCTCAAATTTTTCCGCGGTCAGGTTCATAATAAGCTCTTCGGGAAAATCAATTTCTTCGAGCATTTTAATCGCGTCGTCGAACTTTCCGATTTGGAAAAGACTGTGCGCATCCGAGCCTACCACTATTTTCGTTCCCTCGTTTTTGCAGGCGATTGCGATTTTGCGGCATATTTCACCGCTTCCCTTACGAAACTTAAATGAATGGTTGTTTATTTCAATCGCTTTGCCCGCTTCCTTAGCCGCGCGTATTACCGGCTCTATGTCGTATTGAAACAGAGGGTTGCCGCTGTGACCGCATATGTCTACGGTCGGATTTTTCATTATATTGAGCCACGTTTCGGTGTGCTTTTCCTTTGTCTTTGGCATATATACCGGTCTGTGTATCGAAGCGATGACGACTTCAAGACCCGGATATAATTCTTCGGGCAAGTCGGTGTTTCCGTCGGTGTCCATAATGCTGACCTCTATACCGTAGAGCATCTTTAAGCCATCCACCTCACGCGGCAGATCGCGCATATTGCGGAAGTGCCACATATGGGGCGTGTCGGGAAGATAGCCGGGCGCGTGGTCGGTAACGCAGAGCATTTGCAAGCCCTTAGCCTTTGCCGCGGTTATGTTCTCGTACAGCGTGCTGTAAGCGTGAGTGCTTGCCAGAGTATGAGTGTGGGTGTCAACAAGTATGTTCAAAATATTCGTCCTCCGTTTTGTTTTTTGAGAATACTATTATCCTATTCGTTCGGTGATTCGCCTGTTAAGCTCCTCGGCGGCATTGTAGCCCATCTTTTTTTGACGATTGTTCATAGCCGCGACCTCGACAATTATAGCGAGGTTTCGTCCGGGGCGGACGGGGATGGTAAGAGACGGAATATCCAGTCCCAAAATGTTGGTATATTCGTCCACCAGACCCAGACGGTCATATTGCTTTCCCTTTTGCCAAGCCTCCAGATGAATTACCATATCAATCTTTTCGGAGTCCTTTACGGCGCCCGCGCCGAATATTCTCTCGACGTCGACCACGCCGATACCGCGAATTTCAATAAAGTGGCGTATTATTTCGGGGGCGGCTCCGACCAGCGATATGGCGGACACTCTCCTGATTTCAACCGCGTCGTCCGCCACAAGACGGTGACCGCGCTTCATAAGCTCGACGGCCGTCTCGCTTTTTCCGACGCCGCTTTCTCCCATAATGAGGATTCCCTCGCCGTAGACCTCCACCAAAACTCCGTGCCTTGTTATGCGCGGCGCGAGCTTGTTGTTGAGGTAAGCGATAAGCGCGCCCGTAAAGACGGATGTTAAGCTCTGAGTTCTCAAAACCGTGGTTTCATACTCTTTCGCAAGCTCCAGCATTTCTGGGAATACATTACAGCCGTGCGTCACAATTATCGCGGGGATGTTCTGCTCGAAAATCGCCCTCAGACTGCTCTCGCGCGCTATAGCGGTCATACCCTGCATATATGTGGTTTCGGTCATACCGAAAATTTGTATGCGCGACGAATTGAAATATTCAAAGAACCCGACTATTTGCAGCCCCGGACGATTCACTTCGGCGGAAGTTATCGGGGCGGGATTTTCGGGCATATAAATTGTTTCCAGGTGAAAATCGTTTAAAATAGTCGAGACTTCCACATTAAATTCAGATGACGTCGATGATGACATAGTAAAAAAACACCTCGCATTATATTCGATAAGGCGCACAGCGCCGTGTCCGACCGAGCCTGCGGCTCGCGTCAAAAAGCCGTAAAACAAAAGCAAAGCCCGCGCCGGACAAGGCAGAGTATATCTTTTGTTTCACTATAATATAGATTATACTATGTTTTGAACAATTTTGCAAATATGAATTGCATAAAATAAGAAATTTTAAAAAATTTTAACAAATTTCATAAAAACTGTTGCAAAATTAAAACACTCGTGCTAAAATAACTTATATTGTGACTAAATGAAAAATTGTTCAGGAGGTGTTAATATATGGCAAAGTGTGAAGTTTGCGGCAAGGGCGTGACTTTCGGTATCAAGGTTTCCCACTCGCACCGCAGGTCTAACAAAGCGTGGAAGCCTAATATCAGGAGAGTGAGAGCGATTGTGGACGGAACTCCCAAGAAGATGTACGTCTGCACAAGATGCCTGCGTTCGGGCAAAATTGACCGTGCTGTTTAATATTTAAGAAACAATATCCCGAGAGCTTTTCTCGGGATATTTTCTTTACCGCGCCGCGCCCCGCAAGGGGCGATTTTTATTCCCCTCTGCGGATTTTAAACAATGTACGCAGTATCCCGCCCACAAACTTAGGCGGTCTGATGACAACTATTTTCATAAATCCGACCTCTCTTTCCCGAAATTTTTATGTCTTGATGACAATCCAGACGCCTATTCCGATTATTGCAATTCCGAACAGCGTGACTAAAAGGTAGTATGGCAAAACGTTGGCGAGGAACATACCCGCGCCGAGGCAGATAAACACATATCCGACTTTCGGCGGCTTTCCGCACCGTCTTCGCTTTTTGCATTTCATACGCACCCCGCCTTTGCTTTTTAATTCAGTATATTCTTTTGCCGGCATTTTGTGAATGGGCGTTTTCGCTCTTTAAAAAATGTTGACACGGTTTGAAATATACTATATAATAATTAAGATTAAGAAAAAATCGGATAAACTGCCGTAATTTAAAATACAGAAATATCTCAGCGGAAAGGATTTAAAATTATGTTGCTTAAAGAGTGTTATGAGCGAATAGGCGGCGATTATGACGGCGTTTTGTCGAGAATGATAAGTGAAGCGACGGTGAAAAAATTTGCCGTTAAATTTTTGTCCGACAAAAGCTATGATTTGCTTATATCGTCGCTTGAAAACGCCGACTTAAAAGAGGCGTTTAGGGCGGCGCATACGCTGAAAGGAATATGTCAAAACCTCGGCTTTAATATGCTTTTCGGCTCGGTAGACCCGTTGACCGAAAGCCTGAGGAACGCCGACGCGCCTCCTCCGAAGGAATTGGTTGAAGCGGTAAAGCGCGATTATGAAAAAACCGTGTCGGCAATAGCAATGCTTGACGAATAAAATTAAGGCGTTTAAGCGCGGGAAGGGGGTGCTTCGTTTGGAAAATCTTAAAAGCTCCAAGAAAAAGACCATGCGTTTTTTGGCGATAAGTCTTATTGTTCTTATAGTTATTTGCGTGAGTGCGCTTTCGGCTTTTGCGTGGGTTGTGAGCAAGAAAAACGAAAGCACTCTCAACAGCGTCGGCGAGCTTTATATGCACGGAATGAGCGAGAGAATATCCGACCACTTCGGAACGACCATAAGCCTTCGTATGGACCAGGTGGAAGCGATGGTGAGAAGCTTCCCGCCCGACGAGGTCGTAGCGACGGAGGACACATACAACGGTCTTATCGAGCAGGCTAAAATATGCGAATTCAGCTCTCTGGCACTGTGCGACGATAACGGAAAATTTGAGGTGCTGTACGGTGACGCGCTCGAAATGATAGAACCGATTTCGTTTTTCAACTCCTTAAACAGCGGAGAAGAAAAGGTCGGAGTCGCAAGAACGCAGGCGGGACAAAAGGTTATGATTTTGTGTGTGCCCGCAAAGTATCCTATGCCGCAGGGCGGCACGGCATCCGCTTTGGTGGCGGCGGTATCCGCGGATTACATAAGGCAAATCCTCGCGCTCGATGCGACAGACCTTTTGACATACTCTCATATTATAAGGCACGACGGAACTTATGTTATAAGAAGCGTTGATAAAGAAAAGGACAACTATTTTGAAAGGGCGCTTGAAAATCTTTCGGAATTTGACGGTAAAACGCCACAGATATATCTTGCCGAACTGCGCGACAGTATGGAGGCGCACGAGGACTACTCCGCCATTATGATTATGGACAACGAGCGCCGGCATCTCTACTGTACGCCTCTGCCGTATACCGACTGGTATCTGATAACCGTTATGCCCTACGGTATGCTCGATGAAACGCTCAGCAGTCTGAGCGAGCAGGTGCTTATCTGCCTGTTTATATCTCTGGGCGTGATACTTCTGGTGCTTTTCATTATATTTGCGATGTATTTCAGAATGACGCAGAAGCAGATACGCGAGCTTGAGGACACCCGCCGCGAAGCGGTGCGCGCAAATAAGGCAAAGAGCGAATTTTTGTCCAATATGAGCCACGATATACGAACGCCGATGAACGCAATAATCGGTATGACCGCGATAGCCGTGGCGAATATCGACAATAAGCCTCAGGTGCAGAGCTGTCTGAAAAAAATCTCTATTTCGGGTCAGCATTTGCTCGGACTTATAAACGACGTTCTCGATATGTCGAAAATAGAAAGCGGCAAGATGACTTTGTCCGTCGAGGTGGTTTCGCTGCGTGAAACGGTGGAGAATATCGTGAGCATAATCCAGCCGCAGGTCAAAGCCAAGTCTCAGAAATTTGACGTATTTATATATGATATAGAAAACGAAAACGTTTACTGCGACAGCGTTCGCCTGAATCAGGTGCTTTTGAATTTGTTGTCGAACGCCGTAAAATATACCCCAGAGGGCGGCAGTATATCTATGTCGCTGCGCGAGGAAAAGTCGCCCAAAGGCGATAACTTTGTGCGTATGAACATCTGTATTAAGGACAGCGGAATAGGTATGACGCCGGAATTTAAGGAGAAGATTTTTGACTCGTTTACACGCGAGGACATAAAACGCGTGCGAAAGACCGAGGGTTCGGGTCTGGGTATGTCTATTACCAAGTATATTGTTGACGCGATGGGCGGAGAGATAAGCGTTGAGAGCGAGCAGGGCGTCGGAAGCGAGTTCCGCGTCGTGCTGGATATGGAGCGCGCTGATGTTTTCGAAAAGGAAATGGTGCTGCCGAACTGGAATATGCTTGTCGTAGATGATGACGAGCAGCTCAGATGCAGCGCTGTGGCGGCGCTCAACTCAATCGGAGTCAGCGCGGATTGCGCTCCCGACGGTGAAACCGCCGTTGAAATGCTCAAAAAGCGGCGCGGAAAGCCCAACGATTATAAAATTATTTTGCTTGACTGGAAGCTGCCCGGAATGGACGGAATCGAGACCGCGCGCGAAATACATAAACAGTTCGGTAACGATATACCGATATTGCTCATATCCGCATACGACTGGAGCGACATTGAGGATGAGGCAAGGGCGGCGGGCATAGACGGATTTATTTCAAAGCCGCTGTTTAAATCGACGCTCTATCTGGGCTTGCGAAAGTATGTCGGTGAAGAGTATACCGATAACGGACACACGGATGAGGAAATCAGATTCGACGGCTTGAGAGTGCTTGTCGCCGAGGACAATACGCTCAACTGGGAGATTGCCTCCGAACTGCTTACTTCACAGCTCGGAGTTGAGGCGGAGCTTGCGGAGAACGGTCAGGTATGCGTGGACAAATTTAAAAATTCGCCGGTCGGATACTATGACGCGATACTTATGGATATAAGGATGCCGGTTATGAACGGATATGAAGCGACCGAGGCGATTCGCGCATCGGGCAGAGAGGACAGCGGCGTGCTTATCGTGGCGATGACCGCGGACGTGTTCTCGGAGGACATAGATAAGTGTATGAAGTGCGGTATGGACGCTCACGTTGCCAAGCCGATAGACATAAACGCAATAGGCAGACTTCTCCACAGTCATCTCGGAAAATAATTTGTAAAAAAGAGGAAATCATAGATGCAAAAAGGCAGATTTATAGTTTTTGAGGGAATTGACGGCAGCGGAAAAAGTACGCAGATACGGCTTTTGCACCGCAGGCTGACTGAATTGGGTATTCGCTGTGTCGAAACCTTTGAGCCGTCGAGCGGACCGGTCGGCTCGCTTGTCAATCAAATTATGACAAAGCGTATGCGCGCCGACGAGAGGGTTATCGCATCTCTTTTCGCGGCAGACCGTCTTGACCATATTTTAAATGAGCAGGACGGACTTTTAAAGACGACCGAGAGCGGAATAACCGTTCTGAGCGACAGGTACTATTTTTCTTCTTACGCGTATAACGGCGTTTCACTGCCCGTGGAGTGGATAATAGAGCTAAACGCCCAGTGCGCGGAGCTTTTGCGACCCGACCTAAATATTTTTATCGACATAGACCCCGAAAAAACGCTCAAGCGCATAGAGAACGACCGCGTTTCAAAGGAGCTGTACGAAACCTACGACAGGCTGTCCAAGGTGCGCGAAAATTATTTTTCGGCATTTGCCAGATTTGAGGGGGAGGAAAATGTCATAGTGGTGGACGGCGACCGCCCGCCGGAACAAATTGCCGACGATATTTGGGAAAAAGTGAAAGACTGTTTTAATATTTGATTTTTTGGAAAAAGTATGTTAAAATAAAATATTGATATATTGCGAGGTGCTGTTATGTTAAAAAGTATGACGGGATTCGGTATGGCTGAGCGGCTTATAGACAGCTTTAATATAAAAGTGCAGATAAAATCGGTTAACCACAGATATTTTGACTGTTCGGTAAAAACGCCGAGATATTATATGTTTTTGGAGGACAAGATACGCTCTCTTGCGGCGGGCTGTATATCACGCGGTAAGGTCGAAATTTATGTGTCGCTTGAGCAAAAAGAGCAGGACGACCGCGAAATAAGGCTTAATACGCCTGTGGCACAGGGTTACATAAATGCGCTCCGCGAGCTTGAGCCTCTCGGCGTTGAGAACGATATAACCGCGTCGGCTCTCGCGCGTTTTAACGACATTTTCAAGATTGAATATAAGGATATTGACGAGGACGCCGTTTCCGAGATGGTGCAGTCTGTTTTTGAAGAGGCGTCGGAAGAATTTATAAATATGCGCGCTGCGGAGGGCGAAAGACTGAAAACCGCTCTTTGCGGCAGTCTGGAGCGGGTATTGGAGCTTGTCTCGGAGGTTGAGCGCCGCTCCCCCGAAAGCGTTAAAGAACATCGCGAGAAGCTGGAAGCCCGTATACGGGAGCTTTTGGACAGCGTTGATGTTGACGAGACGAGGCTGCTCACCGAAACGGCGATTTTTGCCGATAAGGTGTGCGTTGACGAAGAAACGGTGCGCCTGAGAAGCCACGTCAAGGAATTTATGACGGCTTTGGAATCCGACGTACCCGTGGGTAAAAAGCTTGATTTTATCGTGCAGGAAATGAACCGCGAGGCGAACACGATAGGCTCCAAGGCTAACGACTTCGAGAATGCGAAATATGTGGTTGAGCTTAAATCCGAAATAGAAAAAATCAGAGAGCAGATACAAAATATAGAGTAGGCATACGAGAGGACGGAAATATTATGAAGCTGATAAACATAGGCTTTGGCAACATAGTTTCGGGCGACCGTGTGGTTGCGATAGTCAGCCCCGAATCCGCACCTATCAAGCGTATAGTGCAGGAGGCGCGCGACAAGGGACTTTTGATTGACGCGTCGTGCGGCAGACGTACCCGCGCGGTTATAATAACCGACAGCGACCATGTGATTCTTTCGGCGATACAAACCGAAACCATTGCGGGACGTGCCGGAGCGAAGCAGGACGCGGGTCTGCCTGAGGAAGAGGTCACTGGCGATGAAGGAAAATAAAGGACTTTTAATTGTAATTTCCGGACCTTCGGGAGTAGGTAAGGGGACTATCTGCAAGTGTCTTTTGGAGCGCAACGACGGGCTTTCGCTGTCTGTTTCCGCCACCACGAGAGCGCCGCGCGACGAGGATGTCGACGGTGTGACCTACTTCTTTAAAACGGTTGACGAGTTTAAGGCAATGATTGAAAAGGGTGAGTTTTTCGAGTGGGCTGTATATAACAAAAATTATTACGGCACTCCGGCGCCGCCGGTTTTGGAAAGCCTTGAAAAAGGGAAGGATATTATTCTGGAGATAGATGTGCAGGGCGCGCTGAATGTAAAGCCGCGCTTCCCGCAGGGCGTGTATGTGTTTGTCGCGCCGCCGGATATGGAAACGCTGAGAGAGCGTCTCAGGGGCCGCGGCAGCGAGAGCGCGGAGCAAATTTCAAATCGTATTGCCGCCGCCGACGGCGAAATGGCGAAAAGGTTTGAATACGATTATATAGTGGTAAACGACAACTTAGACAACGCGGTGGCGGATGTCGAAGCGATAATCCGCGCCGAAAAGCTCAGAACCGAGCGTATGGCAAAGAAATCGGAAAATTAAAATAAAAATAAATTTAAGGAGAGTGCATAGATATGATGATTAATCCTCCGATTCAGGAACTTGTAAAAAAGACGGGAAACCGCTATGTCCTTGTCATTGAAGCGGCAAAGCGTGCAAGACAGCTTGCGGACGGGGAAATGCCGCTTTGCGACGTAAATTCGAACAAAGAGGTAACTCAGGCTGTGCAGGAAATTTATCAGGACAAAGTAAGCTACGTTGACTTTTCCGGCGGTAAGGATGAATGAGGTAAGGTATGCTTGAAGGTAAAACGATAGTACTCGGCGTTAGCGGCGGCATTGCGGCATATCGCGCGCTGGAACTGACTTCTGTACTCAAAAAACGCGGAGCGGCGGTCAAGGTCATTATGACTAAGTCCGCGGCTGAGTTTGTTTCGCCTTTGAGCTTCCGTACATTGTCTCAAAACCCCGTTGCGCTGGATATGTTTGCGGAAACCGACTGCTGGGAGGTTGAGCATATTTCGCTCGCAAAGGCGGCGGACGTTTTTGCGGTAGTACCGGCAACGGCTAATATTATCGGAAAAATCGCCAACGGAATTGCGGACGATATGCTGTCCACGGTCGCTATGGCTACCCGTGCGCCCATGGTTATTGCTCCCGCTATGAACACCGGTATGTTTGAAAACGAGGCGGTTCAAAAAAATATTGAAACGCTTAGGTCGCGCGGCGCGGAGATAGTAATGCCCGCGAGCGGCAGACTGGCGTGCGGAGACGTGGGACGCGGCAGGCTGGAGGACGTGGATGTTATCGCGGACGCGATTGCGGGTGCGTCGTGCAAAAAGGATATGAAAGGAATACGCATGCTTGTGACGGCGGGCGCTACTCGTGAGGCTATCGACCCGGTGAGGTATATAACCAACCATTCGAGCGGTAAAATGGGTTACGCTCTCGCGGCTGCGGCGCGTCACAGAGGCGCGGAGGTCACTTTGGTGTCGGGCATAACAAACCTTACCCCGCCCTACGGCGTAGAAACAATAACGGCGGTTTCGGCTCTCGATATGTATGACGCGTCGATGAAAAGCGCGGAAAATGCGGATATAATCATTTCGGCTGCCGCAGTGGCGGATTTCAGACCGATTGAGACCGCGGAAAACAAGATAAAAAAGGACGGACGCACGTCGATTGAAATAGAGCTTACCGAAAATCCCGACATAATTTCGGAGATACGAAAAAAATACCCGAATAAGTTTGTTGCGGGCTTTTGCATGGAAACCGAAAATCTGATTGAAAACGCAAAGAACAAGCTCGAAAAAAAGGGACTTGATTTGATAGCCGCAAACTCTCTTCGCGAAGAGGGCGCGGGATTCGGTACGGACACCAACCGCGTTACCGTATTGACGGGCGGCGGCGATTCCGTTCCGGCGGTCGGAAGCAAGTACGAGGTTGCGAACGCTATCCTCGACGTATGTACCGCAAATTTGAAAAAACAATAAAATGTGCGGCATATTTATAAAACACGGAGCATCAGGCTCCGTGTTTTGCGTTTAAAAAAGAACAGGTGTATTGACATATAATTGCGATATTTGGTATAATACAAAAAATAAATAAGGGAGAGGAAGTCATCAATGAAAATAATGAAAAGACAAATTTCAATTCTGCTGTGCGTAATGTTATTGTTTGCGTTTTTGCCGACGCAGGCGTTTGCGGCGGCTGTCGGCGGGAATTATATATCCTCGGCGGGCGCTTGCGTTATGGATTACGATACCGGCGATGTGCTGTACGAATATAACGGCAACACGCCACGTGTTCCGGCGAGTATGACGAAAATTATGAATATGTACTGCGTCTATGAAGCGCTTGCAAACGGAGAAATATCGCTTGACACGACCGTGCCGATAAGCCAAAGCGTATATAATAAGTCGCGCAACTCGCTGTATCAAAGCGTTTTGCCGCTCTATTACAACACGACATACACGGTTGACGAAATGATGGACGCGGCGATTGTATATTCCGCGTCGGGCGCGGCTGTCGCACTGGCGGAGCTTGTGGGCGGCGGCAGTGAAGCGGCGTTTGTCAATCGTATGAACGAAAAGGCGGCTCAAATGGGGCTTGACGCGTGGTATATGGACAGCTGCGGCATAGCCGATAATAAAATTTCACCGATAGGTATGGCGAAGCTCGCAAGAAACATTATAAGAGATTATCCCGATATACTTGCGCGCAGCGCCAAAAAGTCAATCAGTTTCCACGGAAACACATACCGAACGACCAACCACTTGTTGGATACATATTACTATGCCGGTGCGGACGGACTGAAAACCGGAACGACCGCCGCCGCGGGCTACTGCTTCTGCGGTACGGCGGTAAGAAACGGCAGACGTATGATTTCGGTTACAATGAGCTCGTCCTCGACAGGACAGCGATTTACCGACACGGCACGTCTGCTCGACTATGGATTTGCCGTCGCTAACGATAAATACGGCAGTATTTATTTTACCGATATGCGCGTATTTGTAAACGGATATGAAATGCCGACCTTCGCGTATAAGGGTCAGGAAACTCACGCGCTGATTGTTGCCGAGGATTTGGGTAATTACGGCTTCGACGTTTCGTATGATGAGGGTACGAAAACTGTGACGGCAAAATACAACCCCGAAAAGCCCGTCTCGCCTATTCCGCTTGAAATTTATAAGGGTAAAAACGGGCAAAGGGCGTATTCGATTATCAACTCTCCTGTCAGAGTTGTTATTGACGACGGAGAACAGCGGCACGAGATAGCGGACGCTTATAATATCGGCGGATATGTGTGTATGTCGGCGGACGAATTTCAAGATATATACGAATTTGAGTGGAACGATAATGACAAAGCGGTTTATGTCACGGCGACGGATAAAACTCCCGCGCCGACCGCCGCACCCGCCGACGAGCCTGTAAAGGCACAGATGACGGAGGATGAATTAAGGGCGGGGCTTACGTCAAAAAGCGCGTATATAATGGACTATGATACCGGCAATGAATTATTCGCTATGGATGCGGACACACAAAAGCCCGCCGCGTCGATTGCGAAAATGATGTCGGTATATGTGCTGCTCGACGCGATTAAGGCGGGCGAAATAAGCCTTGATACAGTGGTGCCGATAAGCGAAAACGTATATAATCTCTCGCGCAACGAGGACTACAAAATGATGGTCAATCTCGAATATGATGAGACGTACACGCTGGATGAAATGCTCGATATGATTGTGATTGACTCAGCCGCCGCGTGCGTTACGGCAACGGCGGAACTGCTGTGTGGCAACGAGGCGAAGTTTGTAGAGCGTATGAACGAGAAGGCAAAGGAGATAGGTATAAATTCCGAATTTCACAACGGCACAGGCGTATGCTTAAATCCCGATACCGACGGCAAGGAAAACCTGATGTCGGCAAGAGAAATTGCGATAATGGCGCGCCGTATGATTGAGGATTACCCTGAGATTTTGGAGCGCACAAAACGCTCGTCTGTTGAATTTCACGGCAATACATATTATAACCTCAACAAACTGTTTACCGACTATTACTATGAGGGCGCGGACGGCTTCAAAAACGGTATGACCGACGCGTCGGGATATTGTATGTGCGGCACGGCGGAGCGCGGCGGTAAGCGCGTGATAACCGTAACGCTGCCGTCAAATTCAAACGAGGCGCGGTTCACCGATTCGATACTTATGTTTGATTACGGCTTCCAAAAGCTCGGCGTTGACACGACAGGCGCGGAAAACAAGCCGAATGATGAAATCAGCGCGAACGCGGAGGATATAACGGTAAACATAGACGGCAATTACGTTTTGCCGTTCCCCGACTGTAAGCCGGTTGTCAAGAACGGCCGCGTGCTAATCCCGATTCGTCCGCTTATGGAAACGCTTGAAAAGACGGTCGAGTGGAACGAGGAAAAGCAGCAGACGACGATAAGCGACGAGACGACGACCGTGACGCTTACGGTCGGCAGCGATATTATGGAAAAGACGGTGACAAACCCGCTTGACGGCACCGTTACAACAGAGAAAGTGACCCTCGAAGCGCCGCCCGAAATTATAGACGGAAGAACCTGCCTGCCCGTGCGCGCGGTTGTTGAAGCGTTCGGCGCGGCGGTAATATGGGATGCTGAAACGAATACGGTACTTATAATCGCCGGCGTTTGCTGATGTTTTATTAAGTTTCGTATAAATAATCGTAAATTTTTGCAAGGCAGGGCCGTATTGTGCGGCTCTGCCTTGATTTTTTAAAAAACGGTTTTAATCAAAAAGCGGCAAACGCGCGGCGCAGAGAAAATATGAAAAGAATTATCGGAAAAATGATGGCGGCGGGGCTTGCCGTTTCCCTGTGTTTGGGAAGTATTGCGGCTTACGCGGCAAAATTTTAGCATATTATCAATGCCAATCTATATTAGATATCGCCGTTGTGCCGGTCGAGCCAACGCAGTGCCGAGTAAGCATACGCCGCGGAACCGCGATAAAGCACAGAGTCGTCAAATCTGACCTTCGGGTGGTGCTGACCGTAAATATATCCGTCGTTTGAACTGCCCGCAACCAAAATCATACTTACGGTGGGTACCTTGTGGCTCACGAATGCGAAGTCTTCGCTTCCGCCGCCCGGCTTTCCGCCCGATATTACCGAGAGGTCAATGGCTTTTTCACCGAACAGGTCCTTCATATATTGCAGCACGTCCCCCGAAAGCTCCTCGTCGATAATCATACAGGGGCAAAAGTCGTAAAAATCTACCTCGACCTCGCACCGAAAAGCCGCGCCCACGCCCTCGGCAATCTCCGCCATTCGCTTTTTTATAAGCTCGCCGACCTTGTTATTCGGGTCTGTCGTGCGAATTGTTCCCCACATTTCCGCCTTGTCGGGGATTACGTTTGAAGCTTGTCCCGCTTCAAAACGTCCGGTCGTGAACACTCCGTAATTATTAGCGTCGATTTCTCTGCTGTTTATTTCGGAAAGCGCAAGATGAATATGCGCGGCGGCTGTTATCGGGTCAATCGTTTCGTGCGGCACCGAGCCGTGTCCGCCCTTTCCGCACACGGTAATATGGTATTGCTCGCAGGACGCTGTGGAGATACCGCCATCCGAGACCATAACGGTACCCGACGGAATGGGAAGTCCCGCGCTGACGTGTATCATTACCGCCGCGTCAACGTGAGGGTTTTCAAGAAGTCCGGACGAGAGCATATCGGGCGAGCCTTGGAAAATTTCTTCCGCCGGCTGAAACTCCAGCTTGACCGTGCCTTCTATCTCGTTTTCGTGCTTCTTCAGGATTTTTGCCGCGCCGAGCAGCATAGCCGTGTGCATATCGTGTCCGCAGCCGTGCATTTTTCCGTCCGTTTCGCTGCGGTAGTCAATGTCCGCCTCCTCATAAATGGGCAGAGCGTCCATATCCGCGCGGAGCAGAATGGTTTTGCCCGACTTTTTGCCGCCGCACAGCGCGACAAGTCCGGCTTTGCCGACCTCGACGGGCGTATAGCCAAATTCGGTCAGCTTTTCCTTTACCAGAGCTTTTGTGAACGATAAGTCAAACCCTACCTCAGGATGTCTGTGGAGCTTGCGGCGTATCTCTGTAAGTTCCGCTTGGAGGCCGGAAGCCTCCGACAATATTTTTTCAGTATCCATTTTTTCGCTCCTTTACATTTTTTAAGACCTATTAATATAATTTTACCATATTTTGCCCAAAATAGCAACAGCACAGTAAAGCAGTTACATTACTTTACCGTTTCTGTTTAAGTTTTTGCATTAGTGCGTCCGCTAAAAATAACCGACAAAAATCCGCAGATTTTTGTCGGAGAGGAGCAACCGCGCGAAAAAGCGCAGATTTTCCGAATAGGAAAATCAAAGCGAAAAGCGCGAGTTGTGACGAGCGTCCTCGACGGTGAAAAATTTAAAAAGGTTATTGACAAACCTTATGCTTCTGTGGTAAAATACAATTACTACAAATCGTAGTAATTGTATTTTGACTTTATTTATAAGGCAGGGAGAATGTTATGAAAAGGATTATCGGAAAAATGATAGCGGCGGGGCTTGCCATTTCCCTGTGTTTGGGAAGTATTGCGGCTTACGCGGCGGACTTTACCGTAACGACGGATGAGCGGGGTTTTGCGGAGTCGGATATTGAGCTTGAAACCTCAAGACTGCTGCCGCTTCGCTCAACCGCGGAAAACTACGGCTTTACGGTGACGTGGAACGAGGACGAAAGCATTGTGCTGGAAAAGGAAGGTTTGAAAATCCGTCTGCAGATTGGCTCGGACAATATTTTTGTAAATGATGAGGCGGTGAATTTACATTACACTCCGCATCTGATTGGCGATAAGACCTATCTGACGCACGGCTTTTACAGCAGTTTTTTTACAGATTGGTACATAACTCAGACTGCGACATTGACAGAGGAAAGTACCTATATGATAACCGAGAAAACGCCAATCAACGCGGAAAATATGATGAACACAGTGCGGGAGATTTCCCAAATTCCGAGGCATACAACCGACGAAACTCACAAGGATGCAGTACAATATGTGACGAATAAATTTGAGGAATACGGCTATACGGTCACGCAACAGCCATTTGAATACAAGTATGTCAATTGGGACACGGAGCAATTTGAAAACGGCGAGGGCGTGAATTTAACAGCCGTCAAGGAGGCGGACTTAACCCCCACCGGCGACGTGCTGATAATCGGCGCGCACTATGACGGCGTGGCGGGTATGCCCGCCGCCAACGATAACGGTTCGGGAGTGTCGGTGTTGTTGGAGCTTGCGCGGGTACTGAGGCACTTGCCGAGCGATACCGAGATACGCTTTGTCGCCTTTGACGCGGAGGAGGACGGACTTTGCGGCTCAAGCGCGTATGTAAAGCAGTTAACCGATGCCGAAAACATAATCGGTATGATAAACTTCGATATGCTGGGAGGAGCGAAAGCGGGAGAGGTTAAAATTTACACGGCTGACGAGCAGGAAAATTTTCTCATTGATATTCTGCGGCAAAGCTACGAATTTTGCGGCGTGGAGCTTGGCTCGAATTTAAACGGCACGAGCGACCATATGTCTTTCCCCGCGCGGCTTATTCAGGCGATTGATTTTACCAACGAGACAATTCACGATGAATATCATAACGAAAACGACCTCGCGGAGCATATCAGCGCGGATATGCTGAAATATGCCGCAAAGGGCGGAGAAGCCGTTGCGACTGTGATTATGAGCAATCTTACGCCGCTGTCCTATCGGGGAATTGCGAAGCCGCAGGATAATGACGATGTGTTTGAGATAACGCCGCAAACCTATATTCCCACCTACGGCACGGTCGATAAAATACATCGTGAAACGGGCGCCGCGCCCGTTCAGATTGAATCGGACGATGAAAATATGAAGTACCGATTGCATATAAAGCTGTTCGGTCTTGATGTTCCTCTCGATATGATATACAGCGGTTACAGCGGCACAATGATTAGCCCGTCCGTCAATCTGACCGACAGCGGACTTTCCTACGAAAGCGTAAAGGCGCTTTTGGATGAAAAGATTGGCGGCGGCGAAAAAATACAGGGCGATGAATACGGCTATTTATACAACAGCGTTTACGGCAACAGGTTTAATCTGTACTACAATCCCGAGGACAGCGAGCGGCGGCTCTTCATCAATATCGGCGATTGTTATGACAACGACAAAGAAGCCTATGCGCTTGAAAACGGCGAGCTTATCGGGATGGACAGCGCGGAGCTTGAAACGGTATATGAAATCACAAAAACAAAGGACGGCGTTTCGGTCACGCAAAACGCTCCGAAGCTTTCCCGCAATTCAGAGGTTTCCGAAAAGGCGCGCAAGTGCTGGAAAAAAATCAAGCCGCTGATGACCGAAGAAGAGATAGAGGGCATTTCCTATCTGGTGGCGGAGAGCGACGGCTTCGGCAAACAAAAGATAAGCCTTATGGATTATACCGAGCGGTCGGCAGTCGGAGTGTCAATAGCGGGAACCGAAGGAGTGGAAATACCGGAGGAATACAAAACGCTGCCGCAAAATATACAGCAGACGATAAAGTCTATGCTGACCCGAGACGTAGGAGAGGGCGTAGGTATGACGCTTAGCGAGAATATGCCCGGAGTACGGCTTACCGTCGATTATAACGACCTTTTGGACGAGCGCGGAGCGGCGTACTCCGATACGGATTTGCTCATGGCATACGCCGCCATGAAAGGGCAGGACCTGTTCAGCGCGAAAAACTTCCGCGACCTAGAAGCGGTATATCCGAAAGACGGTACGCCTTTTGAGAAAAACACCTATAATTTAAAGCGTGACGGCGCTATGTACGCCTTTGCAAATAGGTTTTACCGTGATATATACGGCGACGAGAAATACTATACCCGCGACTTGTTTGGCGAATATCCGAATGAATTTGTCTGCGAGGACGCGGCGTACAGCATAGACGACGATATGGCGTACAGTTTTGCGGAATTTGTGGTGGGTGACAAGCCCGAAGGCGACAGCGTGACGGAGCAGAAAATAAAGTTCTTCTATGACTATCCCGAATATGTCAAAATGCGGGAACAGCTTAGGTCGCGTATTTGAATTATCGGCGGCGTCGATTTTTGTCGGCGCCGCCTCTTTTTTATCTTTGCGGAGGCGGCTTTTAACGGTTTGATTTTTTGCCTTCCGCTTTTCCAACAAAATTTAATTAAAAAGTAACAAAAAACTTGCATAGTAAAATGTGTTGTGCTATAATTTTAATGAATATTTGTATGAACCGGAGGAATAGTATGTATAAAATTGTCAGAAAAGAGGTGCTTAATCCCTCGGTTTCTCTTATCGAGGTCGAAGCACCGTATATCGCGAAAAAAGCCGAACCCGGTCAGTTTATTATTTTGAGAATCGACGAGAACGGTGAGAGAATACCGTTTACCATTGCCGACTACGACAGAGAAGCCGGAACGGTTACCGTTATTTTTCAAAAAGTCGGAAAGACCACATATCAGCTCGACACGCTCGGCGAGGGGGATTATATATTGGATTTCGTGGGTCCGCTCGGAGTCGCGTCGCATTTTGAAAATGTCAAGCGCGCCGCAGTAATAGGCGGAGGCTTGGGAACGGCTATCGCGTACCCTCAGGCTAAGAAGCTCCACTCGCTCGGCGTGGATTTGGACATTATAACCGGCTTTAGGGATAAGGATTTGATTATTCTCGAAAAGGAATGCGCCGAAAATTCTTCTAATCTCTATGTTATGACCGACGACGGTTCAAACGGCAACAAGGGCTTTGTCACAAACAAGCTCAAGGAGCTTATAGACGGCGGCGCGCAGTATGACGTTGTAATAGCCATCGGGCCTCTCGTTATGATGAAGGCTGTCGCCGAGCTTACGCGTCCGTACGGCATAAAGACTATTGTGAGTATGAACCCCATTATGATTGACGGCACGGGAATGTGCGGCGGATGCCGCGTTACGGTCGGCGGCGAAACGAAGTTCGCGTGTGTTGACGGTCCCGATTTTGACGGTCATCAGGTGGATTTTGACCAGGCTATTCTTCGCTCCAGGATGTTTAAGGAGCAGGAGGGCTTATCTCTCAAAAATCATCAATGCAGAATGGAGGGGATGAAAAATGCCTAATATGACTCCGAATAAAACTTCGATGCCCGAACAGGACCCGAATGTAAGAAACAAGAATTTTAAAGAGGTCGCGCTCGGCTACACAGAGGAAATGGCTGTAAACGAGGCTCAAAGGTGCTTGAACTGCAAAAACAGACCGTGCGTCGGCGGGTGCCCCGTAAATGTAAAGATACCCGAATTTATCGCGCTTGTCGCGGAGGGCAGGTTTGAGGAAGCGTATCACAAAATAAACGAGACGAGCAGTCTGCCCGCAATCTGCGGCAGAGTGTGTCCGCAGGAGAGCCAGTGTGAAAAATACTGTGTGCGCGGCATAAAGGGCGAGCCGGTCGGAATAGGACGCTTGGAGCGTTTTGTTGCGGATTGGTATATGAAAAACGGTAAGCCGACCGCCGCCGAAATCAAGCCCAACGGCAAAAAGGTGGCTGTTGTGGGTTCCGGTCCAGCGGGTCTTACCTGCGCGGGCGACCTCGCAAAGCTCGGCTATAAGGTCACGGTTTTCGAGGCTTTCCATACTCCGGGCGGCGTTTTGATGTACGGTATCCCCGAATTCAGACTGCCCAAGGACATAGTAAAAAAGGAAATAGAAAATCTTAAAAATCTCGGCGTGGAGATTATGACGAATATGGTTATCGGCAAGGTGTTCTCCATAGAAGAGTTGCTTACCGAGTATGAGTTTGACGCGGTGTTCGTAGGCACGGGAGCGGGACTTCCGAGCTTTATGAAGATAGAAGGCGAGAACCTCAACGGAGTGTATTCCGCGAACGAGTTTTTGACCAGAATAAATCTTATGAAGGGCTACAAGTTCCCCGAATACGATACGCCCGTTTTCTTTGGCGATAATGTTGTGATTGTCGGCGGCGGAAACGTTGCTATGGACGCGGCGCGCTGTGCTAAGAGGCTCGGTGCGAAAAATGTTTACATAGTGTATAGACGAAGCGAGGAAGAAATGCCCGCAAGACTTGAGGAAGTACACCACGCCAAAGAAGAGGGAATAGAGTTCAGACTTCTCTGCAATCCGACGAGGATAATCGGAGAGGACGGCTGGGTAAAGCAGATAGAGTGTATCGAAATGGAACTTGGAGAGCCCGACGCGTCGGGCAGACGACGACCCGTTCCGAAAGAGGGAAGCGAATTTTTGATTGACGCGAGCGCGGTCGTTATCGCAATCGGTCAGACCCCCAACCCGCTTATCAAGAATACCACGCCCGACCTCGAAACGAACAAACGCGGATGTATCGTTGCGAAAGAGGAAACCGGCGAGACGAGCAAGCAGGGCGTTTATGCGGGCGGAGACGCCGTAACCGGCGCCGCTACGGTAATTTTGGCTATGGGCGCGGGCAAGACTGCGGCACAGTCTATCGACGAGTATCTCAGAAACAAATAAAAACTTATGCAAAATAATTATTCGGAGCTTCGGCTTTGAATCATTATAAATTATTAAAAGGAGATGTGTAAAATGGCTATTACCAACAGTTACCTGAAGTCGGTTTTCGAGCAGGTAACAAAGAGAAATAGCAATGAGCCTGAGTTTTTGCAGGCTGTGGAGGAGGTGTTTGAGTCCTTGGAGCCGGTTGTTGAAAAGCATCCGGAGTACGAGAAGTCGGGTCTTATGGAGAGAATCACCGAACCCGAACGCGTTGTCAGCTTCAGAGTACCGTGGGTTGACGATAACGGAAAGGTTCAGGTTAACCGTGGTTACAGAGTGCAGTTCAACAGCGCTATAGGACCTTACAAGGGCGGACTCAGATTTCATCCGTCGGTTTATCAGGGAATAATAAAGTTCCTCGGATTTGAACAGATATTCAAAAACTCGCTTACCGGACTTCCGATAGGCGGCGGCAAAGGCGGAAGCGACTTTGACCCCAAGGGCAAGTCGGACGCAGAGGTTATGAGATTTTGCCAGAGCTTTATGACAGAGCTTTCAAAGCACATCGGCGCGGATACCGACGTTCCCGCGGGCGACATCGGCGTTGGCGGTCGTGAGATAGGCTTTATGTTCGGTCAGTATAAGAGACTTCGCAACGAGTTCACCGGCGTGCTTACCGGTAAGGGACTTACCTGGGGCGGAAGCCTTGCAAGAACCGAGGCAACGGGCTACGGTCTTTGCTACTTTACCGACGCTATGCTCCGTGACAACGGAAAGTCCTTCAAGGGCGCGACCGTTGTAATTTCGGGTTCGGGCAATGTTGCAATCTACGCTACAGAGAAGGCTACCGCGCTCGGCGCAAAGGTAGTTGCGCTCTCAGATTCCAACGGTTACATATACGACAAGAACGGAATTGATTTGCCGCTCGTTAAGCAGCTCAAGGAAGTTGAGAGAAAGAGAATTAAAGAGTATGTAAACACTCATCCCGAAGCTGAGTATCACGAGGGTTGCAAGGGTATATGGACTATCCCGTGCGACATCGCGCTCCCCTGCGCTACGCAGAACGAGCTTGACGGCGACGCGGCGGCAACTCTTATCAAGAATGGCTGCTTCGCGGTAGGCGAGGGCGCTAATATGCCTTCTACTCCCGACGCTATATCCAAGTTCCTCGACGCGGGCGTGCTGTTCGGACCTGCTAAGGCGGCTAACGCAGGCGGCGTTGCTACCTCCGCTCTTGAAATGAGCCAGAACAGTATGAGATATTCGTGGACCTTTGAAGAGGTTGACGCTAAGCTCAAGAACATTATGGAAGATATTTATGCTAAGTCGAGCGACGCGGCAAAGAGATACGGTCATGAGGGCAACTATGTTATGGGTGCAAACATTGCCGGATTTGAAAAGGTTGCGGACGCTATGATGGCTCACGGTATTGTTTAATCAAGACCGATATTTTATTTGGATATGCCCGACGGAAATTAGTTTCCGTCGGGCGTGTCCGAGGAGCAAACTATGATTTTTGAAGAAAAGACAATTTCAACAAAGAGAATATATGAGGGTAAAATAATCAATCTTCGGGTTGATACGGTGAGCCTGCCCAACGGAGGAACGGCTCTGAGAGAGCTTGTGGAGCATCCGGGCGGCGTGGGCATTGTCGCGCTTACCGACGACAATGAAATAATTTTGGTAAAGCAGTTCAGAAAACCGCTGGAAATGTCAATATATGAGGTTCCCGCGGGAAAGATGGACAAGGGCGACGAGTCTCCCGAAAGCTGCGGCAGACGCGAGCTGGAGGAAGAAACGGGTTACAGCGCTGACGAGTTTATATATTTGGGATATATGTATCCCTCTCCGGGATTTGTTGATGAGGTAACGCATTTGTTTTTGGCGCGGGGTCTGCATAAGGGCGCTGCGCATCCCGATGAGGACGAGTATTTGAACACGGAGAAAATCGACTTTGAAAAAGCGGTCGAAATGACAATGAACAACGAAATCAATGATGCCAAAACTGTATTTGGCATTTTAAAAACGCTTGTATACTTAAATGGGGACAGGTGATATTATGAAAAATAAATTTAAGGTCAGAATACGGGGAATAGAGTATACTCTGGTGTCCTCCGAGGACGAGGAGTATGTAAACAAGGTCGCCTTTATGGTGGACAAAAAAATGGGCGAGGTCTATAGTGCTAACCCCAAGCTCAGCACCGCTATGACGGCTGTTCTGTCCGCCGTAAATCTTGCGGACCAGGTTTTGAAAGAGGAGGAAAACTCGGATAACCTGAGAAAACAGCTTTCCGAGTATTCCGAGGAGATGAAGAAGCTCAAAGCGGAGCTTACCGAGTGTAAGACCGCGCTCGCTCTCAAAGAAAATCAGATAGAAAGTCAGAAAGAGAGCATAAACAATTTCAAGATAGATATAGCGAGAAAAGAAACCGAGATAAGCGGGCTGAAAGAAAACAAAAAGGACAACGCCCCTCGCTACGGCGGGGGCAACAGATACGGCAATCAGTGATAAGTGTTTAAAGGACGATAATTTGTATGATAGAACTTTTGGCTCCGGCGGGAAGCTATGACTGTGTGGTTGCTGCCGTGCAGAGCGGAGCGGACGCGGTCTATTTTTCGGGCGAGAATTACGGCGCGCGAAGCTATGCCGAAAATTTTGACCTTGCCGCGCTCGAAAAGGCGGCGGATTACTGTCGGCTTCGCGGCGTGAAAACTCATATAACGGTAAATACTCTGTGTACCGACCGCGAGCTTAAACAGTGTGCCGAGTATGTAAGGTTCCTTGCAAAAATCGGGGTGGATGCGGTTATTGTGCAGGATTTGGGCGTGCTTGATATGATTAAACATATATGCCCGTCAATGCCGATACACGCAAGCACTCAAATGACGGCGCACAATATCGACGGCGTGCTTATGGCGGAAAAGCTGGGGGCGCAGAGAGTGGTGCTGTCGCGCGAATTGTCGCTTGAAAATATTAAGAATATCGCTGATAATACCGAGGCGGAGCTTGAGGTGTTCGCGCACGGTGCGCTCTGTATGTGCTATTCGGGACAATGCCTTATGAGCAGCGTTTTCGGCGGAAGAAGCGGAAACCGAGGTAAATGTGCGCAGCCGTGCAGACTGAAATATTCGATAAACAACAGTGATGAAAATTATTATCTGAGCCTTAAAGACCTGTCGCTGGCTGGATATATAAAAGAGCTTGCGGCGGCGGGCGTGACTTCGCTTAAAATCGAGGGAAGAATGAAAGGCGCTTCATATGTCGCAGCTGTGACAAAGGTGTTCAGAAATTGTATAGATTCGGGCAGACGACCCTTGCCGAAAGAGGAGGAGCTTCTGCGGCGCGTGTTCTTCCGAGATGAGTTTACCGACGGTTATTTTACGGGCAGAGCGGGAAAAAATATGTTTACGCTCAACAGAGCCGAAAATCCGTACAAACGCTCGGACGCGGATTTGGAGAGGGAACTCGGCGACGCCTGCAAAAATTCCGAGAATATAAAAAATAAGATAGATTGCAAGGTAAAGATAGTTGAGGGAGAAAAGCCCGAAATTCTTATGAATTGCCGAGGCTTTTCGGTGAAATATACATCGGGCGAAAGGGTTTGCACCGCAAAGAACCGACCGACCGCCGCCGAAACGATAAAAACGCAGATAGGTAAAACGGGCGGCGTTCCGTTTGAATTTGAAAAAATCGACACAGAGCTGTCGGACTCGCCGTTTGTGCCGCTCTCGGTAATAAACGAGCTTCGGCGCGGCGGAATACAGCTCTTGGAAGAAAAAATAAAAAATTCCCGCCGCTTAAAAACAAATTCGTTTGAGTTTGTCGGCAAGGTAAAGGACGCGCCGCGCGAATTAAAATTCACCTGCTCGGTTTTCAATGCCGAACAGCTTGAAGCGGTTTTAAGCTTCGGCGAGGCGTTTTCGAGGATATACGTTCCCGTATATGTTGCCGAAAGAAACATAGAGCTGCTTGCAAGATATGGCGAATATAAAGAAAAAATTGTGCTTTCTCTGCCCGCGATTTCAAGAGGGCAGGCGTTTAAGACCGCCGTTTCGTCGCTCGGCGAAGCGGGGTATAACAATTTGCAGGTGAATAACATTTCACATATGATGTACTCGGAGGATGCGAACAAAAATCTGTTCGGCGGGTTCAGAATGAATGTATTTAACAGCGAAGCCGTGCGGGTTTGCGCGGAGAACGGGCTTAAAAGTGTGTGCCTGTCGCCCGAACTCAATTTGGCGCAGATACGCTCAATATCGAAGCTCGTCGAGTGTGAAGTGATAGGCTACGGACGACTGCCGCTTATGGTGACCGAGAATTGCCCTGCGGAGGCGGCTTTGGGTTGCCGCAAATGCGCAGGAGTTAACATAATAACAGACCGCAAGGGCGCGAAGCTCCCCGTTGTCAGGGACGGCGCGGACTGCACTGGCGGCGAGCGCTCGTTTGTCATTTTAAATTCCGCGCCGATTTTTACGGCGGATAAGTCGGACGAGCTTAAAGCCGCGGGAGTTTCCGCCGTGAATCTGTATTTTACGGTAGAAAGCCGTTTAGAGTGCGCTAAGGTCTGCAAAATGTATTTTGAAAATAAGAAACCTGACTTTGATTATACGAGAGGACATTTTAATAAGGGGGTAATCTGATGTCGGAAATCAAAATTAAATTTTTATCGGACAATGTAAAAATGCCTGAGTACGCGACCGAGGGAAGCGCGGGTACCGATTTGAGCGCGGCAATAAAAAAGCCTATGCTGGTAAGACCCAAGGAGCGCACTCTTATTCCGACCGGAATAGCCTTGCAAATCCCCAAGGGATATGCGGGCTTTGTGTTCGCAAGAAGCGGTCTTGCTCTAAGGCAGGGCTTGTCGCTGTGCAACGGCGTGGGCGTTATTGACAGCGATTATACCGGAGAGATAAAAGTAGGCGTTGTTAATTTGTCGGATAAGGAATATACCGTAAACCCCGGCGACAGAGTGGCTCAGCTTGTTATTATGCCTGTTGCGCGCGCCAAGTTTATCGAGGTGGACGAGCTTGAACACACTGCCAGAGGCGGCGGCGGTTTCGGCTCGACGGGCAAATGATGACGAGGGCGGACAGATTTGTGACGGCGTTTTTCCTGCTTGCAGCGGTCTTTGCGTTGATTTTTTTAAACCTTGCGGTCTACTCCGCCGAGCCTAGCGCGATTGTGATTTCGGTAGACGGGCGCGAGTATGCGAGATATAATCCCGACGAGCTTAGCGAGCCGCGCCGGATAGAGGTTCGGAGTGAGTACGGATATAATCTTGTGGAGGTTTCGAGCGAGGGCGCTAGGGTTTTGGAAGCGTCCTGCCCCGACAAGTCGGACGTACACAGCGGTATGATTTCTAAGAGTAATCAGGTTATTATATGCGCGCCGAACAGAGTTTCGATAAGGATTGTCGGAGGTTCGGACGATGTTGACGGAGTGGCGTACTGATGAATATTAAGGCGAGCAAAAAACTTACGATTATGGCGCTGTTCACCGCGGTAGGTCTGGTGCTTCAGTTCGTTGAAAGTATGCTTCCGATATTCACCGCGATACCCGGAGGCAAGCTGGGACTGGCAAACATAGTTTCGATTGTGAATATATCGTTTTTCGGCGGCGCGAACGCGCTTTTGATTGCGGTAATCCGTTCGTTTATCGGAAGTATACTCTGCGGCGGAGTTATGTCGGTGCCGTACAGCGTAAGCGGCGCTGTTTTGAGTACGGTTGTGATGTGGCTTGCGAAAAAGTACGCGGGCGGCAGACTCAGCAGCATCGGGATAGGAGTTCTGGGCGCGGCGGCACACAACACCGCGCAGGTTCTGACGGCGAGCATAATATTCGGCAGCGTATATATATGGACATATTTGCCCGTGCTTATAATTATAGGCACATTGTCGGGTGCGCTGGTCGGTTTTGCGGCCGAGACGGTGCTTCGCAAAACGCCGATAACCAAAATTTTAAAGTGATTTCAGAGGCGGTAGTATTGAGAAAAATAATTTTGGCGTCCGGTTCTCCGAGGCGGCGGGAGCTTTTGACGGATTTGGGAATAAAATTTGAAATAATGGTCGATAATTCTTCGGAGGTAACTCCGAAAAACGCATCTCCCGACGAGGTGGTTATGACGCTTGCGAAAAACAAGCTGTGCAACGTCGCAAAAAATGCGCCGAACGACAGTCTTATAATTGCGGCGGATACCGTGGTGGCATACAACGGGCGCATCCTCGGCAAGCCGAAGGACGAAGCGCAGGCTTTTGAAATGCTGTCGGCGCTGAGCGGGCAGCGGCACAGCGTCTATACCGGCATAGCCGTCGGAGACAATAAAACGGGCAAGACCGTTTGCGAGTTTGAAAAGACGGATGTGTATTTCAGAAAACTTGAAGATGATGAAATAAAGAGATATATCTCGACAGGCGAGCCTATGGATAAGGCGGGCGCGTACGGAATACAGAATTTGGGCGCGCTGTTTGTCGAAAAAATAAACGGAGATTATTTCAATGTGGTCGGTCTGCCGCTTTGCAGACTCGGCAAAATTTTGAAAGATGAATTTGAACTAAAGACAGTTTAGCTTAGGAGGTTTTTTATATGGCAAGATGCCTTGGACTTGATTTGGGAACGACTTCCACACTGATTTACAGCGAGGGTCAGGGGATAATTTTTAACGAACCGTCGGTAATTGCAATCAACAGTACGACGAACGCACCGTTGTCGTTCGGCAACGAGGCGCGGGAGATGCTCGGCAGAACGCCCGAAAGCATCGAGGCGTTCAGTCCGCTCAAATACGGAGTTATAGCAAGCTTTGATATGACGGTCGCAATGCTTAAAAATTTTATCGGAAAGGTGGTTAAGTCGAGCTTTATAAAGCCCAAAGTAATAGTTACCATTCCGTCTAAGGCGACCGAGGTTGAAAAGCGCGCGGTCGTTGACGTTGTGCTGAAGGCGGGCGCAAAAGAGGTATGTATGATTGAGTCGCTTATGGCGGCGGCTATAGGTGCGGGAATCGAGGTGTCCGAGCCGACCGGCTCCATGGTCGTAAATATCGGCGGCGGAATAACCGAGGTCGCGGTAATTTCTCTCGGCGGCATAGTCACTTCAAATTCGATTGAAACGGCGGGTAACGAGATTGACAACGCTATAGTTCAGTACCTTAAAAAGAAACACAATATTATGACCGGCGAGAGGACTGCCGAAGAAATAAAAATGACGATAGGCTCGGCTTACGGTCCCAAAGATGCGACTACAATGGAAATAAAAGGCAGAGATATGGTGTCGGGACTCCCTGTTATAAAGAGAATTTCGGCGGATGAGGTAAGAACCCCTATTTTCGAGTGCGCAAACCTTATTGTGGACGCGATAAAGGCAACTCTTGAGCAGACCCCTCCCGAACTTTCGTCGGACATTATGACCAACGGAATTGTTTTGACGGGCGGCGGCGCGCTTTTAAAGGGATTGGGCAGACTTATAAACGCAAGCACCGAAATCCCCGTGTATATTGCGGAAAATCCAATCGAGTGCGTGGCGATAGGCGCGGGCTCCGCTCTTGACATATCGGCGGTTAAGCGCGCCTCTATGATAACCAGAAAAAAGAGATAAAGGAGCGTCGGTTCAGTTGAGGCGTTTTTTCAAAAATAAAATCGCAGTCACAATTTCGGTGCTGACGCTGATACTTATTGTGCTTGCCGTAATTTTAAATTCCGCCGCGCCCAATGCGCCGTTTGTTCAAAATTCGGTCGGAGTTATCATAACTCCGGTACAGCATTTGTTTTCGGGCGCGCAGAACGGTATCAGGTCGTTTTTTTCAAGATTCGGCGACGCGGCGGCTCTCAGCGAGGAAAACCAATCTTTAAATTCGGAGATTGCCTCTTTGAGAAACGAAATACGCGAGCTTCAGAGCGTTAAGGACGAAAACACCGGACTTCGCAAAATGCTCGGTCTTAAAGAGGCGAATCCCGAACTTGAGCTTGAAGCTGCGAACCTTATCGCGACAGACCCGACAAACTGGTACAGCACTTTTACGATAGATAAGGGCTCGAAGGACGGAATAAGCATAAATCAGGCTGTTATAAATTCGGACAAGTACCTTGTCGGACGCATATATGAGGTCGGCACCACCTGGGCGAGAGTAATAACTCTTTCAGACCCCGAACATTCGGCGGGCTGCGTTATTTCGCGTTCGCGCGACCCCGGCGTTGCGGAGTGCGACAGCGAGCTGGCTTCGCAGAGAAAGTGCAGAATATCCTATCTCGCGCAGGATGCGGACGTTATAGTCGGCGACTATGTTGAGACGTCGGGCATAGGCGGCATTTATCCTGCGGGACTTCAACTCGGCAAAATCGTTGAAATACACGAGGAAACGCCGAGTATGTCGAAGTATGCGATTATGGAGATTTCGGCGGACATAGACCACTTGACGCAGGTGTTTGTGGTTAAAAACAACCCCAATGCCCTGCCCGATGAGTAATTTGATAAAATATTCGTAAGAAGATTATGAAAAACGGAGGTAAATCCCGTGATTATACCGTTTTACGGCGTTTGGCTTTTGCTTATAACGGCGGTTCAGTCTACGGTTTTAAAAGGTATTGAGATACTTTCGGTAAAACCGAATTTGTTTTTAATATTCGTGCTTATGATTGCGCTGCTTCGCGGACGCAAAGAGGGTATGATTGCGGGCGCGCTTTTCGGACTGTTTCTCGACATTTCGGCGGGACGGCTTATAGGCGCATACGGAATACTCTATCTTTATATGGGCTTTATGGTCGGTATTATATCGGAGAGGTTTATAAGTCGGGCGCACTTCGCGTTTTCGCTTATACTCACTTTTGTGTTTACGATAATGACCGAGTTTGTATATTTTTTGTTGACGCTGACCGTTTTAAGCGGCGCGGATATGGGCTACTCGCTTTTGCATATTATACTTCCTTCGGCGGTTTATAATACGGCTGCCGCGTCGGTTATGTATTTTTTGGTTTTAAAGTCTCTGAAATTTATAGGCGGAGTTAAAATTGACGAATATTAAACTTTTATTTAAGGCTAAGGGTGATTTTTTTGAGGCGTGATAACAGCTCTCTTAAATATATAATTTCATATATCGTAATCGGGATATTCGCCGTTTTTTGCGTTTGCAGACTTATAAATCTGCAAATCGTCAAGGGAAACGATTACCGCGAGCAGGCGGAGAGCCGTCTTGTGAGAACGTATGCGGTAAAAGCGCCCAGAGGCGAGTTTTTGGACAGATACGGTCGTCCGCTCATTTCGAACAGAATGGGCTTTTATATTCAATGCTCCAAAACCTCGGCTTCAAATGAGGAATTGAACCGCACCATACTTAGGCTTATCAATATCGTGAGCGAGGAAAACGGAGAATATATCCGCGAGCTACCGATAGAGGGCTATCCGTATGAGTTTAATTTTACCGACGATTCAAGCGAGAGCAAAGAAGATAAGATAAACAACTGGAAATCCGAAAATAAGTTTGACGACAACGCGAGCACGAGCGACATAATAGATGAGCTTAAAGAAAAATACGAAATTTCGGACGATTACACCAAGCAGGAGCAGGGTGATATAGCGGCTGTTCGGTATTCTATGGAGCAAAAGAGCTTCAGCGCCAACAATCCGTACACCTTTGCAAGCGATGTAAGTATGAACGTTGTGCAAAAGGTAAAGGAGCAAAGCAATTCGCTCATCGGCGTAAACATAGAGGTCGAGCCTGTGCGAAGCTATGACTGCGGAAGCCTTGCGGCGCACATACTCGGCAGGACCGACGTTATATACAAAGAGGAGTACGAGGAGCTTAGAGAAGAGGGCTACGGAATGAACGACATCATCGGCAAGGATGGGCTTGAAAAGGTTCTCGAAAAGTATCTTAAGGGTACCGACGGGTATAAGAGCGTCGAGCAGACAAAGAGAGGAAATGTTTCTTCGGTACTCGGAAGCCGTGACGCGGTTTCGGGAAATTATGCGGTTTTGACGCTGGACAGAGAGTTGCAGAAAACCACGGAGGAATCGCTCGCCAAAAGGCTCGGCGAGGCACGGAGCGCACTCGGCGCGGAGGCGTACAGCGGCGCGGCGGTAGCGGTTGAAATTTCGACCGGCGACATACTCGCCTGTGCGACCTATCCCACATACGACCCCGAAGAGTACACCGAAAAGTATGACGAGCTGTTAAACGACCCCACAAAGCCACTGTTCAACAGAGCGCTGGACGGCATTTTCACGCCCGGCTCGACGTTTAAGCCGTTGGTTGCGGTGGCGGCTTTGGAGGAGGGCGTAATAACTCCCGAAACGCGTATTTACGATAACGGAATTTATATGTATTATGCGCCGTCTTATACGCCGACCTGTCTGGCGTATAAGAGCGGATATTCGCATGGCAACATAAATGTTTCTCAGGCTATCGCGGTGTCATGCAATTACTTTTTCTATGATATAGGGCGCAGAACCACGATTGAAACGATTGACAAGTACGCGGACTTCTTCGGCCTGGGCAAGGCGACGGGTGTTGAGCTTCAGGAGAACGAGGGCGTAGTCGCAAGCCCCGAATATCGGGAAAAGCATAATATGGAATGGCAGCCCGGCGATACGATTCAGGCGGCGATAGGTCAGTCGGACAATATGTATACGCCGCTCCAGCTCGCCAATTATATTGCCGCGTTTTTAAATCACGGAACGCGCTATAAGCTTCATTTTGTCAAGGAAGTGCGCGACTACGAAACCGGCGACGCGGTGTTTAAAAATTCCCCTCTTGCCGAGTCCGAGTTTAAAATAAGCGACTCTACCTTTGAGGCGGTCAAAAAGGGTATGCTCGGCGTTACGGAAGACGGTACGGCGAGGAACGTTTTCGCGGATTTCCCCGTGGAGGTTGGCGGAAAGACAGGTACCGCCGAAGTCGGAACAGGCTCGGATAACGTGCTGTTTGTGGGATTTGCGCCGTATGATAATCCGCAGATAGCGGTTGCGGTAGTGCTGGAACACGGCAAGTCAAGCTCGTATGCTTCCGCCGTTGCGAGGGATATTTTTGAAAAATATCTTGAGCTTGACGAGGTGGAGGATGATGTGCGCCCGTTCAATAAGCTTTTGCCTTGATTTTTACGGGACTTTTTATACAAATTGTATAAAAATTGTTTGACTTTGAAGCTTGATTATGTTATATTTTAAATAGATGAATTTGGGAGTTGTGATAATGGCTCAGATAATTGTTTTCACTTCGGGTAAAGGCGGCGTCGGAAAGACCACTCTTTGCGCGAATGTCGGGTTCTGCCTTGCCTCTCTCGGAAAACGGGTTTTGCTTATAGATACGGATACGGGCCTCAGGGATTTGGACGTACTGCTCGGCGTCGGAGATAAGGTGGTATATGACCTTTGCGACGTGATATTTGACAAGTGCGAGCCTTCCGAGGCGCTTGTGGACTGCGGAAAAACGACTTCGGATGCGGGGCTGTTCCTGCTTTCGGCTTCTCAGACAAAGACGCAGGAGGATATTCCCGACGATGGTATAAAAAGGGTTTGCGCCCTGTTTTCGGATAAATTCGATTACATACTGCTTGACTGTCCGGCGGGCATCGAGCGAGGATTCAAGAATGTTATTACGGCCGCGGATATAGTTATAATAGTCGCAACGCCCGACATAGTTTCGATAAGAGACGCAGAAAAGGCGGTGTACGAAGCTGAACGCCTCAGCGATGCGGCGTGCTATCTCGCAATAAATAAATTTTCACCTATTCTTGCGAAAGACGGAGCCGCGGCGAGTATAGAAAACGTGGTCGACTTTTTGAATATCGACCTGATAGGCGTTGTGCCGAGCGACGACGAGGTAATAGCCTGCAATAACAAGGGCTATCCGTTCGCGTCAAAAAAAGATTGTTTTGCCGCAAAAGGGGTTGAAAATTTAAGCAGGAGAATTACGGGCGAAACGGTTCAGCTTATGGATTTTGAGAAAAAGCGCGGATTCTTCAAAAAATTGTTCGGTAAACAGAAATAAAAAATAAAATGGAAATATATGACATAATTTTTTTGGCAAGGGGATGAAAAAGGTATGAATATTGCTTTAATAGCGCATGATAAGAAAAAAGAATTGATGGTTGATTTTTGTATAGCGTACAGCGGAATTTTAAAGAAACACAAGCTGTGTGCGACGGGTACGACGGGAAAGCTCGTCGCTGACGCGACGGGTCTGGATATCGATATGTTTTTGGCAGGCTCGCAAGGCGGCGACCAGCAAATAGGAGCGCGTATAGCGTACAATGAAATTGACTTGCTGCTGTTCTTCCGCGACCCTCTGACTCCGCAGACATACGAGCCGTCAATTTCCTCGCTGTTCAGACTGTGTGATATACATAACATACCCCTCGCCACAAATCTGGCGACGGCGGAGGTTATGATAAAAGGACTGGAGCGCGGCGATATTGACTGGCGCGACATTGTAAATCCCAAAAAATAGGTTTAAACCTCATCCATTGTAATTAAAACGCCCTTTTTCACAAGGGCGTTTATTATTTCGCTCTCGGTTACCGCTTTTTTGATTTTTGTGCTTTCGTCCATAATCACAGCCACATAGTACCGGCTGAAGTTTATTTTTTTCAATATAAGCCTCGCGGGAGTTTTGCCGCGTACCGCCACCGAGGTTATATTTACCGCCCTGCCGTCTATTTTGCTTTCGGAACATATAAATTCCTTTACAACCGCCGCGTTTATCGCGCGATGCTCGTAAGAAAGATTGCCGAGCATAAACGCACCAATCAGGATAAGAGAAAAGTTGAAGTCGGACGTGAGCAGCAGAAATACCGATACGCCGAAAATCAGCAGAATTAAGACGCGGCTCAGCTTAAGCGAGGTGTTGTACGCCCGCACGGTACCGCAGAATTTTGAAAGCGAGGCTTTGAAAATTCTGCCGCCGTCGAGAGGCAGCGCGGGAATTAAATTTACGGCGCACAGAGCGATATTTATTTTTGCCGCATATTCGAGGCGCTCCGAGCCGCCGAAAAAATAAAAATTTTTTTGTATTATGAAAATTATTGCCGCGGCAAACAGGCTGAACGCAGGTCCCGCGGCGGCGATAATAATTTCGCTGTCGGGATTTTTGATTATGTTGTCGGACAGCTTCGCGCTTATTCCGAGCGGCATAACCTCAACGCGCAATATCTTGACTCCGCGCCGCTTTGCGGCGAGTATGTGCGCGGCTTCGTGAAGCGCGGCGGATATGTATGACAGGATGAAAATTTCAAAAAATCCGTATATGTATGAGAATATGAGCAGGGCGGCAAAGCCGATGCTTATTTTAAGGCGCCTGCCGAGCTTTATGTATAATATTTTATTCAAAACTCTCCGCATTTTTATCCTCTGCCGATACGGCTTTTGCTTCCGCGCCGTCTTGCTCGTTTGTGTTGTTTGTACCGCCGTTTTGCTCGTTTTTTCCGAAAAATGTGTTTATGCTGTCAACCGCCCATTCAATATCGGGCTTGTAGGTTATCGCGCTTTTGACGTATTTTGCCGCGCTCTGCGCCGTCGGGTTCTGAGAGTAGGAAACCGCGACCGCCGCCGCGAGTATTGCAGCCGACCACAGCGTCTGCTTTAAAAGACCGTTCAAAAATCCCTTTTTAGCGCTGCCGCCGTTTTGAGCGTATTTTTTTGACTTCGCCGACGTTTTTCTGTATTTTCCGCGATATTCCTCCATTTTTGAAGCCTCCTTTTTTTGTTTTGAACGTCCGTATATTTAAGTTTATTTGAGAGTTGTCCGTTTTATGCTTGAAAAATTTGTGATTTTGGTTTATTATAGTGGCACGGCACAAAATTTCGGAGGAATAATATGCGCGGAAAATATGATGAAAAGCTTGAAAAAATATTGTGCGAGGTGCAAAAGCCCGCGCGTTATACGGGCAACGAGTTAAACAGCGTTCATAAGGAAAAGACGGACGGTATGGTTTCGTTCGCGTTTGCGTTTCCCGACCTGTACGAGATAGGTATGTCGCATCTCGGAATGAAAATTTTATATCATATGCTTAACGAACGTTCCGATACGGTGTGCGAACGCGTGTTCGCGCCGTGGAGCGATATGGAACAGCTTATGCAAGATAACGATATTCCGCTTTTCAGCCTTGAAAGCAAGACTTCGGTGCGCGAGTTTGATATTGTCGGATTTACTCTGCAATATGAAATGAGTTACAGCAATGTTGTAAATATGCTCGCTCTTTCGCGTATACCGCTCCGTTCGCGGGAGCGCGGCGACAGCGACCCGTTCGTGTGCGTCGGAGGTCCGTGCGCATACAACTGCGAGCCGCTTGCCGACATAATAGACTTTGCGGTTCTGGGCGAGGGCGAGGAGGTCAACGGCGAGCTTATAGACGCGTATAAGGAGTGGCGAGCCGAGGAGAAACCTACGCGCGAGAGCTATCTTGAAAGAATTGCGCGTATCGAAGGCGTTTACGTTCCGTCGTTTTACGACGTTGAGTATAACGCGGACAATACCGTAAAGTCGATAACGCCAAACCGCGGCTGTGCGCCCGCGAAAATCCGCAAAAGGATTATCGGTGATTTGGACAATGTTTTCTTTCCCGAAAAGCTGATAGTTCCGTTTATGGATATAGTGCATGACCGCATTATGCTTGAAATTTTCAGAGGATGTATACGCGGCTGCCGCTTTTGTCAGGCGGGATATATTTACAGACCCGTGCGTGAAAAATCGGTTGACAGGCTGTGCGAAATCGCCGCAAATTCGATTGCCGCAACGGGATACGAGGAAATGTCGATATCCTCTCTCAGCACGAGCGACTACACAAAGCTCGGAGCGCTTGTGGACGGCTTGCTCGATATTACCGAGAAAAAGCGCATAAATCTTTCGCTGCCGTCTTTGCGCGTCGATAACTTCTCTATGGAGCTTATGGAAAAAGTGCAGAAGGTGAAAAAGAGCGGACTTACTTTCGCGCCCGAAGCCGGAACTCAGAGGCTTCGGGACGTTATCAACAAAAATGTGCGCGAGGAGGATTTGGTGCGAACGGCGGGAATCGCGTTCGACGGCGGATATAACCATATAAAGCTGTATTTTATGATTGGACTTCCGACCGAAACCTATGACGACGTTGCGGGAATAAACGACCTTGCGCGCAAGGTCGTGGACGTTTATTACACTTTGCCCAAGGAGCGGAGAAAACGCGGCGTGAGTATCACGGTCAGCACATCATCCTTTGTGCCGAAGCCGTTTACGCCGTTTCAGTGGGAACCGCAGGACAGAATGGAAACCTTGGTCGACAAGCAAAAATTTTTAAAGGAAAAAATAACGACGAAAACCATTTCGTATAATTGGCATCAAAGCGAGGTCAGCTTTTTGGAGGCGGTTTTCGCAAAGGGCGACAGACGGCTCGGAGAAGTCTTGATTTCTGCGCACGAAAAGGGCTGTAAGTTCGACGGCTGGAACGAATATTTCAGCTACGAAAAGTGGATGGCGGCTTTTGAAGAAAATAACATAGACCCCGAATTTTATGCGTACCGCAAAATTCCGTACGACGAGGTGCTGCCGTGGGAGCATATAGACGTGGGCGTTACGAAAAAATTCCTAATCAAAGAGCATGAAAGGGCGATGGAGGGCGTTACAACTCCCTCCTGCCGCGAAAATTGCGCAGGCTGCGGCGCGGCTTCTTTCGGAGGGGGTGTGTGCTTTGAGTAAATACAGAATTAAATTTTCAAAGACGGGAATGGGAAAATTCATTTCTCATCTCGACCTTCTCCGCGCGTTTAACAGAACGGTTACCCGCGCGGAACTTCCCGTGAGATATACGCAGGGCTTCAATCCTCACCAGATAGTGACGTTTGCGCTTCCGCTGTCGGTCGGCGTAGAGAGCGAAACCGAGTTTGTGGACATTGATTTTGAGGACGGAACGAGCTTTGATAAAATTTTAAACGGTCTTAATGAGAATTTTCCCGAAGATTTATATGCGATTTCGGTAAGCGAACCCGTGTTTAAGGCAAAGGATATATTTTCGGCGGAATACAGCGTTTCGATAGATGCGGACTTCGGAAGGTCCGAAAAAAAGGTATCCGATTTTTTCGCCCAAAATGAATATATTGTTTTGAAAAAGAGCAAAAAAGGCGAAAAGGAAGTAAATCTTATGGACTTTATATACGAGGCGGATGTACTCAAAGAGAACGATAACCGCGCTGATATAAGGCTTGTCCTTGCGGCGGGCGGCGAAAAGAACATAAAACCCGATTTGGTGCTGGGCAGTCTCGAAAGTTATCTCACCCCGATAAAATTTGATTTGACGCATATACGGCGCACAAATATTTTTTGCAAAATACAAGAAAAAGTTGAAATTTTTTGTTGACAGGGCGTTTAACTTGTGCTAAAATATATCGGTAACCGCTCAGAAAAGGTTTTAAATCATTTGCTTAAATGTACCTTAATTGGCGAGTCTTGGGTAATAGGAGGGATTACGATTATGTACGCAGTTGTTGAAACAGGCGGAAAGCAGTACAAGGTTCAGGAAGGCGACGTTGTTTTTATTGAAAAGCTCAATGCCGAGGCTGAAAGCTCGGTTACGTTCGACAAGGTTCTTGTTGTGGGCGGAGACGACGTTAAGATTGGCGCACCGTATGTTGACGGCGCTTCGGTTGAGGCTACTGTTTTGAAGAACGGAAAGTCCAAAAAGATTATAGTTTACAAGTATAAGTCTAAAAAGGGCTATCACAAGAAGCAGGGTCACAGACAGCCTTACACAAAGGTTGAAATCAAGAAGATTAACGCGTAATTTAAGATTTTAAATCGAGTTATAAGAGAGGTGTTATAAAATGGCTCATAAGAAAGGTATGGGAAGTACCAAGAACGGCAGAGATTCCGAATCCAAGCGTCTCGGTACAAAGAAAGGCGACGGTCAGTTCGTTATGGCGGGAAACATTTTGGTTCGCCAGAGAGGTACCAAAATCCACCCCGGAATCAACGTAAAGAAGGGCAGCGACGATACTCTTTTTGCTCTGATTGACGGCAAGGTTAAATTTGAGCGCAAGGGCAAGGATAAGAAGCAAGTCTCGGTTTATGAGGTTGCTCAGTAATTTTTTGCATTGAATTTGATTTTTAAAAGTGCGCGGCTGTCCGCGCACTTTTGTTTTTTTCGTATTTGGTAACAATATTTGTAAACGGAGCTTGTGAGGAGGTATGCGCTATGTTTATCGATACCGCGAGAATTTTTGTCAAATCGGGCGACGGCGGCAACGGCGGCGTTACGTTTCACCGCGAAAAATATGTTGCGGCGGGCGGTCCCGACGGCGGCGACGGCGGCAACGGCGGAAGCGTTATTTTTACCGCAGACAAAAATATAAACACTTTGCTTGACTTTAAGTATAAGAAAAAATACGCGGCAGAAAACGGCGGAAACGGCCGCGACGCAAAACGCAAGGGTAAAGACGGCGCGGATTTGATTATAAAAGTACCGCAGGGCACTGTTATAAAGGACGGCGCGAACGGCAGAATTATAGCCGACTTGCGCGACGACGCGCAGGAGTTTATCGCCGCAAAGGGCGGGCGCGGCGGCTGGGGGAACTGCCACTTCGCCACAGCCACAAGGCAGACTCCGAAATTTGCAAAGGCGGGTATGCCCGGCGCGGAGCGTGAACTGATTTTGGAGCTTAGACTTATAGCGGATGTGGGTCTGCTCGGATTCCCCAACGTGGGCAAGTCTACGTTTTTATCCATTGTCAGCGACGCGAAGCCGAAGATTGCAAACTATCATTTCACCACGCTTGAACCGAATTTGGGCGTTGTGAATATGGGCGACGGTTCGTTTGTCATCGCGGATATTCCGGGTATTATCGAGGGCGCGCACGAGGGCGTGGGTCTTGGATTTGAGTTTTTGCGCCATCTGGAGCGCACAAGACTTTTGATTCATATTGTGGATGTGTCGGGAATCGAGGGACAAGACCCCATAGAGTCGTTTGACATAATAAACGGCGAACTTAAAAATTACAGCCAAAAGCTTGCGGAAAAGCCGCAGGTTATTGCGGCAAATAAATCCGATATACCGCAGTTTGAAGAAAATTTCGGCAGATTCAAAGCCGAGATGGAGGAGCGCGGCTATACCGTGTTTAAAATTTCCGCCGCCACCAAGTCGGGAATATCCGAGCTTCTTAACTTCGTATATCAAAAGCTGAATGAGCTTCCTCCCGAAGAAATAGAGGTGGAAGAAGATACCAATGCGGAATACACCGAGCCGGACCGCGAAAAAATCACGGTTTTTGTTGACGAAAACGGAGTTTATAACGTCGAGGGCGTGCGGGTACAGCAGATAGTCGGCTCGACCAATTTCGACGATTATGAGTCGCTTCAATATTTTCAGCGCGCTCTCAAAAAGTCGGGCGTTATAGATTTGCTTGAGCAAAACGGCATAAAAGAGGGCGACAGCGTCTGTATGTACGGTGTGGAGTTTGACTATGTTCCGTAATGGCGTTTAACGTTATCAATTGTTTTGCCTGGAAGCTGTGCGGTAATTATTGCGGCGAACATTATTATACAGCCCAGCGCCTCGCGTGCGGAGAGCGTCTGACCGAGTATCAGCCAGCCGCCTATTACCGAAATGCAGGATTCAAGGCTCATAATAAGCGCGGCAACTGTGGGAGGAAGTCCGCGTTCGCCGATTATCTGAAAGGTGTAGCCGATGCCGCTCGACAAAATTCCCATATACAAAAGCGGGAGCCAAGCCGAGCAAACCGCGCCGAGGCTGACTGTTTCGGTCATAAGCATAGGCACCGCCGAGGTGAGCGCGCAGAACATAAATTCTATGCAAGTGAATTTGTAGGCGTTTACCCTTGAGGAAAAGTGAGAAACCGCCATAATCTGCACCGTGAATCCGACAGCGCACAAAAATTCGTATATATCGCCATTGTTGATTGAAAAGTTTTCTCCGAGGCAGAGCAATGCGGTACCGGCTGTCGCGGCAATTACCGAGAGCCATATTCGCGTCGGACACCTGCGCCCGAAAAACATTCCCGCGAGGGGTATCATAATAATATAAAGAACGCTTATAAACCCCGCTTTTCCGGCGGTGGTATAGAGCAGTCCGTACTGCTGGAGGCAGGTGGCGACCCCCAAAGCAATTCCGCATACCGCTCCGCCGATAAACAGAGTTTTGGAACTTTCGGATTTCTCGGAGCTGAGAAGAGCGGCGGGCAAGAGCGCGAGAGAGCCCAGCACGCTTCTGAAAAATGTGAACGTGAAAGGTCCTATGTAGTCCATCCCCTTGCGCTGCACCGCAAACGCCATACCCCATATGGCGGCGGATATAAAGAGAAGAAGAGAACATTTTAATCTTGATGTTTTCATATTTTAACGCTCCGATTTATGTTTGTTTGTTAAAAATACTAACACAAATGTCGGTATTTGTCTATAATTTCGGGGCGCGAAATTAAAAATTCGGAAAATTTTCAAAAAAATGCTTGCAAAATGAAAAACAATGTGTTATTATATTATAGTTAAATTTCGGATAGTCCTCTGCCGCGCAGTTTTCGGTATGAATGTCTCAGAGAAGGAGAAAAGAGATGAACATTTTAGAGCAAATTACACAGGAACAGATAAGAACAGACCTCCCCGCGATTGCAATCGGTGATACGGTGCGTGTTTACGTTAAGGTTAAAGAGGGCAACAGAGAGAGAGTGCAGATGTTCGAAGGAACGGTTATCAAGAAGAACCACGGCGGTATTCAGGAAGTGTTTACGGTAAGACGTATTTCTTACGGCGTAGGAGTTGAAAGAACTTTCCCCATCAATTCGCCTAATATTGACAGAATTGAAGTTGTAAGGCACGGACGTGTAAGACGTTCCAAGCTGTATTACCTCAGAGACAGAGTAGGTAAGGCCGCTAAGGTAAAAGAAAAGCTTTAAGCAACTCATAAATGGCGATTATGTCGGTCATAATCGTCATTTTTCTTCTGCTTTTATTTGAATTTTATTTTTGAAAAGGGGCGATATTATGGAAGAAAAGGATATGTTGCAAAACGAAGCCGCGGAGGAAACTCCCGCAGATGACAACAATAAAAAGAGAGGCTGGAAGAGAGAGCTTTTGGACTGGGTTGAAGCGATAGTATTCGCCGTTGCGATTACCTTCTTACTTAAAAACTTTGTGTTCACGCTCGTCAAGGTTGACGGTCAGTCTATGGAGCCTACGCTTCAGAACGAGAACCGTTTGTATGTGAACAGATTTTTCTATACGCCCGAAAAAGGCGACATAATAATATTTACGCCTCATTCCGACCCCAACAGACCCTATGTTAAAAGAGTAATAGCGACCGAGGGCGACACGGTCTACATTGACTTTGCAACCGGCGACGTATATGTAAATGACGAGATAATTGACGAGAAGTATATCGCGGAGCGCACCGAGCATATAGGCTCGTATATTCGGGAGCTTATGCTCTACGGAGAGTACAGCCGTGAAAATCCCATAGTTATCGAAAAGGATAAGATTTTCGTAATGGGAGATAACAGAAATGCGAGCAAGGACAGCCGAGAGCTTGGACAGGTGCCTGTTGACGAGGTTATGGGTCACGCGCTGTTTCGCTTTTGGCCTCTTGACGAATTCGGCAAATTGGAGTAATCAAAATGGAATTGCAGTGGTTTCCGGGTCATATGGCGAAAACCCGCCGTATGATAGCCGAAAATTTAAAACTTGTTGACGTGGTGGTCGAGCTTGTTGACGCGCGTCTGCCTTTGTCGTCGAGAAATCCGGAAATCGACGCGATAGTCGGCGCGAAGCCGCGCATAGTAGTGCTTAACAAAGCTGATATTGCGGATGCTTCGGCAAACGCTCTATGGCTAAAATATTTTGCGGAGCTGAAAATACCCGCAATCGCGGTGGACAGCAACAGCGGCAAAGGCATAAACCGCCTCGACGGCGAGATAAACAAGGCGCTCGCGGAAAAGTTTGAAAAAGACCGAAAACGCGGCATCAGGAGCAATAATGTACGAATGATGGTGGTCGGAATACCCAACGTCGGAAAGTCGTCGTTTATAAACCGTCTTTCGGGGCGAAGCGCGGCGGCGACGGGCGACCGTCCGGGCGTCACAAAGGCAAAGCAGTGGATAAGAATACAGAGAAAGTATGACCTGCTCGACACGCCCGGCATACTCTGGCCGAAGTTTGAGGATGAGGCGGCGGCGAGGCGTATTGCGTACACGGGTGGAATAAAGGACGAGATAATAGACGTTGAGGAACTTTGCTCGAATTTGCTCGAATTTTTGCGGGACAATTACAGAGATAATTTGGCGGAGCGTTATAAGCTGACCGAAGACATTTCGCTTCTTTCGGGCTATGATTTGCTCGCTTTGATAGGCAAAAAGCGCGGATGTATCGTGTCGGGCGGCGAAACGGACACTTTCCGCGCCGCAAATCTTGTCTTGGACGATTTCCGTTCCGCAAGAATAGGCAAAATTACGTTGGAACTGCCGTAAGGCATAAATCAGAGCGGAGAATCCCGCTCTGATTTTGTTTAACGAGAGTATTAAGGAGGATAAATTATATGGATGCGGTTATCAATATGCGGGAGATTGAAAACTCCGTTTATCAAAAGGGGGTTAAATACCTTTGCGGCATTGATGAGGCGGGGCGCGGACCGCTTGCGGGACCGGTCTGCGCCGCCGCGGTAATTCTGCCTGCCGACTGCGTTATCGAGGGCGTGAACGATTCGAAAAAGCTCACCGAAAAACGGCGCGAGGCGCTTTTCGACAAAATAGTAAAGGAGGCGGTCGCGTACAGCGTGCAGTTTGTTAATCCCGACGTGATAGACGAAATAAATATTCGCAACGCGACCCACCTGGCTATGGAGAATGCGGTCAGGAGCCTTTCGGTGCGTCCCGAATATATTATAATAGACGGTAACGACAAAATACCGTTTGACCTGCCGTATGAGTACATAATAAAAGGCGATGCAAAATCTCAGACAATAGCTGCGGCTTCGATTTTGGCAAAGGTCAGCCGTGACCGCCTTATGGTCGAGCTTGACAAAAAATATCCGCAGTACGGCTTTGCAAAGCACAAGGGCTACGGAACGGCGGCGCATATGCAGGCAATAAGGGAGTTCGGCGTGTCGGAGGTACACAGAAAAACTTTTATGACGAAAAAGGTGTTGGGAATATGATTACGGAAAATCGCCGATTGGGGGATTTCGGAGAGGACGTCGCCGAAAAATATCTTAAAAAGAAGAGGTATAAGATTCTGTGCCGAAATTATCAAAACAGATACGGTGAAATCGACATAATTGCAAGGTATAAGAAGGATATAATTTTCGTCGAGGTAAAGACAAGACCCGACAACGTGTTCGGTTCGCCCGCCGAATATGTTACATACGGAAAGCGCTTGAAGATTTCCAAGTGCGCGAAGTGGTATATGGCGGAGAATAATATGGACTGCGGCGCACGTTTTGATGTTATCGAGGTCTATGCCGAAAAACTCGGAGAAAAATATGTGTTTAAAGAAATAAATCATATCGAAGGAGCGTTTGAGGTAAATGATATGTATTTGTGACGCGCATTGCGACACGATAAGCGAAATATACGAAAAAAATCTGTCGTTGCCGAGTAACGACGGTATGCTGGATTTGGAGCGTATGCCGCAGGGAATACAGATTTTCGCGGCGTTTATAGATAAAAAGAATATAAAATGCACACCTATGAATTACTGCATAAAGCTGATTAAAAAGTACCATGATGAGATAGGAAAAAATTCGGAGCGTATTTCGGAGTGCCTTTCGTATGCCGACGCGGAGCGGGTCATAAGAGACGGCGGACGCGGCTCGATACTGAGCGTTGAGGGCGGCGAGGCGTTGGAGGGCAATATTGCGGCTCTCGATATGTATTACAGTCTCGGAGTGCGCCTTATAACACTGACATGGAACTACGCCAACGAGCTTGCGGACGGAATTACCGAGGCGCGCAGCGGAGGTCTTACCGACTTCGGGCGCGAGGCTGTGGCGAGAATGAACGAGCTGGGCATCATAGTTGACGTGTCTCACCTTTCGGAGCGCGGATTTTGGGATGTTATGGAGGCTACCTCAAAGCCCGTTGCGGCTTCTCATTCAAACGCCAAAGCGCTTTGCCCGCACCGCAGGAATCTTACGGATGAGCAGATAGCGGCGCTCATTAAAAACCGCGGGTTTATAGGAATAAATTTCTGCCCCGCGTTCCTGGACAAAAATCTTGCGGACTTGGATATGCGCGGCGAGGATTATGCCGCTCATATAAGAGAGGATATGTCGGGCGCGGAATCGGTTATTTCGCATATAGAATATATGTTTTCGCTCGGCGCGGAGGAAAACGTGGGACTTGGCTCCGACTTTGACGGTATCGCGGGGGCTTTTTCCGACCTTTGCGGCTGTGAAAAAACGGTTTGTCTTATCGAAAAAATACGGGAGCGTATGTCGCCCGACGCGGCGGAGAGAGTGTCGCACGGGAATTTTATGCGCTTCTTATCGGAAACGTGGATTTAAAAGCAAAGGAGAAAGGCGGAGTATGAAAATCGCGGTCATAGGATACAGCGGCAGCGGCAAATCGACGCTTGCCAAGTTTTTGGGCGAAAAGTACGATATACCCGTCCTTCATTTTGACCGTATTCACTGGCTTCCGGGCTGGAATGAGCGTACACGCGAGGAAAAGTGGAATATCACGCGCGATTTTATGGACAAAAACCCGCAGTGGGTGATAGACGGCAACTATTTTGCGATAGAGTGCGAGCGCAGAATGGAGGAGGCGGACAAAATTATATTTTTGTCTTTTAATCGTGTGTCCTGCTTTTTTCGCGCGTTTAAACGCTATATCAAATATCGGGGAAGAACTCGCGAGGATATGGGCGACGGCTGCGACGAGAAATTTGACGCGCAGTTTGCGTGGTGGATACTGCACGAGGGGCGAAGCGGAAAAACTAAGGATAAATACAAGGATATTTTAAAAAGATACGCCGATAAGGTCGTGGTTATAAAAAACCAAAAAAGCCTGAATGAGTTTATGGAAAGACTTTAACGGAAATAAATTTTAAATGATACAAAAATTATGTTGCAATCGGGCGTAATTTGTATTAAAATAGTTTTGTTATGTAAAAAATATTTGGAGGGTTTGGTTATGGAACACATTATATCGAGAAAATCCGCGAGTATTTCTGAGTCTCCCACTCTTGCAATAGACTCGAAATTTAAGCAGATGAAAAAGGAAGGCGTGCCTGTGATTGGATTCGGAGCGGGCGAGCCCGACTTCAACACCCCCGACAACATAATCGACGCGGCAAGGCACGCGCTCGATATGGGTGTTACTAAATATACTCCCGCGTCGGGAACTCTTGATTTAAAGAAGGCGGTTTGCGATAAACTCAAGAGAGATACGGGGCTTGAATACGAAACGAAAAATATTGTCGTCTCGAACGGGGCTAAGCACTCTCTTACCAACGTATTTATGTGCCTGTGCAACCCCGGCGACGAGGTTATAATCCCCGCGCCCTACTGGGTCAGCTATCCCGAAATGGTAAAAATGGCGGACGGCGTTCCGGTTTACATAAACACAACGGAGGGAAACGGCTTTAAGTTTACCGCCGAGCAGTTAAAGAATGCGATAACGTCCAAGACCCGCGCGCTCGTGCTGAATACGCCGAGCAACCCGACCGGTATGATTTATACGCGCGAGGAACTGGAGCAGATTGCAAAAATCGCGGTGGAAAACAAGATTTACGTCGTGTTTGATGAGATATACGAAAAGCTGATATACGGCGGTTTGCACATAAATATAGCGACCTTGGGCGAGGACATCCGAGAATACACGATTATTGTGAACGGTATGGCTAAGGCATATGCTATGACGGGCTGGAGAATAGGCTACACCGCGTCCAACGCGGCTTTGGCAAAGGCTATGGCGAATATCCAGAGCCATATGACCTCGAACCCGAACTCTATCGCGCAGTTTGCGTCGGTCGAGGCGCTTGAGGGCGACCAGAGCAGTATAGGCGTTATGAAAGCCGAATACCTAAAGCGCAGAGATTATATGTGCGACAGGATAAACTCGATTGAGGGAATCAGCTGTCTTGTGCCTCAGGGCGCGTTCTATGTGTTTATGAACGTGCGCGGCTTGCTCGGAAAGGAGCATTACGGAAAGGTTATAAATACGTCGTCAGAGCTTTGCGCCGACCTGCTCGACCGCGCGCTTGTTGCGCTTGTGCCGAGCGAGGGCTTCGGTATCGATGGTTACGCGAGACTTTCTTATGCGACCTCGATGGAAAATATCCGAGAGGGTCTTGACAGGATAGAAAAATATATAAAAGGTGAGTGCCGATAAATGGGAGATAAAAATATATACGAAAGTCCTTTAAATTCAAGATATGCAAGCGAGGAAATGAAATACATTTTTTCGCCCGACAAAAAGTTTAAAACGTGGCGCAGGCTTTGGATTGCGCTTGCGGAGGCGGAAAAGGAACTTGGACTTGACATAACCGAGGAGCAAATAGACGAGCTTCGCGCGAATGCGGACAACATAAACTATGAGGTGGCGCAGGAGCGGGAAGCAAAGGTGCGCCACGACGTTATGTCGCACGTCTACGCTTACGGCGTTCAGTGCCCCAAGGCAAAGGGAATAATTCATCTCGGCGCGACTTCGTGCTATGTCGGCGACAATACCGATATTATAATTATGACCGAGGCTCTTAGGCTTATCCGAAAAAAGGTGCTGGCGGTAATTGCCGCTTTGCGCGATTTTGCGGACAAGTACAAGGGTATGCCGACTCTCGGCTTCACTCACTTTCAGCCCGCACAGCTTACCACGGTGGGCAAGCGCGCCTCTCTTTGGATTTGGGAGCTTCTTATGGATTTGGAGGATATAGACCATCAGCTCTCCAAAGCGGCTTTGCTCGGCTCAAAGGGTACCACGGGCACACAGGCGAGCTTTATGGAGCTTTTCGGCGGCGATACCGAAAAGGTCAAGAAGCTGGATGAGCTTATATGTGAAAAAATGGGTTATAAAAAGGCGTTCCCCGTTTCGGGACAGACCTATTCCCGAAAGCTCGATTATCAGATGATGTCGGTGCTAAGCGGAGTTGCGCAGAGTGCGTATAAGTTTGCCAACGATATTCGTCTACTTCAGCACTTAAAAGAAATAGAGGAGCCGTTTGAGAAGAGCCAGATAGGTTCTTCGGCGATGGCGTACAAGAGAAATCCTATGCGAAGCGAGAGAATATGCTCTCTGGCGAGATATGTCATAGTCGACGCTTTGAATCCCGCGATAACGTCCTCAACTCAGTGGTTTGAGAGAACGCTCGACGATTCGGCAAACAAGAGAATAAGTATTGCGGAGGGATTTTTGGCGGTCGATGCTATCTTGAATATTTATATCAACGTCGCTTCGGGGCTTGTGGTTTATCCCAAGGTTATAAGGCAGAGAATAAATTCGGAGCTTCCGTTTATGGCTACCGAAAATATTATGATGGACGCTGTAAAGCGCGGCGGCGACAGACAGGAGCTTCACGAGGAGATAAGAAAGCACTCTATGGCGGCGGGTGCGGTGGTTAAAGAGCAGGGAATGGCTAACGACTTGATTGACCGAATTGCCTCCGACCCGATGTTCGGTATGACGAAAGAGGAAATTGAGGCGGTTCTGGTACCCGAAAACTTTACCGGACGCGCCGAAAATCAGGTGGAGGAATTTATCCGCGACTATGTAGACCCCGTTTTGAAAGGCGCGGATATTGACGTAAAGGTAGAGATGAAGGTTTAAAGTTTGAATCGGAGATGATTTTACGATGGACAAGGCGTTATTGAAAAGGCTCGGCTTTATAGGCGGCGGAAATATGGCTTTTGCGCTCGTGAAGGGCATTGTTTCGTCGGGCGCGGTATCGGCTGTCACGGTGAGCGATAAAGACGCGGAAAAGCTCAAAAGATTTTCGGAGTTCTCAAAGCAGGGGGTAAATACCTCGACCGACAATTCCGAAGCGGTTAGCGCGGCGGACGCGGTGGTGCTTGCGGTAAAGCCCAACGTAGTGCCGCTTGTACTCGATGAGATAAAAGACGTACTCGGCAATAAAATACTTATTTCGATTGCGGCGGGCGTAAGCCTTGAGAGTATTTCGGCAAAGCTCGGAAATAAAGCCAAAGTCGTTCGGGTTATGCCCAACACTCCCGCGCAGGTGGGATGCGGTATGGCGGTTTTGTCGCCTAACAATAATGTCTCGGACAGTGAGGCGGCGGCGGTTGAGGCGATTTTCAAAAGTGTCGGCGAAGCGGTGATTCTCGACGAAAAATTTATGAGCGCGGCAACCGCTCTGCACGGCAGCAGTCCCGCGTATGTGTATATGATGATTGACGCTATGGCGGACAGCGGCGTAAAGTACGGCCTTACCAAGAAGCAGGCTCTTTTGCTTGCGGCAAAGGCTGTTGAGGGCAGTGCGAAAATGGTTCTCGAAACGGGTGAACACCCGTCGGTGCTTAAAGACAACGTATGCTCTCCCGCCGGTACGACTATCGCGGCGGTGTGCGAGCTTGAAAAGAGAGGCTTTAAGACCTCTTTGCAGCAGGCTATAGACGCTTGCGTTGAAAAAGCGGAGAATATGGGATAGACAGGAAAAATATTTTTCGGAGCGGGCGTATCCAAGGATTGCACGTTCTATTTTTGCGGCTTGTATCATAAAATTAGACTAAGATACTTGTATGATAAAGCGGGGCGCAAAAATGGGAACAAATACTGTAAGCAAAAAGCTCACGGCTGTATTTTCGGAAAACGCGCGTGAAATTGTTGTGCTGGCGGCGTTGTTTTTCGCGGGTCTTGCGGTGGGTACGGCGGTTTCGCTCAAAATGAGCGAGGCGCAGTCCGAAGCGGTAGCCGAATATATGGAATGCTTTTTTTCCGCCTACACTTTGCAGGGGGCGGACAGAGGCGGCGTATGTATGGCGTCGGTGCTTAACAACATAAGATGTCTGCTTATAATGTGTATTCCGCTTTTGTCGGCGTGGCTTATCCCGTTTTTGGCGGCTCAGATTGCCTTGAAAGGCTTTAAAATAGGCTTTTCAGTCGGCTTTTTGACGGCGGCATACGGCATTTTCGGAGCGTCGGTGGGATTTTTTTCTCTTTTCTGGCAGATTTTGTTCACCCTGCCCGCGCTCGTCCTGTGCGGCGCAAAAATAATGAACTTTTCATTTCGGCTCGGCGGGAGAATAAGAGGACTTTCGCGCTTTAAAAATATCGGCAGTGAAGTTTACATAAACTTAATTTTTGCCCTGATTTCGGCGGTTTTTGTGATACTGGCGGGCGGAATTTTCGACGGATATGCGGCTACGGCGATTACTCTTTCGCTGTGCGGAATATCGGAGGTTTAATTTTTTATTAAAAAATATAAAAAACCTCTTGTCAAAATTAAAGTTTTTATGTAAAATAGAATATGTAAATCGGGGGAGGGAGTTTATTGTGGAAGAGCTTTTAGAGCAATATATGGATTTTTTGACAAATGTCAAAAAATCTTCTGCCAATACTTTAGACTCTTACAGGAGAGATATAAAAAAATATATCCGGTATTTGGAGAGCAATAATATCGACAATATAGGCGGAGTGTCGGGAACCACGGTTTTGAATTATCTTTTATCGATGCAAAATCAGGGCAAAGCCGCGTCCTCCGTTTCGAGAAGTCTTGCTTCCATAAGGTCTTTTTATCAGTATTTGCACAGAAACCACATAATAGACAGCGACCCGACGGTTGGAGTTCAGGGCTTTAAGGTTGAGAAGAAGCTGCCCGAGATTTTAACCGGCGCGGAGGTCGACCTGCTGCTCGCTCAGCCCAAGTGCGTTGACCTCAAAGGCTACCGCGATAAGGCTATGCTGGAGCTTTTGTATGCCACGGGTATAAGAGTGTCGGAGCTTATAGACCTCCAGATTAGCGACATAAATACCGAAGTGGGTTACATAATCTGTCGTCATAACGACAAGGAGCGAATAATTCCGGTATATGCGCTTGCGATAAACGCGGTAAAGGAGTATATGGAAAAAGCCCGCCCGAAAATGCTTGCGTCGGAGGATGAGACGGTGCTTTTTGTAAATGTCAACGGAGAGAAGCTGACCAGGCAGGGTTTTTGGAAAATTATAAAATCGTATAAGGAAAAGGCAAATATAAGCAAAGACATAACTCCGCAGACGCTGCGTCATTCCTTCGCGGCTCATCTCCTTGAAAACGGTGCGGATTTGAAGTCGATTCAGGAGATGCTCGGACACACCGATATTTCTTCAACTCAGGTATATGTTCGGGTGGTAAACAATCGGCTTAAAGATGTGTATTCAAAATCACATCCGAGAGCCAAGTAAAAAGCTAAATTGGGTCGTTTTGAAATCTTGTAATTTTGGGGCGGCCCTTTTAATTTTATTTTGTAATTCGGAGGTTGTATAAATGAAGGTTCTTGTTATAGGCAGCGGCGGACGCGAGCATGCCATTTTGTGGAAGCTGAGCCAAAGCGCAAAGGTGGACAAGCTCTACTGCGCTCCGGGCAACGGCGGAATTGCGGATATTGCCGAGTGTGTGCCGATAAAAGTTATGGAGTTTGACAAGCTGATTAAGTTTGCCAAGGAAAACGATATAGATATGACGGTGGTCGCGCCCGACGACCCGCTTGCAGCAGGCGCCGTTGACGCTTTTGAGGCGGCGGGGCTGCGCGCGTTCGGCCCAAATTCGAAAGCGGCGATAATAGAGGGCAGCAAGTCGTTTTCCAAGGATTTGATGAAAAAGTACAATATTCCGACCGCAGCTTACGAGGTGTTTGACAACAGCGCCGATGCGGTAGCTTATGTAAAGACGCAGAATAAGTATCCCACCGTTGTTAAGGCGGACGGTCTGGCTCTCGGCAAGGGCGTTATAATCGCTCAGGACTTTGAACAGGCGAAAAGAGCAATAGTTGACATAATGGACGATAAAAAATTCGGAAACGCGGGTGCGCGCGTTGTTATAGAGGAGTTTTTGACGGGTCCCGAAATATCGGTGCTGGCGTTTACCGACGGCAAAACTTTAAAACCTATGGTTTCGGCGCAGGACCATAAACGCGCGTTTGACAACGACGAGGGACTCAACACCGGCGGAATGGGTACTTTTTCGCCGAGCAGAGTCTATACCGACGAGGTAGCAAAGGAGTGTATGGAAAATATATTCATTCCTACTATGAATGCGATGAACGCCGAAGGGCGCAAGTTTAAGGGCGTTTTGTACTTCGGTCTGATGAAAACCGCCGACGGCGTTAAGGTAATTGAGTATAACTGCCGTTTCGGGGACCCCGAAACACAGGTCGTTCTGCCGCGTCTCAAAAGCGATTTGTACGATATATTTGACGCTATAATCGACGAAAGGCTTGACGAAGCTGAGGTGGAATGGGACGACAGAGCGGCGGTCTGCGTTGTTCTTGCGTCGGGCGGCTACCCCGAAAAGTATGCGACCGGTTATCCGATAAACGGAATTAAAAAGGTCGAGAGCCTTGGCGCGCTCGTGTTCCACGCGGGTACCAAAAAAGAGGGCGACAAGTATCTTACCGCGGGCGGAAGAGTTTTGGGCGTTGTTGCAACGGGCGAAGATTTGGACGCCGCAATCAAGACCGCATACGGATATGTAGACGAGATTTCGTTTAAAGATATGCATTTCAGGCACGATATAGGAATAAAAAAGGATAAATAAAAAATAGACCGAACGGAGAAAATCCGTTCGGTCTATTTTTTTTGTTTGTTTACTTTTTGCTTTCGGCTATAACCTTGTCGGTAACGTTCTTGGGCGCTTCCTGATAGCGCTCGAACTCAAAGTCGAAGTTGCCGCGTCCCTGCGTCATCGAACGCAAATCCGTGGCATAAACGTGCATTTCCGCCATCGGAACTTCAGCCTCTACCAAAATCAGACCGTTGTCCTGCGGGGTCATACCCAGCATCTGACCTCGGCGTTTGTTTATATCGCCTATAATGTCGCCCGTGTAGCTTTCGGGTACATATACGTTAAGATGACCGATAGGTTCAAGAAGCACGGGGTTTGCCTGTTCAAGGCCCGCCTTGTATGCGATTGAAGCCGCCATTTTAAACGCCATTTCGGAAGAGTCTACCGGATGATAGGAACCGTCCAGAAGCGTCGCCTTGAGATTAACAACGGGATAGCCCGCCAAAACGCCCTTTTGCATACATTCCTGCAAGCCCTTTTCGACTGCGGGAAAATAGTTTTTGGGTACGGCTCCGCCGAATACCTTTTCTTCAAAAATGAGAGTTTCGCTGTCGCAAGGCTCAAACTCAATCCAGACGTGACCGTACTGACCGTGTCCGCCGGACTGCTTCTTGTGTTTGCCTTCTACCTTGACCTTTTTCTTTATGGTTTCGCGGTATGCAACTTTAGGCTCGGCAAGCGTGACCTCCACGCCGAATTTATTTTTCAGCTTGCTGATGATAACGTCAAGGTGCTGGTCGCCAAGACCCATTATAAGCTGCTGATGCGTTTCGGGATTGTTCTCAACCTTGAAGGTCTTGTCCTCTTCCATAAGCTTCGCAAGACCCGCGCTTATTTTTTCCTCATCGCCCTTTGCCTTGGGAACTACCGCAAGCGACATATTCGGCTTTACAAAATTTATGCCGTCCATCGTTATCGGGTTTATCTGACTGCTGAGAGTGTCGCAGGTGTTGGTGTTTGCAAGCTTTGTCACCGCGCCTATATCGCCCGCGTTCAGCTTTGAAACCTCTATTTGCTTTTTGCCCTGAAGCACAAACAGCTTGCCGACTTTTTCGGTCGTATCGCTGTTTAAGTTATACATAGTGGTGTCGGGCGTCATCGTGCCTGACATAACTCTGAAGTAGGACAGCTTTCCCACATACGGGTCGGCAATCGTCTTAAATACGAAAGCGGTGAACGGGTCGTCCACAGACGGCATAAGCGTAACGTCGGCGCCGCCCTTTTTCTTTGCGGGTACTCCCGTCGTGTCCGCAGCGGTCGGGAAGTACGCGCAAATCGCGTTCATAAGCGATGAAATTCCGAGCTTTCTGCTTGCGCTTCCGCAAAGCACGGGAACTATGTCGCCGGATGCAACGCCTTCACGGAGCGCGGCATAGGTTTCGGCAAGCGTGAAGCTCTCGCCCGCGAAGTAACGCTCCATAAGCTCCTCGGAGCTTTCGGCAACCGCCTCGTTTATCATTTCGCGAATCGGAGCAATCTCTTCCTCCATATTTTCGGGCATAGTCGCGGTAATGGTTCGGTTTCCGTCAAATTTGCGCGCTTCCTGCTCCACAACATTGACGAAGCCGGTTATGTAGTGTCCGTCTCTTATCGGAACCTGGAACGGCGCAATCTTCTTTCCGTATTTTTCACGGAGCTGGTCGAGTACAGCGTAGTAATTTACACGCTCATCATCAACCTTGTTTATAAAAATCATCTTGGGGATGCCTTTTTCCTCCGCGTACTGCCACGCTTTTTCGGCTCCCACCGTAAGACCCGACTTTCCGCTCAGAACGATAATCGCCGCGTCCGCCGCCGCGATACCCTCCTGTACGTCGCCCACAAAATCGAAATATCCGGGAGTGTCAATAATGTTGAACTTTGACGCGTTCCATTCGCATGCGGCAATCGACATTGAAACCGAGAATTTTCTCTTTATTTCCTCAGGGTCAAAATCCATTACCGTATTTCCGTCCTGCGTTTTGCCCATGCGGTCAATGTTGCCCGCCGTATAGAGCATAGCCTCGGCGAGTGTGGTTTTACCCGAATTGCCGTGACCGAGCAGGCAGAAATTCCTGATTTTTGAAGTTTCGTAAATTTTCAACTTTATAACCCCCTATTAAGTGTGTATAGATATATTCTAATATAATATTTCAGAAAAATCAACTAAAATTTTTAAAAATTACTTTATTTTTTGTGCATAGTTGACAACGGAACGCATTTTCGGCGCATCGGTTTCACTCTCGGCGTATGTATACGGGCAAATCCGGCGCTTTCACGCATTGCCGAAGCGAGGTTTTCAATACTGCCGGCAAGACGGTCGAGAGAGGCGCTGTCGAAAGGAGGCTCGTTTTCCCGCGCGGTTATCGGCGGAGCTTCGCGTACGGGAGGTTCTTTCGTGCGCGTATCGGGGCGAGGCGGCTTTTCAAAGTATTCGCGGGCAATTTGGGCGGAATCTAAGCTTTCGCTTCCGCGCGTTTCGGGCTTTGAGTTATTCGGTTTGGGGACACGCACGTCAAGGTCGTACTTCATTTCGCGGCGCGGCTTTGAATTTATAAAAGCCCGTCCCGCCGGCAGACTTATTCTCGCGTTTGAAATATGGGCGTAAGCGAACATTTCGGCTCTGCCGTTTATCAGTTTTATACGCTCACACTGAAATCCCTGCGGATGAGCCGTCTCTTTGACGCGCGACCAACCGCCCTCCGACAGGCTTGCGGCGTATAAGCGGTCTAAGCACTCCCACATTATATTAAGGCGTTCGTTCTCCCTAAATACGGCGCAGGATTTTATCTCGCCGCTCTGCTTTGTCAGCAGCTTGGCGCTTTCCCATTGCTCACCCGTTTCGGGAAGAAAGTGGTAGAAAACCCCGCCGGACACGGTTGTGCAAAGGTGTATTCCGTTGTGCCAGAGCGCCGCGGCATTGTCCGCCCGTTCCGCAATCGGGATAAATTCGCCGACATTTTTTTGCGACCATTTGTATATGCGTTCTCCGAAGCCGCTCCCCTCTTGGGTGTAGAATATATGTATGTCGTTGTTTGAAGCTTTGCAAACCTCAAATTCGGGGTGCTTTCCGTCGATATAATCTATCGGCTGGGGAGCCGCGCCGCCGTTTAAGGTATGTATGCAAAGCATAGCCTTTCCTCCGTAGTTTATACGGTAGAAAGCGGTCATAAGCACGTTCGCTCCGACAAGGCGGAAGTCTGATATGTCTATGCTGTTGCCCTCTCTCGCTTTCAGAAGATACTTTTTTGAAAAGCCCTCGCTTCCCTCTTTAATACATACCAGATTGTGTTCCTTGTCCTGACAGACAATCACCGTATCGCCGTTTTGGTCTGTTGACGCGTCAAAGCCGCCGCGTATATCCGAAAAAATCACCGAGCGGTCGCGGAACCTGCCCGCCGACGCGTTCCGCACGCAAAGCCCCGTCCGCTTTTGCGCGAATATATACTTTAATCCGCCGCTTGTTGAAATTGCAATATTTGGCATATATATTACCCCTTTTACTTTTAAAAATTAAGTGTACTGATTTAATATATTAAACAACGTCAAAATCTGTTAACCAAAACAATTAAATTGCCATAATATGTAGTGTAGATTGCAATTTTACCGTGCAATTAACTATAAATTTATTTTAGGAGGAAAGTAAGTTGAGCGATAAATGTGAAAGAAATTCGGAGCGTCGGGACGCGGGCGCGGTTTTGGCCGATAACCGTGCGCTTGCCGAGGACCGCAGAGAAAGAATGAGAGAAGATTTCTGCGACCCCGTATGTATTCATACCGACCAGGTTTACGACTCGTGCCGCGAACGCGACTGTATTGAAAACCAGAGAGTTTTCTTTACCCAGAGCAGTCAGAATATAATTGACCGCGCAATAAACGTGAAAGCAAAATCGGCCGAGATAATTTGGATTTACACAGACGTGGAGGAAGTGCCTTTCAACCGCGGATTTTTCACGGTTGACATAAAGTATTTCTTCAGAGTTACATTTGAAGTATTCCTTGGGGTTTCCAATCCCGTCGAGGTAGAGGGACTTACCACGTTCGACAAGAAGGTTATTTTGTTCGGCTCGGAGGGCAGCGCGAAGATATTTACGTCTAAGTATGACCCGAACGAGTCCATTTCTCAGATGTGGAAAAAGAATAACCTTCCGACCGCGATAGTTGAGGCTGTCGAGCCGATTGCGCTTTCGGCTAAGCTGGTTGACGCCGAGTGTTGCTGCTGCGGCGACGCTACCTCAAACTTTATTGCGATTCCGAAAAACATCTGCAACTGTTTCGACGACGAGCTGGTTATCGACTCCTGCGAGAGAACCGTGCTTGTCAGTCTCGGAATTTTCACGATTGTAAAGATTGAGAGAAAGGTTCAGCTCCTTGTGAACGCTGTTGACTTCTGCGTTCCGAGTAAGGAATGTGTGGCGGCTACGGACGAAAATCCCTGCGCGCTGTTCAACAGAATCAGGTTCCCCATGGACGAATTTTTCCCGCCTCAAAGAAGCGCGTTTGACGACGATATAAACGACGGCTGCGGCTGCGGTTGCGGCTGCGGCGAGCGGTAACGCCGCGATAAGCGGAAAAAAGGAATAGGCTTTACCGCTTGCAATCACCTGCCGAGGGCGGCGCGGAAATGCGCCGTCTTTTTTTTGTTTGCAGCTTTTGTTTTAGGGCAAATTTTATTTGACAAATTATCTGTACGGTGCTATAATTTTTGGGTATATAAAAAATTTTAATAAGAAAAATTTAACTTAGGATTGGAGCGATTTGAGATGTCATCGAGAAAAGGTAATCTTATGGGCGTCAGAACCGACGTTAAAGTTGTTGATGCGACGCTGAGAGACGGAGGTCTTTGCAACAATTTTGAATTTACCGACGAATTTGTTACCGAGCTTTATAAAACAAATATAAAGAGCGGCGTGGACTATATGGAATTCGGCTACAAGGCGAGCCGCGTTTTGTTTAACGAAAAGGACTTCGGAAAGTGGAAGTTCTGTAAGGAGGAGGACATCCGCGCCATTGTCGGCGACAATGTTTCGGATATGAAAATCTCGGTTATGGCGGACGTCGGCAGATGCGACTTTAAGACCGACTTCCTGCCCAAGAGCGAGAGCGTTATAGATTTGGTGCGCGTTGCGTGCTACATAAATCAGATACCCGCCGCGATTGAAATGATTGAGTATTTCCACGCGCTCGGCTATGAGACGAGCTGTAACATAATGGCTATCTCTCAGGCAAGCCTCGACCAGCTCGACGAGGCGCTTGAAATGATAGCAAATTCGAGCGTTGACATAATATATCTTGTCGACAGCTACGGCTCTCTTTTCCCCGAAAATACCGCGCGCCTTATAGAAATGTATCTTAAGGCTGCGGAAAAGGGCGGAAAAAAGGTGGGCTTCCACGCGCACAATAACCAGCAGCTTGCGTTCGCCAACACGATAGAGGCGCTCTCGTACGGCGCGTCGTATCTCGACGCTACCGCGAGCGGAATGGGCAGAGGAGCGGGCAACTGCGCCATGGAGCTTCTGCTCGGATTCCTTAAGAACCCGAAGTACAGCCTTTACAGCCTGCTGACGTTTATCGAGAAATATATGATACCGCTCAAACAGCAGGGTGTTGTCTGGGGCTACGACCTTCAGTATATGTTCACGGGTCAGCTCAACCGCCACCCGCGCGAGGCGATGACCTTCACCGCCGAAAAGCGCAGCGACTACTGCGAGTTCTATAAGTCCCTGCTCGACAATTTTTGATTAAAGTTAAAAAACTCGTTCCGCTCAAACAGCATAGCTTGTCCTGATGTCGGAACGAGTTTTTTATGTTGATTTTTCCGAATAATGTGATATAATAGCATTACCACATTATTTTGTTGGGATAAAACAGTTATGGATTTTGGTGTAAACTTTTCTGACCTGTTTTATGATAGTATAAAAAATCAACAAATAGGGGTATTATTGTGAATTATAATATATGGAATAGGCGATATACAGGGAGTAAATACAAACTTTCTGAGTGGATTACAAGTTTGATAGAAAATAACTGCGTGGGAACCTCGTTTTGTGATATGTTTGCGGGAACCGGTATTATGTCCTACGCTATGCTTAACAAGATGAAAAAAATATATATAAATGATTTTCTCTATTCCAATGAAGTTATATACAAGGCATTTTTCGATAATGAACCATATGATATTGATAAACTTGGAAAGATAAAGAGTAGATTTAATGATATAAAAGCCGACACTTTGCGCGAAAACTATTGTTCAAAATGGTATGGAAATAAATTTTTTTCTTACAATGACGCAAAAAAGATAGGATACATAAGAGAGCAAATTGATTTGCTTGGAGATGTTCTTAATAAAAAAGAGCGGAATATTTTGATTGCATCATTGCTTTATTCGATTGATAAGTCTGCAAATACAGTTGGACATTACGATGCCTACATTAAGGGTAAAATTGTTGAAGACAAATTTATATTTAAATTAATAAGACCGTACAGTATAGAAGACAGAGATGTTATTATAACAAGAAAAGACGCAAACGAATATGCAAAGAAATTAAAATGTGACATTGTATATATTGATCCGCCATATAATTCAAGGCAATACAGTAGATTTTATCATGTCTTAGAGAATATAACCTCTTGGAATAAACCGAATTTATATGGTGAAGCATTAAAGCCAAAGCCTGAAAATATGAGCGAATATTGCCGTAGTAATGCTCCGTTAGTATTCAAAAATTTAATAGATACTTTGGATTGCCGGTATATTGTTGTTTCATACAATAACACATACAAATCAAAAAGTTCATCTTCAAGAAATAAAATAACTTTTGAAGAATTAGAAAATATATTGAGAAACAAGGGCACAATGAAGGTGTTTAGTAAATCTCATCAATATTTTAATGCCGGAAAAACAGATTTTAATGATCATAAAGAATTTGTTTTTATAGTGAAAGTAGGAGTATAAAATGATAGCCAAAGTAAAAAAAACATTGAATCGCTCACCGTTTTTTTATGTCGGTGATAAGTTTAAACTTATTCCGCAGTTAAAAGCGAATTTCCCCGAGAATATTGATAGATTTATTGAACCGTTTTGCGGTGGCGGTAGTGTCTTCCTTAATGTTGATGCTAACAAATACATATTAAATGATATTGATACTTATATGATACAACTTCATAAATTCTTGCTTTCATCTAGTGACAATCCGCAGAAATTTTGGAGCGAACTGGAACAAAATATCGAAAAATATAATTTATCCGCCACATATATGGGTCGGGATGTTCCTCAAAAAACGAGGAAGGAATTTGTTAAAACATACTTTGCAAAGTATAATAAAGAGTCGTATATTAAATTAAGAACCGACTTTAATCAACATAAAGAAAATATGATGCTTCTGTATATGTTACTCATATATGGTTTCAATAGGATGTTAAGATTTAATGCAAAGGGTGATTTTAATTTGCCTGTTGGCAATGTGGATTTCAATAAAAATGTCGTCAATGCGCTTAATGCTTATTTTGACTATGTAAAGGATAGAGATATTCAATTTTTTAATATGGATTATCAGGATTTTATCAATAAAATAGAACCTAAAAGGGATGATTTTATCTATTTAGATCCACCGTATCTCATTACTTTTAGTGAATATAACAAGTTGTGGGATGAGGACAGCGAAATACGGTTGATAAATTTTCTTGATGAAATAGACAAAAGCGGTATACGGTTTGCTGTTTCAAATATTCTTTGGCACAGAAAAAGATATAACGGAACATTCAATGAGTGGGCACAGCAGTATAATATTGTTCGAATACAGAGTAACTATATAAGCTATCATGATAATACTGAAAAAGATTCTTATGAAGT
>CANRNL010000011.1 GCA_947631965.1 uncultured Clostridia bacterium
TGATTATGTTAATGCCTTCATCATTGATGGCGAACTTTTTTAGGAGATTTTGTAACACATCATTGACAAACCTACATGTCGCCTGTCAATACCTGCCGTCGTAAACTCTCGATTCTCGGCAAAAATCATAATATAATATAAATAAAATTACCCCTTTTATTTTTTTAACTTATGGTGTATAATCATTTTATATCAACAACTATTAAATTCGGGCGGTGAATAAATTGAGAATACTTGCCATAGGGGATATAGTCGCGCCTTCGGGACGCGAATATGTATATAACAATCTGGGGAAAATCAGACGTAAGTACAATATTGATTTTTGCATAGCGAACGGAGAGAACGCCGCGTCGGCGAACGGAATAACCGCCGAAATCGCGGACAACCTGATTGACCGCGGGGTTGATGTTATAACGATGGGCAACCACACCTTCGCAACTCACGGAGCGGGCACGCTGCTGAACGAAAATCCGAGGATTATACGTCCCATAAACTATCCCTCCGAAACCGAGGGAGAGGGTTACACCGTTCAGGATTTGGGCTACACCCGCATAGCGGTCATAAACGCGCTCGGCAGAGTGAATATGACGCCTATGGACTGCCCGTTCCGCGCGGTCGAAAAGGCGCTTGCCGAGCTTGAAGGAAAGGCGGATATAATCGTCGCGGACTTTCACGCCGAAACCACAAGCGAAAAGCTCGCTTTCGGAAATTACTTCGACGGCAAGATAAACATTGTTTTCGGAACTCACACCCATGTCCAGACCGCGGACGAGCGCGTCCTTCCGGGCGGCACGGCATACATAACCGACCTCGGAATGACGGGAGTGCGCGACTCTATTCTCGGCGTGAAGAAAGAGCTTATAGAAAAGATGTACTATACCCGAAAGCGCGTCAGATTCGACAAAGCGGAGGGAGAGGTCTATATAAACGGCGCGGTGTTTGACATAGACCATGAGAGCGGAAAAGTAAACTCTATCGAAAGGCTCAACTTTTCAAAGACGGAGGAATAATGGCGGGATTTTACGAATTTCACAAAAACGGCAGATTATATATAAAAAGCGAAGCTTTGGACAAATGCGGAGTGCGCCACGGATTCACGACGCGTCAGGGCGGAGCGTCGCACGGAAAAATCGAGGGTATGAACTTCGGCTTCCGCGTGGGCGACGACCCCGATGACGTATACGAAAACTATCGTACGGCGGCGGCGGATTTGGGGCTTTGCTATGAAAATTTTGTCCTTGCCCGACAGACGCACACCGATAACATTCGCTGTGTGACGCGTTCGGACGCGGGCAAGGGAATAACCCGCGAAAGCGACATTACGGATACCGACGGGCTTATCACAGACGAGCCCGACATTCCGCTTGTGATTTTCAGCGCGGACTGTGTGCCGATTTTGCTCGTCGAACCCAAAAAGCGCGTCATTGCCGCGGTACATTCGGGCTGGCGCGGAAGCGTGAAAAAGATTGCGCGTGCCGCCGTACAAAAAATGGAAGAGTGCTATAATGCGGACGCGCGCGAAATATACGCCGCGATAGGCGCGAGTATAGGACCGTGCTGCTTTGAGGTCGGGGAGGACACGGCGGCGCTGTTCCCCGAAGAATATGTCATACCGAAGCAAAACGGCAAATGCACCGTCGACCTCTGGCGTTTCAACCGCGACATACTGACCGAAGCCGGACTGCGCGGGGAAAATATAAGCGTTCTCGGAGAGTGTACCGTCTGCCAAAGCGACCGATATTACTCATACCGCGCTCACCGCGAGCATACGGGCAGACTTGCGGCAATGATACAGATTTGAGGAAATACATATGAAAAATAAAATCAAAAACATTACAAAACCCATTAAATATTTGCTTATCCTAACGGTTATTTTCAGCCTGATTGCGTCTGTGTGCGGCTGCTCCGACAGCGCGGACGGCGAAAAAAGCACCGAGGAGTCCGAGAGTATAGAGCTTTCTCCCGCAGCGGGCGGAAGCATAGGCATTTTTTCTTATAATCCCGATACTCTCTGCCCAATATTCAGCAATGTTTGGGCAAATATACAGATGCTCAACCCCGTTTTCGACAGTCTTATTGAGGTCGGCGACCATATGGACGCTCAGCCCTGCCTTGCCGAAAGCTGGTATTCCTCGGACGGCGGCAAAATATGGACTGTTTATCTCCGCCGAGGCGTGCATTGGCACGACGGCGGCGACTTTACCGCGGATGATGTGATATTCACAATAGACCAAATTCGATATGCAGACTCAAGCCCGTTTAAAGCCTGTGTCCAAAATATAGCCTCGATTTCCTCGGACGACGGATATACATTAAATATCGAACTGACTAAAGGCTCGGCAAATTTCATCAATATGCTGTATTTCCCGATTATAAAGAGGTCGGATGCCGGAATTGACAAAAGCACATATAAGCCTGTCGGCACCGGCGCGTTCTCGTTCCACGACGAGAACGAGGGCACGCTCTACCGTCTCAGGCGCAACGACGACTGGTGGGGCGGAAAGGTCTACCTCAGCTCCATAGACGTTCACCTTCTGCCCGAAAAGAGCGCGGAAGAGTATATGTTTTCGTCTGGCGGCATAGACATCGCTTCGTCGGCGGTCGCACAGGAGTACAAAAGCCGCGAGGACGAGGACGGCAAGGATTCCGACGTATCTTCCGACGTTAAAATACTGTCCTACGAAACCTCGGATTATACGTTTTTGGGAATGAACCACAACAACCGTAACCTTGCCATACAGACGGTACGTCGGGCAATCTCTCTCGCCATAGGGCGAGCGAGCATTGTGGATGAAGTGCTGGGAGGCTTCGGAGTTGCGGCAAACGCTCCGATAAATCCGAGCTGGAGCGTCTGCGACAATGATGTTGACAGATTCACGGACTATGACACTCAAAAAGCGGCGGCACTGCTCTCCGAAAACGGCTGGGTACTCGAAAACGGCGTATATCAAAAGAACGAGGACGGCGCCGTATACCGCCTCGAATTTTCACTGCTTGTCAACGAGGACAACGTAACGCGCACCCAGATTGCGGAAAACATAGCAGGTACGCTCAGCGAGTTCGGAATAAAATTAAATGTTATAAAAAAGAGCTATGCGGACTATGAAGCGGCGGTATCGGGCGGCAATTACGATTTGTTTGTGGGCGGCTACCGCATAACGCCCGACCTCGACCTCTCAATTATATTGGGCGAGGGAAACGTTTTCAATTTTAAAGATGATGAAATTTCGGAGCTTTTAAGCGAAATACGAACCGCAGAGCAATCGCAGCAAAAGGCGCTGTACGGCAAACTGCAAAATTTGTTTAACGAAAAAATACCTGTCGCGGGTCTTTATTTTGAAAAGGGCGCAATCATAACCGGCGAGCGTATCAAGGGTAAACCCGCGCCGAATATGTATAATATTTACAACGGCGCCGAAAACATATATGTAGAAACAACGGTCGGCGGTACTGATTAAAACTTCTTGACAAATTATTTAAAAACCGTTATACTAAACGGTGTTTCGGGGTGTGGCGCAGTTGGTAGCGCGCGACATTTGGGATGTCGATGCCGCAGGTTCAAGTCCTGTCACTCCGACCAGCGCCGAAAACGGCGGATTTTTTCGAAGACCTTGCATAGCAAGGTCTTCTTATTTTCCCGCCGTTTTCGGCGCTCTTTCGCAAAAAGCGTAAGTCGCTTTTTGCGATATTACGCAGCTTCGCCGCGTTTTTTTATTTTGACAAAGTTCGCTTTGCTCCTTCGAATGAACACTTAATGAGCAAGCTGTATGCTTGCGAATTTAGTGTGAATTGTGCCCCGTTGGGTACTCTTTCCCAAAAAGTCTTTAGGACTTTTGGGGAGCCCTATGGGATTTTTCCGCCGTTTTCGGCGCTTCGTCGCAACTCGCCCTTTTTGCTTGCTTTGCCCTGTTCGGGCAAAGGCGCGCTGTCGGGCGGTTGCTCCTCTCCGACAAAAATCTGCGGATTTTTGTCGGTTATTTTTTATTTCTACGGTGCGTCGAGGGCGCCGCACCCTACAATAAAAAGCACGCCCATTTGGTTGTACGGGACGGCGCCCTCGACGTCCCGTCTGCGGATGTACTCGTGCAAAAACTTAAATAGAAACGGTAAAGTTAGGTTTCAACTTTACCGTCCTTGGGTTTTAGCCGCGCATTTTAGACATCAGTCTTATGCGCGGCGGGGTTTTTAGGGGCGTAGCCCCTAAACGCGCCTTTTGGTACTTTTCCCCGCGCGGGGAAAAGTACATAACCTGCCCGCGTGTAACGCGGGCAATACGGGCGAACAAGGTTCGCCCCTACATTGGAAAAACGTAACCGCTGAATGTAGCTCGGTGCGTCGATGGCGCCGCACCCTACATCGAAAACAATTCCCCGCCCGCGCGAAGCGCGGGCAAAACTGGCGGATATTATCCGCCCGTATATCTTTATAAATCATTATTCACACAAAATCAGTACTTACGTTTTATTATCATATAGCATATCCAGTATATCAGGCAAAAGGCGCAAATGCTGAACGCGACTACCTCTCCCGCCAAGTCGAAATTAAAGATATACAAAACTATCACGGCAATCGCCGCGAGCGTAATATAAACCGCAAACGAGAGCGAGCGCGCTTTTTCCATAAGAGCGATGTTTCGCTCGTCCTTTTCGGCTATCTCCCTATCGTGCAGCTTTTCGGGATTTCTGAGCAGATGTATATTCCGCCCCAGCTGCATTGCGCCCGCCGCCATAAGTCCTATGCCGACGGCTGACAATAAATCGTTGACATTTTCACCGAAAAATGCGACGAACCACATCCCCGCGCCGATTATGACATACGCCGCCATCAAATATGCACGGAGCTTTATTTTTCCTTCAAATTTCATTTTACTCGTCCTCCTCAAAAATAAATAAATCTTCAATGCTTACCTTAAAAAATCTCGACAGCCTGTGCGCAAGCTGCAAAGACGCGTTGTACTTGCCGTTTTCAAGAGAAATTATGGTCTGGCGCGTCACGCCGACCGCTTTCGCCAGCTCGTCCTGCGTTGCCTTAAGCCTGCTCCTGAACTCCTTTATCCTGTTTTCCAACCGCTTCGCCTCCTTATAAAAATGTAAAATGCACTTTACATTTTTATAATAACACCAAAGCTCCTAAATGTCAAGTACATTTTACATTATTTTTTTGATTTACATATGAGTTCCTCTTTGAGCCGTTTTTGATTGGTATTCATCTTTTTCATCTGCCGATAGAAATACCCTCGATTTATCCTCATTTTCTTTGATATATTTTCTCTGATTTTGTATTTGTCCTTTCATTTTTTAAAACGCAAAAAAAGGCATATGGACGATTGATGTCCATATGCCAACATTTTATTTTTATTGTTATATCGGTCGTCTTACCGTGGGTATATTGTCAATTATGAGGTCCAGAAACCTATGGATATTATATCCGTGCAATGCTGAATAGAATATAGGTCTTTTTATTGTCAGTCCGGTTGAAAGTTTTACCCTGTTTTGAACAGATTTTGATTTTTCAATCAAAAATTGCCTCAATTCAGGTTCGGGACTTTTATTAGTACCATTCCAATGCCTTCCTTTCATAGCAAAGTCAGCCTGATTTATAGCTACAAGTATTCGGTCACTTTGAATGTTATTTAATATAACATCATTGATTAACTTGTATGTAGTTCCCATATCACGATTAGAGCCGTCTATTATTATAAGAGCTAAGTCTATGAATCCATACTTGACACCATGATATGTATAAGTCTCGTTCAATAGATCGATGATACCTTTTGAATGAACCATATCGTTATATGTACCGTCGCCCAGTCCCGGCGTATCCCATAATCTTACATCTTTATTTAAAGAGTATGAGTCAATACTCATTGTTTCCGGGTCAACGCCATCACCGACGGTCGTAACATCTTTTTGAAATACTGTGTTCAATGTTGTTGATTTACCCGCGCCTGTAACGCCTGTTATCATTATGTCGAGAGGGCGGACGCCAAGTCGCTTAAGTTTTGATGCTATAGTGACCTCTCTGTATTTACTGTAGTTCATTTAGATTTTTCCTTTTATTAGTATTTTATGTGTCTCTCCATTGAACACACTATGGAATCAATTGCCATTATTTTAATTTTTGCCCCGCAATGCGGATATACATTAGGCTTTGTTTTATAATAAATAATATACTATCACACATTACCAACCAAATATGCCCTTTATAAAGCCCCATGCGCCGCCTATAACGCCGCCCACGAATCCGCCGACTACCTCGCCGACCGTTCCAAACATTGAACCGATTTCCTTACCAACATCGGCTCCGGTTTCTGCGCCGTCAACTATAGAGTTAATCAATTCACTTTTGATTTCTCTGTTGTAATCCTTCAGATTATCATTATCCTTCCATACTTCAACATCCTCATTCATATTACCGGCAACAATGAGCCTCTTTTCTTTAGGTGACATTTTTACAATGTAATACATCAGCTTTGACAAATTATAAGGTGGCTGCTGTTCTTCACCGTCTTCTTTGTAGCCCGCGCTGTAATATATCGGGTCAACGGAAATTCCGGTTGATTCCTTTATTCGCAACTTTACAGAAGCAGCCTTTTCATTTAAAAATTTATCAAGTGTTTCATCCGGTTTGTTATTTTGAAAATCCCAATGCTTTCCTTTCATTGCAACATCAGCTTGATTGATAGCCACAAGCAGACGTTTTTCCGCTTCTTGTTTACTGCCAAGGTTTGGAATAATAACTTCGTTTATTAACTGATATGAAGTACCCAAATCCCTTGAGCCTCCATCGAGAATTACAAGAACAAGGTCAATCAATAAGTCGCCGTTTGAATCTCGTTCATTAAGTTTTTTAACTATATTTTTGGCATGGCGTGTATCCGCTTCTTTGCCGTCGCCCAGTCCGGGGCTGTCCCACAAAACAAGGTTTTGAAGATTGTATTTCTCAATGTCCATTGTCTCAGGGTCGGGAGTACAGCCGACTTTTGCAACTTCAGTTCCAAACAATGCGTTTATCGTTGAACTTTTACCGCAGCCGGTTGCTCCCGTAATCATTATGTTAATAACCTGATCTTTAATTGTGAGCAGGTATTTTATGATTTTAGACTTATCATCCTCTGAAATGTTTAAGCCGTTAATCAATTGATACATCGAATTACTTGTCTCCTTGTTGCTCATTTTTATCCTTCTTTCTTTTTTGATTTATTTGATTTTTTTCATGCTCTTTTTCGGTAGATTCACGAATCATTCGTCTCACGCTTTTTTCCGAATAATCATATTTTTTTGCCAATGCCCTTATATTTGTGCCGTTATATTCTTGGATTATCATTTCCTTAACACATTTGCTGTCCAAAAATCTTACAGGAAAATTAACTTGTGTCCCTTTGAACATCTGATGAAGTGTCAGAGCAGTTTCAACACCCAATTCCTCGCTTATTTCCCTATATACCTTATGGAATAGGTTTATGTCGTATTGACTCATATTTACCACCTCTGATACGCATTTTAACATAGTGTTTGGAGCGGCGCAAATACCATTGACCGTGAATTTGTCCTTTGAAATTTCGATTATTTTCATATATCTTTTGCTCCGTTTTTTACTATGTCAGGCACATTTTTATCGTTATAGGAAACGATTACGGAACAAACCGAGTTCGCCGAAAAAATTTATCGATGTTTTGCTTGCATCATTCAAGCTTTAGACAATAAGAATATAACCCCGATATCTGTGCCTGTTCTATCGCTTTCCATAGTTGCTGTCAAAAATTTTGACTGTTTCAAAGGCTAAAATGCGTAGCAAAACCCAAAAACGATAAAGTTGAAACCTAACTTTACCGTTTTTATTTAAGTTTTTGCACGAGTACATCCGCGAACGGGACGTCGAGGGCGCCGTCCCGTACAACCAAATGGACGTGCTTTTTATTGTAGGGTGCGGCGCCCTCGACGCACCGTAGAAATAAAAAATAACCGACAAAAATCCGAAGATTCTTGTCGGAGAGTACCCAACGGGGCACAATTCACACTAAATTCGCAAGCATACAGCTTGCTCATTAAGTGTTCATTCGAAGCGGCAGCCGATAAAGCGAAGCCGTGACTTATGAAATAAGTCGCGGCGAGCTAAAAGGCTCAAAAACTAAAAAAACGCGGCGAAGCCGCGTAATATCTCGCAAAAAGCGACTTGCGCTTTTTGCGAAAGAGCGCCGAAAACGGCGGTAAAATAAGAAGACCTTGCTATGCAAGGTCTTCGAAAAAATCCGCCGTTTTCGGCGCTGGCGGAGAAGGAGGGATTTGAACCCTCGCGCCGCTTTCACGACCTACACCCTTAGCAGGGGCGCCTCTTCGGCCAACTTGAGTACTTCTCCGAATTGAAAACAATGATTCACTTTTACCGTCCCGAGTGAGAAACGTGGCGGAGAGGCAGAGATTCGAACTCTGGGTGCTTTCGCATCACTAGTTTTCAAGACTAGCTCCTTAAACCACTCGGACACCTCTCCACTTTAACAAGCGTATTACATTATAACAGCGAAGTTCGATTTTGTCAACACTTTTCTGTTTTTATTTTTAATTTAATAATACCATAAACCCGCTCCGGCGCATTGCGGACGCTCCTATTAAAACGGCAAGTTCATTCCGCCCGTTATTTTGCTCATTTCGGCGTTGGACTTCTCATCCGCCTTGCGCATAGCCTCGTTGACCGCCGCGCAAATCAGGTCTTCAAGCATTTCAACGTCGTCGGGGTCTACCGCTTCGGGGTTTATTTTAACGCTTTGAAGCTCCTTTTTGCCGTTTACCGTCACGGTGACAACGCCGCCGCCCGCACTTGCTTCAATGGTTTGGTTCTCCATATCCTCCTGCATTTTCGCAAGCTGCTCCTGCATTTTCTGCGCCTGCTTAATCATCTGATTCATATTTCCGCCCATTCCGCCCATTCCGCGCGGAAATCCGCCCTTTGCCATAATAAAACACTCCTTTTTTTGTTTTTGTTTTATAAATTTATTCGGTTATACTCATTTTATCGCCAAACAGTGACTTTTTAGCGATTATGTCGTCTATCGACGGCTTTTTATTATCAATCTTCGCCCGTTTCTCGCCTTTTTTGTAAGCCGACACCGCCTTGCGCTCACCGCTCACGCTGAAGAACAGCTCCTCAAGGTATTTTATTCCGCCCGGCTTGGCGACCGCTTCATATGCGTAATCGTCGTTTAGCTCAATCTCTATTTCGCTTCCCGTGTCGATTACGCTTGCGCTCATCATATACATATAAAGCGTTTTGCTGACCTCTTTGATTTTGGCGAGAGCTTCGCTTCGGTATTTCCACGGCGTTGCTTCCGGAGTCTCCGCGCCTCTATCTTTGGTATCAACGTCTTTTCCGCTTGTACCGACGGCATCTTCGGGTGCGGGCTTCGCCTTTTGCGGCGAACCGCCGTTTTGAGAGACAGTCTGCGGCGGCACGATATATCCCGCCGAGAGCTTTTTCTCAAGTGCTTCGATTCGAGCCAAAAGCGAGATGCGGTCGTCCGCACATTGAGGCGACGCCATTCTCACAAGGGCGGTTTCCACCGCGACCGACGGATTGGAAAGGCGTTTCGCCGCGCTTAGCTGCTCGCCGAGAATATTTATACATCTTATTATTTTCGCAAGAGTGTATTTGCCGCTCTGCTCCGCGTATTGCTCCCGCGCCTGCGCCGATACCTCGGTAAGATTTTCTGCGTTTCCCGACGCGCACGCTATAAGCAAATTGCGATAGTGAATTATAAAATCTTCGAGAAAGCTCTGCGCCTCTTTGCCGCGCGAGAGAAAGGAGTCCGCAGCGGACAGAGCGCGCCCCGCGTCCTCATCCGCTATTGCGTCCGATATATCAAAAAGTATGCTTTTGTCTACTATTCCGACGATTTCAACAACGTCGGCACGGCTTAAAGTATCTTTGCTGCAAGCGGCGCATCGGTCGAGGATACTCAGCCCGTCACGCATGGAACCGTTTGCAAGCTCCGCGATAAGCTCCGCCGCGTCGGGAGTTATACCGATATTTTCCGCCGCCGAAATTTTCTCTATGCGGTGCGCTATTTCATCCGCGCTTATTCGCCTGAAATCAAATCGCTGACAGCGCGAAAGAATGGTTGCGGGCAGCTTAGACGGCTCGGTGGTCGCAAGTATGAATATGACGTGCGCGGGAGGCTCCTCAAGCGTTTTGAGCAGCGCGTTGAACGCGGACGCGGAAAGCATATGCACCTCGTCGATTATATAGACCTTATACCGACATCCGCTCGAAGGCGTGTAAATAACCTCGTCGCGCAGCTCTCGTATATTGTCAACGCCGTTGTTGCTCGCGGCGTCAATCTCGTATACGTCAAAAATACTGCCGTCCGAAATTCCGCGGCAAATCTCGCACTCGTTACACGGGTTCCCGCTTTGCGGATTTATGCAGTTGACCGCGCGCGATAGTATCTTGGCGGTCGAGGTTTTTCCGGTGCCGCGCGTGCCGCAGAAAAGATACGCGTGCGCAACACGCCCGCCCGAGACGCTGTGCTTGAGCGTTTCGGAGATATGCTCCTGCCCGATAACGTCGTCGAATGTCAGCGGACGCCATTTTCGGTAAAGAGCCTGATACTCGCCTGACAACGGCAAAACCTCCCTTTTGTTATATCAAATAAAATAAGCCACACCCTTGAGTTTGAACATATGCCTACACGCGTTACCCGTACAGTTAGCTCCGGTCTGGCTTCCTTACGGCACATCAGAGTGACTGCTTATTGCTGCTGCATTCCTGCCCTGACAAGGTTCACAGGTTCCGATTGCGTAAGACCAAACCATCAACACCACTTATACGAGGCAGACCGCACAGGATATGCCCTCGGCACAAGTTGTCATCCCCACTTTAGCGGATTGAGGGTTACAAGGCACCGCTGCCGCCCCGATTTAGTGTGACTTAAATATTATACACAAAAAGAGAAGTATTGTCAACCATACGGCGCGTTGGAAAAATAAAAAATGAGAAATTTTCCGAAAAAACTATTGACAAACTGTTTGGCAGATAGTATAATATTGTGTGTTCGTGATACGGATATGCACCATTAGCTCAGCTGGTAGAGCACCTGACTCTTAATCAGGGTGTCCAGGGTTCGAGCCCCTGATGGTGTACCAAATCGTGGCGAACCAAAACGGTTCGCCGCGATTTTTTGTTTTTCGGATTTAATGTTAGGGGCGAGCGAAACGAACGTTACGGTTATGATAATTCAATCGGTTGACAGGCGCGGATATAAAATGGTAAAATGTAAAAAGAGAGGGCATAGCGCTAATATTTAAGTTTTGTCTTTGCGATATCTGGCATTATTCTAAAATCTATTACAAATATATGCAAGTTTTTAAAGGAGAGAGCTTATGAAAAAATCAATTTTTGTAGTATTTATTTTTATGTTTTTGACTACTTGCGTATCGGCGCAAGAGCAAAAAAACGAACAGATTTTTGCGGAGAAAGTTAATTATACAATAAAAGTGGACGGATTGGTAAAGTCGTTTTTAAATCCGATAGTAACGATAGACGACAGGACATACATTCCGCTCAGAGAATTATCGGAGTTGTTGGGATATGATGTTGAATGGAACGAAGAAACTCAGACAATAGAAATAGAGACCGACACTCAAAAAGAAGCTGAAACAACTAACTATGACGAACAGAAAAATACCGGCGAGGAATGGCTTATTTTTATAGAGAACAATAAGTACGGTTATATGGATAAATATGGAAGTATTAAAATACCTGCTCAATTTGATTGGGCAAAAGATTTTGTCGACGGAGTAGCAATAGTTGGTAATAATGTGGAAAATTGGAGGGATATTCCTACCGATTCGGGTATAAGCTTTTATGATTGCGGTGTAGTCAATGTTGACGGAGAATTGGTTGTACCGATTAAATATTCATATATTTGGGATTTTAATGAAGGCTTGGCGTTGGCGAAAGAAAACGATGATTCTGAGCCCTATTATATTGATAAAGAAGGAAATAAATCTTCGCAGAAGGTTATAGGCAATAAATTTTTTACCAAAGGTGTGAGTCCAAAACTTTTAAGAGGCGGTTCCGAATATCCTATACCGGATCCCCCTCCCGAGGTATGGTCATATATTGACAGCAACGGAATACAGGCGACCGATAATGAATATGAATATGCGGAAGATTTTTATGATGGATATGCAATCGTCAAAAATAATGGCAAGTACGGCATTATTGATACCGATTTTAATGTAGTGGTTGATTACAAATATGATAGTTTAAGAAAAATAGACGACATTCTTTATGATGCGGTAAAGGGCGGAAAGCACGGAGTGATTGATACAAACGATAATACGGTAATTGATTTTGATTATTGGCGGATAGGCAGAAAGTTCTCCGAAGGATTGTTACCCGTGTTCCTTGAGAAAGATAATGCTGCTTATGTTGATAAAAACGGAAAAATCCGTTTTAAATCAAAATTCAGTGATGTCGATATATTTGTTGGCGGATATGCATGCGTTAAAGATAAGGCGACAGGTAAATACGGAGTTATTGACAGCGAGGGGAATTACATAATTACTCCGGAATACTATTACTTATTACCAAGCCAATCCGGAATTTTCAAGGCTTATGATCAAGCCGGAAAAGACTATTATTACATCAATATAAAAGGTGAAAAAATTATACCGCATTCATAAAAATGTTGAAAAATACGGAGAGTTCTATTTAAAATAACAGCACCGAAAAAATTTGCGGCAAATATTTTCATAATAAAATCAGCAAAAGTCCGATTAAAGACGAGGAGGTTTTTCGTTTTTAATCGGACTTTTTATATTTCTTTATTTTTCGGTCATATACCGTTTCAGGTATGCGCCTGTTTTACTGCGCTCACATTCGCAGACCTCGCGCGGCGTACCCGCCACGACGATCTCGCCGCCCCGAACGCCTCCTTCGGGCCCCATATCAATCACATAATCTGCATTCTTTATAACATCCAAATCATGCTCTATAACTATCACGGTCGCTCCGTTTTCAATCAATTTTTGGAATACGCCGAGCAGGGTTCTGACGTTCAGCGGGTGCAGACCTATGGTCGGCTCGTCGAACACAAACACCGTGTCCGCCTGCCCCTTTCCCATTTCTTCGGCGAGCTTCAGCCGCTGGGCTTCTCCTCCCGAAAGGCTCGGAGTCTGCTCGCCCAGCGTCAGATAACCGAGTCCAAGCTCCGAAAGCACGCGAAGCCGCCTCTCAACGCGGGGAATGTCCGCGCACGCGACGAGCGCTTCGTCCACGCTCATATCCATAAGTTCGGGGAGAGTGCTTGCCCGTCCCCCTTTTTTGGGCACACGGCAGATAAGGCTCGCCATTTTTGAATAACGCGAGCCGTCGCAGTCGGGGCACGGGATTTCAACATCGGGAAGAAACTGCACGTCGAGACTTATGCTTCCAGTGCCGTCGCAGACGGGACACCTCAGCTTGCCCGTATTATATGAAAAGTCGCCCGACTTCAGCCCTCTCTCTTTCGCGTCCGCGGTTCTCGCAAACACCTTTCGCAGTTCGTCGTGTACGTCGGCGTAGGTCGCGACGGTGGAGCGCACGTTGACCCCTATCGGGGTCGCGTCAATCAGCTTGACGTGAGAGATACCCTCGGCGGAGATTGATTTTATATGCTTTGGTAGCTTTTTGCCCCGTACAGACGCTTCGAGGGCGGGAATAAGGCTCTCCAAAATCATCGTGGTCTTGCCCGAACCCGAAACGCCCGTCACCGCGATAAGCCGTCCTTTCGGGAAATCGGCTTCCAGCGGCTTTACGGTGTGTATTTCGGACGTGGACAGATGAATTTTTCCGAGAGAAAAGAGCTGAGACGGCTCGACCGGCTCTCTTACGTCTATGGTCGACTTACCTGTGAGAAAGCCGCCTATCTGAGAGTTGGGGTCGTTTTCAACCTCCCTGAGAGTGCCCTGCGCTATGATTCTTCCGCCGCCCGCACCCGCGTCGGGTCCGAGTTCGATGAGCCAGTCGGCTTCGGAAAGCACATTGGTATCGTGGTCTACCAGAACCACCGAATTGCCGTCGGCAACCAGGTCGTGCATAACGCCGCTTAGTCCCTCAAGGTTGGAGGGGTGCAGACCTATGGACGGCTCGTCGAGGACATACAAAACGCCGGTCGTGCGGTTACGCACCGCGCGCGCAAGCTGCATCCTTTGCCGCTCTCCGGTGGAAAGAGTGGACGCGGCGCGGTCAAGGGTGAGATATGAAAGACCCAAATCGGTAAGGCGTTTCGCGGCGCTTTGGAACGATTCGCATATGCTCTCCGCCATCGGGCGCATCTCCTCGGGAAGAGACTTAGGAACTCCGTCCACCCACTGCGTCAGGTCGGAAAGTGTCATTGTGCAGACCTCGGCGAGCGAAATACCGCGAAGCTTCGGCGCGCGCGCCGCGTCGCTGAGCCTCGTGCCGCCGCAGTCGGGACAGATGTCCTGCCGCAAAAACTTCTCGACCCGCTTCATACCCTTTTCGTCCTTGACCTTTGACAGTGCGTTTTCGACGGTGTAGGTGGCGTTAAAGTAGGTAAAGTCCATATCTCCGGCGGCGCCGCTGGTTTTATTCTGATATATTATATTTTTCTTTACGGCGGGTCCGTGGAAAACTATGTCGCGCTCCTTTTCGGTCAGCTCCCGAAACGGCACGTCGGTACGCACACCCATCTCGCGGGCAATGTCTTTCATAAGCGACCACATAAGCGTCTGCCACGGCGCGACCGCGCCCTCGTCGATAGACAAGGACTCGTCGGGGACCAGCGTGGACTCGTCCACGATACGGACTATACCTGTGCCGTCGCACCTTTTGCATGCGCCCTGACTGTTAAACGCAAGCTCCTCCGCGCCGGGCGCGAAAAAATGCTCGCCGCATACCGGACAGACAAGCGAAAGCTCCGCCGCGACATTCAAAGAAGGATCCGCATAGTGTCCGTTCGGGCAGCGGTGGGAGGCAAGACGGGAAAACATCAGCCGCAGACTGTTCAAAAGCTCGGTGCCCGTTCCGAACGTGCTTCTTATTCCGGGTACGCCGGGACGCTGACGAAGCGCGAGCGCGGCGGGAACATAAAGCACCTCGTCGACTTGCGCCTTCTCCGCCTGCGTCATTCTTCTGCGCGTATATGTGGACAGGGACTCCAGATAGCGGCGCGAGCCTTCGGCATACAAAATACCGAGAGCCAGCGAGGACTTGCCCGAACCCGAAACGCCCGCGACGCCCACAATTTTATTGAGCGGTATATCAACGTCGATATTTTTCAGGTTGTGTACATGTCCGCCGCGAATTTTAATTTTGTCCGGCGCGTTAAAGCTTTTGTTTTTCATTTGTAATACTCCCATATTAATCGGATTTTTATGTCTGTTCCTTTTTTGTTATTATACATCCGCCGCGGAGATTTATCAACAGTTTTTATACGAAAATGCAGACCTCTCATCGAGGTCTGCACGGCTTATGTTTTTATCTTAATATAAACAGTCTTTGCCCTATCTGGAGGTTGTCGCTGTCCACGTTATTATGCTCCAGAATATTTTCAACCGTGGTGCGGTAACGCTTCGCGATATTCCAGAGCGTGTCGCCCGGTTGAACGAAATACACTGTCATATTCGGCAGCGACGGCATTGGCGCGTCCTCGTTCCACTCTATTTCCTCGACCGCCGTAAAGCCGTTTTCGGTCACTATTTTAACGGTTATCCCGATAACGCAGCGCAGTTCTATATCGCGCATCGCGCCGAGCTTATAGTTTATATGCTCTATTTCGGCTCTCGCGTCGCACACCGCTCCGCTTTCCATATCGGGGACATTGAATATATGATTGAACTTTATCGAGTGGGGGAAGTCCGCGACTGGCATATTTTCATCTTCCGACATATAAAGAATATTTACCGAAACAACGCCGTCGATTATAACCTTGCCGTCCTCCGCTCTGATGCTTTCAACGTGCGGATTTGCGACGCAGTTGAAAACCTGCGATATATTGGGCATATATTCGGGAAGCTCGGTCATATCCTTTTGTGTGACCTGCGCGGTGAGTTTGTCTATTATGCGCTCGATGTTATATACTTTATTTATACACACCGCTTCGCCGCGCAGCGCGTATGCGTCCGAAACGGTGTTTATATTCAAGGTTTCGCTGCCCTTGACCGCGGCGCCTATAACAGCCTCAACGCCGAGCAGTCGTCTGTCGCCGTCCGCATCCTCCATAACCTCGCAGTATATGTCCTTTACGCTGTAATCCGCTTCGCCGTCTAAGGCGTCGTTGGAGCCCGCAACGTCTATGGTTTCCTCAAACGGGACCACGGTTTCGAGGAATTGCAGACTTTCATTCTCATCCGCACTGAGATACAGCACAACTATTTTAACCTCGCCGCTCAGCGTAACGGAGTTTTCGAGCATATGTATTTCACGCGGTATAACCGTCGCATCCGCCTTTAAAACCTCGCCGATTGACGGTTTCCCCGCCGGCAGTTCGATTTGCTGACGCACGGTTATCCCCTGCTCGCTTTCGCAGGCGGAATTTAAAACCCGAACCGTCTTTTTCGCAATTTCAATCGGAACATCCTCGTCCGTTCCGACCGCAAGCTCGGCCGTTGCGGAGACGGTCGCCTTTACGTTGATACCCACCGTGCCTCTAATATTTATTTTGCGGCTGTTTATGAGCGAAAAGCCCATATTTTCCACTTCGGCCTCTGCCGTCAGAACAGGAGTTTGACCGTCGCGGCTTATATCAGTCATATAGCGGAACGGGAGCGACGAAGTCATTGACTTAACCTGTCCGGAATCGCCGTCGGGCAGGTAGAGAATATTTACTTTAAGCTCACCCGACACAAAAGCGCGGTCGCCGCTTATGCTTTTATCGGTAATAATAACGTTTCCGTCCGCCTGAAGCACCTTTGATATGTCCGGCTTGACGTCGGGAACTATGAGGTCGCCTTCAACCGTCGTCTGTCCGTATTTGGTGCATATAATTTCATTTAAATTCAGCGTTTCCTTTTTCAAACTTATCGACATATTTCAATACCCCCGATTTTCGGTTTTTGTGTTTTTAATAATGTATATGAATTATGTCCGACAGTTATTCATATTTTTGTAAGACAGGCATATAAATATAGAAATCAAAAAATTATTTAAAAAGCTGTTTTACGGAGGATGATAACTATGGTTTTTGATACGGCGTCGATTTTATCATATGCGGCCGGACTGGTCATAATACTTTTGGTGTGCCGTCTGTTTCTTCGCCCCGCAAAATGGCTTGGGCGGCTGCTCGCAAACGGCGTGTTCGGCGGCATAATGATTTTTATTGTGAATATGTGCGGCGGTTTCGCGGGAATCGAGATTGCGGTAAACCCGGTGACCGCGCTGACTGCAGGCGTTCTTGGCGTTCCCGGCGTGCTGCTCATCGCCGCCCTCCAGTGGATTTTATAGAATTTGAGGTTTTTGCGCTTCACTAAGCGGTTACATTTTCCCAATGTAGGGGCGAACCGTGTTCGCCCGTTCGCGGATGTATTCACGCAAAAACTTAAATAGAAACGGTAAAGTTGGGCAACAACTTTACCGTCTTTGGGTTTTGACGGACGCTTTAGGCAACAGCCTTGCGTCCGTCAGGGTTTTTAGGGGCAAAGCCCCTAAACGCGCCTTTTGGTACTTTTCCCCGCGCGGGGAAAAGTATATAATCCTGCCCGCGCTTTGCGCGGGCAAAGCGGGCGAACACGGTTCGCCCCTACATCGTCATAAGTTTCCCTTTATGCTTCGCCGCCCGCAAGCGTGCGTCTGTGCTTTTACGGGAAACTTATTCCTTTCCGACAAAAATCTGCGGATTTTTGTCGGTTATTTTTTATATATTCGGTGCGTCGAGGCGCCGCACCCTACGACCAATTTGCATGTTTTTCTTTTTATATATAAAATTATAAAAAATATATCCCCCGTTTAACGCGGGGGTCGGAAAAACAAAATCACCGTTATTTGTTCGGAACTGTGCGGTACACCGTTCCGTTTTCTATACCGCCGCGGCGGGAAGTGATAAGCTCCTCCACCGTCACAAGCGCATAGCCGCGCGACTGCAGCGCGGGAATAAAACGATCCGCCGCGTCAACCGAAGCTGAGTATATATCATGCAGCAAAACTATATCTCCGTCATGAGCATTGTTTAAAATATGTTCAACGATTTTATCCGCGTTGCCCGATTTCCAGTCCTGAGTGTCCACCGACCAAAGCGTAATTCCCGCCTTCGCTTTTTCGGTCACGGCAGTATTGTACGAGCCGTACGGCGGACGAAGCGCACGCGGCGGACTGCCGGTCGCCTCGGTTATGATGTCGCGTGTGCTTGAAATTTCTTTTTCCAGCACGTCGGGCGCAAGATTTGTAAGCTGTTTGTGAGAGTAGGTATGACTTCCCACCTCGCAGCCTATCTGCGCGGCGCGGGAGAGTATGTCTTTGTTGCTCTCCGCACGGCTTCCCAAAACGAAAAACGTGACGTGCGCGCCGTATTTTTCGCAAATATCGAGCAGACGCGGCGTTTGTTTTTCGGACGGACCGTCGTCAAACGTAATTGCAATCATAGGCATATTCGGGTCAAGCGCCTGCGGAGCTTTGAAGTATCCCCTTTGAAGATATTTGTCCACATCAGCCAAAAATACGCGGGTGGTATCGCCGTTCACATCATACATAAGTGTTGAAGCGTCATATAATTCTTTCCATTTGTCGTCCGCGTTAAAAAAGCTGTCCGCGTCATCCTTAAAAACAACAATACACTCTCCGCTGTCGGTATATTTGAGCGTAGCTGCGTCCTCTATCTTGTCGTACCAACCCACGCTCTTGTACTTTTCAACCTCGTTCGGCAAAACTCTGCACAGCCTGCCGTCGGACGAGTACAGCGTTACATAGCCGTCGTTTACCGAAGAATAGACCGCCGCCTTTTTGTCAAGATGGTGATGCACCAGACTTAGGGTCACGAGTATCGCGGTCAAAATAATAGTCAATCCGTAAAAATACTTTCTTTCCACAGCTTTTCACTCTCTTAAATCTTACTTTAATTTATATTATATTACGTCGTTGACCGTTATTCCGAAGATTATCGAACACAGTCCCATATGTCTTGTTTCTCATATTATATTATACACATATTTCGACAGAAAAAATAAATATAATTATAATTTAAAATAATTGTTATAAAAATGCAACAAAACAAACGACCGCCAAGGCGGTCGTTTAAAATATGGAAAAAAACATTTTTGCGAAATATACCTTCGTTTTTTTACGTTTATTGAGCATATCAATAAAAATTATCTGAAATTATCAATCGAGCTTTCCGCCGTTTTCGACATACAGCTTCTCTACTTCGTCGCGGCTCAGGACGCTGATAAACGTAAAGTTAAGGTCGAGCGATTTTTTTATAAGCTCCAGACCCCGCTCCTTTTCGCCGAGCTTTATCAAAAGAAGCCCGTATCCGTAGTAGGCTTCGGGGAAGTACGGTTCCATCTCCATAAGCTTTTCATAGGTCGCCTTCGCGTTTTCGTAGTCCTCGTTGAGCGCGTACGCCTCGGCGAGATTGTCTACGATTATCATATCGTCCGAATTGTAGTCGTATGCCTCCAGACACACCTTGAGCGCCTTTTCGCGGTCGCCGCCCAGCACGCACAAAAGTCCGAGATTTTCATAATATGCAGAGGTTTTGAACTTTTCAAGCACCTCTTCCATCATTTCAATCGCAAGGTCTATCTGCCCGTCCTTCCAGAAAACGAGCGCGCGCATCGCCTTGATACGCATTTTTTCGGATTCTTTCGCAAGCGCGTCCATAGAAGCCTTGGCGAGTATCGCCCTCGCTTCCTCCAATTTGCCGAGCCTCAGCGCAATATATCCATACGCCGCGGAGTTGTACGGCTTCATCTTGCCGAGCCTGTCGGCGAAGCAATAGGTTTTATACGCCTTTTCCACGTTGCCCCAACGGTACTGTGCGTTTGCGATTGCCGCCACTATATCCGCTCTTCTGACTACAATATATATAACAATGACTATAAGCAATATCCAAGCTAATTTACCCATAACAGTGCGCTCCTATCCCAAATTATTTACGGTTCTCGGATACGGAATTACGTCGCGTATATTGCCCATACCCGTAAGATAGAGTATCGTGCGTTCAAATCCGAGTCCGAATCCCGCGTGCTTTGTGCCTCCGTAGCGTCTTAAATCAAGATAGTGGCTGTACTCTTCCTCCGAAAGACCAAGCTCGTTCATCCGCGCGGTCAGCACATCAAGGCGTTCCTCTCTCTGGCTTCCGCCTATTATCTCGCCGACGCCCGGCACGAGGCAGTCCATAGCCGCAACCGTTTTGCCGTCGTCGTTAAGGCGCATATAAAACGCCTTTATTTCCTTTGGATAATCTGTCACGAAAACCGGCTTTTTAAATATTTTTTCGGTCAGGTACCTCTCATGCTCGGTCTGCAGGTCAACTCCCCATTTTACGGGATAGTCAAACTTTTCGCCGCTCTTTTCCAAAAGCTCTATCGCCTCTGTGTAGGTCACGCGCCCGAACTCGTTTTCCAGAATATTGTTAAGCCGCTCCAAAAGTCCTTTGTCTACAAAGCTGTTGAAAAACGCCATCTCGTCGGGCGCGTTTTCAAGCACATAGCTTATTATAAACTTCAGCATATCCTCCGCCAGACACATATCGTCATTCAAATCGGCGAACGCAATTTCGGGCTCTATCATCCAAAATTCCGCCGCGTGGCGGGTGGTGTTGGAGTTTTCGGCGCGGAAGGTCGGTCCGAACGTATATATGTCGCCGAACGCCATCGCAAAGGTTTCGCCCTCAAGCTGACCGCTTACCGTAAGCGAGGTCTTTTTTCCGAAAAAGTCCTGCGAATAGTCGATTTTACCGTCTGCCTTCGGCGGATTTTCAAGGTCGAGCGTCGTCACCTGAAACATCTCTCCCGCGCCCTCGGCGTCGCTTCCGGTTATCAGCGGGGTGTGAACATATACAAATCCGCGCTCGTTAAAAAACTTGTGTATCGCATACGCGACCAGCGAACGCACTCTGAAAACCGCCGAAAACGTGTTTGTCCTCGGACGCAGATGCGGAATGGTGCGTAGATATTCAAACGAATGGCGCTTTTTCTGAAGCGGATATTCGGGAGCTGACGCGCCTTCTATGACAATCTCCGACGCGTGGATTTCAAACGGCTGCTTCATTTCGGGGGTGAGCGTCAGCGTACCCTTAACCTTGAGCGCCGCGCCGACGTTTACCTTGCCAATCTCCGCGAAATTTGAAATTTTGCCGTCCTCAAACACTATCTGCACGTTTTTGAAAAACGAGCCGTCGTTTATCTCGATAAAGCCGAGCGACTTTGAAACGCGCATAGTGCGCACCCAACCGTTTATTTCGACTTCTTTTTCGCCGAGCGCACTGAAATTCTTAAATAGCTCCTTGATTTTCATACTTTTATCCTTTTTTCCTTTCCGGTTAAAAATTAAATATATTCTTTTATGAGGGTCGCCCTCGGATAGCCGCGGCTGTTTTCAACCTCGGATATGTAAAAGCCCCTGCCGTAGTAAAAGCGGATAAGTCCCGCTATGGTTGACGCGGTATGCAGCTTTATGCTCTTCACGCCCTTGCGCCGCATATTTTTGTCAACGACGTTCATCAAAATTTTGCCGATACCGGTGTTCTGATTGTCCTGTCTTACCGCGAAGCGGCTCAGATAAGCCGTTTGGTCGTCCAAAATCTCAATCCTGACGCTGCCGACTATCCTGTCGTTTATAACCGCCACGTAGACGGCTTTCGTCTCTATATCGTGTACTATGTCCTCTACCGTTTCGCTGAGCGCGGCAATGCTTTTAAGGTTTGCCGACGCACAATACTCTTTAAACGCGGTCTTTGTTATTTCGGATATATACGGCGCGTCATCCGGTTTTGCGACGCGCACCTCGAAATCATATAAATTCTTCAAGTGTCAGTACCTCTCCTCCAAAAGTTATCCCATAAGCGTTGCAAGCACCGCCTTTTGAGCGTGCAGGCGGTTCTCCGCCTCGTCAAACACCACACTGCGCTCTCCGTCAATTACGTCGGCGGTCATCTCAAATCCGCGGTAAGCCGGCAGGCAGTGCATAAATATGCTGTCGGGCTTGGATTTTGAAAACAGTTCGGAATCTATCTGGTAATCTTTGAATATCTTCACGCGCTCCGCCTTCTCGCTCTCCTGACCCATACTCGCCCATGTGTCGGTATATACCACGTCGGCGTTTGTTATCGCTTCAACAGGGTCGTTTGTCATAAGTATCTGAGAGCCTGTCAAAGAAGCGTCCTCCTTTGCGTTTGCGACTATTTCGGGGTCGCACTCATATCCCTTGGGAGATGCGACGCTTATATCCATACCCGCCTTTGCGCAGGCGTAAAGCAGAGAGTGCGCAACGTTGTTGCCGTCGCCTATATATGAAAGCTTCAGCCCCTTGAGAGTTCCTTTATGCTCGTAAACCGTCATAAGGTCTGCAAGCGCCTGACAGGGGTGCAAAAGGTCTGTAAGTCCGTTTATCACCGGTATCGAGCCGTATTTTGCCAAATCCAGCACATCCTGATGCGCAAACGTCCTTATCATTATTCCGTCCACAAAACGGCTCATAACCTTAGCGGTGTCGTAAATCGTCTCGCCTCTGCCGAGCTGTATGTCGTTGGCGCTCAAAAACAACGCCTGACCACCGAGCTGGTACATTCCCACCTCAAAAGAAATCCTCGTGCGGGTTGAACTTTTGGTAAAAATCATCGCAAGGGTCTTGCCCTCCAAAATACGATGCGGCTTGCCCGCCTTTTGCTCCGCCTTCAGCTTTGCCGCAAGGCTTAAAAGAGAGTTGAACTCGTCAACCGTAATATCGTGTAAACTGATAAAGTGTTTCATTATACTTCCCCTTTCAAAATTCTCATATCTGTTAAATCTCGGTTATAACCGATTTGAGCGTACGGACAAATACGTCTATATCGCGTCTCAGCACCACGAGCGGAGGCACTATACGAAGCACTCTCGCGCCCACTACGCCGACCAGAACACCGCGCTCGCGCATTTTGTCGCCGACCGCCTTTGCAATATCTTCGGTAAACTCAACGCCGAGCATCAGCCCTTCTCCGCGCACCTCGGCAATACAGCCGTGTTTCTCCGCAAGTTTTTCAAGCTCGGATTTAAAATAGCCGCCCACATCACAGACGTGCTTTAAAATACCGCCGTTTATAAGCTCGTCAAGCACCACAAGTCCGGCACGGGTCGCAAGCGGATTGCCGCCGAACGTCGTTCCGTGGTCGCCCGGGGTAAACGCTGAAGCGGCGCGTTCGTTTGCGCAAACCGCGCCTATCGGCACTCCGCCGCCCAAGCCCTTTGCGACCGTGAATATATCGGGCTTCACGTCGTAAAGCTCGTGCGCAAAAAGTCTGCCGCATCTGCCGACGCCCGTCTGCACCTCGTCAATAATCAAAAACGCATCGTATTTGTCGCACAGTTCACGCGCCTTTTTCACAAACTCGCGCGGCATCGGGATAACTCCGCTCTCACCCTGTATAACTTCGAGCATAACCGCAGCGGTATTTTCGCCAAACGCCGCTTCAAGCTCTTTTTCGTCGCCCGCGGTAACATGTATAAATTTTTCAATCAAAGGAGCGTAAGGCTTTTGGTACTTCTCCTGAGCCGTCGCCGCGACCGCGGCGAGAGTTCTGCCGTGGAACGAATTTTTGAGAGTGATTATCTCGTGCTTTTGGGGTCTTTTCTTGTTATAAAAATATTTTTTCACGAGCTTAAACGCGCCCTCGTTCGCCTCCGCACCCGAATTTGCAAAGAAAACTCTGTCCGCGCAGGAGTTTTCAACAAGCATCTGAGCCAGCCGCGCCTGATTTTCTATATAGTAGACGTTGGAGCAGTGCGTCAGCTTTGAAACCTGGTCGCAAAGCTCCGACACAAGGCGTGTATGCCCGTATCCGAGCGAATTTACCGCTATACCCGCAAAAAAGTCAAGGTACTCCCGACCGTCGGTCGAGGTAAGCGTAATGCCGTTTCCTTTTTCAAAGGCGAGCGGCACTCTGTCGCCGAAGGTATTCATATAGTATTTTTTGTCAAGCTCTTTTATTTCTTCCAAGTTCATATATATCACGCCCCCCAAAATATACTAAATCTTATTATACCGAATAATCCCAAAAAAATCAACCATAATAAGCTATAAAGAGGTGTTAATTTTGAATTTTGTTGAAAAAGGAGATATAAAAAGAGGGGTAAAGCGCCAAGAAACCGAATTTGCCGAGGATTTTTGGAGCAATTTTGAGCGCGGCGAGTACGATTTGCGCACCCGCTCGGCAAAACGCCGCCTTCGCGACAAAGAAAAGGACAATAAAGACCATAAGGACGATTGAACCGCCGAAAAAATTTATAAAGACGCAAAGCTCTGTCGATATGACAAAAAGCGAACGGGATATTTCAATAAATATCCCGTTCGCTTTTTAGTATTCCGATAATTATTACTTGTCAAGCACCGTGCCGTCGGCAAGCGTTATCGTATAACCGTTATAATTTATCGTGCCGTTATTTTCAAGTGATGTAACCGTACAGTCGCCGGTAAGCGTCCATACCGAACCCGCGTCAATCGTAATAACCGCGTTGTCACCGACAGCCGCACCGCCTTGCGCGTTTTCGATAATATTGACCGTTCCGACGAATTCGGATTTATTCGTCAATCGCATATCAAGCGAGGAAATCGTATCGACGACAATATCCCCGTTTAAGGTCTGATTATCAGCCGTAAACTCAGCCTGCGCACCGTTTGAACCGGCTTTGCCCCAGCCGCGCGACGCGCTGTTTCCGCTCACGCGCAACAAATATCCGTCCGCATCTTTGTTGTCAATCGCAACGTCGGACATTGTTATAATTGCGTGCGTGTTGGTGACGTAAATCATATCTCCGTTGTTGCCCGTAAGACTACCGCCGTTCATTGAAAAGCTCGATGTTCCCACGTCCGCGTCGCCCGACATTGATTGATATATCATAACGTTATGCACATTCTCGTCCGAGCTTGAGCCGTTTGTGTCGCTCATATTACCCGAAACCGCACAGTTTTCGAGCGCGATTGAGTTTTTGCCCTCAATTACAAGCGCTTCGGAGTTATTTGCGGTAAGCTCCGCGTTCTTTACGGTAATATTTGCCGTTGAATATACGGCGGGCGAGTTATAGCCGTTCGATGTATATGTTCCGCCGTTGACGGTAACCGTACCGCCGCCCCTGTCAGAGCGTATCGCCGCAGCGGAATTGCCGAATGTGCTGACGGTCAGATTTGACGCGTTTGTTGTTCCGCCGCCGGTGGTTTGGATTCCTCCGGAATTGTCGTTTTTGGTTGTTATAGTCGAATCGGAAACATTTACAACCGTACCCTCGCCGTAGCTGAATACACCGTTGCCGTTTTTCGCGTCGGATTTTATATCCGCGTTTGTTATTGTTACGTTTGCGCCGTTTGTCGCGAGCAACGCGGCGTTCTGACCGTAGAAATCACCGTTTTCGGTATTTGACGACCCGCCGCCCGACTTGTCTACCGAAATACCGTCAAGCGTAACCGCCGCCCCGTCAATCCGCAGCGCGTTTTCGTCGTCGCCGACCGATTGGTATGACGTATCCTTAATGCTGCCGTCCTCGGAAACGGTATTAGCCGCTGTACCCTGCGTTACTTCGCCGCTGCCGCCGAAGCCGCCCGGAGGCATTTCGCCCGGTGCGCCGCCCATATTATCGGGCATTCCGCCCATACCGTCGGGCGGGGACTGCGGCTTTATAATACGGCTCAAAATCGTTGCCGTCTCCGCGCGCATTAATGTTGATTTTGGGCGAAGCGTATCGCCGTCGCCCTGAATTATTCCCGCGCCTGCAAGTGACTTCACTGCGGTCAGCGCGTAATCGGATGCCTCGGCGCCGTCGGTAAATTCGGACAGGTCGGATTGTCCTTCCGGCAGCTCATCTTTGTATACAAGATAATTATATATCACGAGCATCATATCCTCGCGTGTTATATCCTCATCCGGCGCGGACGTAAAATCAGGATTTTCACCGATTATACCGTTTGACGACGCCCACTCCATTGCGGGCGCGTACCATATCTTGTCGCTCTCGGAGCCGCCGTCCGCGCGATAGAGCATTGTCAAAATCTCTGCGGCGCTCAGCGGGCTTTCGGGTGAAAACTCGGTATCTGACGTACCCTTTATTATACCCATACCGTACATCATAGCTACCGCGTCGTGATACCACGCATCGCCCGCAACATCGGTGAACGGCAGCTCGACACTCATTTGCGGCGGTTGCTGACCATTTGGCATTTCGGGCGGCTGTTCGCCCTGCATCTGCGGCGGCTGCTGACCGTCCGGCATTTCGGGCGGCTGTTCGCCTATGTTTTGGTTCTCTGCGGGTGGTTCGGGCGGTGCGCCGTTATTCGCGTCCGCGGCATAAACCGAGGACGAAACGGCAAGTCCCGCCGAAATGATAATTGCTAATATTCTTTTGATATTCACAGTAGTGCCTCCTTGTGAGTTTTTCTAAAGGATACACCGTATTTTTTAAAATATCTTTAATGATTTGTGAACATAAAGTAAATTTACAAATTTTTTGCGCGCGGGCAGATTGCTTTATCGGTCTTTTCTGATTTATGCCCCGTACCGTAATATTTTGAAAATATGGATTTTTATACGAGAACTGCGGCGCTGTGCTTCTCGAAAACACGCGTTCCCGCGCAGAGGAAACGAAGAATGTCTGACTTTTGCAAAGATAAAAATTGCGGCAACAGCCCGACGGAATTTCCGTCGGGCTGTTGATTTTGTTCATTTTAAAAATTATTTGTTTTTGAGGTTAAACCACGCGTCAAGTCCGAGATACTCGGCAGTCTCGCCAAGCTCCTCCTCGATTCTGAGAAGCTGATTGTACTTCGCAACGCGGTCTGTTCTCGACGGCGCGCCGGTTTTAATCTGACCCGAATTTGTGGCAACCGCGATGTCCGCAATGGTTGTGTCCTCGGTTTCGCCGCTCCTGTGCGACGTAACGGCGGTATATCCCGCTCGGTTAGCGGTTTCGATAGCCTCAAGCGTTTCGGTGAGAGTGCCTATCTGGTTCACCTTTATAAGTATCGAGTTCGCAACGCCGAGCCCGATACCCTTTTTAAGGCGCTTGGTATTGGTAACGAAGAGGTCGTCTCCGACAAGCTGGACCTTATCGCCTATTCTCTTTGTGAGCTTATCCCAGCCTTCCCAGTCCTCTTCCGCCATACCGTCCTCTATCGAGATAATCGGATATTTCTCTACCCAGTCAGCCCAAAAATCAACCATTTCGTCGGCGGTGAGCATCTTATCCTGCTTCCAGAAGTAATACTTGCCTTCCTCGCCTTTCTTTTTTGCTTCGTCGTACATCTCGGTCGAAGCGGGGTCGAGCGCAATCCTGAAATCGTCGTACGGTCTGAAGCCCGCTTCTTTGATGGCTTCAACTATAACCTGCACGGCTTCCTCGTCGCTGCCGAGATCGGGAGCAAATCCGCCCTCGTCGCCCACGGCTGTCGAGTAGCCCTTCTTTTTAAGCACCGATTTAAGCGTGTGGAACACCTGAGCGCACCATCTGAGAGCCTCGCGGAAGCTGCTTGCTCCGACCGGCATAATCATAAATTCCTGACAGGATACCGAGTTATCCGCGTGCTTTCCGCCGTTTATAATGTTCATCATAGGAACGGGGAGAACCTTTGAATTAACTCCGCCGATATATTGATAAAGGCTCATTCCCATACACTCCGCCGCCGCCTTTGCGACCGCCAGAGAAACGCCCAAAATTGCGTTCGCGCCGAGCCTTGATTTATTTTCGGTGCCGTCCAGCGCAATCATTTCGCGGTCAATGGCAACCTGGTCGAGTACATTGTAACCGCAGATAGCCTCCGCTATTTCGGTGTTTACGTTTTCAACCGCCTTGAGAGTTCCTTTGCCCATATATCTGTCGTTGTCTCCGTCACGCAGCTCGCACGCTTCAAACGCACCCGTCGATGCGCCCGACGGAACGGAGGCGCGTCCTACAACGCCGCCCTCAACATAAACCTCAACTTCAACGGTCGGATTACCGCGTGAGTCCAAAATTTCTCTTGCGATTATGTCTTCGATTGCAATGTAATCTTTCATAATTAACCTCCGCAAAATTTTATTTTAAATTCAGCCCTCGATAAGGCTCTCTCCCGTCATTTCGGCGGGCTTTTCAAGTCCCATAAGGTCAAGCAGAGTCGGGGTCAAATCCGCCAGCCGTCCGTTTTTCAGCTTTTTGTCCGAGCCTATGAGTACCAGCGGCACAACGTTTGTCGTGTGTGCGGTGAACGGCTCTTGTGTTTCGTAATCAATCATCTGGTCGGCGTTTCCGTGGTCTGCCGTGACAAGCGCAACACCGCCCATTTCGAGTATCGCGTCAACGACACGTCCCAGACATTCGTCAACCGCCTCGACCGCCGCCTTTGCCGCGTCGAATATACCCGTATGACCGACCATATCGCAGTTTGCAAAGTTAAGAACCATCACGTCGTACTTGCCGCTCTTAATTCTCTTCACCGCTTCGTCTGTCACAAGGTAAGCGCTCATTTCGGGCTGAAGGTCGTATGTCGCAACCTTGGGCGAATTGATAAGGACTCTGTCCTCTCCTTCATAAACCTTTTCAACGCCGCCGTTAAAGAAGAACGTAACGTGCGCGTACTTCTCGGTTTCGGCTATGCGAAGCTGAGTAAGACCCTTTCGGCTTATGTATTCTCCAAAGGTATTTAAAAGCTTTTCGGGCTTAAACGCCACATGGACATTCGGCATCTGTGCGTCATACTGCGTCATACACACAAAATATGTCGGAAAAAATTTACGCTCGAAGCCCGAAAATTCGGGGTCGGTAATCGTGCGCGTAATTTCTCTCGCGCGGTCGGGTCGGAAGTTAAAGAATATTACCGAATCGCCCTCCGAGATTGTTCCGGTCGGCTTGCCGTCCCGCGTTACGACCGTCGGCACAACAAACTCGTCGGTCACGCCGTCATTATACGACTTTTCAACCGCGGTAACTGCCGAATCGCAGGTGTTGCCCTTACCCAGCACCATAGCGTCATACGCCTTTTGTACGCGCTCCCAGCGATTATCTCGGTCCATCGCGTAGTATCTGCCCATAACGCTGCCGACCTCGCCCACGCCTATATCGCGCATTTTTTCGACAAGCTGCTTCACATAGTCCGCTCCGGACGAGGGCGGTACGTCGCGCCCGTCAAGAAACGCGTGAACGTAAACCTTTTTAAGTCCCGCGCGTTTGGCAAGCTCCAAAAGTCCGTAAAGATGCTTGTTGTGGCTGTGAACACCGCCGTCCGACAAAAGTCCGAGCAGATGAAGCGCGGAACCATTCTTCTTACAGTTTTCAACCGCTCCGAGCAGTTCGGGATTTTCAAAGAAGCCGCCTTCGTCTATGGCTTTGGTTATCCTTGTAAGCTCCTGATATACTATTCTGCCCGCGCCTATGTTGGTATGTCCGACCTCGGAGTTGCCCATCTGTCCCTCAGGCAGTCCCACGTCCAATCCGGACGCGTGAACAATGCTGTGCGAACATTCCGCCATATATTTATCCATATTCGGAGTATCGGCGGCATAAATAGCATTTCCTTCGTGACGCTCGTTTATTCCGTAGCCGTCAAGTATTATAAGTGCATAAGGTTTTTTGCTCATTACAATTCCTCGCTCTGAAAATTATTTTGCCGCGGAGCATATGGCCGCAAAATCCGCAGATTTAAGACTTGCTCCGCCAATGAGACCGCCGTCTATGTTCTTTTTCGACAAAAGCTCCGCCGCGTTTGACGCGTTCATACTTCCGCCGTATTGAACGGTGATTTTTTCCGCGGTCTCCTCGCTGTAAAGCTCGGTCAAAACGCCGCGTATCGCCGCGCAGACCTCTTCCGCCTGCTCCGCCGTCGCGGTCTTGCCGGTGCCTATCGCCCAGATTGGCTCATACGCAACCGTGACCTTTTCCGCATCCGCCGCGCTTATACCCGCGAACGCCTTTTTAATCTGAATGGTTATAAAATCAACGGTTATGCCCGCCTCGCGCTGGGAAAGCGTTTCGCCGCAGCAAACTATCGGCAAAAGTCCTTTTGAGAGCGCCTTCTTTATCTTCAGATTGACCGTCTCGTCGGTTTCCGCAAAATATTCGCGTCTTTCGCTGTGTCCGATTATTACATAGCTCACGCCGAGGTCAAGGAGCATATCCGCGCTCACCTCTCCGGTAAACGCACCCTTATCCTCAAAGTGCAGATTTTCCGCGCCTATTTTAACGTGGGTCCCCTCCGCCGCACGAACCGCCTCGGGAAGGCATACGAACGGGGTACAGCATACAACCTCGCACGACGCGTCGGCGGTCGCCGACGCAACCTCTTTTACGAAATCATATGTTTCGGACGGGAGTTTATTCATCTTCCAGTTTCCGGCAATTATATACTTGCCCATATTATCGCCATCCTTTAAAATTTTTAAATTAAAATCAGTCTAAGTCGTCGAGAGCCTCAACGCCGGGCAGACCCTTGCCCTCCATAAATTCGAGCGACGCGCCGCCGCCTGTTGAAATATGGGTCATTTTGTCCGCAAAACCAAGCTGATTTACAGCCGCCGCACTGTCGCCGCCGCCGATAATCGTTATCGCATCCGCCGCCGCAAGACCTTCGGCTACCGCAATGGTTCCCTTTGCGAGAATGGGGTTCTCAAAAACGCCCATCGGACCGTTCCAGAATACCGTCTTTGCGCCCTTTACCTCGTTTTCAAAAAGCTCACGCGTCTTGGGACCTATATCAAGACCCATTCTGTCCGACGGAATAGCGTCGGAGGGATAAACCGAAACCTCGATTTCCGCGTCAATCGGAGACGGGAACTCCTTTGCGGTAACGGTGTCGATTGGGAGAAGCAGCTTCTTGCCGAACTTTTCCGCCTTCGCAAGCATTTCGCGGCAGTAGTCGATTTTCTCCTCGTCAACCAACGACGTGCCCACCTCAAGACCTTTCGCCTTTAAAAAGGTGTATGCCATACCGCCGCCGATTATGAGCGTATCGCACTTCTCGATAAGATTTGAAATTACGTTGAGCTTATCCGCAACCTTTGCGCCGCCCAAAACCGCCACAAAGGGACGGTCGGGATTTTCCAGCGCGCCTCCGAGGAACTTAAGCTCCTTACCCATAAGATAGCCCGAAACCGACTCATCGACAAACTCGGTAACGCCTACGGTCGAGCAGTGCGCTCTGTGCGCGCTGCCGAACGCGTCGTTAACGTACAAGTCGGCGAGCGAAGCCAGCTCTTTGCTGAACGTATCGATGTTCTTTGTCTCTTCCGCGCGGAAACGTGTATTTTCAAGAAGCACAACGTCGCCGTCCTTCATAGCCGCAACAGCCGCTTTCGCGTTGTCGCCGACAACGGTATCGTCAGCCGCGAAAACCACGTCTTTTCCGAGATGCTCCGAAAGACGCTTCGCAACGGGTGCGAGCGACAATTCGGGAATCACCTGTCCCTTGGGCTTGCCCATATGGGAACAAAGGATAACCTTTGCGCCGTCGGCTATGAGCTTCTTTATTGTCGGAAGCGCACCGATTATTCTTGTTTCATCAGTGATTTTACCGTCTTTGATAGGCACGTTGAAGTCGCACCTGACAAGAACTCTTTTGCCCTTTGCGTTAAGATTGTCAACAGTTTTTTTCATAACAAAACCTCCAAGTATAAAAAATCCATATTTTTATCAATATAACCGAATTAAGACCATTCCCGCCTCAGCACGGCGGCGAACCCCTCTAATTGTTCTGCGGCGGTACGCCCGCCGCAGAAACGCCCGTAACGGGCTTACAACCCTATCGAATATTTTATCCCATAAAGGAAAATTTATCAAGGGCTTTTTGTTAAAAAATACACAATCTTTCGGTAATTTTTTGTTTTCCGCAGCAAAGCGCGAAACAACATTAGACCTCTATGCCGAAATAATTCTTCGCGTTATTGAACGATATTCCCTTTACTATGGTTTCGAGAGTGTCCATATCGTCCGGAAACTCGCCGTTTTCAACCCACGTTCCGAGGATGTTGCACATAATTCTTCTGAAATACTCGTGCCTTGTGTACGAGAGGAAGCTGCGCGAGTCGGTCAGCATACCGACGAACTTGTTGAGCGCGCCCAAATTCGCAAGAGCCTTCATCTGCTCGGTCATACCGTCGCGCTGGTCGTTGAACCACCAGCCCGAACCGAACTGAATCTTGCCCGCAACCTCGCTGCCTTGGAAGTTTCCGAGCATTGTCGCAAGCACATAGTTGTCCTTGGGATTTAAGGTATAGAGAATTGTCTTGGGGAGCTTGCTCTCACTCTCAAGTGCGTTAAGCAGTTTTGAAAGAGGCGCGGCTATGCAGTAGTCGCTGATTGAGTCAAAGCCGGTGTCCGCACCGAGCTTTTCAAACATACGGCTGTTGTTGTTTCGGAGCGCGCCGATATGAAGCTGATATGTCCAGCCCAGTTCCGAGTACTTTTCGCCCAGCTTGATGAGTGTGAACGACTTATACTTGTCAACCTCGACCTGAGTAAGCTCCTCGCCCGCAAGTGCTTTTTTGAATATCGCGTCAACCTCCGCCGCGTTTGTCGGCTCAAACGGAACGCTGTCGAGCGCGTGGTCCGAAATCTTGCAGCCGTTCTCTGCAAAAAATGCGATTCTCTTATAGATAGCGTCAATCAAATCGGCGTAGGTCGAGATGCCCGCGTTTACAACGTTTGAAAGCTTTTCGATGTAGCCCTTAAAGGTCGGCTTGTCGATATTTATCATAAAGTCGGGACGGAACGCGGGCAAAACCTTTGCCTTAACGTGTCCTTTTTCCTTGATTTTTCTGTGCCACTCGAGAGAATCCACGGGGTCGTCGGTGGTGCAGATTACCGCGACGTTGGAATCGTTGATGAGCTTCGCGGGGCTCATCTTGGTGTTCTTTATGATTTTGTTCGCCTTTTCCCAGATTTTTTCGGCGGTGTCTTCTCTGATAACGGTGTCAATTCCGAAGTATCTCTGAAGCTCCAGGTGCGTCCAGTGATAAAGCGGGTTGCCTATACCGTACTGAAGCGCGCCGCAGAACGCCTTGAACTTTTCCTCGTCGGGAGCGTTGCCGGTCATATACTTCTCGTCAAGTCCGCACGAGCGCATATATCTCCACTTATAGTGGTCGCCGCCGAGGAATATCTGTGTTATGTTGTCAAACGGAACGTCCTCGTAAATCATCTGCGGGCTGAGGTGGCAGTGATAGTCGAAAATCGGCATATCCGCCGCAAAGTCGTGGTACAGCTTTTCCGCCGTCTTGTTGCTTAGCATAAAGTTTTTGTCCATAAATTTTTTCATGATAAAAACCTCCTGAAATTTATATTATTAAAATTTTATTTAACAATTTTATCGTTCATATAGTCGTTCCATACGTTCTCAAACCAGTCGTCGTCCGAGGGGATTGGGCGAACGTCATCCCAGATATACTCACACTCGCCGCCGCGAAGCCCGACCTCCTGAACCTTTTTTGTCAGTCTGCCGTCGTCAAGCGTAAACCTGAGATTTTCGGGTATGCCGTCCGCGGGCAAAACGCCGTCTTTGTCGTAGATAAGATACGAGCCTCGGCTCTTGCCGCCCTCCTCTATGTAATTTTCCATAGCCGACGCGTAAACGTACTGTGCGGTCAGCAAATCCATATTTTCAAATGCCTGCGGAAGCTCATACGCGTTTTTCAAAACGGTGTTGTCTGCTATGCCGAAAAGCTCCGCCTTCGCCTCGGATATAACCCTTTTCACGCCCTCCGACGAGCGTATGTGCGCCGCGTATTTGCTCATTCTGTCTCCCAGCTCGGCGCGTATTTCTCCGACGGTCTTTCCACTTTTGCAGCTTAAAAATCTTTCCGCCGTATCCATTTTTTCAAAAACGGTCTTTTCGGCAACCTTTAGGAAGTCCTCTGCGCTCGGCGGCGCGTCGGTATACCTGTGCGCTATATACATTGCCGCGCGGGTCGAACCCACCTGCCCCGAATTGAGCGCGCTGCCGCCCGGACGGTAAACTCCGTGAGTTCCCGCCGCCTCGCCGGCGACAAAGAAGTGCGCTACATTCGTCTCCCACCAACGGTTCACCGCCAGCCCGCCGTTATTGTGCTGAGCGCAAACCGCTATTTCAAGCATTTCCCGCGTCAGGTCTATATTGTGAGCCGCATACAAATCTATCGCGGGCTTGTTCATATGCGCCAGACGCTCTATGGGTGTGGGAAGAAGCGCTCCCGAATTTTTGAGATAGGCGTACGCCTCCTCGCCGAGGTTTCCGAAATCGGCTTTGAGCGCGGACGGATTTTGCGTAAAGTCGAGCCAGACCCGCCTGCCCTTTATCTGGGTTTCGTTGTATACCAGAATATCTATAAGAGAAGAAGCAAAATTTTCTATCTTGCGCGGGTCAAACGGCCACTGGTAGCCTTTAAGGAAAATACCGTCCAGCATCGCGGTCGGGTTTTCGTAGTATTCATCCAGAAACTCGCGCGGGTCTTTGCCGTCTTTGTCGGTGGAAACGTATCTCGGAATTACCTGCTGATAGGTTCCCGACAAATTCCACCTGAATTTTACCGAGGCTATGCCGTACTGCCACTCGGTAAGATTGCGCCCGCGAACGCCCGCCTCAAACGCAACCCCGCTCGAACCCGTCTGCGACGTCGGAAAAACCGAGCAGGTGTAAAGCCCCGCGGGTCCGCCCGTCGCAAAAATCACATTGGTGCAGTTAAACAGCACAAAACGCTTGTCGGGATTTTCGCAATTCGCCTTGTTCAGCGCGATAAGACCGCGGCACTTGCCTTTCTCGACAATAACGCCTATCACCTTATGCTTGTCGAAAATTTTGATTTTTTTGTTTTTTACCTGTATTTCCAGCTTTTCGGTCATAAATTTTGAGGTCAGCGGACCCGCCGAGGTTGCGCGCCGACGCGGGTCGTGGTCGGTTTTGTAGCCCACATATTCTCCGAACCCGTTGTGCGGGAACGGAACTCCTATCTCGGCGAGCTTGTAAAAGCTCTGTGCCGACAGAGCCGCCTCGCACAGCGCGAGGTCGCCGTGCATCGCGCCGCCGTCGAACAGGGTGCGCGCAGTCTCAAAAACGCTGTCGCTCCCGTCTCCCGAAAGAGTAAGCTTGTAGTAAGTCTGCTTGTCTGAACCCGTGTTTCGGCTCGTACCCATATTTATTCCCTCGGTGACTATCGCAATGTCGGTCTGCCCGTAGTTCCAAAGCCTGTCGGCGGCGTTAAAGCCCGCCGCTCCGGTGCCGACCACAACGGTGTTGAGCGAATATACGTCTGTTTTACAGCCTTTTATGCTGAGTATATCGTGTTTCATAATTCTACCTTCCGCATAATATGATTGATACGCTTGCGCCTTTATATGAGGCTACATTCTCTGAATATGAAAGCCGCCGTCAACGTTTATCACTTCGCCCGTCGAGTACGAGAACGCGCCGCTCGCAAACGCCGAAACCGCCTTCGCTATATCTTCGGGAAAGCCCCACCTTTTAATCGGGAACACGCCGTCGGCAATCATTTTGTCGTATTTTTCGGTAACTACCGAGGTCATATCCGTCTTAATAACGCCGGGGCGCACCTCGTAAACATTTATTCCGTATTCGGCGAGTCTGTCCGCGAAAAGCTGAGTTATCATGCTCACGCCCGCCTTGGAAATGCAGTATTCGGGACGGTTTGTAGAGGTCGTGTAAGCGGACATTGACGAGGTGTTGACCATAATTCCGCCCTTGCCCTGCTTAATCATTTGATTTGCCGCCGCCTGCGCCATAAAAAACGTACCCTTGATGTTGATGCCGAAAACAAAGTCGAGACTTTCTTCGGTCGTTTCAAGCATATCGGCGCGAACCTTGGGCGCAACGCCCGCGTTGTTGACCATAACGTTTATCTCGCCGAACCTTTGTACCGCCGCGTTTATAAACTCGGTGCAGTCGTCCTTTTTGGCAAGATTGCCCTGAAAGTACATAACCTCCGCGCCGAGCTTTTCCAGTTCGGCAACGCTGTCCGAGACAGCCGCCTCCTCGATTATGTCAAATATTCCTATGTTAAATCCGTCCGAGGCGAGCTGCTTTGCGATACCGTATCCGATACCCCGCGCCGCTCCGGTTATAAGCGCTGTTTTTTTAGGCATATACATTCCTCCCCTGTAAAATCTTCATAAGTTAAATTTTAAATCGTCATATATGTATGTCGATTTTATCCGACATCATAGTCGCGCCGTTTGTCGCCTCGCGCCAAATCGGGACGTAGACTTTGCTGTCGCGCACCACGCACCCAGCCGTGCTGTGGAAGCGCATAAGCTCTGTGCATTTCGTGCAGGCTATACAGCACTTTCCGCGCCGCATACCGCCGCCGACCGTTATATCCTTCGCAAAGTCGGGATACGCAAAGCCCTGTCTGCCAAAGCCCGCAATATCAAACCAGCCCTCTTTGACGCACGCCGCCGCGATATTCGCGCCAAACTCGCGGAACCAGCTAAGCCCTGTGCCCATAACCGTAATTTCGGGCGCGGCGGACTTCATTTCTCTGACTATATTCAAAATCCTCGCCGCCGACTCAATCTGATGTTCGGGCGCAACGTAGGGTCCTATGTCGCAAGGTCTGCCGATGTGCGGATTGTAATACGGGTTGCCCGCGCTTATGTTGACGAGCTTTACTCCCTTTTGTGACAAAATCTTCATCAAGCGCTTCGGCTCGGTCAAATCGGGTTTTCCGTCCTTGTCGCTTCCCCAGCCGTAGGGATACGGAATTGCGTCATAGGCGTTGAGCCTTACCGCTATATCAATATCGACCTCCGCGCGGATTCTGTCGATAACGTCGCACAAAAGCCGTGTGCGGTTCTCAAAACTGCCTCCGTATCTGCTGTTTTCACGGGTAAACGCCGACAAAAGCTCGGAGTTTAAATATCTGTGGCACGCCTTAACGTCAACCGCGTCAAACCCCGCTTCGCGGGCGAGCTTTGCCGCCCTCACAAAATCGTCCTTGAGCGCGTCAAGCTCCTCGTCGGTTATTACCTTTCGGTTCGGGTTTGAATACGGGTCGATATACGGATTTTCGCCGACCGCCGTGATTGCGGGCGCGCCGTCGTACGGGCGGCTGTAGCGACCCGAATGTGTAAGCTGAAGCACGGTGTAAGGGCGGTGACCCTCTCCTATACTCTCCTCCGCCGCCGACATAATATTCTCGCGCAGCTTTTTAAACTCGGTCAAATTGCTCTCTTTGATTGAAAGCTGACGCGGATTTGCACGTCCGCTCTCGGTGACCGCGCAAGCCTCCAGCCACAAAAGTCCGGCTCCGCCTCTTGCGAAACGGTCGTACCGCCTGAACGTAAGCTCCGCGGGAGCGCCGTCCGCCGTGCCGTCGCAGCCTTCCATCGGATGTATGCCGAGCGCGTTGGGCGCGCTTTTCTCCCCAACCTTGACCGACCTTTCAAGCGGAGACAAATCCTCGCTTATCGGCAGAGCCGCTCCGAGCTTTTCAATATCCGCCTTCAAATCGTCAATCGTATTGTAATCAAACCGCCGATGCTCCATTTAAAATATCTCCTATCCTTCAGCGCCTTTTTGAGCCTTTAAAATTTTATTACCTTGCCGGCGTCCGCGCTCTCTCTCGCTCTTATGCACGCCTCTGTCACATAGAACGAGTCCTCCGCCGAAACCGCGTTGCTCGGCTTTCCTTCGACCGCTTTTACAAATTCTTCAAAAATATTTACAGGCTCGGCGTTTTCAAGTGTCTGCTCTCCGTTTTCGTTTATCAGATACACCTTGCCGCCGCGCACCTCTATAACGCCGGTCGAGCCGACCGCGCGCAGACGGTCGTCGTCGTGCGAAGGGGCGAGGTCGGGACGCAAAAAGTCGATGCTGACGGTCGCGCAAACCTCGTCCTCCATTTTAAAACCGCATACCGCCGAAACCTCAAGGTCGCCCGTTCCCCTGTTGGCAATACTGCTGTGCTGTGCGTAGACCTCAAGGAACCTTTTTCCCGAAAACCAATACAGCCAGTCTATCGCGTGGCTTCCGACCCACGGTATCGTGCCGCCGTAAAGCCTTCTGTCGAGATACATTCCGCCGCGCTTGCCGAGACGGTAAGACTTCTGAGCGTTCATAAGCCTTATTTCACCGACCGCGCCGCTCTCAACCGCGCGCTTTGCCGCCGCAAAGTGCGGAGTGTACCGTATCGCCATCATAGTCGAAAAGACAACGCCGCTCTCTCTGTACGCCTCGCGCAGAGTTTCAAGCTGCGGGAGAGTTACCGCCGCGGGCTTTTCGGAAAACACATGGATGCCGCGCCTCATACACTCTATGCTGACCTGTGCGTTGTAGGCGCAGCAAGGGTTTACCACCGCGATGTCGGGCTTTTCCGAGTCCAGCATCTCAATATAGTCGGCATATTGCTTTGCCGAGGGATTGCACTCGGACACGGCTTTAAACGCCTTTTCGCAGCCCATACGCTCCGCGCCGTCGGACACCGCCGAAATGCACAGCGAATCCGAGCTTTGAGCCGCGCGAACCGCATACGAAAAATGTCCGACGTCGCCGATTATACACACCTTGGTCATACCGCACCTCCAAATTTACACTCTTTTGGTAATTGTATCACAAATATTAAAAAATTTCCATATATTTTTAATGTTTTTCACCACTTTTTTAACCGTATTGAATAAAACAAAGATAAAATTTTTCAAAGCTCAAAAAAACGGGCTCTGCACTCACGGCAGAACCCGCTTGGGAAAAAGAAGATATATAAGTTTAGAAAACTTATACAACCATCTTTATTATAACAGTTATTTTTTAAAAAGTCAACACTATTTGTAATATTTTTTACAAATAGTTGCCGAGCGCTTTTAATACCTCGTATTTACAAAAAACGACGGGGCTGCAACGAAACAGCGCCCGTCCGTAAATACGGATATATAAGCTCAAAAAAACTTATATAGAATTTGAATACTTTTAAAGTATATCCGAAATCTTTTCAAATGTCAATACTATTTGTAAAAATTTTTCCAAATAGTATCTTTTTATGTTTTTTATAAAATATACTCTATTTGTATAAACTATTATAAATAGGCGGTGTTTTTGATGAACTCCGATAGTATGGGGAAAAAGATAAGAGAATACAGGTCAAAGCAGGGCTGGAGCATAGAGGAATGTTCCGAAAAAATCGGTATCAGCGCGCAATACTTGGGCAATATCGAGCGCGGCAACAAAGTGCCCCAGCTCAAAACGTTTATTAAAATGCTTAACGTACTCAACGCTTCTGCGGATGATGTGCTTCAGGACAGTCTGACCGTCGGATACAAAAACAAGAGCAACGATTTGCTGAGCAAAATAGAAGAGCTTGACGTTGAACACAAGCGGCAGGCGATAGAAATTTTCGAAAGCGTCATATCGATACTTAAAAACAGCAAGAACACCCTTTGACAACGCAAAGGGTGTTTTATCATAATTTCAAAATTATTCCGAGTATTGCCGCGCCGATTATACAGAAAATCGGGTGCGGCTTCCATTTAAACACCACAAACATAAGAGGTATAAATATGATAAGCGACTTCAGGTTAAATATAAAGAGCGGGTTGCCGGTCGCAAAAAACGTATCGAGCGACAATATCGAAATTTTAATTATCTCCACCGACGCGACCGCAATAAGCGCCGTAACCGCCGGACGCAGACCGTAGAACGCCGATTTCACATAAAAATTCTCGCTGAATTTATCAAGAAACTTCGCGACTATTATAATCACTATAATAGACGGCAGAACGAGAGAGCAGGTCGAAACAATGCCGCCGATGATACCGCCCGCGTTAAAGCCCGCGTAGGTGGACATATTAACGCCTATAGGCCCCGGAGTGGACTCCGAGACCGCAATCATATCGGCAAGCTGCGTGCGGTCAAACCACGGGTATTTATCCGCCATATTGTATAAAAACGGGAGCGTGGCAAGTCCGCCGCCCACCGCGAAAAGTCCCGTTTTAAAAAACTCCGTGGCAAGCAACGCAAGCGTCGCAAGACTACTACTCATTACCCTCACCCCTCGCTTTCAATACGGATATTGCTATTCCGACAGCCACCGAACCGATAACCACATAAATCGGTGATACGTTAAAAATCAGCGACACTAAAAACGCTGCTGCAAAAACAGAGACGCCGACCGCGTCTTTAACGCCCGTTTTCCACATTTTCACGACCGCCTGAATAACCAGAGCCGCAACGGCTACGCGTATTCCGGCAAAGGCGTGCTTGACAAACTCAATGTGCGCGAAATTATTGAGGAACGCCGCTATTATCATAATTATAATAAGCGACGGCGTAATCATACCGGCAGTCGCGACAAAGCCGCCGAGAACGCCTTTCCTCTTGTAGCCTATAAAGGTCGAGGTATTGACCGCGATAACTCCGGGGGTGCATTGTCCAACCGCGTAATAATTCAACACTTCCTCGTCGGTAGCCCATTTGTGCTTTTCGACGATTTCCTTTTGTATCATCGGCATCATCGAGTACCCGCCGCCGAACGTGAACGCACCTATTTTGCAAAACGTCAGATACAATTCAAGCAGTTCTTTCATACATAACTCTCCCAATATAAATCTCAAAATATTACTGGTTTTTCAGATATACCATAAGCACGGCTATGTCGGCGGGCGAAACGCCGGATATTCTGCTCGCCTGTCCGAGCGACATCGGGCGTATCCTGTCGAGCTTCTGCCGCGCCTCTATTCTCAGCCCGTCAAAGTTCAGATAATCTATATCGGCGGGCAGCTTTTTGTTTTCAAGCCGTCTGAGCTGCTGCGCCTGAGCAAGCTGACGGTTTATGTAACCGTCATATTTTATGGTTATCTCGACCTGCTCCCGCACGTCGCGCGGCAAGTCGGGACGCTCTCGGTCAACGCGCGCTGTCGAATCATACGAAACCTGCGGTCTGCGTATAAGCTCGTCGGCGCGCACGCCGGTCGAAATCGGCGTACTGCCGAGCGACACGAGAATTTCGTTAAGCTCGTCGGACGGCGGAAAAACCGTGTTTTTCAGACGTTTAATTTCTTCTTCGATGCGCTGTTTTTTCAAGATGAATTTTTGGTATCTTTCCTCCGAAATCAAGCCGATTTTGTAGCCGTATTCGGTAAGCCTCAAATCCGCGTTGTCCTGACGGAGAAGCAGGCGGTATTCCGAGCGGGAGGTCATCATTCTGTACGGCTCGTTGGTTCCCTTTGTCACAAGGTCGTCGATAAGCGTACCGATGTACGCCTCCGAGCGGTCAAGCACAAACGGCTCGTCGCCTTTTATCTTCAGCGCCGCGTTTATTCCCGCGATAAGACCCTGCGCCGCCGCCTCCTCGTAGCCCGACGTACCGTTAAACTGACCCGCTCCGTAAAGCCCCGCTATGCTCTTAAACTCAAGCGTGGGAAGCAGCTCCTGCGGGTCACAGCAGTCGTACTCTATCGCGTAGGCGTTTCGCATAATCTGCGCGTTTTCAAGCCCCTCAAGCGAGTGTATCATATCTATTTGAACGTCCTCCGGCATACTGCTGGAGAAGCCCTGCAAATACATCTCCTCGGTGTCGATTCCCATAGGCTCCAAAAAGAGCTGATGGCGCGGCTTGTCGGCAAACCGAACTATCTTGTCCTCTATCGAAGGACAGTAGCGCGGTCCCACGCCGGTTATATCGCCCCCGTAGAGCGGAGAGCGGTGTATGTTGTCAAGTATGATTTTGTGCGTTTTTTCGTTGGTATATACGAGATAGCACTCCGCGACGTTTTTAAGTCCGCCCTCTGTTTCAAAAGAAAACGGCGTGATCTCCTCGTCGCCGTGCTGAACCTCCAGCTTTGAAAAATCGACCGAGTTTCGGTTTATGCGCGGCGGCGTACCCGTCTTAAAGCGCACCAGCTTCACACCGTGTTCTTTGAGCGAAGCGGACAGCCCCGTGGACGGAAAAACTCCGTCAGGTCCGCTTTCCCGACTGTATGCGCCCATAAAGATTTTGCCCTTTAAATACGTTCCGGTAGCTACAATCGCGGATTTGCAGATATACTCAGCCCCCGCCGACGTGACTACCGAGCGTACCGCGCCGCTTGAGAGCCTTATGTCGGTTATTTCCGCCTGCCGAACGTGCAGATTTTTCTGCACTTCAAGGCGGTTCTTCATATACATACCATAGCGGCGGCGGTCTATCTGAGCGCGCAGAGAATAAACCGCGGGTCCTTTCCCTCGGTTCAGTATGCGCGACTGAATAAAGGTCGCGTCGGCTGCCTTGCCCATCTCGCCGCCGAGCGCGTCTATCTCACGCACCAGATGCCCTTTTGCCGTGCCGCCGATACTCGGATTGCACGGCATATTGGCAAGTCCGTCCAGTGTGAGCGAGAAAAGACAGGTTTTCATTCCGAGACGAGCCGCCGCAAGCGCCGCCTCGATTCCCGCGTGTCCGCCGCCTATTACGACCACGTCGTATTTATCTTCCGCAGTAAATAAAATCCGTTCTTCTTTCATATGCCTTTAATTATTGATTTTTTGTATATCGTTTTTATTGCCGAAATTCTAAAACAGTCCGCTTATTTTTCCGTCCGCGTCCACGTCGATAAGGTTTGCCGCCGGAGCTTTCGGAAGTCCCGGCATCGTCATAATGTCGCCGGTCAAAGCGACCACAAAGCCCGCGCCCGCCGATACACGCACCTGACGCACCGTTATGTCAAAGCCTTCAGGTCTGCCGAGCAGCTTCGGGTCATCCGACAGAGAGTATTGAGTTTTGGCGATGCAAACCGGCATTTCTTTAAAACCCGCGCTCTCCAGACTGTCTATTTCGCGGGCTGCCGCGGTGGTGTATGTAACCGAACCCGCTCCGTATATCTCGCGCGCCACCGTTTCAATCTTTTCCCTGAGCGAAAAGTCATCCGGATAAATCGGCTTAAACTCGGATTTTGTCGTATCGAGCAGACGAACCAGCTTTTCGGCAAGGTCAACGCCGCCGTCCCCGCCGTCCGAAAACACGGTGGAAACCGCAAACTCCGCGCCGTTTTCCTCACATATTTTTGCCAGATACTCAATCTCCGCTTCGGTGTCGCTCGGAAACTCGTTTATCGCAACAATGGCGGGAAGTCCGTACTTTTTCATATTCTCAATATGCTTTAAGAGGTTTACCGAGCCGCGCTTTAAAGCGTCGATATTTTCCTCCGAAAGCGTGTCGCGCGCCGCGCCTCCGTTATATTTGAGAGCGCGAACCGTTGCCACAATCACAGCCGCATCGGGTTTAAGTCCCGCAAGGCGGCATTTTATGTCAAGAAACTTTTCCGCACCCAAATCCGCGCCGAAGCCCGCCTCGGTTATGCAGTAATCGCCGAGCTTTAACGCCAGCTTTGTCGCGCGCACCGAGTTACAGCCGTGCGCTATGTTCGCAAACGGTCCTCCGTGCATAAAGCATGGGGTGTTCTCAAGCGTCTGCACGAGGTTCGGCTTTATCGCGTCGCGGAGCAGGGCGCACATCGCGCCGTCCACCTTTAAATCCCGTGCAAAGACCGAATTGCCGTCAATGTCGTATGCGACCAAAATGCTGCCGAGACGGCGTTTGAGGTCGGATATATCGTTTGAAAGGCACAATATAGCCATTACCTCGCTTGCGACGGTTATCATAAAGCCGTCCTCGCGCGGGAACCCGTTTATCTTGCCGCCGAGTCCGACAATGATATTGCGGAGCGCGCGGTCATTCATATCCATAGCGCGTTTCCAGAGTATACGGCGCGCGTCTATTTTAAGCTCGTTGCCCTGGTGTATGTGGTTGTCGATTGCCGCGGAGAGCAAATTGCAGGCGGATGTTATGGCATGCATATCACCCGTGAAATGCAGGTTTATATCCTCCATAGGCACGACCTGCGCGTAGCCGCCGCCCGCCGCGCCGCCTTTAATTCCCATAACCGGACCGAGCGACGGTTCGCGGAGAGCTATCACCGCGTTTTTGCCGATTTTGCAAAGCGCCTGACCCAAGCCGACCGTGGTCGTTGTCTTGCCCTCGCCCGCCGGAGTCGGATTTATCGCGGTCACAAGCACCAGCTTGCCGTTTGGCTTGTCCTCGATTTCCCGCCAAAAATCTTCGCTGATTTTTGCCTTGTATTTTCCGTAATATTCAAGATATTCCTCCGAAATTCCGATTCCCTCGGCAACCTCGCGTATAGGTTTCATTTTTGCGTTTTGAGCTATTTGAATATCGCTGAGCATAACAACGCTCCCCTTTCTTTTTCCTTTGGGTTTTTATATAGTCAATTATATTTAAAGAACCCCGCTTTGTCAATACGCGCGGCGCAAAAGACCCTTCGGAATTTCTGTTCCGAAGGGTCTTTTTTTATCGCCGTAACGAGAGCCGCTAAAATAAATAATTTGTAAATATTCGACTATATTTTATGCCTATAAAAACATCCGCGCTGTGATAACCGATGCGGTTATACCCACGAAGTCGGCTATAAGCGCGGCTTTTAAGGTGTGGCGGGTATTTTTTACGCCGACCGCTCCAAAGTACACCGCGAGAGTATAGAACGTGGTTTCGGTCGAGCCCATCATAACCGACGCAACTTTTCCGGCGGTTGAGTCCGCGCCCGAATTTAAAAAAATATCGTTCACTATCGCAAGGGACGCGCTCCCCGAAACGGGGCGCAGCAGGGCGAGCGGCAGCACCTCGTCGGGCATACCTATGCGGCTTGTCAGCGGACTTAAAAATCCGCCTATCATCTCGATTATTCCGGACGCGCGCAGCATCGAGATTGCAACCATAAGTCCGACGAGAGGCGCAATTATGCCAAACAGACTTTGTATGCCGTCCTTCGCGCCTTCAACAAAGCAGTCATACACGTTCACGCGTTTTATAATTCCGAACAGGATTATGCCGAAAATCATTACGGGTATCGCAAGAGCGGAAATCAGCTTCACAGCCTTTTCCTCCTTTGAAACAGCTTTGCCGCCGTTATACCCGCCGCAAGCGCGCATATGCCGCTTATCCAGACCGGCACTATTATCGCGCTCGCCTCCGCCGAGCCGAAGCTCTGACGCAGGGATATTACGGTGGTGGGGATAAGCTGGAGCGACGCGGTGTTGATTACCGCAAACATACACATTTCGTCCGATGCGTCGCCGCGAAAACCGTTTTTGCGGTCAAGCTCACGCATTGCGGCAATTCCGAGCGGAGTCGCCGCGTTACCCATACCGAGCAGGTTCGCGACGATATTCATAACTATCGCGCCTACCGCCGCGTCGGTTTTATTGAGTGCCGGAAACAAAAATCGTATTACTGGACGCATAATCCGCGCGATACGGTCGATAAGTCCGGCGCGTTCCCCTATTTTCGCAAGCCCCGTCCATAAACACATAATACCAAGCAGAGATACGCACAGCGTAACCGCGCCCGTCGCGCCGTCCACCGCCGCCGCCGCGACCTCGTTTATGCGACCCGTGAAAAATCCCGCTATGAGCGACAGGAGTATCATTCCGCTCCATATATAGTTCATCAACGGACATCACCTCTTATAAATTTATATGTAAGAGGCTTGTATTTTAATTCTTTTCTTAACGCCGAAAAAAATGACAGGAACCTTACGGATACCCGTCATTTCGGAGGATACGGCTTTTGAATGTTGGTAAGTCCCAAAATATAGTCAACCGAGGTGTTATAAAATTTCGCGAGCTTGATTAACGCGTCGATGGGAATTTGACGCTGACCGTTCTCGTATTGCGAATAGGTATTTTGCTTAATATTCAAAAGCTCCGCGATACGGTTTTGCGTCAGGTCGGCATCCTCTCTCAAATCTCTTATTCTCATAACCTCAAATCCTTTGGATAAATGATATTGTAATTATAAAATATCTCAAAATAAGATATTGACAAACATCTCTAATTGAGATATAATCATTTTATCTCGATATGAGATAAAACATTCAATGAATTAAGTACGCGCCGCAAAAGAGGGAACGGCGGACAAAATCCAAACACGGGGAGTAAGCGGAATGTTAAGGCGAAGAATACAAAAAAGACCCGTCGCACGAGCTTATCTTATATAAGCTCAAAGACGAGAACTACGGCTGGTCTATGCCCTACAACAGCCCGTACCACCTGTATTATTTTAAAATATATTACGGTCTTGACCCCTCCGTCGAGATAAACTGGCAAGATTAAATATGCGTCGTTGTATAAAAGACGGAATAATTGTAAACAATAGCCGTATATTACAGAAAAAGGGGCGGCATTAAAATGTTGACAAAAAATTCAAGACGGGTCATAATCATCGACAAAGTTAAATCCGATATGATAGAGCAGGCTATTTTTATACTTAAAGGCAGCGAGGGCGACGACGCGCTTGTGGAATGTGGGATTGTGGCGGAGGCACAGGGTATAATCGAAAATTATATCAGGAAAATGAACAAAATACGCGCGGGAGAGCGTGCGGCACGGCTGCGCGCCGAAAAAAAGAAGTCGTTTATCCCGTACCTCGTAATCACCTCCGCCGCCATGATGCTGTTTGCGCTCGCGATATATGCCGTGGGAATAATGTAAAAATTCGCCTCCGAGCGTTTTCGGAGGCGAATTATTTATATTCCGAGCGTTTTAATATAATTAAGCGTTTTGAAGCGATGTCCTATCTGGATTTCAAAATACCGCTCGCTTATCTCTCCGAGATAGCGCAGAGCGTCGTCGGATATTGAGAACGAAAAGATTTTTTTCGGGTCGGCGGTACATATATACTCAATAACGTCTCGGCAAAAGTCGTTTATTTCGGCGCAGTCGGGCATACCCTCGGCGCACTCGGCGCAGTACGACGAACCGTCGCGCAGACCGAACCGCACCAAACCGTCGGGTCTGCCGCAGCCGCCGCAGTTTTCAAGGTCGGGCATATATCCCTCCACCGCAAGCGCGCGAAGCTCAAAAACCAGCTTGATTTTTTTGCGCGGCATTTTATTTTTGCACAGCAGAAACAAACTGTTCAAAAGCAGCTGCAAAAGCTCGGCGGCGTCGGTATTTTCGGTGGTGATTTTGTTGGCGGCTTCGGCAAAATACGCGGCGTAGGACAGATTTTCAAGAGAATCCTGAAGCGCGCCGAACGGCTCTGTAATAGAGGTTTCGTTAACGCGCATAAGCGACTTGTCGCCGCTTTTGTAAAGCACAAATTTGTTGTACGAAAAAAGTCGGGCGGAGGTAAACTTTGAGCGTCCGCCGTTTCCGCCTCGGTTGACCACGGCGGAAATTTTGCCCATATCGCGGGTTATGATTGTAAGTATATTCGAAAAATCTCCGTATTTGACCGATTTTGTTATAAGTCCCTCGGTTTCGATAAGCGCCACTTCGTTTCACCACACAATCGCTTTTTGTCTGTTAAGATAATTTTAACACACGGGCGCATTTTGTGCAAGACGCTTATTCATACAACCACCCGCCCGCAGATGTTACGCGGGCGGGTGGTTTGTTTTTTACACTCCGGCGGGAAGGTCCTCCTTTTGCGCGGGAGACTTACCGCCCGAAAAAGTATTCCTGTTTTCCGTACTATCAGTAATTTGCGCGCCTCGGTCGTCCTTCAGCGCGAGATATATGTTTATATCACCTGTTTTTTCAAACAATTCCCATGAAAATTTTTCAAAATCCATAACTCAACACTCCCATTTTTATTCTACGCGTATAAATTTAGGTTGTGTATTTGGGATTTTATATATTCAGGAAAATTTTATTCAAAGCCGACGTCGCGGATAAAATTCTCGCGGTTGCGCCAGTCCTCTTTTACCTTGACCCACAGTTCAAGATACACCTTCGCGCCCAAAAAGCGCTCTATATCCTGCCTCGCGCGCCTGCCTATATCTTTAAGCTTCTCGCCGCCCTTGCCGATTATTATGCGCTTATGGCTCGGCTTTTCGCAATATATTACCGCCGAAATTTCGTAAAGCCCGTCGTCGCGCTCGGACATTTTTTCGACCGAGACCGCGATGCCGTGCGGCACCTCGCGGTTTAAAAGGCGCAGCGCCTTTTCGCGTATCATCTCCGCCGCAATTTGACGTTCGGGCTGGTCTGTCACCGCGTCGCTTTCAAAATATTTTGGACCCTCCGGCAGATAGCTCTCCACAAGCGACAAAAGCTCGTCCACATTGATTCCCTTTTGCGCCGAGATAGGAATTATCTCCGCAAAGTCGCAGATTCCGCGCAGCTTGTCGATAATGGGCAGTAGGTCCGCCTTATTTATCGTATCGACCTTGTTTATCGCCAAAATGACGGGTGCGCCTCCGCGCTCCAGCCCCGACAGCGCGCGCTTCTCCTTTTCAAGCTCGTTTTCGTATATTCCGCAGTCTATGACATAAATAAGCACGTCAATTCCCTCGACCGCAGAGGAAATATACTTTTCCATACGCTCGCCGAGCTTGTTGTGCGGCTTGTGTATGCCGGGCGTGTCAATAAAAATCGCCTGACATTCCTCGGTGGTGTGTATTCCGAGAATTTTGGTACGGGTGGTCTGAGGCTTGTTTGAAACAATAGCCACCTTCTCGCCCACTATTTTATTTAAAAGCGTTGACTTCCCCGCGTTGGGGCGTCCAGTTATTGCAACAAATCCGGATTTCATCTTTTCAGTTCCATTTCCTCCAAAATTTTTTCCTGAAGCGAGAACATCTCCCGCTCCTCGTCCTCTTCCATATGGTCGTAGCCGTACAGATGAAGCATCGAATGAACGGTCAAAAAGCCGACCTCGCGGAGCAGCGAGTGACCGTACTCCTCCGCCTGAGCCGCCGCGCGTTCGAGGGAAATCACTATGTCGCCGAGCATAACCTCGCCGTTTTCGCTCTCGTCGACCGTGTCCACATTCGCACGCCTGTCCGCGTCAAACTCAATGAGCGGAAAGGATAGCACGTCTGTGGCGCGGTCAATCCCGCGATGGTCGCGGTTGAGGGCGCGTATATTTTCGTTGTCGGTCAGCATAACGCTTACCTCTATGTTTTCGCCGAACTCACCGACCTTCGCCGCCGCGCGTACCGCCCTTTTGATTACCGCCGGTATTTCGTCCGTGACTGTCAGCTTGTCCTGTTCATTTAATATTTCCGTTGTCATATGTGCGCCTTCCGTATCTGTTTCCCGCGCGGCGCGCCTGCACGCGCTCGCGGTCAAGAGCCTTTTTCTCATATGCTTTTACTATCTTCTGCACGAGCGGATGCCTTATCACGTCCCGCTCGCTCAAATGAATAAATTCCACGCCTTCGATATTTTTAAGGACTATCTCCGCATCTTTAAGTCCCGAAGTCTTGTCCGACGGCAAGTCTATCTGAGTTATGTCGCCGGTCACGACTATGCGCGACGAAAAGCCCATTCGGGTCAGAAACATTTTCATCTGTTCGGGCGTGGTGTTTTGCGCCTCGTCCAGTATTATAAACGCGTCGTCGAGGGTGCGCCCGCGCATATACGCAAGCGGAGCGACCTCTATCTGCCCGCGCTCTATGTTTTTGTGAAACGTCTCGCCGCCGAGCATATCTCCGAGCGCGTCATAGAGCGGTCTTAGGTAAGGGTCAACCTTGTCCTGCATATCGCCGGGCAAAAAACCGAGTTTTTCGCCCGCCTCGACTGCGGGACGGGTCAGAATTATCTTGTTTACATTTTTCTTTTTGAAAGCCGCGACCGCCGCCGCGACCGCGAGATACGTCTTGCCCGTACCCGCCGGACCTATGCCGAACACAATAGGATTTTTTTCAATCGCTTCAAGATATTTTTTCTGTCCGACGGTTTTCGCCTTGATAGGATTTCCGCGCGCGGTAACGCATACGCAGCCCTGCCCCAGCTCCGCGAGTTCCTCCTCGCTGCCGCTCTCGCAGTGCGACATAACATACCGCACCTCCTGCTCGGCTATTACCGTGCCGCTCTTCGCCATACCTATAAGGTTTTGGATGGTTTTGACCGCCTTTTCGACGTTCTCCGCATCGCCGCCAATTTTTATTTCGGAGCCGCGGTTTATTACGGCAACGTCAAACTCCTTTTCGATAAGCTTGACGTTGCTGTCAAAGCTGCCGAAAAGATTTATTAAAAGCTCCATACTTTCAACTTCAATATATCGTTCCATACAATCTTCCGTTCGCAAATATAATTTAATTATTGTCAGTTACATAATACGACAACAAGTCCACTTTGTCAATCAAAACTTGTTTTGCGATATTCTCTCTGCACTCATATTTTACGCTCACCAAAACATTTCCGTTTGCGAGCATAAAGTGTTCCTGCTCCGTGCCTATAACCTCCGCGCCTTCGGGCAGCTCGGCGTTTAAAAGCTCTTTAAGCCGCTCTGCTCCGTAGGATATGGCTTCATCCTCGCTTCGGCTCGCTTTGACCGAGGTTTGCTCCCTATAGCAGTCCTTTGTCACAAACACCGACGGCAAAGACTCCTGCGGCGCACGGTATTCGCTTTTGCTCACGCTCTCGTCGTAGTATTCAAACGGCGCGTTTCGGCTCAGATAAAGCGGAATTTTAAGACCCATTATACTCACGGTATAACGGTTTTTGACTTTGCCGGTATCCTCCCGTATTTCGTATTCTAGCGCGACCTCGGTGGACTTTTCGTACTGAGTTTTGGCGTAAACCTCTCCGAAGGCGTGAACCAGTCTCGCGCCCTTCGACGAGCTGTCCATAACTCCGCTGACGAGCAGGTCCCCATCCTCAACGCCGTCGCCGACGTTTACCATACTTTGTCCTTCGCGCGCGTCTATCTCTATGATTTCGCCGCTTTTCGCCGCGACTATGTTGCAGGGTGTGTCCTTGTCAATTTTTTCCGCCGCCGCAAGACGTTCCTTTATTTCGATATAGACCCGCGACCCGCGTATATTTATTCCCGTCCAGGCAACTTTGTCGTATTTTATCATAATTCGGTTCTGAAGCTCGTCGGTATCTATATCGCTAAGCGGTGTGCCGAGCTTAACTCCGAACTCCGCGATACCGCTCATAATTTCTTCCGGATTCATCTTTTCGCAGCCCGTTATGTCTATTCCCATAACGTGGCTTGTCGCATACCAAAACAGCGCCGCGGCAAAAACAAGAGCAATAAGCGCGAAGCGGCGGCGTTTATAGCGTTTAAGCCAAAATAACAGACCCCGCCGCGCCGTTATTCGAACGCGTGTTCGCGTTTTAAACGCCACGCTTCTTATCCGCATAAATGCGCGAACCGATATTTTGGCGGTTATGCGCTCGCTTCCCGTGCGTTTTATATCGCGCAGAAGAATACCGCGCCGCGCGCATATGTTTATAAAGCGCTCCAAAAAGCAGCCCTCGGCGCTTATTATCAGATAACCTCTTATGTAGTTTATGATATTTGCAATAAACAATACCGTTTCTCTCCTATTTTGTTCTTGGCTTTTATCGTACCTGACGCTGCTCGAATGTCAAGGAGCAAACGCTTCCCGCCACATACAAAAGCTCCTGCGTCAAGACCTTTATTTCCATATTTTTACCGCAAAAACAAACGTTCAGCCTGCCCGCGTTTATCCTTATCAGGTCGCTTCCGTATTCGGTTATGCCTTTATAATTTTCAACTATAAATTCACGATTTCCGATAAGCGTGATTTTTGCGTCGCCCGAAAGCTCAAAGAAAGCGGACGCCTTTTCGCGGATTCCGCCGTCGTTCGGTGTGCCGTCGCCGTCTTTTTTCAATGCCATCATCTCCAAAAACCTTTGCGCCAACGCGTCTCAAAAGTAATTTTATGCTAAAAGCTTTAATAAAATGATAACATAGCGCCTATTATTCGATAAGGCGCTCCATGTTCGGACTTTAAATTTCTTTGACGGGAGAAAATTTTTATGAACAGAGTTTTAAAAGGTATAATATTGCTTTTGGCGGGATATGTCACCGCGCTGATGTTCTTGTTTCCGGCCGAATTTCTTCATCAGGGTCAGGCGGCGGTGGATCTGTGCCTGAATATTGTGATACCGTCTTTGTTTCCGTTTTTTATATTTTGCGGACTGTTTCTTTCCCTCGGCGGAGCGCGGCTTTTGAGCCGTATTCTCTCGCCGGTTATGCGCCCGATTTTCAATCTGCCCGGCGCGGCGGCGCTGGCGTATGTCCTCGGAATCATATCGGGTTATCCCGTGGGCGCGGTGTGCGCCTCCGACCTGTATTCGAGAGGGGAATGTACCAAAAACGAGGCCGAGCGTATGCTCGCCTTCTGCAACAATTCGGGCCCGCTGTTCGTTGTCGGCTCCGTCGGAGCGGGTATGCTCGGAAGCCCGTCCGCAGGGCGTATTTTATATATAACGCATATTGCCGCGGCTTTTCTCACCGGACTGATTTTTCGGTTTTACAAATCGGGCGGTGAGTACACGCACCGCGCTCTTCCGCCCGCGTCGGGCACCGCGCGCGGCGCGGCGGCTGCGATTGGAGAATCGGTGACAAACGCGATTGCAAACATTTTAAAGGTGTGCGCGTTTGTGCTTTTGTTTTCGACATTTACAGCCGCACTCCCGAATTTTAAAGGGTCGCCGTTTGTTCACGCGCTTTTGGAAATAACCGGCGGAATAAACAAAATAGCGGCAACGGATATGAACGCGTGCCTTAAGCTCTCGATTATCTCCGCTTTTCTCGCGTTTTCGGGCGTTTCGGTGCTGTGTCAGGTATCGTCGGTCATATCGTCTGCCGGACTGTCGCTGAAGCCTTATGTGATTGGAAAGTTTATCCAGGGGGTAACGGCGTTTTTTCTGACCGCGGTGCTTTTCTCGGTATTCCCGCCCGACACGGCGGAGGTATTCGCGCAAAACGTGACCCCGTTTGCGGGACTGCCCGTTTATAAACAGCTTTTGTATTCGATTGCGGCGGCAATAGGCTGGAGCATTATTTCGGTGGCGCTGCTTATGCTCGCGGCATTTGTCATAGAATGTATAAATTGGCTGAGGAACAGAAAATAAGGTCCAAAATGCGAAAAACGTAAAAAAATAGTGATAAATTTTTAAAATAATACTTGCAATATGATATGATGTGTGTTAAAATATATAAATCGGAGTGTTTATTCCGTAAATATATCGCGGGGTGGAGCAGTTTGGTAGCTCGTCGGGCTCATAACCCGAAGGTCGCGTGGTTCAAATCCCGTCCCCGCAACCACGTCGCGGCGAATCCTTTTGGTTCGCCGCGACTTATTTCATAAGTCACGGCTTCGCTTTATCGGCTGCCGCTTCGAATGAACACTTAATGAGCAAGCTGTATGCTTGCGAATTTAGTGTGAATTGTGCCCCGTTGGGTACTTCTTCCCAAAAAGCGCAAGTTGCTTTTTGGGAGCCCTATGGGATTTGCTTTACCGCCGTTTTCGGCGCTCTTTCGCAAAAAGCGCAAGTCGCTTTTTGCGAGTTTACGCAGCTTTGCTGCGTTTATTTATTTTGGCAAAGTTCGCTTTGCTCCGACTTCCTTATCAGAAGAAAAAATAGCCGACAAAAATCTGCGGATTTTTGTCGGAGAGGAGCAACCGCGCGAAAAAGCGCAGATTTTCCGAACAGGAAAATCAAAGCGCAAAGCGCGAGTTGCGACGATGTAGGGGCGAACCGTGTTCGCCCGTCGCGGATACACTCACGCGAAAACTTAAATAGAAACGGTAAAGTTGGGTATCAACTTTACCGTCCTTGGGTTTTGCCGCGCATTTTAGACATCAGTCTTATGCGCGGCGGGGTTTTTAGGGGGGTGTCCCCTTGAATAGTTCTTTTGATTCTTTTCTTGCTAGCAAGAAAAGAATATATCCCGCACATCAGTGCGGAAAACATTTAAAAATAAAATTTGCCCGCGCGAAACGCGGGCAAAACACGCGCCGCGACGCGTAATCTCGCAAAAAACGTCTGCTTTTTTAAGCTTACAGCGAAGAGTACATACTGTAGAGATTACTGTACAGACCGCCTTTGGCTATAAGCTCCTCGTGGGTGCCCTGTTCCTCGATGCCGTTTTCGGTAAGCACAAGTATCACATCGGCGTTGCGTATCGTGGTAAGGCGATGCGCGATTGTAAATACCGTTCTGCCCTTTGCGAGTTTTTCAAGCGACTCCTGAACCATTCTTTCGCTCTCGTTGTCAAGCGCGGAGGTGGCTTCGTCAAGTATAAGTATGGGCGGATTTTTCAAAAACACCCTCGCGATACTTATCCTCTGCTTCTGTCCTCCCGACAGTTTAACGCCGCGCTCGCCGACATATGTATTGTAGCCGTTATCGAGAAGCGAGATAAATTCGTGCGCGCCTGCAAGCTTTGCCGCTTTTATGACATCTTCGCGGCTTGCCGAAGGAAGTCCGTAGGCAATATTTTCATATACCGTGCCCGAAAACAGGTATACGTCCTGCTGAACCATTCCTATCGAATTGCGGAGCGATTTCAATGTGACGCTTTTTATATCAATCCCGTCAATCAATATGCGCCCGTCGGTAACGTCGTAAAAGCGCGGGATAAGGTTGCACAGCGTGGTTTTTCCGCCGCCCGAAGGTCCTACCAGCGCAATGCTGTCTCCCTTTTTTATATTAAGACTGATATGCGACAGCACCTCGTTGTTGTCGTCGTGATAGCGAAAGCTGACGTTGTCGAACGTTATGTTTCCGCACACATTTTTAAGTTCGCGCGCATCCTCCGCCTCGATTATGTCGGCGGGAGCGTCCATAATTTCAAGGAAACGCTCTATGCCCGTCATACCGCGCTGGAACTGCTCGGTAAACTGTATTATCGTGCGGAGGGTCGCAAGCAGGGTGCTGACATATAGCAGATATGCTGTGAGGTCGGCGGGAGTTATCTTGCCTCTTATCATAAAAATCGCTCCCGCAACAACCACCGCAAGATACATAAGTCCCTCAAAAGCGCGGTTGGAGGTCTGAAATCCCGCCATATAGAAGTAGCCGAGCTTTTTTGCGGCAAGGAAACGGTGGTTGCCCTCCTTGAACTTTTCCTTCTCCATATCCTCGTTGGCAAACGACTTTACCACGCGTATTCCGAGCAGAGAATCCTCCACCTGCGAGTTTATTTCGCCTATTTGGTCGCGCTGCTTTTTAAACGCCCAACGCATACGGGTGTTGAAAAACTTGACAAACACGAAGATAAGCGGCAAAGATGCGAATATTATAAGCGTCAGCGGTATATTCACGCCGCACAGAATTATAAACGAAACGATTATTTTAAGCGCGGCAATAAAAAATTCTTCGGGACAGTGATGCGCAAACTCGGTTATGTCGAATAAATCGCTCGTTATTCTCGCCATTATCTGACCGACCTTATGCTCGGAATAATACGAGTAAGAGAGCCTTTCGAGGTGGTCAAACAGGTCGCGGCGCATATCTGTCTCGATTTTTGCGCCCATAACGTGACCCGTATCCGCCATATAAAAGTTTGCGGCGGAGTCCAGTATTCGCAACACAAGATAGAAAAGTCCTATCTTTAAAATAATACCTACCGTAAGCCCCGCCATATTGTTTATCCCCATATCCGTAATATACCTTACGAGCATCGGAAAAACCAGCTCGCACACCGTGGTAAGCGACGCGCACAGCAGGTCAAACACAAGTATGTGCTTATATTTCCCGAAATACGGAATAAAACGCTTCATTAAATATCCCAGTTTCATCTGTTTCTCGGCTTTCATAATATCTCTCCGTTGAATTTTTGTTTATTTTATCGCGCAAGCGGGTTTACAAAATCTTTATGTCGGACAGCGCAACGCCGTTTTCGTCCGCCAGCCGCGCAAGCTCGTCGTACTCGGGCTTGACTTTTTCGGTTCCGTACCCGCTCGACTTCTTGGCGCGCACCTCGCCGTAGTTTGTGTTTACCGTAATATCGCGTCTTTGCAGAACATATCTTTTGCAAAGATATTCCCGCACGCCTATCGTGGAGGTATATTTAAAAATAAGCTCCGCAATTTTCTCTTTGTCTTGGGGGCGGCAAAGACAGCTCAAAAGCACTGCGGGGCGGTTCTTCTTCATTCCTATCGGCGTTGTGAAAACATCGAGCGCGCCGCCTTCAAATAGCTTTTCGACGGCATAGCCTATCTCCTCGCCCGTCATATCGTCAAGATTACAGCGAAGCTCGGAAATTTCGTCCGTTTCGCCCAATTCCCGGCTCTCGCCGATAAACGCCCTGAGGCAGTTTGCGGTTTCAAAGTCCTTGCTGCCCATACCGTAGCCGACCGCCGATATTTTCATATGTGGCATATTCGAAAATTCGTCCGCAAAACGCTTCAAAAGCGCCGCGCCCGTCGGTGTGCAAAGCTCTCCGCGAACGTCGTTTGAGTAAATCGGCACATCCTTTAAAATATATGCGGTTGCGGGCGCGGGAACCGGAAGTATGCCGTGGACGCACCGCACCTGACCGCTTCCGGTGTTTATCGGCGACACGACTATCCTGTCGGGCGCAAGCTCTTCTATGAGCATACAAACGCCGACAATATCGGTTACCGCATCCATCGTTCCGACCTCGTGAAAGTGTATCTGCTCAATCGGGCAGCCGTGCGCCGCGCTCTCCGCTTCGGCTATCAGCTTGTAGACCGCGAGCGCATTTTCGCGCACCTTTTCCGAAACGGCAAGCCCGCCTATTATATGCTCTATATCGCTCATTCCGCTATGATGGTGATGGTGGTGATGTTCGTGCATATGCTCGTGAGAGTGTTCATATTCGTGCATATGCTCGCCCTCCACCTCGCCGCCGACCGCGACCTTTATATGCGTGCCGTAAACGCCGCACTTTTGCACGCGCTCCTTTTCGACGGTCACATTCGGTATGCCTATGCCGCCGAGCTTTTTGACAAAACCGTCGGAGTCGGGAACAAGCTCCGAAAGCGCGGACATAAGCATATCGCCCGCCGCGCCCATATTGCACTCTATATATAATGTTTTCATATTTATCACTCTCCGAACCATTGCATTTGTTTTTTATTTAATTATTCATATCAATACTGACGCGATACTATCTTATAAAGTTTGTTCTTAAGGGCGCTTCTTTTTCGGGAAGGCCGAAGCGCTCCTTGCCCAGAGCTATGCTCTTCATCAAAAACGTCATATTTTCCGCAAGAGTACACATACCCTGCATACCCTCCTCGTCAAACTTCGCTTCGCCCGCTTCCCGTCCGTGGACGCTGTTCCAGTACTGCCCCGACGCAATCGGCATTCCGCTTATCGTGAAGTATTTGTTAAGCTCGTCAAAGGTTGCGGACAGACCGCCGCGGCGCGCCGCAACCACGCTTGCACCGACCTTCATCGTCTTGTCGAAATGCGTGCTGTAAAACAGTCGGTCGAGGCAGGCGACGAGCGTCGCGTTTGCGGAGGCGTAATATACGGGCGACGCAACCACAAGACCCGCCGCTTCCTCAAACTTAGGCGCGAGAGTATTCACAACGTCGTCAAACACGCATTTCCCCGTTTTTGCGCAGGAATTGCAGGCGATACAGCCGCGCACCGCCTCTTTGCCTATTTGTACGGTTTCGCTCTCTATGCCGTTTTTCGCAAAAACGCGCTCCATTTCACTGAGGGCAAGCCCCGTGTTGCCGTTTGTCCTCGGACTTCCGTTAATCATCAATACTTTCATAAAATACACTCCTTTATATTTGATATTTAAAAATATCGGGATATTATTTATCATATTCATAAAGCCTTTGCCGCTGAACATACCGCGCCTTGTTTTTGAAAATTTTTCATATTACTTAAATATTATATTACAAATCAAACACGTTTTCAAGTAAATCCGTCAGGGTTTCAAAAAATTAAACCGCCGCACGAGGCATATAATTGCCTCGTGCGGCGGTTTTTTTCTTTATACAATTAACAAACTTTTTTAACGAAATTAACGCATTTTTGCTCCGAACGGGAATTACTCAAAATCCTGATACTCTACTGTCAGATTATCAAAGTAATACTCCATTTTGTTGTTCGTATTTCCTTTGCTATCCATATAGATATTGAAGTACAGATTGTTCAAATCCACCATTGTGGGGTATGTACCCGATGCCGCGTCGCCAACCGAAAATGCCTTTTTGTTCAGAATTGCCATACCATTGTCGCGGTCATAAAGCGTCGAGGTTACAACTTTATTTTCGAGATCAATTTCAGCTTCTATTCTGTACCACTTGTTCGCCATATTATTGTTCTTATCAAATTGGGTGTTGTCTCCGTTTATGCGCTCATTGAGCGGTCCGAACAGATTGATCTGCTTCCAATTGGTATATACTGCCCAGCGCACGAAACGCGTTTGATCGGCAGCGTTTGCGCCGCTGTTCGATGTGCTTGTCGCCAAATCAAAATACGACTGGTCACTCGGCAAATAATCTATCGATTCCATCAGGAAGTCATAGCTGAACTTTATCGTCTTGGTGTTTTTGAGACTGTTTATTCCCAAATCCAGCAGGTTAAAGCTCACGCCCACATTGGATTTTACAGTATTTCCGGCGTCCTTTGTCAGCTTATAAACTTTGTTGGATTCACCCAGGTTAGCGCTCTCGCTGCCGTCCGCAGTATAAACGTTCGCGCTGAAGCCGGTCGCTGAGGTAATGCTCGGAACTATACCGCTAAAGTCCTCGGTTAGCTTCTTAAGCGTAACCATTTTATTAGCGGAAACATCAAAGGTCTGTGTTTCGCCCTTTGCGCCGGTTATCGAAGCTGACGGAGTGGAAATGTTGTACTCCGCATTTGAAGTCGAAGCGACTACGGTGTATGTGCCGACCGGAATATTCTCTCCTTTGTACGTCACCGAGGTCTGATTCGCGGGAATTGTAACGTTTATCGTTTTGATTACCGCATCGTTCTTCTTAACTTCAATCTTGACCGTTTGAGCCTCGTCGCTCGCTTTTGAAAGAGTTACGGTTCCGCTGAGCGTAAATACGTTCTCGGTGTCGCTTGTAGGCTGTATTTCAAACGGTATCGACTTTTCGGCTCCGATGCCCTGATTTGCGCTTTCTCTTGCATAAAGCTTAACAGTCGCGTTTATCGGGGTTTCGCCGTTTGCGGGACGGATAAGGCTCAGTTTGTTGCCGCTCACTACCGCAAACTCGCTGTCGCTCTCCCACTTAAACTCATATCCTTGCGGAGCGGCGGGAAGGTCAATCTCGTTTTTGGTTCCGTCGCTTGTGTCGATATTCGTCGAGGCGAGAACGCCGTCAACACCCTCGTATGTAGCTTTCATTCCGGCAGGGTCCCAATCATCCGTTCCTTTTGTGAATACATAAGGATTGTATCTCAGCATTGTCCACTCGTCAAGCAGCTTGCCTCTGCGCTTCGCCGTATTAATGGCGTTGCCGGAATCATCTACGCTGCCGTACTCGTAAAATCTCGCATCTTCGGGCTTGTTGCCGCTCATATCTGTCCAGCCGGAGCTTGAAATCAGATATGTGTCACTGCCTGAACCCTTTGCCGCTTTGCCTATTTTAGTGTTGATATACGCCGCCGCGGGTCCCGGAGGCGCTCCCCACGGTCTGCCCATATTTCCGGGCTGAGCCGCGTTTGAGCCTGTTACACGGCAGTTATAGAATAAGTATCCCTCCGACTCTTTGGTGTTGCTGGGAGCCGTTACAGTGGCGGATTCGCCGTTTCCGCCCGCATTGACATAAAGCTCGCAGTTGTCAAATACTGCGGTCGCGCTGCCGCAGATATAGTCGGTAGTTCCGCCGAGCTTGCAGTTTTTAAAATACATTCTGCCGCTGTTTATTCCGATTGTGTCCTGTGTGGACATAATCTCGCAGTTTAAGAATACCGCCTTATCAGCCGAGCAGTGAAGCGCGGCACAGCGCTCTCTGGGGCTGCCTGTAACACCTTTATATGATATGTTGTCGCGCGACTGCAAATACGCATTTATTTCATCATCGCTCTTGCCCGCGCTCTTTTGCTCGTTAATCCATTCAACTCTGTGGAAGTTTCCGTTGTTTGTGTCCGGATCGACGCCCGTAATATCTGTGAGTTCTTCTTCAGTATAATATCTGTTGTATGAATTTTCCAAGGTCAAATTCTCGGCTGTAAATCCCGTCGCGGTCTTGTCAACCTTAAGAGCCGGTCCCCAGTCTTTAGGTCCGTAACTCTTACCGTCGCCTATCGCGCTTGGGTCATAATAACCGCTTTCGTTGCAGCTGTCATAAAGCGAACCCAGACCGTAGTACCATGTCAAAACCACGTTTCCCGATGTGCCATCCTTTTTTCGCAGGGTTATATACGGAGTTTTTACAACTATCTGTTCGCGGTATGTACCGGGCATAATGTCAATATAAACTCTCTGTGCCTCGCTTGACGGGTTTATCACGGCTGCCGCCGCAACCGCTTCTCCCACCGTGTCATATTTCGTATCGCCTATATAAGCGCCTTTTCCCTCCGGCTCGGTCGTTTCGCTCGGGTCGGGTGTATTACTCGGCTCGGTTGTCTTGCTCGGCTCAGTCGTCTTACTCGGCTCGGTTGTTTCGCTCGGCTCAGTTGTCTTACTCGGTTCGGTTGTCTTACTCGGAGCGCTGTCCGACGGAGTTTTTGCCATACCGAGAGGCTGTACGCTGTCCGCGCTCTTCCAAATGTAGAGCTTGACAGCTCCGTTTTCCGGCTTTTCGTATGTAATCTTTTGCAGACCCGCGCCGCTTATGGGCTGCATAACGGGCTTGCCGACGAGCTTGCCGGAGCCGTCGTAAGCCGCGGCGATAAGCACCGCGCTCGGCGCGGTACCCGCTCCGCTGTATTCGATATTCGCGTTCAGCATACCGTCTCCGTCAAAATACGCTTCGGTTATTTTATAATCATAATTCGCGGGAGTCGGTGTGTCGGTCGGGGTCGGTGTGGGATCCGGCGAAGTTGTCGGATCTGTGTCGCCGCCTATGGTCTTGCTGTAAAATGCCGTGAGGTCACTTGAGTCGCCGAGGTATTTATTTTCGGTCTTTCCGTCAAACGGATCCTGCCAGAACAGCAGCCAAATCTTATGAGTTCCCGATATATTTTCAATATTTTTGAGGTCAAGGACGTTGTCTCCGGTCGTTATTAACTGCTTAGCTATCTCGGTTCCGTCAACGGTGTCGACCATCACGGCGACATATGTGTCGTCGTATCTTACGGACGCCATATTGAGAGTGAGGGTCTTGAGACCTTCAAAGTCAACGTCGTTTACCGCGTAGCCGACTTTAACGCCGTTCAGATGTCTTAATGTTCCTATGCCTGCGCTTGACGGCTTGGGCGGATTTTTATTGCCGTCGCTTGAATAGAACTCGGTAACGTCGCTTGCCTTATATACTCTGTTGCCCTCGACAACATTTGTGCCGAAGTTTGTTATCGTGTAGGTCTTGCCCGCCTCTGCGGGGAAGGTAGCCATTGTTCTGTCGCCGTTTAATGTTGCCGCAACAGCGGTTCCGCTCTCGTCGGTGATTTGAGCTTCGGACATATACTTTGAGCGGACGCTTATATTCTTTGTTTCGGTCGCATAAATTTTTGCTTCCTTGGGCTTCGAAGCGCTCCAGCTTAAATCCACAGTCGCGCCCTCGCGGGTCTTAAAGCCCTTGAACGAGCCGTCTGTCCACTTGTCGGGAAGCGCGGGAAGAAGTGTTATCGCTCCGTCGTGGCTCTGGATGAGCATTTCGATTATACCCGACGTCGCGCCGTAGTTTCCGTCAATCTGGAAGTTGGGGTGCTGGTCAAACAGGTTTGGCGAAGTTCTGGTTGTGAACAGCTGCTCCAGCATATTTGAAGCCGCGTTGCCGTCAAGCGCTCTCGCGTTGAGGTTTATTCTCCACGCAAGACCCCAGCCCTGACCGCTGCCGGTGCTTCGCGCCGATACCGACTTCTGGTATGCCTTAAATATTTTCTGCTCGTTCGCGTCCTCGCTGTAACCGCTCAGATGCGTGCCGGGGAATATCTCCCAAAGGTGCGAGCAATGTCTGTGATTTGTGGTGTTCTTCGCCTCGTGGTCATAGACCGTTGTCGCTTCGTTATTCTTAAACGGATTCGTAACCGTCCACTTGCCGTTGTCTCTCTTTGAAATATCAAACGCCACGTCGCCGCGCACCCACTCTTTTATAAGACCCGCATCGTCTATTACGTTGGGCGCTACCTTGCCTTCTTCGTTCGCAAGATAGCTCGACGGCATCTGCTCTGCAATCTTTGCGAGCAAGTCCGCGTTCTCCTGCTCTTTGCCCAGTATCTTGCTCGCCTGCTGAACCATATCATAGAGGTTTCGCACAAGCTGAGTGTCCATAGCGGGACCGGGCTGAACGCCGCCCTGTTCGGGAGAGCAGGAAGCCGCCGTTATAAGATAGCCTGTTTTGGGGTCTACAACCAGGAACTGCGTGAAGAACTTAGCCGCGCCGACCATATACGGATAAACCTCGGCGAGATAAGCTTCGTCCTTGTTAAACTTATAATACTGCCAAGCGTGGTCCAAAAGCCACGCGCCGCCGGTAGGCCAAAGACCCGCTGTCGCGTTGTCTATCGGCTGAGTGCCGCGCCACAAATCGTAGTTGTGGTGCATTACCCACGGGTCGCCGGGCTGATATGTGTTGTCGCCGCGGTCGTTGAATATTCCGTACTGATTTGCCGCGGTTATCGAGCCGCTTTCCGCAAGCTCGTCAAACGTATCTATAAACGGACGCTCACTGTCGCCTATGTTAAGGGGCTGCGCCGCCCAGTAGTTCATCTCGGTGTTTATGTTTATCGTATATTTTCCGTTCCACGAGGCCGAGAACGCCGCGTTCCACTTACCGGTCAGGTTAAGCGGCTGACTTTCGGGTATATTTATCTCGCCCGCGCCGCTCGCCGTTTTACCGTCGCGCGAGCCGCTGAGTATCAAATACTTTCCGTAGTTCCACTCCAGAGAGGCGAGCTGGTTGTCGCCCTCCGAATATGTTGACTTTACGCCGTTTTTGTTGGCGTCCGACGTTCTGGAAGCCGCGCCCGTCAAAAAGCCCGACTTGCCGTTTATATCCTTTCGCACTCTCTGCTCGGTGGGCGTGCCGCTGTAATCTACGCCGCTCGAATTTGAAAGGGTCAGGTCGGTCTTGGAGAACTGCTCGGTAAAGTCGGTGAGGTGACGCGCTTTGATTTGCTCGTACGTCTTTGACTTCACGTTATCCATATAGTATTTGCAATCCTTCGCGGGCTTGTCGTTGTCAAGCGTCTTGTAATCGACATAGTTGGTCGCGCCGACAACGTATATCGTGTTGTTTGTTCCGCCTGTGACATTGACCGTCTTGTTGTCGTCCGCCACCGAGAAAGTGCCGTCGCCGTCAAGGTACATATGCGCCTCGAAGTTTATCACATTTATCTGACCGATATTGTTGTCCTTGCCGCCGTTGGTGACAGCCGCTTTTACCTTTACTTCTTGGTCGCTTACCTTTTCATATGTGTAAAAGTTTTCTCCTTTTTCAACGTGATAGGTGTGAAGCTCCGCCGAAAAGTCAGCCGCCTCGCTCGATTCAACGTGGGTGACTACGACCTGGTCGGGATAGCTTGCAAAGCTTTCGCGCTTAAAATGCGCTCCGTTGTAATCGTATTCAACGGTCACAATTCCCGTTTTCATATCAAGGCTCTTAGAGTAGTTCGAAGCGTTCTCGTTCTTGTGTCCGAAGTCGAGGAACACTTCAACGAAGGATTTATACGCTCTCTGCTTTGTGGGATTGCCGAGGAAGGTCGCCTCGACCATTTTCTCCATATTCCATCTGTCCTGAACCGCGGTTTGATTTGCCGCGTTGTCAATATTAAGAGCCTGATATGCGATACTCTTATTCGCAAAGTCGGGATAAGTCTGCCTGAACGCCTCATCGCCGACGGTGACGTTTTCCGCTCCTATTTCGGCGGGTTTGTCGCTTTCGTCCGCACCTCTGAAGTATCTCCAGCCGTCCGTTTTGCTTCCGCTTGTCATATCCTCCGCCGTTATCTTGCCCACGGTTTTATATGCCTGCTCCATGGTGCTTACGGTGTTGCCGCTTTCGTCCTTAAGCGTTCCGTAGGGCGAGCCGTCCCAGCAGGTATCTTCGTTTATCTGTATTACCTCGTTGTCGATACCGCCGGCTACCATTCCCGCCATACGTCCGTTGCCGATGGGATAAAAGTTGGTCCATACGAACTCGGAATAATCCCAGCTTTGATAATTCTCGCCGGGCTTGCCGTAGGGATTCTGAATATTTTTCGAATCTGTCGCCTTCTCGGCGTTCGGGTTGACCTGCTTTACCGTTTCATACTTGCCGGTCTGGGCAAGCACATCCTCGATAGTTCTGTTTGTCCACATAACCGTCTCGGGGTCAAAGCCCGAAGCATCTGTCGGCGCCGCCTGCGCGGGCACGACTGTTATACAACTTATCACAATACTCACCACCGCCAATATACTGATTAGTTTTTTTGCTTTTCCTCCCATAATAAATTCCTCCGTTCCGATTTTTTAAGCAAAAATCCGCTTATCTTCTGATTTTAATTATAATACGTTATTTTGTTTTTGGACAGTACCACGGACATTATATTTTTAAGTACCACCAAAAATTTGCTTGGATTTTTTGTCCGTTGCGGAGGAATAAGCCCGAAATATACAAACTCATCAGCGTTATTACAAGTAATTGGCGGTTTTTGTATGTGAAAAGGCTTTGATTTTATTGGTAAAAAATGGTAATATTTGGTTATGTATAACAAAGGCAAATTTTAAAATAAATATACAAAAGAAAGGATACGAGGAAAATGCAGGCAATAATAAACACCGGACGAAGCGCGACGAGCTACATACCGATAAATATGATACGCACAAATCCCAATCAGCCGCGGCGTATAATGGACAGGAGCAAGCTGGAGGAGCTGGCAAGCTCTATATCGCTCTACGGCGTTCTTCAGCCCATTACGGTGCGGCGGATAAACGTCGGAGAGTACGAGCTTATAGCGGGAGAGCGGCGGTTCCGTGCCTGCCGTATGCTCGGAATGAAAGAAATACCCGCAATCGTACTCAACGCGGACAAGACGGACAGCGCAATTTTGGCGCTCATTGAGAATATTCAGCGCGAAAATCTGAATTACATAGAAGAAGCGGAGGCTTTTGCCGAGCTTATAAGCCGTCACGGTCTTACTCAGGAGGAGCTTGCGGACAGGCTCGGAAAGCGGCAGTCCACAATAGCGAACAAGCTGCGTATTTTAAAGCTGTCGGATGAAACGCGGCGGATAATCGCGGAAAACGCTCTGACCGAGAGGCACGCCCGCGCCCTGCTCCGTCTGCCCGACGAGAAAAGCCGTATGCGGGTGCTAAAGACCATTATTTCGCGCGGGCTGAACGTTGCGAAAAGCGAAGAGCTTATCGCCGAGGAACTGAAGCATCGGGAGGAGCCGCCCGAACCCCCGACGGAGCGGGACAGAAAAAGTCTGAGGGTATTTAAAGACGTGCGGATATTTTCCAACACCATAAAGCAGGCGGTAAATATGATGAAACAGGCGGGAATAGAGGCTTTGGCGGAGAAGAACGAGAACGACGATTTCATAGAATATATTATAAAGATTCCGAAAAATCAAACCGAAGCCGAAGAATAGATAATCAAAATGCGTATAACTTTTCCTTATTTTGTCAACTCTAATATTACAAAACTTAAAGGAGTTGCAAAATATATGAGCGAAAAAAAGAACGGAAATACGGGCGGCTACTTAACCAAAACGGGCGTCACCGTGATAGTTTTGCTGTGCGTATGTATAATAGGAATGTCTTATTCGGTGTTCAAAGCATACCGCGCGGTAAAAGACATCGACACAGCGTCTTTTGACAAGGATGCGTGGGAGAGCGCGCTCGCCGACATTGAGGAGGAACCCGACGAAGAGCTTTACGAGCCGCTCCCGTCGGACGAGAGCTACGACGAGGAAATCGACGAGAGCTATGTCGCGGCTGAGGTATATGACGAACCGAGCGAGGCGGAGGACATTGAAAGCGTCGAGGTCGTACCCGCGTTTAACGACAACGAATCGGGACTGAGTATGACTATGCCGCTGACCGGCAGAATAATATGCGACTACTCCGCGGAAGATTTGATATATTCCGAAACATTTGACGACTGGCGCGCGCATCTCGGCATAGACATTGCGGCGGAGAGCGGCACACCGGTACTTACTGCGGCGGCGGGCGTTGTGGAAAAGGTGACCGACGACGACAGTATGGGGCTTACGGTCACGGTGCGCCACACCAACCACATAAGCACTCTTTACAGCGGACTTTCGTCAACGGTGCTGAGCGAGGGTTTGCCGGTTGCGGAGGGCGCCGCGATAGGTCTTTCGGGTACCACGGCGGCGTTTGAGAGCGCGTCCGAACCCCATCTGCACTTTGAGGTGCTGCGCGACGGAACGCCGACCGACCCTTACGAGTATCTGGTCTTTGAAGAATAAGCGCCTTTAAAAGAAAACAAGGGCGCAAATATATGCGTCCTTGTTTCTTGCAGGCTTTGTTAAGCCTCCTCAATTCCTTCCGAAAGTGTATTTTCATACTGCTCAAGAATTTTTTGCTCAAGAAGATTCCTCATATCGGAATTAATCGGATGAGCAATATCCCTGAACTCACCTTCGGGAGTTTTCCGGCTGGGCATTGCCACGAAGAGCTTTTCTTGACCGTCAATTACTTTAATGTCATGCACGACGAAAGCGTTGTCGAATGTAACGGAGATAACCGCTTTCATTCTGCCTTCCGAATTGATTTTTCGCACCTTGATGTCGGTAATTTCCATTAATTGCACCACCTTTTTATGCACAGATTCACATCTGTTTTAAATAAATTTTATTTATTTTTTATTTTTTATTGAAATTTCAATAAAAATATATTATACTGATACGAGTACAATGAGGAGAGATGGCTATGGATGACTTTTTGGTTTCAAAGCTCCCGCGCGGGTCAAAGATACATATGGTGGGAATCGGCGGTATCAGTATGAGCGCCGTCGCACATATTTTGCTGTATCTCGGCTTCAGCGTTTCGGGTTCGGATATGAATCAAACTCCGATAATCGAAAAGCTGCGCGATGAGGGCGTTAAAATTTCTTCCGTTCATTCGGCGGACAATATTCAGTCGCCTGATTTGGTGTGCTACACCGCCGCAATCAAGCGGGATAACCCCGAACTTGTAAGAGCGAGGGAGCTTGGTATTCCCACAATGGAGCGTGCCGAGCTTCTTGGACAGATAATGACGATGTTTGACCGTCCCGTTGCGATAGCGGGAACTCACGGAAAAACCACGACCTCGTCAATGCTGGCGCTGATTGCTCTTGAGGCGGGAACCGACCCGACCGTTTTGGTCGGCGGCGAACTCGCTCAGATTGGCGGGAACTATAAAATAGGGAAAAATGACCTTCTTATATGCGAAGCCTGTGAATACGTTGACAGTTTTTTACACTTCAATCCGTTTTTGTCTATAATCACCAATATAGAGGAGGATCATCCCGATTATTTTAGTGACATATATCATATTATATCATCTTTTGAAAAATTTGCAAGCCTAAATTACAAAAAAGGTTTCATTATTGTATATAAAGATGATAAAAATGTACGCACAGTAATGGAAAATGTCGAAGCAAACTATGTAACTTACGGGCTGAAAAGCGACGATGCGGACTTTACCGCAAAAAATATTAAATATAATAAGGAAGGCTGTCCTTCTTTCGATATATACGGCAAAGACGGTAAGGTGCTGAGCGTTTCACTCGGCGTTGTGGGCGAACACAACATATGCAATGCGCTTGCCGCGACCGCCGCCGCGCTCAAGCTCGGAATCGGAACCGACGCAATAAAACGCGGTCTGGAAATGTTCGGCGGTGCAAAACGCCGCTTTGAGCATATCGGCAGCTTTGACGGGGTTGACGTGGTGGACGACTACGCTCACCATCCGACAGAAATAAAAAAGACGCTTGAAGCCGCGAAGAACGCCGGATACAAACGCGTTTTCTGCATATTCCAGCCCCACACATACAGCCGCACGATTACTTTTTTGGACGATTTTGCGGACGCTCTCAAGATTGCCGACAGAGTTATCGTCGCCGACATATATCCCGCGAGAGAAAAGTACGACGGCACGGTACACGCCTGCGACCTCGCCGCTCTTATCAAAGGAAGCGTTTATATGAACGATTTTGGCGCAATCGAGCGTTATGTTAAAAATATGGCGCAGGAAGGCGACCTCGTGCTGACCATGGGCGCCGGAGATATATTCAAGGTAGGATACGCGCTCGCGAAATAAGGAGTGACGCGCTTTGGCGGAGAAAAAGGGAACGCTCAGAAGTTTGGCAAAAAACAAAAAAGCGTACCACGATTATTTTGTTGAAGAAGAATATGAAGCGGGCATAGAGCTGTACGGCACCGAGGTAAAGTCGGTGCGGAAATCTATGCTTAATCTCAAAGACAGCTACGTTTCGGTCAAAACCGGAGAGGCTGTTTTGATAGGTATGCATATAAGCCCGTACGAACAGGGCAACATTTTCAACCGCGACCCGCTCAGACCGAGGCGGTTGCTTCTGCACCGCAGGGAGATAAATAAGCTGATAGGTCTTTCGGCACAGGACGGCTATTCGATAATACCGCTTGAGGTGTACCTAAACGGCTCATACGTCAAGGTAAGGCTAGGACTGTGCAAAGGAAAAAAGAACTATGATAAGCGCGCGGCAATCGCGGAGCGCGACGCAAAAAGAAATATCGAGAGAGCAATGAAAGAGCGCTATTGATTTCCCGCGCTTTGCGTGGGAGCGGCATTTTATTTTTAAATGTTTCTTGCGCTTCGCGCAGACGGGACGTCGAGGGCGCCGTCCCGTACAACCCAATGGATATGCTTTTTATTGTAGGGTGCGGAGCCCTCGACGCACCGAGAACGGGCGAACACGGTTCGCCCCTACAACGTTGCGACACGCCCTTTTTGCTTGCTTTGCCCTGTTCGGGCAAAGGCGCGCTTTCGGGCGGCCGCTTCGAATGAACACTTAATGAGCAAGCTATATGCTTGCGAATTTAGTGTGAATTGTGCCCCGTTGGGTACTCTTTCCCAAAAAGCGCAAGTCGCTTTTTGGGAGCCCTATAAAATTATAACAAAGTACGGATAAATTTATAGATAAAAAATACGCGGCAAAGCCGCGTAATCTCGCAAAAAGTTGTTAGCGACAGTGAGCCGTCGCGAGGGCGTTTACAACCGAGCAGGCGAGCCGAGCGTGACTTTTTGCGAAAAAGGAGCAACCGCGCGAAAAAGCGCAGATTTTCCGAACAGGAAAATCGAAGCGAAAAGCGCGAGTTGCGACGAGGGGGTGCAATGGTTTCGACGGGGACAAGGAAGTCCGAGGTGCGAGCCGCAGCGGAAACTGCGTTAAAAAATCCAAACTAAAATTAAACGCTAACGAAAATTTAGCTTACGCTGCCTAATTAAATAGGCGCTGTCCGCCGCCGATTACCGCGGTTGGCGGCAGGGCATCAACATTAGCGGTGAACGTGAACGCCGAAAGCTTTGACGGCGTCATGAATTTATGAAGCTACCAAACCGCTGAGTTTGTCTGCGGACTTTTCGGTAAGGGAATCCTCAACCACAGACTACGCTCGTAGTACCTTTGGCGGATATGTTTTCGGACAGGAGTTCAATTCTCCTCACCTCCACCACGTCGGAGCAAAGTTCGCTTTGCTCCGACTTCCTTTTTTTCAAAAAGAAAGTCTGCGCCCGCGTCGTCGCAAGTTTCTCTTTACGCTTCAATTTCCCTATTCGGGAAATTTTCGCTTTTACGGAAAACTTGCTCCTCTCCGACAAAAATCTGCGGATTTTTGTCGGTTATTTTTTTGTTCTGATTTGTTGTACGGGACGGCGCCCTCGACGTCCCGCCTGCGGATGTACTCACGCAAAAACTTAAACAGAAACGGTAAAGTTGGGAAACAACTTTACCGTATTTGGGTTTTGCCGCGTGTTTTAGGCAACAGCCTTACACGCGGCGGGGTTTTTCAAGGGGGTATCCCCTTGAACGGTTCTTTTCCTGAACACTTGATGAGCGCAAGCTTTGCGCCGCGCGAATTTTAGTGTGAAGGATGCAGTGAAAAGCCAAAGTACCCTTTAGGGCAATGTCATTAAGTTAAGAAAGACTAATAATGATTAAGTAGTATACAGGGAGAGTGAAAACTGTAAATTCACTC
>CANRNL010000012.1 GCA_947631965.1 uncultured Clostridia bacterium
TTGATTATGTTAATGCGTTTCTCAATGACGGCGAAATTTTTTCTACAATTTTGTAACACATCATTGACAAACCTACATTTTTAAAGCTTTTTACCCTTTAATCTAAAGCAAAGCGGTACCAATCGTAACGCACAGCGCCGCAAGCATAAGCACGGCATACGCATATTCCGCCACGGTACGCTTCTTTGAGCTTTCGGCCGTCTTTAAAAGCAGAGGAAGCTCCATAGCTCCGACGCCGACCGCCGAAAACAGGGCGTAAAGCCATACGACCGACTTCCCGCTCCACAGGTCGGGTTCAAAGGAAAGCGAGCGGTGAATCGGTATCACATCCGGCAGCGCGCCGTAAAAGATTATCAGAACCAGAACCGGAAGCAAGGTTATTATATAAAGTATCAGCTTTTCGGGTTTTATTTTCATCAGCTTGTCCCCCTTATTTGCAGTCTGTTTTCAAGCCGTCAAAATATTTGTTCGCATATTCTCGGTCGCGCGCAAGCTGCCTGCTCAGCGCCTCAACGCTTTCAAACTTCTCGATTCCTCGAATAAATTTGCGAAAACCTATCTCAAGCATTTTGCCGTACAAATTTCCCGAATAATCAAATATATTTGTTTCGATATTCATAACGCCCTCATCAACCGTGGGCTTTGAACCTATATTTGTGATTGCGCGGTACTCTTTTCGGTCAATATTTACCGACGAAACATAAACGCCCGACTTGGGGCAAATTCTGTCGAGAGGTATTTCGATATTGGCGGTCGGGAAACCTATCTTTCTGCCCAGCCCGCTTCCGTGAACGACCTTGCCGCCTATAGAAAACGGTCTGCCCAGATACTCGTTTGCCTCATCTATTCTTCCCTCGCTCACCAAACGCATTATGTATGTACTCGACGCGGTGTGGGTAAGCCTTACGCGAGGCTGTATGCGGCACTCTATTCCGCGCTCGCGGCACATTTCGGCAAGCTTTTCCGCCGTACCTGCTCCGTTTGCGCCGAACGTATAATTATATCCCGCTCCGACGTACTCCGCGCCGAATTTGCGGCAGATATATTCTTCAAAGAATTCCTCCGCGCTCAAATTCATAATTTCGGGAGTAAACTCGTCCGCAAGCACCGCGTCTATTCCAAGCTCCTCTAAAATTTCAAGACGCTTTTCAAAGGAATTTACCGATTTTCCGCTTTTGAACGGCGATTTGAACAGATAAACCGCGGACGTCAGGCCGTGTTTCCTCGCATACGAAACCGCCGCTTCCAAAATCTTTATATGCCCGATATGGAGAGAATCGAAGCCGCCGAGCGCGACCGCCGTCTTACCGAGCTTTAAATTTTTAATTTCTTCTTTGTAATATACAACCACAATATCACCCAAAAAATCCGATACTTTTTATTTCCTCGTTGTTTTGCCGTTTGTATCGCCGAAAAAATTCTTTTCTCCCACAAGCTCGCCGTCCGTCGCCCGCGCAAGAGACAAAAACGCTCCGTATTCGTCGTATACGCGGTAAAGAGAGCCTTCGCTCAGACCGTAAACGATTGGATGTATCCCGTGTACCAGCCTTTTCGCGTTCGGCTCGGCAAGCACCACCGAGTCATACTCCTCCAGAACTTTATCGACGGGTATTAAAAAGTCGGTGTTTCCGTCCGCGTACATACTCTCCACTTCTTCAAGCGTATATGAATCCTCGATTCTGAATTTGCCCGACGCCGTCCTCTCCAAAGCCGACATACAGCCGCCGCAGCCGAGCGCCGCTCCTATATCGTGGCACAGAGTCCTTATATATGTACCCTTTGAGCATTTTACATACATTTCCGCCTCGTTTTTATCGGGCGAAAATGATAAAAATTCAATATCGTCAACCCTTACCCTGCGCGGCTCGCGTTCTATCGTAACGCCCTCGCGCGCAAGCTCGTAAAGCTTTTTTCCGCCTACCTTTATCGCCGAATACATAGGAGGTATCTGGCTTATATCGCCCACAAACCTTTCCGCCGCGGCACGGATTTTTGCCTCGTCAAACACGACCTCGTTTTGCTCCAGCACCTCTCCGGAAATATCCTGAGTATCGGTCACCACGCCGAGCCTCAGCACCGCGCGGTACTCTTTGTTCTTTGAGGTACAAAACTCCGCTATTCTCGTAGCCCTGCCTATACACATAGGCAACACTCCCGACGCATCCGGGTCAAGCGTTCCGGTGTGACCTATTTTCTTTATGTCAAACAGCTTCCTCAGCCTGTAAACCACATCATGAGACGTAATTCCGATACATTTATTTATGTTTATTACTCCGTCCAATGCTATCTCCTCAAGCAATGCTGCCCTCAATCGCCGCCACAATCTCTTTTTTCAGCTCATCCATCGGTTTTTTGGTGCTGTAACCCGCCGCGTGGATATGACCTCCGCCGCCGAAACGCTCCGCAATCTCCGCAACGTCTATGTCGCAATTCGAGCGCAGGCTGACCTTCATCAAATCCTTTCTTTGCCTTATGTATACGCTTACCAGAACGCCCTTGACGCTTCCGGGCAAAGTCACGACCGCGGACGCGAGAGTTGCGTCCAATCCCGCATTCTCAAAATCCTCTTTCGAAAGGGCAAGCAAGGCAATTTTTCCGTCCTTGTAAAACTCCAGACTGTCGATTGCCTTTTTATACACATTCAAATATTCTCTGGTCTTTGTGTCGTACAGCACTCGCGCAATTTCCGCAAAGTCAATGCCTGTCTCCAAAAGAGCCGCCGCAATACGCATTGTTTTTGGGGTTGTCGACGAATACTTAAAGCTGCCCGTATCGCTCGAAATCGCAATATAGAGATTATTTGCAATATCGCGCGTTATAGGTATGTTCATCTCGTTCAGAAGCTCGTAAACAAGCTCACCCGTAGCCGAAGCGGAAGCGTCTCTGGCGAGACAGCCTTTGAAGTCTGTTTCGGTAACGTGGTGGTCTATCGCGGCAATATTGCCGCGAAAACTGCCGCCGAGAGCGCCGAGACGGTCTGTTCCGCTACAGTCGAGCGCAATCTTGAGGTCGCAGTCCTCCAATTTAATTCCGCTGCTTTCCTTTCCGACAATAATCGAAAATTCCTTTGTGCGGCACTCCTCCTCCAGAAAGACCTCGCACTTCTTGCCCGCGCCGCAAAGCGCAAGCTTTAAGGCGTACGAGCTTCCGAGCGCGTCGCCGTCGGGATAGACGTGGGTAAGCAACGCGATTTTTTCAGCTTTTTCAATTAAAGAAATGATACTTTCAAACATAATTATAAGTCCTTTAAAATTTTATTTATATGCGCTCCGTACTCGATAGAGTCGTCGCTTATGAACGTAAATTCGGGCGTGTTCCTCAAATTCACGCGTCTGCCTATCTCTTTTCGGATATATCCGGCGGCCGAGGTGAGAGCTTCGATAGCGTCTTTGCGCACCTTCTCATCTCCGAAAACGCTGATGTACGCCTTCGCGTACCTTAAATCGCGTGTCACTCGAACCGAAACGACCGAAACCATATCGGGCAGACGGGGGTCCTTCATATCCCTTATAACGCCCGAAAGCTCCTTTTTTACTTCCTCCGAAATTCTGTCTATTCTGTTATATGCCATAGAATCTACCTCTCGGCGCACAGCGCCTTATCTTTCAACTTCCTCCATAGTGTACGACTCTATAACGTCGCCCTCTTTAATATCGTTGTACTTGTCTATGCTGATACCGCACTCGTAGCCCGCGGCAACCTCCTTAACGTCATCCTTGAAACGTCGGAGCGAAGCAAGTTCGCCCTCGTGGATAACAATGCCGTCACGCACAACGCGCACTCCGCAGTTACGCTGAATTTTACCGTCGGTAACATATGCGCCGCCTATCGTGCCTACGCCCGATGCTTTGAATATCTCTCTTATCTCAACGTGTCCCAATATAGCCTCTCTGAACTGCGGCGCGAGCATACCCTTCATAGCCGCTTCTATATCCTCTATCGCGTCATAGATAACTCTGTAAAGCCTTATGTCAACCTCGGAGCGTTCCGCGCTGTCCGCCGCCGTAGCCGTAGGTCTTACGTTAAAACCGACGATTATCGCGTTTGACGCGCTCGCAAGCATAACGTCGGACTCTGTAACCGCGCCCACCGCGCCGTGTATTACGCTGACCTTTACTTCGTCGTTGGAAATTCTCTCCAAAGACTGGCGCACAGCCTCTACCGAGCCTTGAACATCCGCCTTTACAATTATGTTAAGCTCCTTTATCTTGCCCGCTTCCAGGTTTTCCATAAGGTTTTCAAGCGAAACCTTGGGAGTCTTGCTCTGCTTCTCCTGCTTTTGCTTATACTTTCTCGCCTCTACAACATCGCGAGCCTTTTTCTCGTCGTCAACGGCGTAGAAAACATCGCCGCCCTCAGGTACCTCCGAAAGACCGAGTATCTCAACCGGAATCGAGGGACCCGCCTTCTTGATTTTTCTGCCCTTATCGTCAATCATCGCGCGGACCCTGCCGACAGCTGTACCCGCAACCACAATGTCGCCGGTTTTCAAAGTGCCGTTTTGAACCAAAAGCGTCGCTACGGGACCGCGTCCCTTGTCAAGCTGAGCCTCTATGACCGTGCCTTTCGCGCGGCGGTCGGGATTGGCTTTAAGCTCCTTCATTTCGGCTACCAAAAGCACCATCTCAAGAAGCTTATCTATATTTTGGTTCAGCTTTGCCGAAACCTCGACGCATATGGTGTCGCCGCCCCAATCTTCGGGAACAAGTCCATGCTCGGTAAGTTCCTGCTTTACCTTTTCGGGGTTCGCGCCCTCTTTGTCAATCTTGTTTATTGCAACTATTATGCTTACGTTAGCCGCCTTCGCGTGGTTTATCGCCTCTATAGTCTGCGGCATAATTCCGTCGTCCGCCGCCACTACCAAAATTGCAATATCGGTCACGAGCGCGCCTCTCGCACGCATAGCCGTAAACGCCTCATGTCCGGGAGTGTCCAAAAACGTAATCTTCTGGTCGCCCAGACGAACGCGGTACGCACCGATATGCTGCGTTATTCCGCCGAACTCGCTCGACGTTACGTTTGTGTTTCGTATAACGTCAAGCAGAGAGGTCTTTCCGTGGTCAACGTGTCCCATAACAACAACCACGGGTGAGCGGGGCTTGAGCTGTTCGGGTGCGTCCTCAACGTCATTAAATAGTCTGTCCTCATCTGTAATAATTATTTCACGTTCGACTATTCCTCCAAAATCTTCCGCTATCAAAGAGGCGGTGTCAAAATCTATGGTTTCGTTTATGTTCGCCATTATTCCGAGCATAAACAACTTTTTAACCACCTCGGCGGCGGGCTTGTTCATTCTCTCCGCAAGCTCGCTTACGGTTATCTCGCTCGGTATCAATACGTTAAAATGTTCGGGCTTTTTCTCCTTTTTAACAGTCTTTTCAAGCTCCGCCATACTCTCGCGGGTGTTCCTCTGCTTCTTTCCGCCCTTCTTTATCTTCTGCTTCTTGCTTCCCTCCCGATTGATGTTGTCGGGGACAAGCTCTTCAAGCTTACCGTCGTCAAGGCGGTCAATATCCACCACGTTGGCGCGCGTGTCGACCACTCGATGCGTTCTGACCACTTCGGGCGCCGGAACGTACTCTTCCTCCGCCTTCTTCTGCTCCTCTTCGACTTTCTTCTTTTCAGCCTCAAGAGACGCGACTCTCTTTTCCTCAAAAACCGAGAAATCCTTTACGGGATACTTCTGAGTGAAATACTCAAAAATCACGTTCAGTTCTTCCTCGCTGAGCGCGCTCATATGATTTTTTGTCGATACGTTATAGTCGTGAAGCACCTTTACAATTTCCTTGCTCGGAAATCCCAGTTCCTTTGAAAGCTCATATGCTCTGACTTTTACCATAAAACGAACCTCCTGCCTAAAATTTTTCAAAACCTGCCGCCCGCCGACGGATATGCGCCTTTCACCGCTCAAGCTCGGTTTCCAAACGCTCGTACACTCCGCCGTCGTCCGCACAGCCGAACGCGCGCTCTATCACGCGCCGCCGCTTCGCCTGCGACAGACATTCGCTTGATTTGCACAGATACATTCCTCTGCCCGAAATGTTCTGATTCGGGTCAAGCTTTGGACTTTCGCCCTTTACCCGCACTATCCGCAAAAGCTCCGCTTTGCTCTTGCGTTCTCTGCACACCATACACATACGGTTGGGTTCCATAGTTTACAACCACCTCGCCGAATTACTCCTGCGTCTCTTCGCTCTCCGCGCTCTCCTCTTTCTCCGCGCTTTCATCCTTCGGCGCTTCTTCAACATAGCTCTCGCCCTTTAAGTCTATTTTCCAGCCTGTCAGCCTCGCCGCAAGCCTTGCGTTCTGTCCTTCTTTTCCGATAGCGAGAGAAAGCTGGTCATCGGGAACTCTGACCCTGCACAGCTTCTTTTCTTTGTCAACCTCGATAGAAACCACGTCGGCGGGACTGAGCGCCTGAGCGATATACTCGGCGGGGTCGTCGCTGTATCTGACTATATCCACCTTTTCTCCGCGAAGCTCCTCTATTACCGCCTGAACGCGCATACCCTTGGGACCTATGCAGGTACCTACGGGGTCTACGTTTTCGGAATTTGAAGCGACCGCAATCTTACTGCGCGAACCCGGCTCGCGTGAGAGAGCCTTGATTTCGATTATACCGTCCGCAATTTCGGGTACTTCAAGCTCGAAAAGCCGTCTTACCAGACCGGGGTGCGAACGCGATACCACGAGGTGAACGCCTCTGGTGGAATTAGCCACCTCGATGACGTACACTTTATAGCGCGCTCCGACCTTATAGTTGTCGTTTCTGACCTGCTCGCTCGGTATCAGCACCGACTCGGTGTCGCCAAGCTCCAGCATAACGTTTCTGTTTTCGATTCTTCGCACAACGGCGGTCATAATGTCGTTGGTGCGGTCCGAAAACTTATCAAACATCTGCTCCCGCTCCGCCTCTCTCATTCTCTGAAGAATTACCTGGCGCGCGGTCTGCGCGGCAATTCTGCCGAAGCTGCTCGGAGTTACCTCCGTTTCAACAATGTCGCCGACCTGATATGAGGGGTTGATTTTGCGAGCGTCGTCGAGAGACACCTGAGTTTCTCGGTCCTCCACCTCATCCGCCACCGTCTTTTTGGCGTGTACCGAAATGTTGCCCGTCTCCTCGTCGATATTTACATTTATATCCGAAACCGCTCCGTAATTTCTCTTGTACGCCGAAATAAGCGCACTCTCCAGCGCATCCAGAATAATATCGCGGCTTATGCCCTTTTCCCTCTCAATCTCATCCAACAACAAAAATAATTCCGCTTTCATTTTTTCAATCCACTCCTTAATTTTCCCTGATTTTTAAAAATCAAAATTAAATTTAAAATTCAAAATGCAGTTTTACGCTTGAAGTATCGCTCTGATTTACTTTGATTTCAGAGCCGTCGTCGCGGCGAAGCGTTATCACGCCGTCGGCATATCCCGAAAGACAGGCGGTAATATACTTTTCTCCGTCGATTGGCTTATACAAACCCACGTCAACAAGACTGCCGATATACCGCTCAAAGTGAGCAGGCTCTCTGAGCCTGCGCTCGATACCCGGAGACGACACCTCCAAAAAGTAATTTTGAGAAATGGGGTCTGCTTTATCAAGCTCCGTACTCAGCGCACGGCTTATCTCCTCGCACTCGTCAAGAGAAATTCCGCCCTCCTCGCGGTCTGCATAGACCCGAAGATACCACGCCGAACCCTCTTTGACAAACTCAACGTCGTATATATAGCAGCCAACCCCCTCGGCAATTGGAACCGCCATATCCGAAACCAAACGTTCTGTTTTGGATAACGCCATATAACCACCCTTTCCGGCGTGACTAAATCTAAAGGAGTGAGGCAAGCCCCACTCCTTTCTGCATACATAACTATCAAGTAACATATAAAATATACCACAAGACACAATATTTGTCAAGCATTATTTTATATGAAAGCAAGTTTATTACTCGCCCTCAGCCGGAGCCTCGGCATCCGAAGCCGCGTCAGCCGGAGCCGCGTCGTCCGAAACCGCGTCAGCCGGAGCCGCGTCGTCCGAAACCGCGTCAGCCGAAGCCGCGTCGTCAGACTCTTCAAAGTCGTAATCATAGAAAACCGACGCAAGCGTGCCTATATCGTCAAGGCTGACAGACCACGTTCCGTTTACCTTGAGTACCGTAACGTCAATGGATTCCGACGCGTCCTTATCGGTATCCTTAACCGAAAGGTCAAGCGACAAAACATATCCGTCCGAAACCTTGGTGTCGCCGAAATTCTCTCCGTACATTTCTTCCATTGAGCTGAACATATCGCTCAAATCCGTCTCGTAAGTTGCAAGCTCATCATCCGAAACCTTGGTTTGGTTTGTGACGTTATACACGATACTTGCGTTTTCGCCGAACGTATCCTGAAATTCCTCTCTCTGCTGCTCAACCTGGTCTTTAAACTGAATAGCTATAACTCTGTTGTGCTTGAGAATCGTCTGATATTCTGCGGGATAGCCCTTGAAGAATGCAGTCGAATTTGCGGTGTTAAGTCCGTTTATCATATCCTGAACCGGCTTGGTCGGGCTGCCTCCGAAGCTCGTCAGCGCGATAATAACGGCCGCTATAACGGCGCATATCGCAATTCCCACACCGATAAATACGCCCTTCTTGGACTTTTTCTCGGTTAGATATTCCTCGCCGTAAACCTCGTCCGAAACCTCTTCGATGTCCGAAACCTCCGCAACGCCCTCGTCCTCGGCCGCTTCATCCGCCGCGTCAGACTCAAACGCATCAGGGCCCTTCACCGTTTCGATTTCCGCATCCTCTATACCCTTAGCAACCTCCGCGTCAATCGCAGCTTCAGCCACCGCTTCGGGAGTATCCTGAACTTCAGCGTCGGTTTCAAGCTCCGCGCCGCAGAACTCGCAAACCTTTGAGCCGTCCTCAATTTCCTTATTACATTTGGGACAAATCATTTGAAAGCCTCCTTAAAAATATTTAAACAGTTAAATATACAACAGATAAATTATATAATACACATATCTTTATGTCAAGCATTTTATGGAATTTTATAACATATGAATTTTCGCGCCCTGTCAAAAGCTCAAAACGACAGGCAAAATATATAAAAATCCCCGCATATGCCGTAGATGGGGTATTGTAAAAAACCTGTATATACAGGTGGGCACGAACCCAATGTCATTTACAAGTCCGCTGGCCGCCAAAGGCGGGCGGCATTTGCGCCTGCATCGGAGATCGATTCCCTTAAAAAAGATGTTGGTTTTACATTGTGACCCTCAAATACGAACATCGCAGGGCATTGATATTCTTATCTGCAATTATTGTACCACAAAATCCGCCTTTTATCAAGTGCTTTTTCAAATTTTATATGGCAAATATTTATGTTTGCAAAATGTGAAATAATGTGATATACTCTTTAGTGAGATGTATCCTAATTTAAGGAGAGTGTAACGTATGCAGTTTGAGAGAATAAACGAAAACAAGATAAAAGTAATTTTTCTCCGCGAGGACATACGTCAGTGGAATGTAAACATTAAAAATCTCGCCGAAAACACTCAGGAAATGCAGAATATGGTATGGTCGGTGCTTCGCCTTGCCGAAAAGGAGATAGGCTTTTCGATAAACGGCGCACAGCTTCAGGTCGAGGCGGTTTCAAAAAGCGAGGACGAGTTTGTTATAACAATAACCAAGCTCCCCGCCGCGCGAAACCATACGCGCGGTACGCGCGTAATACCTCCCGAAATGACCGTGAAAAAAAGGCCGAGAAGCGGAACGCCCGTATACATATTCAGATTCCGCGGTTTCGACGAGGCGGTAAACGGCGCGAAAGCAATAGCCGGCAGCTTTGCGGGCAAAAGCGCGCTTTATAAATATGAAGAAAAATTCTACATAACAATCACGCCTTTCAACAAAGACACTTTTGCGGGAATCGGCAACATTATGTCCGAATATTCCGAAAGAACGGTCATATCTTCCCTCATCGAGGGCAGACTGCGGGAATACGGGAAGCAGATGATTGAAAACGAAGCGGTGGAAATACTCGCCGATAAATTTTAACTTTGCGGCAAATTATGGCGGTTTAAGGGAATTGTTGGATAAAAACTCTTGACAAACAAGAAGATTTACTATATACTTATGTAGTATTTACATATACTGCATACGTTTTCATATGCTGTGAGGAGGTACGCTGTGAGGATAATTTCAGGCTCAAGGCGCGGCAAAAAGTTGTTGCCGCCCGTCGGATACGATACTCGTCCGACAACCGATAGAGTTAAGGAGTCTGTATTCAACATTATCCAAAGCTTCATTCCGTCCGAGCGTGTTCTTGACCTTTTTGCGGGCAGCGGCGCACTCGGTATAGAAGCGCTCAGCCGAGGCTGTGACCACGCGGTGTTTATCGACGGTTCGCGCGACGCGCTTACGGTCTGCCGCCGCAACATAGAAAACTCGCGGTTTGGCGAAAAATCGTCGGTTATTCAAATCGACGCGCTTAAATACCTGGAAAAATGCACCGAGCGTTTTGACGTCATTTTTCTTGACCCGCCGTACAACAAAGGTCTTTTGACGCGCGCTGCGGCTTTGATTGAAAAGCGCGGACTGCTTGCGGAGGGCGGAGTTATGGTTTGCGAAACCGAGGTGGGCGGCGAAGTGCCGTCTCTTGAAAGCACCGAGCTTATCCGCTCGGCTTCATACGGAAAAACGAGCATTTTAATTTATCGCAGGTGAATTTTATGACTGGAATTGCGGTTTATCCGGGCAGCTTTGACCCGTGTACCAACGGACATTTGGACGTTATACGCCGCGCAAGCCGTATTTTTGACAAGGTCGTTGTGGCGGTGCTTGCAAACAGCGGAAAAACGCCTCTGTTCTCATCTGAGGAACGCGCGGATATGCTCCGCGATGTGACTCGTGAGTTCAAAAACGTTGAGGTTGAGTGCTTTTCGGGTCTGTTGGTAGACTTTACCGACAAGGTAAAGGCGGACGTCATAATAAAAGGGCTTCGCGCCGTTTCGGACTTTGAGTACGAATTTCAGATGGCGCTTATAAACCGCAACCTTAAGAACTCGCTTGAAACGCTGTTTCTTCCCACGAGCAAGGAATATATGTTTCTGAGTTCGAGCGTTGTAAAAGAAATTGCCGGATACAACGGCAATCTCGACGGACTTGTTCCTGCCGCGCTTATACCCGTTATAAAGGCGCGTTTTGGATATTAAATTAACGTTGTAAATTACTGCAAGAGTTTCCAATAATAAGGAGGTACAATAAATGGATGCGTTAGCATTGATTGACGAGTTGGAGGATTTGGTCGACAAGGGGGTTCCCGTACCGCTTTCCGGCAAGTCTCTTATGAATAAGGACGAGCTTATGGAGCTTATTTCCGAAATCCGCAACTCTCTCCCCGACGATTTAAAGCAGGCGAAGTGGATAAAGGAAGAGCGTCAGAGAATACTCGACGAGGCCGAGGACGAAGCCAACAAAATCATAAAGTCTGCCGAGGACCAGCTCGTTGCCATGATTTCGGAACACGAAATAACAAAAAAGGCTATTGAACATTCAAACGACATTCTCGACAAGGCGCGCGAGGGTGCGAGAAATATTCAAACATCTTCTTATCAGTATGCCGATAATCTGCTTGAAAACGTAGAGCGGGTAATATCGAGCAGTATGCGCGACTTGGAGCAATGTATGGCTTTGGTGCGCGATAACAGGAGCGAGCTTAGATAATCTTAATCAAGTCAAAAATACAGCTTCGGGTACGAAGCTGTATTTTATTTTGAAAAATGTACGCAAAAAAGCTCTTTCCGAATTTCAAATCGAAAAGAGCTTTGACTGCTTAAAATTTTATTCCTATTTCGCGTCCAGACCGTAACGCTTTCTGAACTTATCAACACGTCCGCCCGTGTCAACGAGCTTCTGCTTTCCGGTATAGAAAGGATGACACTTTGAGCAAATTTCTATACTTATATTCTCTTTTGTGGAGCCTGTTTCGATAACATTTCCGCAAGCGCACTTAATCGTGGTCTGTTTATACTCAGGATGAATTCCCTCTTTCATATGTTTCACCTCTTTCATACTCTCAAAAAACTTGCTCATATATTGTAGCACATAGTTTTGATAAATGCAACACCTAATTTTTAATTTTTCAATTTTTTATTATTTTTTTGACTATTATACATTATTTTTGTTGCATTTTTCACAAAACAGTGTTAATATTAAAGCGTAATTTATTCAAAATTCTTAAAAAAGGCGGGGCTTTCTATGATTAACTTTACAAACAATAACACCGAATTTGATTTGATTGGTATGGGCGAGGTTATGCTTCGTCTTTCGCCGGAGGGAAAAGAAAAGATTTCCCAAAGCGAGACCTTTGACAAAAACGCGGGCGGCAGCGAGCTTAACGTGGTTTCGGGCGCGGCTATTTTGGGTATTCGCTCTGCGATAGTCACAAAGCTGCCCGAAAGCAAAATCGGTCACTTTATCCGCAACAAAATAAGATACGGAAACGTCAGCGACGACTACATAATTTATGATACGTCGCCCGACCGCAGGCTCGGAATTTACTATTACGAGAGCGGCGTGTATCCGAGAAAGTCCTCGGTAATCTACGACCGAAACCGCTCCTCGATGTACACCCTCTCGCTCGACGAGATTGACCCCGAAATATATTCCAAAACAAAGATATTCCACATTAGCAGTATCACTCTCGCTCTGAGCGATTTGCTACGCGAAACGGCTGTTGAGATGATTAAGAAATTTAAAGCAAACGGCGCAAAAATCTCGTTTGACGTCAACTACCGCGCGACGCTCTGGGACGAGGACACCGCGCGCGAGGTTATAGAGAGTATTTTCCCGTATGTGGACTTTCTGTTTGTGTCCGAGGAGACTTCAAGGCGTATGCTCCGCCGCACGGGAACTCTGGACGAGATTATGAAGGGCTATGCCGACGATTACGGCTGCGAGATGGTGGCAACCACAATGCGCGAGGTCATAAGCCCCACAAGGCACAACTTCGGGTCGAGAATATATTACAACGGAAAGTTTTACACCGAGCCTCCCTACGAAAACATTGAGGTGGTCGACAGAATAGGAAGCGGAGACGCGTATCTTGCGGGAGTGCTTTACGGAATCGTCAAGACGGGCGACATCACACGCGCGCTCGAAATAGGCAACGCGATGTCCGCGGTAAAAAATACTGTCAGCGGAGATATGTCCGCAAGCTCGATAGAGGAGATTGAAAGCGTAATAAAGTCGCATAAATCCACAGGCAGGCAGGACGAAATGAACAGATAACAGTCTAAATTTAACAATAAAGGAGATGTTAAAGTTGATTTTATCATCCAAAATCAAAAAGTGCATAAGCCTGGTTGCGGTGCTGTGCCTTATGCTGACGGTCATAGCCGTGCCCGCCCACGCCGAGCCCGAAAAGCTCGCCGCGTTTCCGGGCGCCGAGGGCGGCGGTATGTGGACTACCGGCGCTCGCGGAGGCGACAATATCGAGGTCTACCACGTTTACAAGCTGACCGACGACGGCTCAAAGGGTACGTTTCGCGATGCTGTTTCGGAGTCAAACCGAATTGTGGTGTTCGACGTTGCGGGAAATATTGAGCTTACCAAAACGCTGACCATTAAGGGCAGTAATTTGACAATACTCGGTCAGACCGCGCCGGGCGACGGCATATGCGTCAAAAACGCAGATACCGTTGTGGGCGGCGACAATGTTATTCTCCGATATATGAGATTTAGAATGGGCGACTCTCTCACAATAGAGGGCGACACCTTGGGCGGCAGAAGCCGCAACAACGTAATTGTTGACCACTGCTCCATAAGCTGGAGCACTGACGAGTGCGCCTCGTTCTATGAGAATACCAACTTTACAATGCAGTGGTGCATAATTTCGGAAAGCCTCAAGCATTCTGTTCATTCAAAGAAGAACCATGGCTACGGCGGCATATGGGGCGGTAACAACGCGAGCTTCCACCACAACCTTATCGCGCATCACGACAGCCGAAATCCGAGAATACAGGGCGGCACGATAACAGGCTCCGATTATGATATGAGCGCAAGCGACCGAGTTGAGCTTGCGGATTTGCGTAACAACGTCATATACAACTGGGGCGGCGGCTCGGCGTACGGCGGACAAAAGGCGGCGGTTGCGAACATTATCAACTGCTACTACAAATACGGTCCGGCGACGAGCAGCAGCCGAAGAAGCAGAATATTCGAGCTTACGTCAACCGAAAGCATCAACGAGGTCGACAATAAATACGTTTGGAGTACCGACCTCTATGTTGACGGTAACTATGTTGACGGCAACACCTCGTTTACGAGCGACAACTCCAAAGGAATTGAAAAGGACGCGACCGTTCAGAACTATTACGTATGGACAGAGAACGAAAGCGGCAAAAACTCCTACGGCGTAACGCCGACCAAGATTACCGACGAGGCGAAGGCGGTACACTTCAGATATATAGACGAGTACCCTGTTGTGACCGACACCGCGCAGGAGGCGTACACCAAGGTTTTGGAGAACGCGGGTGCGAGTATCGTGCGCGACAGCGTTGACCAAAGAGTGGTAAACGACGTTATAAACCGCACCGGTACCGACGCATCATATACTGATGAAAACGGGAAAAAGGTCACAACTCACGGACATATAAACACTCCGTCCGATGTGGGAGGATACCCGACTCTCAGCGGAACAAAGTCCAAGGACAGCGACAACGACGGTATTCCCAATGAGTGGGAGGATAAAAACGGGCTGGATAAGCAGGACGCTACCGACGGCGTTAAGCTCGCTTCGAGCGGCTACACCTATGTTGAGGAATATGCGAACGCATTGGCTGACAAAACCTATGTAAGAGATACCGCGTATGACCCCGACGTACCCGACTACGTTCCGAGCGAGGAGGATGAACCCGACCCGACGCCGACCCCCGATTACGACGTGGAGCTTGTGGACGAGTGGAAGGCAAAGAGCGGAGACGAGAAGAAGGATGCAGGTTACGAGTTTATGCCCGGACTCACCGGAGTGATGAAGCTGGAAAAGACACTGCCCGACACAAAGACCTTTGCGGACGGATTTTCGCATAATTTCGCCATAACAAACGGAACGAACGGCGGCTGGGCGGACGGCAAGGCGACGGGCTGTGCTATGAAGTATACGGCTAAAGAGGACGGACTTTTCACTATGTATGCCTACGGCGTTACGCTGAAAAATCCTCCGACGGTATTTTATGCGGTACCGGAGGGTGCGTCAGACCCCGCGACCGAAAATATTTTCAGCGAGGCGATTGATGAAACAGCCAAAGAGGTGCTTTGCAGTATCGAAGTCGAGGCGGGTAAGACCTACTACTTCTATATTGCGGGCGGTTCAAAAGCAAGATTTCAGGGCGCGAAGTTCGAGAGAATTATTCCCAAGGCGAAGCCCTATGAAATAACCAATCTTACGCGCACCGACGGCACGGTTACCGCGACGGTAAAGTGCAACGAAACCGTTGAAAACGCCAAGCTGCTTCTGATAGGCTACACTTCGGGCGGCAAGCTGGAGGACGCGAAGGTGGTAGACATCGCCTCTCCGAGCGCGGCTTTGAGCGGAGATAAGGTTATGGCGTTTGTATGGAACATCAAAACGCTTGTTCCTCTCGCCGAGCCTTACGAAATGCAATAAGCGATAAAAAACAAACTGCGCAGTCCTTTGGACTGCGCAGTTTGTTATATTTTAAATTTTTTATCCGAAGCATTTTTCTTCAACGTAGGCTTTGAGCGCGTGCAGGTCGAGCTTTCTGCCGAGATAAATCTCGTCCGCGATAAGAGCCTGATATATCAGCATACCGAAGCCGTTTATCGTGTTTCTGCCAAGCTCCTCGGCGCGCTTTAAAAATGCCGTTTTCCTCGGACTGTAAATCAAATCCGAAACCAGCGCGTCCTTAGGAAGCTCCGCGAGAAAGTCGAGATTTTCAAAGTTGTGCGCCACTCCCGTCATTCCGAGCGGGGTCGCGTTTACCAAAACGTCCGCCTCCCGTGCGCAGGCGCGCATATTTTCATCCGAAAGCACATCCGCTCTGCAACTGCACCCCTCGGCGCACTTTATGACCTGCTCCGCCTTTTCGAGAGTTCTGTTTAGCACGGTGATACTGACCGCGCCCTCTCGCGCCGCCTTGGAAACTATCGTGCCCGAAACGCCGCCCGCGCCGAGTATCACGACCCGTTTGCCGCGCATCGAATAGCCCGCCTCGGCAAGTGCCTCCTTGTAGCCGTCCGCGTCGGTGCTGTAACCCGACAGCCACCCGTTTTCATATTTGACCGTGTTTACCGAGTTATACACCTTTGCCTCCGAGTCGATTTCATCGAGAAACGGTATTATATCGGTCTTGTGCGGCATAGTGAGGTTGAACCCCGTTATGTCCTCACGCCTGACGCGCTCTAAAAACTGCGCCAAATCGCCTTTTTTAACCTGTACTCTGTAATACTCGTAGTCTATGCCGAGATACTCCATAACAGCGGAGTGAATTACGGGAGAAAGGCTATGTTCAACCGGGTCGCCGATGATTGCAAGTTTAATCATCACTTTCCTCCTTTGAAAGCTCTCCGATAAGATACTCCATCGCAAGCGTATAGCCTCTGAATCCCAAGCCGCAAATCTGACCGACGCAGGCGGGAGCGGTTATGGACTTATGGCGGAACTCGTCGCGCTTATGAATATTGCTTATATGAACCTCCACCGTCGGAAGCTGAGCCGCGAGAAGCGCGTCATAAATCGCGTAGCTGTAATGCGTATATGCTCCGGGATTTATAACGATAGCGTCAAAGCCTGCCGCCGCGCGCTGGATATAGTCGATAATATCTCCTTCGCTGTTACTCTGGAGGACTGTAGTTTCGATACCGTTTTCGGCGGCGTAATTTTCGATATACTTTTTCAAATCCTCATATGAATTTACGCCGTATATGTTTGGCTCGCGAACCCCGAGCATATTTATGTTGGGTCCGTTGATTACCGCGATTTTCATATTTTTCTACCTCCCTTATAAGTCTTGAAAGTGTTATGTTAAAGTCCTTGTCGTTTCTGACCTCCAAATCGGCGTACTTTTTGTAAAGCCCGATACGCTCGTCATACAGCTTTTTAAGCCGCGCCTTGCCGTCCTTCAGAAGCGGACGCTTTGAGGTGTCGACATCCCTCATAATATGTTCGAGCGGTCTGTTGAGGAACACCACAACGCCAGAATCCTTTGCAATTTCAATGTTCTCCTTATTCTTCACAACTCCGCCGCCCGTCGAGATTACCGCGCCGCGGCTCCCGCACAGCGCACGCATGGTTTCGGTCTCACGGCGGCGGAACTCATCCTCTCCGTACTTTTCAAATATCTCGGATATTGTTTCACCGTACTTTTTTTCAAGCTCCGCGTCGGCATCGAAGAATCTCCGTCCGAGCTTGGACGCAAGCCGTCTGCCGAACACGCTCTTTCCGCAGCCGGGCATACCGATAAGAATTATATTCACTTATGCTCACCCGCCCTGTAATTGCCGAGAATACGGAACTCACTTGTCTGACCTATCACGTTTTCGGTGATACGGCGCACGTTTTCGTCCGCCAAATTGCCGGTATAGTCAACAAAAAACCTGTATTCAAAATTATGCTCGCACACCGGTCGCGACTCGATACGGGTCAGGTTAAGCCCTCCGTGCGCAAATGTGGCAAGCACTCTATGAAGCATACCCGCCTCATGCGGCAGGACAAACGCCGCGCTTATTTTGTCCGCGTCTTTTTCGCATACGGCGCGGTTTGCGACTATCAGAAAACGCGTGGTGTTTTTCGCGCTGTAATTTATGTTCTCGGCGAGAATATCCAGCCCGTAAAGCTCCGCGTTTCTGCGGCTCGCTATCGCCGCCTTTGAAATATCCCCGCTCTTTGCAACCATTTCCGCCGCCGCCGCAGTGTTATAGTACACCTCGCGCTTTATATTCGGATAACGCTTTAAATATTCGCTGCTCTGCAAAAATCCCTGTTCGTGCGAATAGACAGTCTTTATATCGCGGATGCTCGCGCTGCGGTTTCCGAGCAGACAGTGGTTTACCTCTACATACTGCTCGCCTATTATGTATAAATTGTATTTGGTTAAGAGGTCGAGAGCTTCGGAAATACCGCCGGTGCTTGAATTTTCGACCGGAACAACTCCGCAGTCTCCCTCTCCGCTCTCGATTGCGCGCAAGACCTCCTCGAAAGAACGTACGGGTCTGCGGTCGGAATCCTCTCCGAAGTATTCCGCCGCCGCCTGCTCCGCATATGCTCCCTCAACTCCGGCATATACAACGCGCGGATTTTCTTTTCTTTCCCCGAACGAAATTAAGTCGTCCAGCTTCTTCACGGTATCCATACCGTAAAGCGCGCGCGTCTGCGCGTCGCGGCTTATCGACATAACGCAGGAGAAAAACTCGTAAACGTCGTTTTCGCGGCTTTTGTCGGTGAGCATAGCGAGCTTGTTTTCAAGCACTTCGCGCTCCCTCGCCTCATCCAAAATCGCCATATTATGCTCCCGCTTATAGTCCGCGACCTTGGACGTCATATCCATACGTTCGAGAAAAAGCGGCAGTAATTGTCTGTCTATCTCGTCTATCCTGTCTCTCAGTTCCTTTAACTCCATTATCAAACACCTTTCAGCTTATTAAGTCGAGCAGGGCAATCGCCGCTCCGCTCTCAACTACGACGGCGGCTCTCTGCACAATGCATGGATCGTGCCGTCCGTGAATTTCTATTTCGGTATTCTCCATTTTTCCGAAGTCCACCGTCCTCTGTTTTTTCGCAATAGACGGCGTGGGCTTCACCGCGACCGAAAACACTATCGGCATACCGTTGCTTATTCCGCCGTTTATTCCGCCGTTGTTATTTGTATAGGTTTTGACCTTTTCGCCGCTTACATACATCTCGTCGTTCGCCTCGGAGCCGCGCATATCCGCAAGCGAAAATCCGCCGCCAAACTCAATTCCCTTTACGGCGGGTATCGAGAACATCATAGACGAAACGGCGCTCTCGACCGAGCCGAAAAACGGACTGCCGACTCCCGCTCCGACTCCGACCGCGACGCACTCTATAATTCCGCCGACCGAGTCGCAGTCGCCCTTTGCCGCCATAATCGCCTCGCGCATTTTTTCTCCGCGCTCGTCCGAAATAACGGGAAATTCCTTGCCCGAAACGCTCAAAAGCTGTTCGGCTGTAATCTCGGCAGTATTCAATTCTTCGTCGCAAATGCCCGCGAGCCTTTTTATATGCGCTCCGACCGTAATTCCTTTGGTTTTAAGCACCAGCTTTGCAACGGCGCCCGCAAACACCAAAGGCGCGGTAATTCTGCCCGAAAAGTGACCGCCGCCGCGAAAGTCGTGCGCCTTGCCGTACTTCATAAATCCGGTATAGTCGGCATGTCCGGGGCGCAGTAAATCGCGGTTGTAGTCCCCCGAACGCGTATTCGTGTTCCTTATTATTCCGCAAAGCGGCGTGCCCGTTGTCACTCCGTCAACGCATCCGCTCAGAATTTCGACCTCGTCCGCCTCGCTTCTCGCGGTCGCAAGCGGCGACTTTCCGGGCGCGCGGCGCGCCATTTCCGACTTTATAAAGTCGAAGTCGAGCGCCGTCGCGGGCGGTATTCCGTCAATCACACAGCCTATGCCCGCTCCGTGCGACTCTCCGAATATCGAAACTCTGAATTTATTTCCGTAAGTGTTCATAAACGTTTCCTCTCTTTTGATTAAAGACGGTCGTATACCTCAAAAAAGTCGGGATACGACTTTTTAACGGCTTCGCGCGCACCCGTGATACATACATCCCATTCGGCGCGGCACGCGGCAATGGCGAGCGCCATCGCAATACGGTGGTCGTTCCACGATGAAACCGTGTTGCCGCAAAGCACCTGCACGCCCTCTATTCTGAGATAATTTCCGCCCTCCGTCACCTTTGCGCCGAGATGATTAAGCTCGGTGGCAATAGCCTTCAGCCTGTCACTCTCTTTCATACGCAAACGGTCGGCGTTTATTATCCTGCTTTCGCCCTCACAGAACGTAAACAGCACCGCGAGTATCGGCACAAGGTCGGGAATTTCGCGCACGTCAACCGTAATTCCGCGCATTACTCCGGTTCTGACCGCTCGTATTCCGCGCTCCGTCTTTTCAATTTTTCCGCCGACCTGCTTTATTATGTCAACTATCGCCCTGTCGCCCTGAATACTGTCCTCACGCAGCCCGATACACTCAACGTCGCATCCGATTGCACCCGCAACAAGGAAGAACGCGGCTTGAGAATAATCCGCCTCGACCGAGTAAGTCTGTGGCTTGTACTTCTGTCCGCCCTTTATGAAAAAGCGTTTGTAATCCTCGTTCACTATCTCAACGCCGAAGTCCCGCATCACGCTTATCGTCATATCGACATAGCCGCGCGACTGCATAGGCTTCGTTATTATTATTTCGCTGTCCTCTTTTAAACAGGACAGCGCGAAAAGCAGACCCGTTATAAACTGCGAGCTTATGTCTCCCGGCATTTCGTAGGTACCCGCTTTAAGCTCGCCGTATGCGGATATGCTGTCCCATTCCTGCTGATATATAATGCCTTTTTCGTCAAACATATCGAAGTAGGGCTTTTGCGGACGCTGCATAAGTCTGCCGTGTCCTATAAATCTTACCTTTCTGCCCGACAAGAGCGCGATTGGAATTAAAAAGCGCAGGGTGGAGCCGCTCTCGCCGCAGTCAAGCTCCAGCTCAAGCTCGTCCATATTCTTAAAAAGCCCCTGTGCGTTTACTTTTAGAGTTCCCTTTTTCTCGTTGTACTCGAAAACCGCGCCGAGCTGCTCAAGACAGCCGCAGGTCGCGACTATATCGTTTGACATCTGAATATTTTTTATCGTGCATTTGCCGCGCGTCAGCGCCGCCGAAATAATCGCGCGGTGCGCCGCGGATTTTGAAGGCGGAACAACAACGCTGCCCTTTAACATTCTGGTTTTTATCTCTACCAATTCCCGCTCCTCCTTTCGCTGTTTGCTATATGCCGCGAACCTCGTCTTTTGCAAATTTCTTTATGACCGCCCGACCTATCTTGCCGAGCAAAATGAGGCTTATCATACTTCCGTCGCCCTTTTTGTCAACAGCCATAGCCTGCGTAAGCTCATCCTTACCTATCTCGATTTCGGTCGGAAGGTCGTATTTCTTTAAAATATCCGTCATTCTTAAAGCCGTGCCCTGAGGCGTAAGTCCTATCTTCTCTCCGAACCCGCACGCCATAACCATACCCGCTCCCACCGCTTCGCCGTGGGTATATGTTTCGTAATTGTACTTCTTTTCTATCGCGTGACCGAACGTGTGTCCGAAGTTCAGCACCATACGTCCGCCCGTGTCATGCTCGTCCTCCTCCACCACGCGGCGCTTTATGTCGCAGCACTCGTATATTATACCTCCGAGCTTTTCAAACAAATCATCTGTATCCCTAACGTTTTCAAGAGTCTCAAACAATTTTTCGTCCGCAATCGCGCCGTACTTTATGACCTCCGCCATACCGTCCGACAAGACGCGCGGCGACAATGTTTTAAGGCACAGCGGGTCTATTATTACGAGCTTCGGCTGATAAAACGCGCCGACCAGATTTTTGCCCTGCGGAAGATTTACTGCAACCTTGCCGCCCACGCTGCTGTCCACCTGCGCGAGCAGTGTGGTCGGTATTTGCACAAACGGAATACCGCGCAGAAGCGATGCCGCCGCGTAACCCGTCAGGTCGCCAACCACGCCGCCGCCAAGCGCGACTATCAAATCGGTGCGCGTTATACCGAATTTTAAAAGCTCGTCGTACAAAAAGCCGAGATACTTATGCGACTTGCTCTTTTCGCCGGCGGGAACGGTTATAACCGTCACATTAAATCCGCTTTTTTCGAGGCTCTCTTCAACCGTATTCGCATACAGCGGAAATACGTTGGAATCGGTCACGACCGCAATCTTTTCGCCGCCGAAAATCTCCGAAATAAGCTCGCCGCACCTGTTTAAAAGTCCGTTTTCTATATAAATGTTATACTCCCGCGAGGGGATATTCACTCTCAGGCTTTTCATTTGATTTTGCCCTCCTTAGGCTCTTTTTTGTCCATATAAAGCTTGTTGTCCCGCACGCGCGACAAAATCTCGTGTATTCGCTCCGCGTCCTCCGCCTCTATCGCGGCGCGGAGACTGTTTACGCTGCCCGAAAATCTGTCAATTTCGTCAAGCAGGTTTTTGCGGTTACGAAGAAACAGCTCGGTCCACAAATCGGGGTTTATATTCGCTATCCTCGTGCAGTCGCGGAACGAGCCTGCGGTGTACGCGCGGTTCATATTCGGGTTAAAATCGAGGCAGAGCGCCGCCGCCGCGACGTGCATAAGGTCGCTGGTGTACGCGATAACCTCATCGTGGATTTCGGGGGAATTGACAGTTATATATTTCGCGCCGATATACTGAGCCATTTCAAAAATCAAATCCACGCTTTCGCGCTTCGAGCTTTCAATCGGGCATATTATATAGCCGGTGTTCCAAAAAAGCTCCGCTTCGGAATTTTCAAATCCGCCGACCTCGCGCCCCGCCATAGGGTGCCCGCCCACATAATCCACTCCGCTCGGAAGCGCGGCGGCTATGCCCTTTGATATTTCGGTTTTAACGCCGCACACGTCGGTTATGACCGCGCCGCGCTTGAAACGCTCCCTGTTTTCTTTTATTACGGGTACTATCGAGTCGGGATAAACGCAGAGTATCACCAAATCCGCGCCGTCGATTGCATCGCCCGCGCTCTCATACACTTTGCCGACCGCGCCGCACTCAAGCGCCGCCCTGCGCGTCTCCGAGTTCAGGTCGCAGCCGACGATTTCCGCGCCGTGAAAGCCGCGCAGACCCTTTGCCATAGAACCGCCTATTATGCCCAGCCCTATAACCGCGATTTTACCCTCTTTCATTCGCCGTTCCTCCGTGTATCCGTCAAATTACGGGCGAGAGTTTAGAGTTTAAAGAAGCGAAATTCCCGCCGAAGCGCACTCCTTAACCATTTCTTCAGGCCATATCGAAGCCTGTACCTCGCCTATATGCGCCTTATGTAAGAGATACATACAAATACGCGACTGTCCTATTCCTCCGCCTATCGTGTAGGGCAGCTTGCCCTCGATGAGCGCTTTGTGGAAATCTCGGCTCAGTCTTTCTTCGCAGTCAAGCTCGCGGAGCTGCTTTACAAGCGACTCCTCCGACACGCGTATGCCCATACTCGATACCTCGAACGCGATGTCCAGAAGCGGATTGTAGAAAATAATATCGCCGTTGAGGTTCCAGTCGTCATAGTCGGGCGCACGTCCGTCGTGCCTTACACCCGATTCCAAAAGTCCTCCTATGTTCATAAGGAAAAATGCGTGATGCTCCCTCGCAAACGCGTTTTCGCGCTCTCTGGGAGAAAGGTCGGGATATTTATCCTCAAGCTCTTGCGTTGTTATAAACTCAATCTCGTCCGGAAGCCACTGCTCTATATACGGGAATTTTTCCCCCACAAAGCACTCCACACTCTTAAAAGCTTTAAAAATCTTTTGTACGGTATCCTTTAAAAAGTCAGTGTTCCTGTCCTTCTTGTCTATAACGCGCTCCCAATCCCACTGGTCAACATAGATTGAGTGGAGATTGTCGGTCAGCTCGTCGCGCCTTATGGCGTTCATATCGGTATAAAGACCCTCTCCGACCGAAAATCCGTAGATCTTGAGAGCGTTTCTTTTCCATTTTGCAAGAGAATGAACTATCTGCGCCGTTTTGCCGGTCTCCTTTATATCAAAGCCGACAGCGCGCTCAACGCCGTTCAAATCGTCGTTAAGCCCCGTTTCGGGCAACACAAAAAGCGGCGCGCTCACACGCGTCAAATTCAACGCACGGGCAAGCTCATCTTCAAAGTGGTCCTTTACATATTTAATTTCCTCCTGAGTTTGTCTGAGAGAAGCCGCCGATTTATAGCCCTGCGGCTTTATAACCTCCGCCATTTAAAACACACCCTTTCGTCAAAAATAAATACATACTGTTCTGTCTGTATATTGTAGCACATCATATGTACCCGTTTCAAGTTTTTTTTGAATAAATTTGCCTTTTAAAGCGCAAAGTTTGTTACAATTTCATTACAATTAAGGCTTTTTGCTTGTAAACAAAATTTTTTATATGGTATACTATATGTATATGCTTGTAAACTGCGTATTAATTTGGCACGGTCATACCGCTTGACGGCTGCCAATCACTGATTTTGGAGGTTTTATTGTGTGCGCCAAAGCAAAAAACAGTTACGATAACGAAAGCATCGTGTCTCTTAAAGGTGCAGACCGAGTGCGAAAGCGCCCCGCGGTCATATTCGGCTCGGACGGCATAGAGGGCTGCGAGCATTCTATGTTTGAAATTCTGTCCAACTCGATAGACGAGGCACGCGAAGGACACGGAAACGTCATTACCGTCCGTCGGTTTCTCGACAAATCCATAGAGGTCGAGGACAAGGGGCGCGGTATGCCCGTAGAGTACAATCCGTCCGAGGAGCGCTACAACTGGGAGCTTATTTTCTGCGAGCTTTACGCGGGCGGAAAGTACCGAAACAACGACGGCGAAAATTACGAATTCAGCCTCGGCTTGAACGGTCTTGGCGCGTGCGCGACTCAGTACAGTTCGGAATATATGGACGTTACGGTGTGCCGCGACGGGAAAAGATTTTCCTTGCGGTTTGAAAAGGGAGAAAACGTCGGAGGACTTAAATCCGAGAATTTCAAATACCGTCACACCGGCACGAAAATAAAGTGGAAGCCCGATATAGACGTATTTACCGACATTGACATACCTCTTGAGTTTTACCAAGCCACCATAAAAAAGCAGGCGGTCGTAAATCAAGGCGTAAAATTCATACTCTGCAACGAGATTGCAAGCGGAAAATTCGAGAACTTCGAGTATTTTTACGAAAACGGAATAGTGGATTATGCCGCCGAGCTTGCGGGTGAAAAGAGTGTGACTTCGGTACACTTTGCGGAAGCCGAAAGGCGCGGACGCGACCGAGAGGACAAGCCCGAATACAAGGTGAAAATGTCGTTCGCGTTTTGCTTTGTGAGCGAAAATCCGATTTTGGAATACTACCACAATTCGAGCTTTCTCGAACACGGTGGTTCTCCCGACAAAGCGGTAAAAAACGCGTTTGTTTACGCGATAGACAAATATCTCAAGGCAAACGGCAAATACACCAAAAACGAATCCAAGATTTTGTTTTCGGACGTACAGGACAGCCTTGTTATGATAAGCAGCTCTTTCTCTACGATAACGAGCTACGAAAACCAGACCAAAAAGGCGATAACAAACAGGTTTATCCAAGAGGCTATGACCGAGTTCCTGCGCGAACAGCTTGACATCTATTTTATAGAAAACAAGACCGACGCGGAAAAAATTTCGGAGCGCGTCCTTGTGAACAAGCGAAGCCGCGAAACTGCCGAAAGAACGCGAATTAACGTCAAGAAAAAGCTGGTCGGCTCTATGGACGTCACAAACCGAATCAAGAAATTTGTCGACTGCCGCAGCCGCGACACCTCAAAGCGTGAGGTCTATATCGTGGAGGGCGACTCGGCGCTCGGCTCGTGCAAGCTCGGACGCGACGCGGAGTTTCAGGCTATTATCCCGCTTCGCGGAAAGATACTCAACTGTCTGAAATCCGACTACAATAAAATCTTTCAGAGCGAAATCATAACCGACCTTTTAAAGGTCTTGGGCTGCGGAGTGGAGATAACTTCAAAGCACAACAAGGATTTAAACGCGTTTAACCTTGACAATTTAAGGTGGAACAAAATCATAATATGCACCGACGCAGACGTGGACGGCTTTCATATACGCACCCTCGTGCTTACAATGCTGTACCGCCTCACGCCGACTCTTATCGAAAAGGGCTATGTGTATATCGCGGAGTCGCCTCTGTACGAGATAACCTGCCGCGACAAGTCGTACTTCGCCTATGACGAAAAGGAGAAAACGGCCATACTCGAAAAGCTGAAAGACAAAAAATACACAATTCAGCGAAGCAAGGGTCTCGGCGAAAATCAGCCCGATATGATGTGGGAAACCACTATGAATCCCGAAACAAGGCGTCTTATCAAGGTTACGCCCGATGACGCGGAGCGCACGCAGGCGATGTTCGACCTTCTGCTCGGCGACAATCTGAGCGACAGAAAAGAGCATATCGCCGAAAACGGACGATTCTATCTTGAGCTTACCGACGTAAGCTGACGAGAAATTTAAAGGACGGAAAGAAAATGGCTAAGAAACCGATAATAAACGAACAGCTTATTACAAAAACACTTGAAGAAAACTTTATGCCCTATGCGATGAGCATTATAATATCGCGCGCTATACCCGAAATAGACGGATTTAAACCGTCGCACCGCAAGCTGCTTTACACGATGTATAAAAAAGGGCTGATAAGCGGCGCGAGAACCAAGTCGGCTAACGTGGTAGGCGAGACGATGAAGCTCAATCCGCACGGCGACGCGGCTATCTACGAAACTATGGTGCGCCTTACCGAAGGCAACGAGTCGCTCCTGCTTCCGCTCGTCGATTCAAAGGGAAGCTTCGGCAAGCACTATTCGCGGGATATGGCATACGCGGCGGCGCGTTATACCGAGGTAAAGCTGAGCCCCGTCTGCGCCGAGGTGTTCAAGGACATCGACAAAAACACGGTGGATTTTGTAGACAACTACGACGGAACGATGAAAGAACCGCGCCTTTTGCCAACTTCGTTTCCGAACATACTTGTAAACCCCAATCAGGGAATTGCGGCGGGTATGGCTTCCAACATATGCAGCTTTAATCTGCGCGAGATATGCGGCGCGGCGACAGAGCTTATCAAAAATCCCGACGCGGACATAATTCCGATTATGCCCGCTCCCGACCTTCCGACCGGCGGAGAAATAATCTACAACGAAGAAGCTATGCGTGAGATTTACCGCACGGGGCGCGGCTCCTTCAAGATACGCTCCAAATATAAGTACGACAAAAAGCAAAACTGCATTGAAATTTATGAGATACCCTATTCCACTACGATAGAGGCGATAATAGAGAAGATTGCCGAGCTTATCAAGGCAAATAAAATAAAAGAAATTTCGGACGTGCGCGACGAAACCGACAAAAACGGCTTGAAGCTCACGATAGATTTAAAACGCGGCACCGACCCCGACAAGCTGATGGCGCGTCTGTTTAACCAGACCCCGCTTTGCGACAGCTTTGCCTGCAACTTCAACGTTCTCATCGAAGGCTCGCCGATGGTACTCGGCGTAAGCGATATTTTATTTGAATGGATAAGGTTCAGAAGAAGCTGCATAAAGCGCGCGATAAAATACGACATTGAGAAAAAGAGCGACAAGCTGCATCTTTTGGAGGGTCTTGAAAAAATACTGCTCGACATAGACCGCGCAATAAAAATCATACGCGAGACCGAGCAGGAAGATATGGTTATACCAAACCTTATGGACGGCTTTAAAATCGACAAGGTGCAGGCGGAATTTGTTGCGGAAATAAAGCTCCGCAACCTCAACCGCGAGCATATTTTAAAACGCACCGCCGAAATAGAGTCGCTCAACGCCGAGCTTAAACAGCTTCGCGAAACGCTCGAAAGCAAGAAAAAAATCGACGGAGTTATAGTAAAGCAGCTTAAATCCGTCGCGGCAAAATACGGTTCGGAGCGCAAAACCACGCTGATAAGCGAGGACAGCATAGCGGACGCGCCCGCTGAGACATTTGTGGACAACTATCAGATAAAGCTGATACGCACCGCTGAAAACTACCTGAAGAAAATCTCGCTCGTGTCACTGCGCTCAAGCGGAGAACAGAAGCTCAAGGAGGACGACGAGATAGTACAGGTGATAGAAACGAGCAACACCGCCGAGGTTCTTCTGTTCACGTCGGGCGGAGAGGTCTATAAAATGAAAGCGCACGACATACCCGACTGCAAGGCGAGCCAGCTCGGAGAATATATGCCCTCGATGCTCGACACGCGCGACAGCATAGTGGGTATGGTCACCACGTTCGATTACAGCGGCTTCGTTTTGTTCTGCTTTCAAAACGGAAAAATTGCAAAGGTCGAGCTTAAAAGCTATCAAACAAAGCTGAACCGCAAAAAGCTGGTCAACGCATACTCCACCGCGTCACCCGTGTCGAAAATACTGTTTCTCGCTCAGGACGCAGACCTTGTGGCGTTCAGCAGCATAGATAAGGCGCTGGTATTCAGCAGTGCAAGCATCGCGCTTAAAACGACGCGAAATTCGGGCGGCGTAAACGTAATGACCCCAAAGAAAAAGAGCATTATGGTAGACGTTAAGCCCGCAAGCGAGTCCGGCATAGCAGACCTTAAATATTATCGCACAAAAAATATTCCCGCGGTCGGCTGTTTTATCCGCGAGGAGGACAAGCACAGCACTCAGCTTAAAATGGAAATATAGCAGAAACAAAACAAAAAGGACTTTCTCAAACGAGAAAGTCTTTTTGTTTTATTAGTCTTATTAGTCTTTCCATAACCTTTCTACACGCTCATTCGCGGCAGCTTTACGGGCTTCTGTTTCGGAGCGGTCAACCAATATTTCCAAAACGTCGCCCTCGCTCACATCGGGCAAAAGAAACAATTTAACCGCCGCCGTCTTGCCGTCCTCGTTTTCGAGTATCGCAAAATCGCCCTCTGTTCTGTCCACCGTCAGACGTCTGTTGTTTGTGTTCATTCTCATTCTTCCCCTTTGTTTTCCTCCGAATTTTCGGTATACACGGTATATCCGTCACCCTGCGTTTCTATAATCACGGTGCCGTCCAAGTCGGTACGGTAGACCGCCGCGCCGATTTCGGAGAGCTTTTCCAGCGTTTCGGTGTGCGGGTGTCCGTACTCGTTGCCTTCGCCGCACGAAATAACGGCGCAGCTCGGCTTCACTCTGTTTAAAAAGTCCCACGAGCTTGAGGTGCTTGAACCGTGATGCCCCGCCTTTAAAATATCCGCTCGAACATCGGCGGTTATATCTTCCTCCGCCTGCTCTTCCGCGTCGCCGGTAAACAAAAAGGACGAGTTTTTATATACTATCTTAACGACCGCGCTGACGTTGTTTAAAGATTTATACGTTTCACGCACGGGTGCGACAAAGGTCACGCTCAAATCATCGCTTTTTAAAACCTCAACGCCCGACTTCGCGGTGTTTACGGACAGCCCCTTTCGCTCAACCGCGTCAAGCACGTCGTTAAACGTTTTTGTATCGGAGGCGACCTTCGGCATATATATCTTACCTATTTCAAGCTCGTCTATCACCGTGTCAAGTCCTCCGATGTGGTCGCTGTGCGGATGTGTGCCGACCAGATAATCTATCTTATCTATTCCCTGCGATTTTATGTAATCCGCGACAACGCCGCCTTTGTCGTTTTCTCCCGCGTCGATGAGCATAACCTCGTCGTTCGGAAGCTCTATAAGCTCGCTGTCGCCCTGACCCACGTCGATATAATGCACGCGCAGAGCGTCCTCCGCCCGTTCTTCGAGCGCAACGCCGCCCTGCGGAGCTTTGTTCGGTGCGGCGCTGTAAATAAACGCCGCAACAAGCACCGCAAGTACAAAAATTAAAGTGTAATACCGTTTTTTACCGTGAACCGTCTGATTCTTCATATCATCCATCCTATGAGACAAATACTTTTGTTTTAAGCGGAATATAATCCGACAACCACTCTATGTCCGCTTTCCTGAGCCTTACGCAGCCGTGTGAGATTTGCACGCCGACGCGGTTGTCATATGTTCCGCCGTTCTTGTTCAAAAGAGTAGAATGTAGCGCGTAGCCGTAGTAAAATCTCAGCACGGGTCCCACATAGTATGTGCCGTAATCCCACATATTTTCCCACTTATAGTAGGTAAATTCGCCTTCCACCGTGGGGCGGTCGGGCGCGCCTATGGCACATTCGAATTTCTTTATAAGCTCCCACTCTCCGCCGTTCCTGAGATAAACGCGCACGAGATATTCGGGCTTTGAAACATAAATCAGATAGTCGGTCTGACTGCTTATTCCGCTGACCTTGTTTTTCGCAGCGGCATCCGCCGCAGCTTGATTTTTCATTGTAGGCTGAGAGAGGTTTATGTCATAATGTCCGTTCTCGCTCGAAAAGTTGATTTCGCTTCCGAACGCGTCCGCCAATGTCCTGAGCGGCACATATATTACGCCGCCGACGTTCAACGCGGGGCATTTCATTTCCTCTTGCCTGCCCATCACGTCAGCCGTTCTTGAGCCGACGCTGAACAAAACCTCTGCGTACGACGCGGTCGTGTCTTTCATACGCGCGCACACGCTTCCGCTCTCATTATTATAAAAGCAGTTTAAACCGAGCAGACCGCAAACCTCGTCCACGGGCACGATTATAACTTCCTCATTTATGAAAATCGGCTGATTTGCGAGCGGGATATAGTTGTAATCCAAAAAAATGTATATCGGATTTAAGCGGTTCGTTTCAACGAATCCGTCCGCCAAAACTCTTCCCGACGGGTCGGGAGTTTTGGTCGGAAACGGCGTAGGCTTTACCACGGCGCTCGGAAACGGAGTCGGCTTTGCGCTTGCCGAAGGTGTTGCGCTTGCCGAGGGCGTTGCGCTTGCCGAGGGTGCTGCGCTTGCCGAAGGACTTGCACTCGCCGCGGGACTGCCCGCAAAAGACGAAAGCGGAGCAAGGCAGAGCAGGCTTACCGCCGCCGCGGACGCAATAAACATTTTAACGGTTCTGTTCATTTCTTCACCTCATAAAAATTTTAAAAAACTTTAAATTTAATAAAATATTGCCAAATATTGTAATTTCTATTCCATAAACTTAAATTTTATGTTATAATGATAATATTAACATAAATATTTAAGCTGGTGTTATCTTATGAAACTGTTTTCTGTAAGACGCCTTATCGACGAAGAACCTCTCGGAGAATTGCCCTCGGAGCGGGAAGCGTTTCAAAAGGCGTTTAAAATAGCGTGGCCTTCGGTTTTGGAGTCGGTGCTGATACAGCTCGTCTCCATCGTGGATACGGTTATGGTCGGCACTCTCGGCTCTTACGCAATAGCGGCGGTCGCGCTCACGGTGCAGCCTAAGTTTATAGGTCTGTGCATATTTATCTCTCTGAGCGTCGCGGTTTCCGCGCTTGTCGCCCGCCGCAAGGGAGAGGAAAAACGAAACGAGGCTAACCGAACGCTCGGTCAGGCGCTTGTTATCGCCATTTTACTGACCGTGGTCATAAGCGCGGCGTGCATCGCTTTCGCCAATCCGATAATAAAGCTTGCCGGCTCGGACACCGACACCCACGCGTACGCTGTATCATACTTCCGTATAATTATGGGATTTATGGTGTTCAACGTAATCTCCATTGTAATCAACGCGGCTCAGCGAGGCGCGGGCAACACAAAAATTTCAATGCGTACAAATCTGGTTTCCAACCTCGTGAACTTAGGTCTTAACTACCTTTTGATAGGCGGACACTTCGGATTTCCCGCCCTCGGCGTGAACGGCGCGGCAATCGCAACCGTCATCGGAACCGTCGTAGCCTGCGGTATGAGCATATTTTCACTCAGAAAGACCGACGGATTTTTGAGCCTTAAAAAGGTTATAAGAGTAAAATTCGACAAGCACACTTTAAAGTCGCTGACCGACCTCGGTTCGGGAACTCTCACCGAACAGTTGTTTTTGCGAATAGGCTTTTTCACCTTTGCCGCGATAGTTGCGCGCCTCGGAACAACAATGCTCGCAACGCACCAAATCGGTATGAACATTATGAGCGTTTCGTTCGCTTTCGGAGACGGTCTTTCGGTAGCCGCGGTGACGCTTGTAGGTCAGAACCTCGGCACGGGCAGACGCGACCTCGCAAAAATGTACGGCTGGCTGTGTCAGAGAAGCGGCATAGCGATTGCCTTGGTACTGTCGATAATATACATATTCTTCGGGCGCCATATATTCGGCATCTTCAGCCAAGACCCCGAAATAATCCATTACGGCGGCATAATTATGTATCTGCTTGTCGTAATAGTATATATGCAAATCTCTCAGGTCGTATTTTCGGGCTGTCTGCGCGGCGCGGGTGACGTTAAATTCACCGCGCTCGTCTCGCTCGTATCGGTCGCGTTTGTGCGTCCGTTTATGGGCTGGCTGTTTTGCTATCCCCTCGGAATGGGGATAATCGGCGCGTGGATAGGTCTTTCGATAGACCAGCTCGTGCGCTCGGTTATGACTTATGTTCGCTTCAAACAAGGAAAGTGGACGAACATAATAATATAAGCAAACCACTTAATTATCTTACTATAATCGACAAATATTTGCAATACAAATTTAGAATTTCGAGCAAAAAATTTACCCCCGCTCTCCCAACGAGCGGAGGTAAATTTATTTTTCAAATACAGTCGGACTATTTTGTGATTTCGGCAACGTCCTCTTTTGCCTTTTTCAGCGTTTCGAGCGCCTCCTCGCGTGTCTCGCCGTTCATTAAGCAGTACAGCTTGATTTTCGGCTCTGTTCCCGACGGACGGACAATAAAGTTGTTGTTGTCCTCCAGCTCGTAGTAAAGCACGTTAGACTTGGGAAGCGTTATCTCCTCTGTTTTGCCGTCCGAATAGGTCTTTACCGAAGTGCTGTAATCGCGTACCGCAAGCACATTTTTGCCCGCAATCGTCTTGGGCGGATTTTTGCGGAGATTCTCCATAATTCCCTTTATCTTTTCAAGTCCGCTTATGCCCTCCATAGTTACCGACACAACTTCTTCGGTGTAATATCCGTACTTCTTATAGATGTTTTCAAGCTGGTCGTAGAGAGACAAGCCCTGCTCACGATAGTAGAGCGCCATCTCCGCAATGAGCATTGTGGCAACGACCGCGTCCTTGTCGCGCGCATATGTTCCGGAGAGGCAGCCGTAGCTCTCCTCGAAGCCGAACACATATTCGCCCTTGCCGGTTTCCTCCGACTCCTTTATCTTCTCTCCGATAAACTTAAAGCCGGTAAGCACCTCTTTCATTTCAAGACCGTAGTTGTCGCAGATTTTCTGAACAAGGTTGGTCGAAACGATTGTCTTGACAACGAAGCCGTCGCTCGGCAGATTGCCGTTCGCCTTTCTTTGGCTCGCGATGTACTCGGTGAGAAGTATTCCGTTCTGGTTGCCCGTGATTGAAACGTATTCGCCCTTATTGTCCTTAACGAGAATACCCACGCGGTCCGAGTCGGGGTCGGTTCCTATTATAAGGTCAGCGCCGCACTTTTTCGCATATTCGATAGCGATAGTGAAGCCTTCCTTATATTCGGGGTTGGGCGACTCCACAGTCGGGAAATTGCCGTCGGGCATCTCCTGCTCCTTGACAACGACCACGTTTTTAAAGCCCACCTCGTCCAAAACGCGGCGCACGGGCTTATTGCCCGCTCCGTGGAACGGAGTGTAGACGAACTTCATATCCTTGCCCTTTTCCTGGGTGAGCTTGGCGTTTATCTGCTGAGCCTTAACGCACTTAACGTATTCATCGTCGATTTTTGAGCCTATGATCTCTATTTTGCCGCTCTTTACCGCCTCGTCAAAGTCGCAGTCCTTTACTCCGCAGAACATATCGGTGCTTTCAATTTCTTCAAGCACCGACTTCGCGGTTTCGGGTCCTATCTGCGCGCCGTCGTCTCCGTAAACCTTGTATCCGTTGTACTTTGCGGGGTTATGGCTCGCGGTGACCGCGATACCCGCGTTCGTCTTTAAGTATCTCACCGAGAACGACAGCTCGGGAACGGGGCGAAGCTCGTCAAAAAGATACGCCTTAATTCCGTTTGCGGCAAGCACCGTAGCTGCCTTTTTCGAAAATACGTCCGACTTGATTCGGCTGTCGTACGCAATGACGCAGGAAAGCCCGTCGGCGCTGCCGCCGTTCGACTTTATAAGGCTGTTCGCAAGACCCTGCGTCGCCTGTCCGACAACGTAGGTGTTCATTCTGTTAATGCCCGCGCCGATAACGCCGCGCAGACCCGCCGTGCCGAACTCAAGCGCCTTGTAAAAGCTGTCCTTGATTTCCTCGTCGTTGCCGCGGATAGCCTCAAGCTCGCGTACCGTTTCGGCGTCCGCCTTCTCAAGCCACTCGTTATAAACCTTCATGTAATCCATTTTCTCCCACTCCTTTTGTGAACTTTATACAAAAAAATAATTCTTCTTTTATGATTATACTACGTTTATTCCAAAAATTCAATATTTTTACAATAAATTTATAAAAATTTATCTTTAATATGTTTCAAATACATATAAATTCAACTTAAAACGTCAAAACAGTATTGATTTTGTCCCAAAATTAGAATATAATTGAAACGAGGTAATGAGTATGGAAGCGATTTATGCTCGCGGAATTTGCGAAGAAAACTAATAGAAAAGAACAGGGCTGTTGTCAGAAAATATGATATAAAGGAGAAAATATGGAACTATCATTCGATATGACATTATCGGCAGGATACAAAAATCATTCGCAAATAGCACGCCGTATAACGGAATCGTGGATATATAACAATATGTTTTGTCCTCGGTGCGGATGTGAGCATATAGAGCAATTCGAGAATAACAAGCCGGTCGCCGATTTCTATTGCCCCGTATGCGGTAACCAGTATGAGCTGAAAAGCAAAAACGGGAAGTTTGGGAAGAAAATTAACGACGGCGCATACGATACCATGATTAAGCGTATAACGGGAAACAATAATCCTGATTTTTTTCTTATGGCATATTCAAAAAGTGAAAGAAAAGTAAGTGATATTATGCTTGTGCCAAAACACTTTTTTGTTCCCGATATTATTGAACGGCGGAAACCGCTCGCTTCGACTGCGAGAAGAGCCGGATGGGTCGGTTGTAATATCTTGCTGAATAAAATTCCTGCTCAGGGTCGAATAACTATTATATCGAACGGGCACGCCGAAAACAAGGATAATGTTTTGCAAAAGATGCAAGTGGCACAATCGCTTAAAATAGAAAGTATATCCGCAAGGGGTTGGCTTATGGATATACTGCATTGTGTAAACGCAATAGATGCCGACGAGTTTTATTTGAGAGATATGTACCGTTTTGAGGAGTTGCTGCGTCAAAAACATCCCGACAATAATAACGTTAAACCTAAAATAAGGCAACAGCTTCAATTTTTGCGAGATAAAGGCATTATAGAATTTTTGGGAAACGGATATTACAGAAAGGTAAAATGATATAAAATGAATAAATACACTATTGCTATTGAGGAGACTGTTGCCGATGAATTTGAAATTGTTGCGGAAAACGAAAAAGAAGCATTGAAAATTGCCGAAGATAAATATAAGCACGGCGATATAGTGCTTTGCCCCGGCGAATTACAGTTTAAGCAGATGGCAGTTGTCCCCTCATCGGGCGATATAATGGAATGGCATAAATTTTAGATTTTGATTATCTATTTATGCACGAATACCTGTTTGTGTTTAGAAAATAATTTGTTTTTAACAACTAAATAACATAACAATTTTTCTATGAAAGGGTTGGAGAATATGATAGCTATCGGATGTGACCACGGCGGTCTGGGACTCAAAAATGAAATTTTAAAGCACTTAACCGAAAAGGGAGTTGAGGTCAAGGACTTCGGCGTTGACAGCCGCGACTCCTGCGACTATCCCGACATTGCAAAGCCGGTTTGCGAGGCGATAAAGTCCGGAGAATGTGAGAGCGGAATTTTGGTTTGCGGTACCGGAATAGGTATGAGCATTGCCGCGAACAAAATAAAAGGTATACGCGCGGCGCACGTTACCGACACCTTCAGCGCGCGAATGGCACGCGAACACAATAACGCTCACATAATCTGTCTCGGCGAGAGAATCACGGGCGGCGCGCTTGCGCTCGACATTGTGGACTCGTTCTACTGCGCTAAGTTTTTGGGCGGAAACCACGCCCGCAGAATTGAAAAAATTGCCGAGCTTGAAAAATAAAAAATAATTTGTTGACAAATAAACACATATATTGTAGAATAATCGATACAGAGTAGGAATATGCGCGTTGGGCGGGTTTGCCGCCCTGAGTGCCGACGGACGGGGAGTTGCCGTTCGGACGAAAAGCCTTTCGGCTTGCGGTGCGTATTCCGCATCCCGCTGTCACATAGCGAAAACAGATAATCTCCGTTTATGCCTATGTTACGGCAATAAATAAACGGAGGTTTTTTTATGTTTAAATCCATTGCTCAATCTTTTAAAAGGAAAATTTCGGTCGCCGACTTGGTGATTATGGCGATACTCGTCGCGCTCGCCTACATACTTTCCCTGCTCGACATCTATATTACGCCGAGCTTTAAGCTGTTCACGCTCGAATTTTTGCCAAACTCAATCGGCGCGGCACTGTTCGGACCGCTTTGGGGCGGAATTATGGGTATTGCTACCGACATAACCGCGTTTATCGCCAAGCCCATGGGCGGATTTTTTCCGGGCTATACGCTAAGCGCGATGCTTGGAAACGTGATATACGGCATATTTCTGTACGGTCGCCCCTCAAGTAAAATAAATGCGGTAATACGCGCAGGCGCGGCGCAGCTTGCCGTTACGGTGTTTATAACCTTGGGACTGAATATGGTCTGGCTCGTTATAATGTACGGCAAGACCGCGGGCGAAATATACACCGGCGCAAGGCTTCTGAGCAATATTATACAATTTCCTTTTAAAACAGCGCTGATACTGCTGTTTACCGAGCTTGCGAGGTCGGCTTACTCAAAGGTTTTCGGCAAATAAAATCAGCATAAATCTGTGACCGAGAGAACTCCCGTTTGTCGGTACGACGGATAATAACCGAACAAAAATTCAATAATTTTTAATTTTTTGCTTGACATACAAACCGCCGCGTGCTATAATATCAAAGTCGCGTTAAGACAAGATATTCCTCAATAGCTCAGTCGGTAGAGCATGCGGCTGTTAACCGCAGGGTCGTTGGTTCGAGTCCAACTTGGGGAGCCATTTTCGGCCCGTTGGTCAAGCGGTTAAGACATCGCCCTTTCACGGCGGTAACACGAGTTCGATTCTCGTACGGGTCACCAAAAGAGAGCAAATCCGAACTTTTTCCTTATAGGAGACAGGTTCGGATTTGTTTTTTATTTATAAAAAGTTTTAAGAGCATATTCGCTCTGCTTAAAAATAATATATCTACATTTTTCAATATAAAATTAAAAGCCTCTTGATTACCTAAAAAGATACTTAGAGGTTTTGGAATTGAAGTTTAATTAATACTTGCAAATTGAGTTTTATGCATAAATCGCAAGCAAGCACCTCATTATTCGAATAGAAAATAATATAAATTTGAATAAAATCACAAGATTCTATTAGAATCTATTGACATTTGCAAAAATATATGTTATAATTACAAAAAATGACAAGGAGGACTTGTAATTATGTTAGAACAAATGAACTTTTCAAACGCATCTATTCCTGTAACTTCCGTATTAAATAGTATTGATACTGTTAATTTTGGTGGTCTCGACTTACAACCATCATATCAAAGAGGTTATGTATGGAAAACTGATTTTAAAGATAAATTAATTTATAGTATAGTTAAATTTTATCCTACCGGAAATATAAGTGTAAGGGTACTGACAACACCCAACGCAAAGGGAGCTAAATCTGAAGTTGTAGACGGACAGCAGCGATTAACAACCATCCGAGATTTTGTTACTAATCAATACATAATTAAAAGTGAATGGTCTAAGAAAATTATTGAGGTCATTCGTGATTATTATGAAAACGCCGGTGTTACAGATGAAAAAGTAGATAGGCTTGTTAGTAAATTATCAAATAAGGGAAATGTGCGGCTTAAATTTAGTGATTTACCCGCAATTATTCAAGGTAACATCAATTCATATAACATTCCCATGACATATATTGCAAACGCTACGGATAAACAAGTTCGTGAATACTTCAGATTCTTACAAAATCAGGAGAGATTAAGAGCGGGAGAAATTATAAACTCTATGCCCGCAACAAATTTAGAAAACTTTCTTGAAAGCATAACTCACAAAAATCTGTTTCTTGATAAAATCGGATTTTCTGACAACAGAGCGGAATTTGATAAAATCTTTTACAGCATTATAGGATTGTTTGACTTAAAAATATCTTTTGGTACAACTGATAAAACTATTCAGGGATATGCCGCCAAAGCTGATACCCCTTCAGCCGGTTTGGAAAGAACGAACAGAATGGTCGAGCAAATTAATGCTATAATATCCGTTGATGATGTGGCTCTAAGTAATACAAGAAAGCGTTTCCTTAAGTATTTGTTATTATTGGCAGGTTTGGGATATGTAGACTTCTCTGATTCTACGATGGAAAAACTGAAGTGTTTAAAAATTATTGACGACAAATTATCCGTGTTCTTTTCTGCAAAGGCAAATGTAATTGAGGAAGAATATAAGGGATATTCAAAAGATGTAATTGAAGAAATGAGATACATTGCATTGTTAACGAAAGGCGGACACTCCTTATCTCGTGTGGAAAATCGTATGCAGATTCTTGCATATTATGTTAATAATGCTTTAAATACAAAAATGCAACCATCAGGCATCAAGTTAATTGAAGAATAAGCTATCAACGGTAGCAACACATAAATTAAGCTAAATGTGGATTGTTATAAGACATATTGTGTGAGAGGTTAGATTTAATGGATACCTGGAAAAAATACAAAGGAAATATAAGACATTAGAATTACTTGGCATTATAGGGATTCTTTTGTCAACTCAGTATATTTATATGATGATAAAATTGTTTTAAACTGTAACTATAGGGAAGGTTGTACAACCATCACTTTTGATGAGATAAACAATTCGGATTTAGAAGGGAACGCTTCACCATTTCACAATCGCGGTGAGCAAAAAGGCTCGCCGCGATTTTTTTAAAAATCACGCATTTTCATTCTCGACTTTGCCGACTTCCGCTCAAATCAGCTCTGAAAGCGTAACTGCTTTTCGGAAGCTCCGTTTGCGCCGCTTTGCGGTGTTTTTTGTTTTCTGCCGCCGTATGGTTATACGAGCGGCACACCGTTTTTTAGGGTGTACTTACGCAAAAACTCACATAGAAACCGTAAATTTTAAGAAATCGTCTGATTTTTGCGCGTCGCAAAAAATAATTTGAATAAAAATAACATTCGCGGTTGAAAATAAAACTTTTATATGATAAAATAAATCAAATTGAAGCTATTTAAGCCAAGTGAATTTAGGAGGTCTTTTTATGAGCTATCTTATCGGAGTTGATATAGGCACAAGCGGCACAAAAACCGTACTTTTTGACATTGAGGGAAATTCAATCGCGAGCGCGACCTTTGAGTACCCGCTCTATCAGCCGCGCTTAGGCTGGGCGGAGCAGGACCCCGACGACTGGTGGGAGGCATCGGCAGCGGGTATCCGTGCGGTAATAGACAAATCGGGCGTAAATCCGAAGGACATCAAGGGCGTAGGTCTTTCGGGACAGATGCACGGTCTTGTGCTGCTCGACGCGGACGGCAAGCCACTCCGCAAATCCATAATCTGGTGCGACCAGAGAACCGAGCGCGAATGTGAGGAAATGACCGAAAAAATCGGCGCGGAACGCATTATTGAGATAACGTCCAACCCCGCGCTCACGGGTTTTACCGCGTCAAAAATACTTTGGGTTAGAAACAACGAACCCGAAATATACGCTAAAGCTGCAAAAATTCTTCTTCCGAAGGATTATATAAGATATAAGCTGACCGGAGAATTTGCCACCGAAGTTTCGGACGGCAGCGGTATGCAGCTTATGGACATAAAAAACAGGACTTGGTCCGACGAGGTTCTCGAAAAGCTCGACATTGACAAGTTCCTGCTTGCCAAAATGTATGAATCGTGCGAGGTAACCGGCGAAGTCACCTCCGCCGCAGCCGAAAAGACGGGTCTTGCCGCAGGAACCATCGTCGTCGGAGGCGCGGGCGACCAGGCGGCGTGCGCGGTCGGAAACGGTATTGTTAAAACCGGCGTGGTTTCGTCTACAATCGGTACGTCGGGCGTTGTTTTCGCACATATGGACAACGTGCAGATAGACAAGCACGGCAGAGTACATACCTTCTGTCACGCCGTACCCGACAAATGGCACGTTATGGGTGTTACTCAGGGCGCGGGACTGTCGCTCAAATGGTTCAGAGACAATTTCTGCCTTGAGGAAATGAGAACGGCCGAGGGTATGGGCGTAGACCCTTACTATATTATGGACAAACAGGCGGAGAGAATACCCGCGGGCTGCGAAGGACTTATCTACCTCCCCTACCTTATGGGCGAGAGAACGCCTCACCTTGACGCGAACGCGCGCGGCGTGTTCTTCGGACTTTCGGCGGCTCACGGCAAATACGATATGCTCCGCGCCGTTATGGAAGGAGTGGCATACAGTCTGCGCGACTGTATGGAAATCGTCCGTGAAATGGGTATTGACACTACCGAGGTTCGCGCGTCGGGCGGCGGCGGCAAGAGCAAGCTGTGGCGTCAGATGCAGGCGGATATGTTCGGCTGTAACATAAACACCATAAACTCCTCCGAGGGCGGCGCGCTCGGCGTTGCAATTCTCGCCGGAGTCGGCGCGGGTATCTACAAGAGCGTTCCCGACGGCTGCGACGCGACGATAAAAGTTGTTTCGTCTATGGAGCCGATTGCCGAAAATTCAAAGGTTTACGATAAATACTATCCCGTTTACCAAAATATTTACAGCGGCTTAAAGGAGCAGTTCCGCAAAATAGCGAAGTAAAATTTGGTCGGTTGACGGCTTTATGCTCGGTATGTTATACTTTAGTGAGGTCTACGAATGAAGTTTTCGGATATTTACGGGCTTGAAAATGTCAAGGAACGTCTGCGCCGCGCCGCCGAGAGCGGACGCGTGAGTCACGCGTATTTGTTTGAGGGAATACGCGGCGTCGGCAAGATGACCGCCGCACAGGCGTTTGCCTCCGCGCTGGTCTGCGAACACCCAAAAGGCGGCGAAAGCTGCGGCGTGTGTCACGGCTGCGTTATGTGCGAAGCGGGAAGCCACCCAGATATAAGAGTGGTCAAAAATTCACTCTACGGCATTGAAAAAAAGACCGATATTCTCGCGGTTGAAACAATTCGCGCTATGAAAAAAGAGATTTATCTTAAACCGTATATCGCGGACAGAAAAATCTATATAATACCGAAAGCCGACACAATGGTCGAGCAGGCGCAGAACAGCCTTTTGAAAATTCTCGAAGAACCGCCCGCCTACTGTGTGCTGATTTTGCTTTGCGAAAGTTCTGGAGCGTTGCTTCCGACGGTTATGTCAAGGGTCGTAAAGCTCAGCCTTACGCCTCTCTCGGCAGACGACACAGCGGATTGCCTGATTGAGAAATTCGGCATCGAACAAACGCGCGCAACTCTTTTTGCGCGAATGAGCGGCGGAAGCGTCGGACGCGCGGTCGAGCTTTCGGAAGATGAGGATTTTCTGAAAACGCGCGACGAGCTGGCGAATTATCTTCTGCGTCTTGTAAGCGAGCGCGGAAGCGTTGCGATGTACGACTTTTCAAAATATCTAAAAGGTACGAAAAAGCAGTCCGGCAGAATTTTTGAAATACTCGAAACACTTCTGCGCGATATGATGCTGATTTGTCACGGCAAATCGGCGGAGGACGCGGCAAACGCCGACCGCGTCGAGCTTCTCACGGATTTATGCGGGAAAATAACTCCTCTGATTTCGATTGAGTTTATCGAGATACTTGACAAATACCGACGCTTTACAGACCAAAATGTAAACTACAATATGACCGTACAATGTATGGTAATGGAATGGTGGGAAAGAACACATGACAGAGATTATAGGAATAAGATATAAAAACACGGGTAAAATTTACTATTTCGCACCCAACGGCATACAAGCCAAAGTAGGCGACACCGTAATAGTGGACTCCTCTTATGGAAGCGAAATAGGTCGCGTATGTATAGAAAATAAAATGGTGGATGACAGCGAGATTGTCCAGCCTCTCAGACCCGTGAACAGAATAGCGACAAAGGCGGACCTTGAAATTGACGCGCAAAACCGCGTCAACGAAAAAGAAGCCATAAAAATTGCAAACGACCTTATAAAACAGCACGGACTTGAAATGAAACTGGTGGACGCTGAATTTTCGTTCGGCGGCAACCGTCTTTCGTTTTATTTCACCGCGGACGGACGAGTTGATTTCAGAGAGCTTGTAAAATCGTTGGCGGGCATTTTCAAAACAAGAATAGAACTGCGTCAAATCGGTGTGCGCGACGAAGCAAAGATGCTCGGAGCGGTCGGAATTTGCGGCAGAACTCTCTGCTGCAGTACATTTTTGGATACCTTCCGCCCCGTTTCGATAAAAATGGCGAAAGAACAAGGACTGTCGCCCAACCCGATGAAAATTTCGGGCAACTGCGGCAGGCTTATGTGCTGCTTGCAGTACGAACAGATATGCTACGACGATATGCTTAAAATTATGCCGTCCGTCGGCGCGTCTGTTATTACGCCGAGCGGACGCGGCACGGTGGTATATACCGAGGTTTTAAACGGCAAAGTTAAAGTGCGCTTTGACGCGGACGGCGGTTTCGACTATTATGACGTCAAAGATATTTCCGTTATTGACGGCGCGGCAAGCCGCAAAAACGTCGCCGAGACTGAAAGCGGCGATGAAAAAACCGTCCGCCGCGACGACAAAGACGAAGTCGGCGCAGAGCCGAAGCCTCAAAAGCAGCCCACCGCTGAATCTAAAAACGAAAGCGGCGAGACAAGCGCCGAGCCCGCGAAAAAGAAAAAGCGCAGACCAAAAAACAAAAAGCGCAAAAACAAAGAAAACACCGCCGAAAAGTCCGAATAAGGATAAGGCTCACAAAATACCCTGAAAGCATTATGCTTTCAGGGTATAAAAAAATGATTGACAAAGTATTGTATAATGTGTTATAATTATTGCGTTGTTTTAATATAGGGGTATAGCTCAGTTGGTAGAGCAGCGGTCTCCAAAACCGCGTGCCGTGGGTTCAAGTCCTACTGCCCCTGCCACGTCGCGGCGAGCCTTTTGGCTTGCCGCGACTTATTTCATAAGTCACGGCTTCGCTTTATCGGCTGCCGCTTCGAATGAACACTTGACGAGCAAGCTATATTGCTTGCGAATTTAGTGTGAATTGTGCCCTGTTGGGTACTTCTTCCCAAAAAGCGCAAGTCGCTTTTTGGGAGCCCTGTGAAATTTGTTTTTTAGTTTGAGTAATGGCTTGAGCCCACGGCACGCGGAGCGTGAACGTGTGAACCGCCGAAGCGCTGCCACGTCGTCGCGGACTTTGTATCGTTCGTGACGATTTTTTATAAAAAATCGTCGGCTCACTCACGCCGTCGCTCCTCCTCTTTCCCAAAAAGCGCAAGCCGCTTTTCGGGAACCCTATAAAATACTTATAGAACGAAAAAATATGTTCGGTGCGTCGAGGGCGCCGCACCCTACATTACCTCAAAAAGCGCAAGTCGCTTTTCGGGAATCCTATAAAATACTTATATAACGAAAAAATATGTTCGGTGCGTCGAGGGCGCCGCACCCTACATTATCGCAACTCGTGTCTATTTAATAAGGTTACCCAGGGGCAACCTTATTGCTATATTCCTCAAATTATGGGCGGATAGTACTTACTGTACTCCCTCTCTGCGGCTCGTATTTCTCGCTCAATATGATTATGTTGAAATATAAGAGGCATAAGTTCTTTGTGAGTAAGGCGAAGTCTTTCTTTAAGGCGATCGCGGCGTTTGGTGTAAAACCTGATATGGTATTTTATGTCTTTTATATTCTCTCTCTCAGAATCCAAACTCAACCACCGCATAAATTTTGTCTTGTGGCAAAGCTCTTCTTCAAGATGATGATATTCTTCCTCGGCAATTCGGAGTTTATCTTGCAGAAAAGGTATTTGTTCGTTAATATCGTCTATCTCTTTTTGAATGGACTCTTCTTGACGTTTCAATTCTTCAATTTCCGGTTCAAGTTCTTCCGCCGAGTTATACGCCGGACGAAGTATTTCCTTAACGTAAAATCTCGCCCCCTGTTTCATCTCTAATATCTCGTGAGCTTTTTGTAAATGTTCTTCGACTTTCTTACGAGGATGATTTTCGTCTCCCCATAATTCGTAGGTAGATTCCGGCAGGCGTTTATGTTCCCATATAAATCTTACAACTCTATCTCTTTTGTCCTCTTCGTAGGCAAACTCTTCTCTATGACAGGAAATCGGTTTCCCCGAAGCCTCTTTATACGCATTTAGCGCATCAAGCTCGGCTTGATCTTCCGGATAGGGACTAACATACGCTCTAGCCCTTGGTTTAGACCGGCACGCCGATTGCATAGTTTTACCCACAAGCAGCATTAACAAAGCCCGTAACATCCCTTAGCCCCCTTTAAAATTTATCCATACTTATTATTTCACACACTGCTAATCTTGTCAACAAAATGTTACATTACCGTTGTCGCTTTTTTAGTTTGGGCACTTCTTCGGTGCTCTCGGTGCTTCTTTCATCATCTCAAATTTCATAAAATCACTTCCTTATGCTCCGTCTGAAATTGCACGAAAAAAGAGCATTCACTTTGAAGTGATACGCTCTTTTTAATTCCGTTTTGACAATCGGTCAATTATTTTATTTTTATTATCGTGGGTTTTACCGCCGGTTCCCGATTTTCGTTGGAACCCGCTCCCTCGTTACTCGGTGCGGCGGGCTTTTCAAAAGGCTCGGAAGCGTTGCTTGCGAATATACCGTCGCTTAATGGCGCTGCCGCGCGGCGCTCGTCTTGAAGAGATGTCTCAATCTCTTTCAAATTCTCATTAAAGCTCTTGAGCGTTTCGGATGCCGCCGACCGAATATCGGATATACGGGTTCGTATTCTGTCGATATTCTCGGTTTCGCGGGCATAGTCGCTTCTTAGCCTCTCCCTCTTTTGCTCAGCCTCTTTCTCGCTCGTCGAAATAATTTCCTGAGCGCGTTTTTTAGCAGCCAAAATCGCCTCGGTGATAGCGTCCTTCTGCTCACGGAGTTTTGCGCACTCGTCTTTAAGAGCTTTGATTTCCGTGTTTTTTTCCTCAAGCATACGGCTTGCCGACTCGTTCATCTCCTTAATATACAGGTTAACGCTCGACTTGCTGTAACCGAAAAAACTCTTTTTAATAGGGGTATCCATACTATAAACCTCCGCAAACCGCTCGGAAATATCACCAAGCGTCAAATTCTTAAATATATTCTACAATATTTTTAACATAAAGTCAATAGGAATTGTTAAAAAAATGTAACATTCCTGTAATATTTTTGTAACATTACATTCTTTGAGAAAAGAAAGGTTGTAAACGGAGACGGCAAGTGTTATAATATAATTTAGATATTTTCCGCACTCCGTGCGGGCGGGACGTCGAGGGCGCCGTCCCATACAATCCATATAGGCGTAAATTACTTTATTTTAACCGACAAAAATCCGTAGATTTTTGTCGGAGAGGAGCAACCGCGCGAAAAAGCGCAGATTTTCCGAACAGGAAAATCGGAGCAAGAAGCGCGAGTTGCGACGAAGGAGATGTTTATATATGATACAAAAGGAATTGATAGAATTTATTTTTGAGTCTGCGTCCATTGAACGCTGGAACGACCATATACGCCCGTCGCGTGGATTTTCCGAGCTTGACAAGCAGGCGCACAAGATGGTTTACGCCTACGTCTTTTCAAAGCTCGCAATCGAGCGCGGAGAGGACATTGACCTTTTAAAGGTCGCGGAGGGCGGAATTTTTGAGTTTTTGCACCGTCTGGTGCTGACCGACATCAAGCCTCCGATTTTTCACAAGCTGATGGACGAAAAGGGAAGTCAGATAAACGGATGGGTAATAAGCTCTCTGGATAAAATGATAAGCGATTTGCCGCTCGGCTTCTCCGATAAGTTTAAGCGCTATTTTACAGATGCGGACTACTGCAAAAACGAGAAAAATATTCTCAAGGTGTCGCATTACAGCGCGACGAAATGGGAGTTTAACATTATATACGGAATGTGTCAGAGCTACTTCGGCATAGAGGACACCCGCCGCGAGATTGACGAGCAAATGAGAGACTTTGAAGGGTACAGCTACTTCAACTCTTTTATGCACAATCAAAATCTTATCAGCTTTACCAATCTTTTGGGCGAGCTTCGCTTTCAGCAAAGGTGGTCACGCTCGCCGCGCATTCCCGCGACCTCGGTTATGGGACATATGCTGCTTGTCGCGCTTATGTCGTATTTTTGTTCCTGCGAGATAAACGCGTGCGACAGGCGCATCGTCAACAACTTTTTCGCGGGTCTGTTCCACGACGTACCCGAAGTGCTGACCCGCGACATTGTTTCGCCCGTAAAATCCTCGGTGGACGGGCTTGACGAGCTTATCAAAAATATAGAAGGCGAGCAGATGAACGAAAAAATATACCCGTTCATACCCGACGACTGGCGCAAAGAGCTTGACTACTATACGCACGATGAGTTTGATAGCAAGATAGAAAAAAACTCCGAGGTGATAATAACCACCTCGGAGGAGATAAGCAAAAGCTACAACTCGGACGAATACAATCCGCTCGACGGCAGGATAATACGCGGCTGCGACCACTTCGGCGCGCTTTTGGAAACCTATTTTTCCCACAGCTACGGAGTAACCTCCTCTACGCTGCGCGACGCGAACCGTGGCTTGCAGGAAAGCTACAGGGGGCGCACCATCTGCGGAATAAACTTCGGCGAGATGTTTTCACGCTTTGCGATAGAGTAGAGCGCCTATTCCTTTTCTTCGAGAGAGTCCGCGCTCTTTAAAGCCGGATGAGAGCCGTCTTTGAGTATATCGCGTATCTCGGCGAGAAGCTCTTCGGTCGTCGGAGCGGCAATCTCCGCCGCCGCTTCTTCCTCTTCCTTCTTTCCGCGAAGCGACGCAGCCTTCTGGATAGCCGTTACCATAGCGAAAATCGAAACGGCAATGATGAAGAAGTCGATTACCGCTTGAATAAAGTTACCGTATGTAATCACGGCTTCGCCGACGGTTACGCTGAGGCCCTGGAAGTCGATGCCGCCGCTTATAACGCCTATAAAGGGCATTATAATGTCAGTCACGAGCGACGACACGATTTTTCCGAACGCACCGCCGATTATAACGCCGACGGACATATCGATTACGTTGCCCTTAAATGCAAACTCTTTAAACTTTTTTAACATAAATACCACTCCCTTTTGAAAAATTTGTTGTTATATGTATAATAACAATTTATACAGGCTTTGTCAATCACGGTTTTGAGCCTTCCGCATAATATGTGTTTTATAAAGGGGGCGTTTAAATGATTGTTTTGGCGGCGGTAGTCTGTGCGCTGGCGTTATACGGAACGTTTTCGATTGTAAAATGCGCGGCGGCATATTTCAAAGAGGCGGGACCCGAACACGCGCTGAGCGAAAGTCTTGTTATGTTTGTCAAAAATCAGGAGTCGGCGATTGAAGGGATGGTACGCTCTGCGGTTTGGCGCACGCTGTCCAAGAGCGGCGGACGAACGGTGGACGACATAGTGGTGGTTGATTTGGGTTCGGATGACGAAACCCTCGAAATACTTATGAGGCTTCAGAACGAGTACGAGTTTGTATACGCCATGAAGCGAGAGCAATACATAGAAAAAATTCAGGAAATGTAGGATGTAGAATCAAAATGGACAACAGTACCGAAAAAACAAACGAAAATTTATTAAGACTGTCGGGTACGGTGGAGGACATAATCTTTTCAAACCCCTCCAACGGCTATTCGGTATGCGAGCTTGCGGTCGGCGGAGAGCTTATAACCGTGACCGGCTTTCTGCCCGACATTACCGAGGGCGACAGTATATCGGCGTTCGGAGGGTATGTGACACATCCCGAATACGGAGAGCAGTTTAAGGCGGAATACTACGAAAAAAATCTGCCCTCCACCGAAAGCGAAATTGAAAAGTACCTCGCGTCGGGTATGCTGCCGTCCGTCGGCAAATCGACCGCGCACGCCATTGTGGAAAAGTTCGGTGAAAACGCTTTGTCGGTTATCGAAAACGAGCCGCAGAGACTTCTTGAAATAAAGGGACTTTCCCAAAAAAAGATTGATATTATCCATAAAAAATTTTTGGAGCAGATAGGCGTGCGGGAAGCCGTTATGTTCTTCCAAAGCCACGGCGTATCCGCGTCGGTCGCGGCGCGCGTTTTCCGCGTATTCGGCAGTGAGAGCGTGCATGTCGCGCAAAATTCCCCGTATCAGCTTATCGACACGGTGGACGGCTTCAGCTTTGAAACGGCTGACAAAATTGCACACGGACTGAACTTTGACAAAAACGACCCGAAGCGTATTCGGGCGGGCATAAAATACACTCTGAAACGCGAGGCAAGCACGAGCGGACATACATATCTTCCGAGGTTTATGCTGATTCGCCGCGCCGCAAATATGCTGGAGTGCGAATCGGCGGCGGTGGAGGACGCAATATCCGGACTTCTTATGGACGGGGATATAGTTTTGGAAAATATGGGCGAGTATGACGCGATATACGCGGAAGAATACTACAGCGCCGAGCTTGAGGTCGCAAAGCGTCTGAGAGAGCTTTCGTCAATATACTTTGAGATAAATCAAGCCGAAACCGACGAGCTTATAGCCGAGGCCGAAAGCGAGAGCAACATTATCCTTGCAGACTCGCAAAGGCTGGCAATCAAAAAGGCGCTTGAAAATTCCGCGCTCGTAATCACGGGCGGACCCGGCACAGGAAAAACCACGATAGTCAATACCATAATACGCGTTATGGAGCGTCTGGGTAAAAGGGTCGCGCTCGCCGCGCCGACCGGACGCGCCGCGAAGCGTATGACCGAGGTCTGCGGCATCGAGGCAAAGACCATCCACCGTCTGCTTGAGATTACCGCAATCGGCGATTCGAGCTTTCAGCAGTTTACGAAAAATGAGCGCAATCCGCTCAGCGCCGACGTTATAATTATCGACGAGATGAGTATGGTAGATACCTGCCTTATGTGCGGTCTTTTAAAGGCGGTACCCGTCGGGGCGCGTCTTATTATGGTGGGGGATGCCGACCAAATCCCGTCGGTGGGTATCGGCAACGTGCTGCGTGATATAATAGACAGCGAGCTTTTGGAGTGCATACGTCTGACCGAAATTTTCAGACAGGCTCAGGAAAGTATGATAGTCGTAAACTCTCACAAAATCAATAACGGCGAATATCCCACTTTAAACGAGCGCGACAACGACTTCTTTTTCGTGCGGCGCAACGATTCTCAGAGCCTTTGCGAAACGATTACCGACCTGTGCGTTAACCGTCTGCCCAGAGCATACGGCATAGACAGTCTTTCGCAGATACAGGTTTTAACCCCCGCCCGAAAGACCGATATAGGCGCGGCAAATCTCAACCGTCTGCTTCAAAATTCTCTCAATCCTCCGAGCGTCGAAAAGCCCGAAAAGGAGACGCGCGGCAGAGTTTATCGGCTCGGAGATAAGGTTATGCAAAACAAAAACAACTATCGGCTTGAGTGGCGCAAGACGGACGGAGAAAAAGGCACGGGAGTTTTCAACGGCGATTCGGGATTTATTACCGACATAGACCACCGAAATCAGACCGTGACCGTTATGTTTGACGACAAAGAGGTTAAATATGACTTTTTGCAGCTTGACGATTTGGAGCTTGCCTACGCGATAACGGTACATAAAAGCCAGGGCAGCGAGTTTGACGCGGTCGTTATGCCGATATTTGAAACGCACCGCCTGCTTATGACCCGCAATCTGCTCTATACCGCAGTCACCAGAGCGAAATCTCTCGTTGTACTTGTGGGGCGCGAGGATATACTGCACCTTTTTGTGGACAACAACAATATTCAAAACCGCTTCAGCGGTCTTAAAAACAGATTGAGAATAGATTAAGGACAAAAAAATCACGGGCAGCCGCACGACTGCCCGTATTTTTTATTCGGTTTAAACATAGACAACAATTATGCTTCCGCCGCTTGTACGGTTATGCCCTGAGACTTTACGGTCAGATAGAACTGCGTGTATGTTGCCTCCATATACGGCTCCAGGAAAATCAAGCCTATACCGCAGGTGATAAAACCGAGAAGCACCCAGCCTATAAACGAAAGCTGAAGCACAAAGAAGCGCCACTTATTGCCCTTCATCATTTCGCGGCTTTGTATAAGCGCGTCGTGAGAAGAAATATCCGGATTATCCGCCAATATATACTCCACCATAATGTACTGGTACGCCTTGATGATGCCGGGTATTATAAAGAGCAGCGACCAAAGCGAAACAAACAGGTTGCGCTTGAACATCGTCCATACCACATTCGTATAGTTTGTCTTAAAGCCGTTCCATATGTTGCCGAGCGAATTTTCGCCGTCCGCCGCTCTCAAAAAGAATTTTACCCTGCCTACCGAAAGCGGTACGATTATGAAAATCGAGACGATAAGCGAGATAATGTATGAACGTATAATCGGACCCGTCATCTGCATCGTGATATTTTGAAATTCCTCTATCGGCATAGCTCCCTGCATAAACAATGTATAGTCTGTCATATAATCTCTGATACCTGTCACAGACAGACCCGAAAACGCCGAAGAAATAACGTTCACTATAAGAACCGCCGCAAGCGAAAGCCAGTAATTCGACTTGAGAACGCTCTTGGCTCCGGATTTTAAATTACTTCGTGTCCACATTTTAAACAACTCCTTCCTTAAAATATATTAAATATCATTTTTAAACATTTTAACATATATTAACAAACAAAGTCAATACTCCGCTTTGATTTGTAACACAATTTTCACACAGCCTTTTCCTTTTCGCGGCAAAAAATGCGCCGCTGTTTTGTTTTACTGTTGACAATCCGCCTTAATTGGTGTTATTATTGCTAATGGGTTTTTATTCGACTTTATTTTTACGGGAGTGAACACTATGCTTTTTGACAGTCACGCGCATCTTGACGACGAAAGGTACGACGGCGACCGCGATGCGCTTATTCAAAAAATTCACGCCGAGGGCGTTTCAAACATTATGAATATAGGTTCAAGCCTTAAATCGTCGCGTGCAAGTCTGGCGCTCGCCGATAAGTATGACTTTATATATGCCTCGGTCGGCGTTCATCCGAGCGAGGTCGGCGAGCTTGACGACGCGGGTATGGCGGAGCTTGAAAAAATGGCGAAGCATCCGAAAGCGCGCGCGATAGGCGAGATTGGTCTGGACTATCACTACTTTGAGGACACCGACGAAAAAATGCAGCACAAATGGCTGCGTAAGCAGCTCTCGCTCGCAAAGGAGCTTGATATGCCCGTTATAATCCACGACAGAGAGTCGCGCGGGGAGTGCATAGAGGAACTCAAAGATATGAATATTTCAAACGGGGTTATGCACTGCTTTTCGGGCAGCGCGGAAACCGCCAAAGTCCTGCTTAAAATGGGATTTCATATTTCGTTTACCGGAGTGCTGACTTTTAAGAACGCACGCCGAGCGCTGGAGGCGCTCTCGGTAATTCCGCTCGAACGGCTGCTCATCGAGACCGACAGTCCGTATATGTCGCCCGAACCGCACCGAGGCGAGCGAAACCACAGCGGATATGTAAAATATGTGGCGCAAAAGGTCGCGGAGGTCAAAGGCATAGACTACGACGAGGTGGTCGCCGTTACCGACGCAAACGCGAAAAGGCTGTTCGGAATCAAGTAGAAATATACCGTTTTGTATTTTATTATCTTAACTTACAAAAATTCATAATATTATTTTTTAAAAAAATAGTGCATTTTTTTAAAATATATGTTATACTGTTAAGGCTGTATTATGTTTGTTAAAAAAATATCATATAAGATTGGAGAATAACTTTATGAGTAATTGCAGTTGCGTACCCTTCAAGGGAACTAAAGAGCAGCAGAAAAAGCTCGAAGCGGCAATCGAAAAGTATAAGGATCAGTCGGGCGCGCTGATGCCTGTTATGCAGGCGGCGCAGGACATCTACGGTTACCTGCCCATCGAGGTTCAAAAGATGATAGCATCCGGGCTTAACGTGCCGCTTGAACAGGTTTACGGAATATCCACGTTTTACGCGCAGTTTTCGCTCTCGCCCAAAGGCAAGTATGCGATTTCGGTTTGTCTCGGAACCGCCTGCTATGTTAAGGGTTCGGGGAAAATTTTTGAGCGTCTTAAAACGGTTCTGGGAATTGACGACGGCGGATGCACCCCCGACGGAAAATTCTCTCTCGAATCATGCAGATGTATCGGCGCGTGCGGACTTGCGCCCGTGCTGACCGTCAACGAGGAGGTTTACGGCAGACTTACCGTGGACGACGTTGACAAAATTATCGAAAAATATAAGGCACTTGACTAAAGGAGGCGGTAATTGTGAAAAATGCGGCGGAGCTTATCAAAATAAAAGAAGAAACTCTGAAAAATATGAAAAGCTACAAATATAACATACGCGTGTGCGGCGGTACGGGCTGTACCTCGTCGGGAAGTATGAAAATCATCGACGAGCTTGAAGCCCAGCTCGAAAAAGCGGGCATCCGCGATGATGTTAACATTGTTCAGACCGGTTGCTTCGGTCTTTGCGCACTCGGTCCGATTATGATAGTTTACCCCGACGGATACTTCTATTCCCGTCTCGAACCCGAACATATCAAGGAGATTGTGAAAGAGCATCTTGTGGGCGGAAAGCCGGTGCTTAAATATCTGTATTCCGAGACCGTAAACGACGGCGAAATATCGGCGTACACCGACACGGTATTCTACCGTCATCAGCACAGAAGCGCTCTTCGAAACTGCGGCGTAATATCGCCCGCAAGCATAGAACAGTACATAGCTATGGACGGATATATGGCGCTCGCGAAGGTGCTTGACGAAATGACCCCGAACGAGGTAATCTCGACCCTTGAAAAGTCGGGACTTCGCGGACGAGGCGGCGGCGGATTTCCGACCGCGCGCAAATGGGTGTTCACCAAAAACGCGAAAGGCGACAAGAAGTATGTCTGCTGTAACGCCGACGAGGGCGACCCCGGCGCTTTTATGGACCGCTCTGTTCTTGAGGGCGACCCCCATTCGGTTATAGAGGCAATGCTTATCGCGGGTTACACCGTCGGCGCGGACGAGGGTTACATATATGTCCGTGCGGAGTACCCGATTGCGGTCGAGCATTTGACCACAGCCATAAAGCAGGCAAGAGAATACGGACTTCTCGGAAAGAACATTTTAAATTCGGGCTTTGATTTTGACCTTGATTTAAGGCTCGGCGCGGGCGCGTTCGTGTGCGGCGAGGAAACCGCTCTTATGCGCTCTATCGAAGGAAAGCGCGGAGAACCTATTCCGCGTCCTCCGTTCCCCGCGATAAAGGGTCTTATGGGCAAGCCCACTCTGGAGAACAACGTGGAGACATTCGCCAACATTCCGCAGATAATCCTAAACGGCGCGGACTGGTTCGCGTCTATGGGTACCGAGGACTCAAAGGGTACAAAGGTATTCGCGCTTGGCGGAAAAATCAACCATACTGGTCTTATCGAAGTTCCTATGGGCACGACGCTCCGCCAGGTAATCGAGGAGATAGGCGGCGGCATACCCAACGGCAAGAAGTTTAAGGCGGCGCAGACCGGCGGTCCTTCGGGCGGCTGTATTCCCGCAAGCCTTATAGATACAAAAATCGACTACAAGAGCCTGACCGATATAGGCTCGATGATGGGCTCCGGCGGACTTATCGTTATGGACGAAGACACCTGTATGGTCGATATGGCGAAATTCTTCCTTGAGTTTACAATCGCGGAGAGCTGCGGAAAATGCACTCCCTGCCGAATAGGAACCAAACGTCTTTACGAGATACTCGAAAAAATCACTTCGGGCAGAGGCGAGATAGAGGATTTGGACAGACTGGAAGAGCTTGCGTCGCACATTAAGGAAATTTCCCTGTGCGGTCTGGGTCAGACGGCTCCCAACCCCGTACTCTCAACTCTCAGATATTTCCGAGACGAGTACGAGGCGCACATTCTGGAAAAACGCTGTCCCGCGGGAGTGTGCAAAGCGCTCTTGTCGTATGAAATCGACCCCGAAAAGTGCCGAGGCTGCACGCTGTGCGCAAGGAAGTGTCCTGTCGGCGCTATATCGGGCGAAGTCAAGAAGCCTCATACCATTGACAAGTCCAAGTGCATAAAGTGCGGAGCTTGTATGGAAGGCTGCAAATTCGGCGCAATTTCAAAGAAATAAGGAGGAACATAGCACATGGCTAATGTAAATATAAAATTCAACGGCATACCCTATTCCGTTCCGGAGGGCATAACCATAATCGAAGCGGCGCGTCTCGTTGACGTTAATATTCCGACGCTTTGTTACCTCAAAGACATCAATGAAATCGGCGCGTGCCGAATTTGTGTCGTTGAGGTTGTGGGACAGCGCAATCTTGTGGCGTCCTGCGTATATCCGGTGTCGGAGGGTATGGAAATAATAACCAACTCTGAGCGCGTGTTCAATTCAAGAAAGCACAATCTTCAGCTTATTCTCTCCACGCACGACAACCGCTGTCTGGCGTGTGTGCAGAACGGACACTGCGAGCTTCAGAAGATATGCCGCGACTTCGGTGTGGACGACGTAAATATGTTCGACGGCGAAATAAACCATTATGAAATAGACGATTCCGCAGAGCATATGTACCGTGACAACAACAAGTGCATCCTTTGCCGCCGCTGCGTGGCAGCGTGCGAAAAGGTGCAGGGCGTTTCGGTAATAGGTCCGAACGAGCGCGGATTCAACACTCATATCGGCTGCGCGTTCGACCAGCCCCTCGGCGATGTTGCCTGCGTGGGCTGCGGACAGTGTATCGTTGTATGTCCCACCGGCGCAATTTCGGAAAAGGACCACACCAAGAGCGTTTGGAAGGCAATTCAGGACCCAACAAAGCACGTTATTGTGCAGACCGCTCCGGCAATCCGTGCAACGCTCGGAGAAATGTTCGACTACCCGATAGGCACAAACGTGGAAGGCAAGATGGTTTCGGCTCTGAGAAGGCTGGGCTTTGACAAAATTTTTGATACCAACTTCGGCGCGGACGCGACTATTATGGAGGAGGCAAACGAGTTTATAGAGCGTTTGCAAAACGGCGGAACGCTGCCGATGATAACCTCCTGTTCGCCCGGCTGGGTAAAATTCTGCGAGCATAATTACCCCGAAATGATACCCAACCTCTCATCCTGCAAGTCGCCTATGCAGATGCTGGGCGCGATTATAAAAACGTGGTACGCAGAGCAAAACAACATAGACCCGAAGGATATTTTCGTGGTCGGAGTTATGCCCTGTACCGCTAAGAAGTTTGAGATAGGCCGTCCCGACCAGTCTGCGTCGGGCTATCCGGATGTTGACGCGGTGCTGACCACGCGCGAGCTTGGTCATATGATAAGCCGTGCGGGAATCGACTTTAAAAACCTTCCCGACGAGGACTTTGACAATCCTCTCGGCGAGTCGTCGGGCGCGGGAACCATATTCGGCGCGACCGGCGGCGTTATGGAGGCGGCTTTGAGAACCGCCGCCGAGAAGATAACCGGCAAGCAGGCGTCCGAGGTTGACTTTATGGAGGTTCGCGGAACCGAAGGTATAAAAGAGGCAACCTACAATATAGGCGGCGTTGAGCTGAACGTCTGCGTATGCTCGGGTCTTGCCAACGCACGCAAGGTACTTGACGCGGTTAAAAGCGGCGAGAAGAAATATCACTTCATTGAGGTAATGGCGTGTCCGGGAGGCTGTATAAACGGCGGAGGTCAGCCCGTTCAGCCCTCTGCGGTGAGAAACTTTGTGGATTTGAAATCGCTCCGTGCGATGGCTCTGTATTCGGAGGATATGAGGAAAACTATCCGTAAGTCTCACGAGAACCCCGCTATCCAGAAGCTCTATACCACATATCTCGGAAGTCCGGGAAGCAGCAAGGCACATCGAATTTTGCACACAAGCTATGTGGAACGCGACAAATTCTGATATTGCACAAGACAAAACGGACGCGCTGACGCGCGTCCGTTTTTATAAAATTAAAGTTTTTTGCAAATTTTTATTTTTTTATTTACATATGCCGATTTTAGTGGTAAAATATATCGTATTTAATATGAGAATTTTGAGAGAAGATAGATTATGGAGAAAATTCATATTCATATAAGCAAACGCTTTTTTTCATTCCGCGTTATAATATGCAGCTTTGCTCTTGCGATTATGCTCGGCACCGTTTTGCTGATGCTCCCTGTCTCAAAGGCGGGTGCGGGCAGTGCGGGCTTTGCCGACGCTTTCTTTACGGCTACGTCGGCGGTCTGTGTTACGGGACTTGTGGTACACGATACCGCAACGTATTGGTCGGCGTTCGGGCAGGCTGTTATACTCGGAATGATTCAGGTAGGCGGTATGGGTGTAATCACTGTGGCGATTGCCATTGTGACGTTTTCACGGCGTAAGATAGGTCTTGTTCAGCGCAGCACCATGCAAAACGCAATATCCGCTCCGCAGGTCGGCGGCATTATCCGTATGACCAGATTTATCCTGAAGTTCACGCTTTGCGTCGAATTTCTGGGCGCGGCTGTTATGGCTCCCGTTTTCTGCCGCAGGTCGGGAATTTTACACGGTCTTTGGCAGGCGCTTTTCCACTCGGTTTCGGCGTTCTGCAACGCCGGCTTCGACATTATGGGAGACGGGGCTCCGTTTTCGTCGCTGACCTCGTTCACGGCGCATCCGCTTATAAATATAACCATTATGCTGCTTATAGTATCGGGCGGTATAGGATTTATGACCTGGCAGGATTTGCGCACAAACAAGCTGCATTTCAAAAAATACAGGCTTCAAAGCAAAATAGTTATCGTGACCTCTCTCGTTTTGATAACTTTGCCTGCGCTGTTTCTGTATTTCTACGAGTTTTCGCACATACCGGGTCTGAGCGGCAACACACGCGTACTTGCATCGCTGTTTCAGTCTGTAACAACGAGAACGGCGGGCTTTAACACCGTGGATATTACTCATTTGAGCGGCGGCTCCAAAGCGGTAATGATAATTCTTATGCTAATAGGCGGCTCGCCCGGCTCGACCGCGGGCGGTCTTAAAACCACCACGCTGGCGGTGCTGGCGGTCACCGCGATTTCGGTTTTCCGAGCCAGAACCGACGTGCAGTGCTTCGGGCGAAGAATAGACTTCGACGCGGTGAAAAACGCTCTTGCGATTTTGATGCTGTATATTTTCCTGTTTTTGTTCGGCGGGATTTTTATAAGCTGTTTCGAGGGTCTGCCCATTATGAACTGCTTTTTCGAGGCGGCGTCGGCGATAGGCACCGTGGGGCTTACCACCGGAATTACGCCGGGATTGAGCCTTGCGTCGAGAGGCGTTCTGGTCGCTCTTATGTTTTTGGGCAGAGTCGGCGGTCTTACGCTTGTTTTCGCCGCGGCAACAACGGTGAAAATCAACAATTCAAAGCTCCCGCAGGAAAAGGTGTCCGTCGGATAAATTTTAAAATCCGTATTATACATAGTGCATAATGATATACAGTGATATAAAGCGAAAGGAAGGGTATTAAATGAAATCTATTTTGCTTATAGGTTTGGGGCGGTTCGGCAGAAATATATCTTACAGGCTGAGCGAACTCAAGCATCAGGTTATGGCTGTCGACAAACGTGAGGACCGCGTAAATATGATTTTGCCTTATGTAACAAACGCCGTAATAGGCGACGGAACGGACGAGGACTTCCTCCGTTCTCTCGGAGTTGCAAACTTCGATTTATGTATCGTCGCAATCGGAAGCGATTTTCAAAGCTCGCTTGAGGCAACCTCTCTCCTCAAGGATTTGGGCGCGCCGAAGGTCGTTTCAAGAGCCTTCGACGAGGTACACCAAAAGTTCCTGCTCCGCAACGGCGCGGACGAGATAGTTTATCCCGAAAGGCAGAGCGCTTACTGGACTGCCGTCCGTTACAGTACCGATAATATTTTAGACTACACTTCATTAAACGGAGAATACGCCATTTTTGAAATTTCGGTGCCCAAGGCGTGGCTCAACAAAACGGTAGGACAGCTTGATTTGAGAAAAATACACAGCATAAACATTCTCGGCACCAAAAAGGACGGTAAGCTGGACCCGAAAATCACGCCCGAAACCTACCTTTCGGATGATGAAACTCTGCTCGTGCTGTCCAGCCATAAGGAGATACAGAGAATAAATAAGCTCTGATTTGTCTGATTTGACTTAAAAATTTTAAAATTTATTTTGAAAGGAAAATTTCAAATGACATACAAAACACAGATGGAAGCGGCAAAAAAAGGTATAATCACCCCGCAAATGCAGACGGTTGCGGATAAAGAAAATATGTCTCCCGAAAGGCTGAGAGAGCTTGTTGCGAGCGGCATTGTCGCAATTCCCGCGAACGTAAGGCACACCTCTTTGAGTGCCGAGGGCATAGGCGACGGACTGCGCACAAAAATCAATGTAAATCTCGGAATATCGGGCGACAGCGTGGACTACGACCGAGAGATGGAAAAGGTCAAAATGGCCGTAAATATGGGCGCTGAGGCTATTATGGACCTCAGCAACTACGGCAAGACCAACACATTTCGTAAAAAGCTCATAGAATTTTCGCCCGCTATGATAGGAACCGTGCCTATGTACGACGCGATAGGCTATCTCGAAAAGGACCTGCTTGAAATAAGCGCGGAGGACTTTTTGAAGGTTGTGCGCGCGCACGCCGAAGAAGGCGTTGACTTTATGACCATTCACGCGGGAATTAACAAGCACGCGGTCGAGTGCTTAAAGCGGGACAAAAGAAGGATGAATATTGTATCGCGCGGCGGCTCGCTGCTGTTTGCGTGGATGGAAATGACAGGAAATGAAAACCCGTTTTACGAGCATTACGACGAAGTTCTCGACATTCTGCGCGAGTATGACGTTACGATAAGCCTCGGCGACGCGCTCAGACCCGGCTGTATCGACGACAGCTCGGACGCGGGTCAGATAAGCGAGCTTATAGAGCTGGGCAACCTCACCAAACGCGCGTGGGAGCGCGACGTTCAGGTTATGGTGGAGGGTCCCGGACATATGGCTATAAATGAGATTGCGGCGAATATGAAGCTGCAAAAAAGACTGTGCCACGGCGCGCCGTTCTATGTGCTGGGTCCTATTGTGACCGATATTTTCCCCGGCTACGACCATATCACCTCGGCGATAGGCGGAGCAATTGCCGCGACAAACGGCGCAAACTTCCTGTGCTATGTAACTCCCGCCGAGCATTTGCGTCTGCCGAACGTGGATGATGTGCGCGAGGGCATAGTCGCGTCCAAGATTGCGGCGCACGCGGCTGACATAGCCAACGGTATTCCGCACGCGCGCGACATTGACAACGCTATGAGCGACGCAAGGCACGAGCTTGACTGGGATAAGATGTTCGAGCTTGCGTTTGACCGCGAAAAAGCGGAGAGATATTATAACGAGATACCTCCCGCGGAGCGCCACACCTGCTCGATGTGCGGAAAAATGTGCGCTGTGCGAACCACGAATATGATACTTGAGGGTAAAAAGGTCACCTTCTGCTCAGAATTGTAAACAGTAAGCCCAAGCAATAAACCCCGCCTATGGCGGGGTTATTTTCTGTGGCAATACGGTTGCCGCCTCACTCAAAATTTTATTCGGCATATTCATATTTGGTCGTCAGATAAAAAATTTCGGGATTTTCAAGAGCGGTGTGCGAAACCTCAAAATCTATACCCCGCTCCGAGAACAGCTTGACGTGCGAGGTAAAATCATTGACGCGCAATATTACTTTTTTGTCCTGCGCCGCTACGTCGTCCAGCCTTCGGTTTATAAACGCGGTCACATTTGCGCTGCCGACCGCAACAGAGTACGACACAACGGCGGCGTTCACCAGAAACGCCGCGCAAAGCGCATATGCCAAACATTTTTCAAAAATTCCGCCGTCGTCCGCGCCAAACAGCGCAGTCAGCAAAAACAACGGAATATAGTAGATAAAACTCGCGTAGCGCGCCCACCATGACTCGGAAAACAAGAGTGCCAAAATCGTAAACAGCACTATCGGAATCAATACCACGCCGTCGGTTTTGCGTCTGAAAATCAAGACGAGAAAGGCGAGAAACGCCAAAAGCAGTATTCCGCCAAACCACACACCGAAGCCCGACACCCGCACATCGGCGTTACTCATATACAAAAGCTCGTCCTTATGGATTGAAAACGGGATTTTAAGCCTCGCCCGCTCATTTATGTCGTTACACACCCTCGACGCCAGAGACACCGCAAGATTTACGGGAGCGGGTCTGCCTTCAAAGCCGGACGGCGGGTTATCATTCATTATATCGGTCTTGTTCTCTCCGAGAATGGGAAAAATTATATTCTGCCCGTTTATCAGATGCGTGACATAAGGCTGTGCGCCGAGTACCGCCACTCCGAAAACACACGCGCCGACCACTGCCGCCACCGGTCTTAAAATGCGTCTGTCCCGCCATTTGAAAAGACAGCATATTCCGAATGCCAAAAGCGTCAAGCCGACAAACAAAGGAGCGGTGAACTTGACCGTACACGACAGCGCCATAACGAGAAAAAGTGTCAGATAATCCGCGCCTGCCGCGCTCTCTTTGTAAATTTTTATGCCGACGAGAGCCGCCAGAATTATAAGCGAGCCGACCGTCAAATCGTTATAAAATGTGAAAAGCTGACATATAAACACGGGGTTTAAAGCGAACAGAAGGCTGAGTATCACCCTCTTCGCGCCGCGAATATTAAAAAGGCGCAGAACGTCAAACGCCGCCGCAAATACCGAAATAAGTGGAAGAATATTTACCGCCTTGGCGGTTTCGATACGGTTCGTGACTGAATATATCGCCGCCGAAAACGTCCACAGCCCCTTGGGATAATTGTCGAGCCAAAGAGAAAGGTCGAGATAATTTGCAAAAATATCAGCGGAGGCGGAGCTTTCAAAAATCGGGTTCCAGCCCTCTTTAAGCGTTATTACCGCCTGTTTATGGTAATACATTCCGTCGTATGAGCCGTCAAACACCAAGCCGCACAAAAAGCTCCAGAGCGCGAGCGCAGCGAAGCATATAAGTACAGCCCGAAACAGCCGTCTGTCAACAAAAAAAGATACGGCAAGGAGCAAAATCACCGGTACCGCAACGGTAATCGGCGAAATTGCCTTGCCGCATATAAATCCGAGCATTGAAAACAGAATTACCGACGTTAATATCAGCAAAGGCGCAAGCGTAAATTTTTGAGAATACGTCGAATCTGATTTCATAAAAATTCCCTCAATTATGGCGCGTATTTATGCGCTGATTGCATACGTCGGGCGTCTCCTGTTTTACTGCAAATACTGAGCGCACATAAGAATAAACGCTCCGTTGCCCTTATTGTCGTTTGAAACTACCGGCTCGCTCATATAATACTCAAACGTGCCGTCGCGCTTCGGATTGTCCTCCGGACCGAGACCCGCCACATAGCAAATCTTATTGAGGTCTGCGCGGGTATCGTCATAGGTGACAAACTCTTTGAACACGCCGTCTATCGCCTTTTCGAGAGCGGGTTTGTAATCCTCCGAAATATAGCCGTTTCTTATAGCCTTTGCCAAAGCGCAGGTAAACATACACGAGCAGGAAGCTTCGAGATAGTTGCCGCGTCGTCGGCTGTCAAGCACCTGATACCAAACGCCCGCTTCGGGATCCTGATACTCCACAACGCGCTCCAAAAGTCCTTTCAAAAGCCCAATAAGCTCGTCGCGGCGCGGGTGGTCTTTAGGCATAAAGTCAAGCACATCGCCGAGAGCCATCGCCATCCAGCCGCAGGCGCGTCCCCAGATATTCTTCGACTTACCGGTTACTTTGTCCGCCCAGAACGCCTGTCGGCTCTCGTCGCAGGCGTGAACATACAAGCCCGTTCGCTCGTCATAGGTGCTTGCCGCAGCTATTTTGAACTGGTTTGCAATATCGTCAAAGTTTTCGGTATGGTTAAAGTCGCGCGCGTACTGTGCGCAAAACGGCTCAGCCATAAAAAGTCCGTCCAGCCATATCTGGTTGGGATAAATTTTCTTGTGGAAGTAAGCGCCCGACTCGGTCCTCGGCTGTCCCTTAAGCTGAGTTTCAAGCGTTTCTATCGCTTTGCGGTACTTCTCCTCGCCCGTCTCGGCATAGAGATAAAGCAGACATTTTCCGTTGTTGATAAAATCAATGTTGTATTTCTGCATATCGTAAAACTGAATTTCTCCGTCATCGGTCACGAAGTAATCCATACTCGCCTTTATGTAGTCAAAATACTTTTTCTCGCCGGTGAGCTTATATACCGCCTCGAAGCCCTTGAGCGTAAGACCGGCTTCATAAGCCCACTTTTTACTGATTACGGGCGTATGCTCCGCCATTATTGTGTCGCACATTTTTTTGACAATTTCCAAAACTTTGTTTTTATCCATTTCTCCACTCTCCTTTATAATAAGCGCTTATATACTTATATAAGTATATTACAATATTTTTCCGAAATAAACAAGGTATTTGGTGAAAATTTTTAAAATATTTTTAACGGTGCGGCTGTTAGCCGCACCGTATAGCGTGTCGATAAAATATCGACACGCTCGGCAGACGTTGAAAAACGAAGGTATATTTCGCAAAATTGTTTTCGTCGGCGTACGTTTGTACGGTAGAGAACAATTTTGCGAAAAGCAAGCAACCGCGCGGGGTTTTCGACAAGCCACGCGCGGTTACCTTTTATTAACTGTGCCTTTTTCTCAAACTCATTTAGTTATTTTCCCGCTTACGGTAGACCGAGTTTTTCGATGTCTGAACTCTAAGATTATTGATATGGTACCATTCTGTCAAGGTCGCTCCAGATAAACGCCTTCGCCTCGCCGCCGTCGGGAACGCTTATATCAAATCCGTCAAACGTCATCTCTCCGACCCGAATATCGCCGCGGTCAAATACCTTAGCATACGCGTCCGAAAGCGTTCCGTCGGCGTTATATGCCGCCGCTGTTACGGTCACTCTGCCGCTCGCGGGAACGTATGCGGTATTCGCGCCGACAGCCGTAATCTTTCGGTCGGTCACAACGGGAGCGACCTCCGAAAACGGAAGCCCCGATCTAATATGCACGACAAACGAAATGCTCTGTCCGCTGTCCGTCAGCACCGTAAGAGTTGCGTCGCCCTCGCTCGCACCGTAAAGCTCGCCGACCGCCTCGCCGTTCGTAACCGCCGTACCTTTTACATCGCTCATAAGCACGGCGCTGTTTCCCGAAACAAACGAAACGAGCGACGTGGTATCGGTCGGCGCGACATTCACCGAAAGCACGGTCTTGTGTCCCAAAGGAATGGTTATATCCTCACCCAAATCCGACGAAATGCTTTCGGCAGGCTTGCCTTCGTCGACCTGCGTAAACACAAGATTTCTGATTGTGAAGGTAATCTCTATCTTTTCGGGTTTTTCAATATTCTTAAAATTTATAACATAGTTTTTGGTGTCGGTGGTTATCTCGTCGCTTCCCGTAACCGAGCCCGTCCACGCGTTGAACGGGTCGCCGGTATCAAGCACCGCACCGTTCATGGCGGATTTGAACTCTTTATTTGTTATATTAAGAGGTACATCATTTACCTTGATTTCGTCATAGCGAATCTCGCATCCGTCGATTGGGCTTTTTGACGCGCTGCCCATATCCACGTCATAGTCTTTAATATAGAGCGAGCCAAAGCCGTTTATCTCGGAAAGCCCCGCCTTTTTCGCGGTTTCCGAAATATCGGTTTTCAAATCATACGAAACCGTATATTGCCCATCGCCGGTTATCGCCACCGGCTTTCCGCGCTCCGTGCCGGAGTAGCCCTTGGTATAGTATATGTTAGCCGCAACGTTAACCCTGTTTCCTCCCTGCTTTTCGGTAACAGTAACGGGTACGGCTTTGGCAACTCCGCTCTCTGCCGTAACTACTATGTACGCCGAGCCTACGTTTTTCGCCACTATCTTTCCCGAAGAATTTACACTCGCAATATTCTCGTTTGTGCTCTCATACAGCAGCCTCTCGCCGTTGTCCGCCGACGCTTTTATATAGTCATAGGAGCCCTGCTCGACGGATATGCCGTTGGGAACGTCTATCTCCGCCGCGGGAGACTCGCTCTGCTTTGGAGTTACGGTCACCTTGATTTTCGCCTCGGTCGAGCCGCTCTGCGAAAACGCGGTGACATATGTTGTGCCTATGCCATTTCCCTGAATCAAACCGTTGTATACCGTTGCCACGCCGTCGTCGTCGGTTTTCCACAGCACTACGTCGTTGGAATTTGACGGTTGTACCGACGAGGTCAGCTTTTCGCTGCCGCCGACCTCTATATTTACCTCACTTGCGGACGGAGTGATTTCGGTTATCGGAGTTACGGTCGGATTTGATACTATGTCCGACATATCAAAGCTCTTGTTCTTTGAACTCGGCGCAAGGAACATTCCGCGCATCATCGCGTCGGTAATGGTCTTGAACACGGGCTTTCCGCTCTCTCTGTCCCAAACGGTGTAAACGCCCGTTTCAAACAACGGCTGACCCGCGCCTCGGCTGTCGTCCCAGGTCACCGGAACCGTCATTCCGACCTGACTCGCACGCGTCACACATTCGTAGACGTACGCTCTGCCTATGTCGTTGTAGCCGCTCGGATTTGTGCTGTTTTTCTTGTTGCGGTAGCCGTACTCTCCCAATATTATAGGCACGTTTTTAAATTTGTTGTGAGCCTCCTTGACGACCTTGACCGTCTCGTTGGCTCTGCCCGTGGTTTCGGTGGACTGACTTGCGTCCCACACATAGTTATCCTTACTGCTGTCCTTGTAAATATGCTGTGAGAACATCAAGCGGTTCTCGGAGTTATAGCTGTCGCTCGGCAGAGCAAAGTTATAGCTCGTGCCGCGCGCCGCATAGTGAGTGAGCGCGCCGAGCCAGCGCTTGGTATTGTTTGAACCCGTCGCGCGCACGGTGTTGACAAAAATCTGATTGAGGTTCATTATAATCGGCGTATCCTTTTTCTGAGCCTCAGCCGAATTCTTGCCGTTGTCCGACTCGTCGCAGGTAAGCTCGTTAAACGCCTCGAAAATAAGATGCTCGTCGTAATCCTTAAAATGCTCGGCGATATTGCGCCATGTGTTCTCAAACTTTTCGTAAACATAGTCGATATTGTCCGAGCCGACCGCGAGCCAGCCGCCCGTTGTCACTACTCCGTCGTGGTGAATATTTATTATCGCGTACATATCCTGCTCCATGCAATAATCAACAATATCCTGCACACGGCTTATCCAGCCGTCGTTTATTGCATAACCGTTACTGTCGTCTATCATATCGCCCCAGGTGACGGGAATACGAATCGTATTGAAGCCCGCGTCGTGAAGGGCGCGTATCATTTCTTTTGTGGTCGTGTAGGGCTGCCACGAAGTCTCGCTCGGATGACCGCCGCTGTGTCCGTCCATGGTGTTGCCGAGGTTCCAGCCAACGCCCATTTCAGCCACAGTCTCCTGACCCGAAAGAATGCGGAAAGGCAGTGGATTTCCCGCATCGGCGCTGTCTGCAAACAGGAGCTTCGCCTTAGCCTTTTCAAGATTGTCCCTCGCGGTCTGAAGCTGAGAATCGGTCGCGGAAGAATTGTTCAAAACGCCTTCGGCGGTCGCTATCGCGCTTTGGAACGTCTTGAATGACGCGTCCTGATACTTTGCGGGGTCCAAAGCTTTGCTGTAATTTATCGAGTATTCGAGCCAGCCTCTCGCGTCCTCGGGCAGACCCGACGGTTGAGTAAGATAGCTGTACCCCGTCAAAGTAACAACCACGCCCGCCGGCGGCTCCATAAACGATATATTTATTCCGTTTGCGACATAATCCTCGTTTTTGCCTTTGAATGACGCAATAACATCAGCCGTCGGAACATATGCGGTATACGTTCCGTTTTGAAAAACAGAACCGTTTATTGTGATAAAATTGTTCTGCCAGCCGCTCCAATCCGTAGTCTCATAGGGCTGAAGAGTAAATATTTGGGCATCATCCGATACCGTACCTGTCACTGTGTATGTAACCTTTATGTAGTCGGAGGTCAGAAATGCTTTCGTGGTCATACTTTGTATATAACCGTTAAAATTCCCGTTTTCATCGGGCTTTAAATCGGTCGTGCTGATTGTCTTTTCAAGCACACTTGTTTCCTCCAACCCGCTTACATCAGGCATATCCGCCGCGCCGACAACGGGCGTTACCGCCATAGCAAACACAATTAATACGGCGATTATTTTACTCATTTTGCCGATTTTCATTTTTTTCACTCCCAAATTCATATATTGAATTATATATTTAATAAGATATTTTAAGTATATTATAAAATACAATATCCGTCAAGAAAAATTCCGCGCCGAAGCGCGGAATGAGATTTGCCGTTATCATTTATTCTGAATTATTTTATTGTGATGCTCAAGCGCGTGTATTTTGAGCTTTTCAAAGCTGGCGGCGCTTATATCGTGTTCTATTTTGCACGCGTCCGCCGCCGCGGTGTCGCCGTCCACTCCAAGCTCAACCAAAAACTGCGTCAAGATGAGATGCCTTTCATATATTTTTTCGGCAATTTCAAGCCCTGCGTCGGTAAGCGTAATATTGCCGTTTTCAACCAAAACGTAGCCGTTCTCGCGCAGCGCCTTTATCGCATTGCTTATACTCGGCTTTGAAAACGACAGCTCGTTTGCAATATCAATAGACCGCACATTTCCTTTGCGGTTTTTAAGCACCAAAATGGTTTCAAGATAATTTTCAGCCGATTCGTGAATTTTCATTTCCCGCTCACCTCAATTTTTTATTTTACCGTCGCCGCACGCAAAGCGTGTCGGCGTAAACGGTAAAATTGCGTATGTGCGTTTCCGAGCGCCGCGCGCGAGGAAAATTTCGCACACGCCTTTAATCCCGCCGGAGGCGTAAAATAAATGCTTTGCATTTATTTTACCGTAGCCGCACGCAAGCGTGTCGGCGCAAACGGTAAAATTGCGTATGTGCGTTTCCGAGCGCCGCGCGCGAGGAAAATTTCGCACACGCTTTTAATCCCGCCGG
>CANRNL010000013.1 GCA_947631965.1 uncultured Clostridia bacterium
AATTGGAAAGCTCCTATTGATTATGTCAATGCCTTCATCATTGATGGCGAACTTTTTTAGGAGATTTTTGTAACACAGCATTGACAAACCTACATATTTTCAATAAAATTATTAAAACCGACGCAAATCGTTCGATTTACGTCGGTTTTTTATTTTACCATATTTATTCGTTCGGATATTTAACGCCCCAGCGTTTTCTCAGTTCGTCCATAACGCCCATAACGAACAGAGTAGTATCGTGAGGTATTTCCGCGCACTCCTTTTCTCCGCGCTCTATCGCCTCAATACAAGCCTTAAGCTCAAATTCGTATCCCGTAACAAATTCGGGCGTGATTTCGCGGATAAGCTCTCTTTTGCTGTCGAACACCTTTACGCTTTTCCAGTTTGAAGGACCGACTATCTCAATATATCCGCCGTCGCAATAAACTCTCACTTTGCTGTCCAAAGCCATATCCACGCTGCTTGAGAGGTAGGCGCATCTGCCGTCGGGATATTTCAGCAGGGTAAAGCTGTGGGTGTCAATTCCGCTTTCGGACAGGATAGCCGACGTTTTGGCAATTTCAAAATCTCTGCCGAGCAGTAAATCGGCGGCTGTAATATTATAAATCCCCAAGTCCAACAACGCTCCGCCGCCAAGCTCCGGCCTGTGAAGTCTCGGTGAGTCCTTTTTAAGTCCGAACTTCGCGTCCAGAAGTATCGGCTTGCCTATCTCGCCGCCGCTTATAATTTCCTTGATTTCCTCCACCCACGGGAAAAATCTTGTCCAGACCGCCTCGCAGATAAACGCGTCGTTCTCACGCGCCGTTTTAAACAGGTCCTCCGCCTGAGCGCGGTTTAGCGTGACAGGCTTTTCGCACAAAACGCTTCTCCCTCTCTCAAGCAGTTTTTTCGCAATCGGATAGTGAAGCGGATGAATTGTGGAGATATACACAAGCCCCGCGTTCGGGTCCTCAATCAGTTCGTCATAGCTCCCGTAGGCTACGGGTATGCCGAACTCCGCCGCAAATTTTTCCGCGGAAGCAAGGTCTCTCGACGCGACCGCGTAAAACTCCGCCTCGCTTGTCGCCGCAATCGTCCTTGCCATCGTGTGAGCAATATTTCCGGTTCCTATAACAGACACTTTCATAATATCTTCCCCTGCAATATAATTATTTTTAATAACATATAAGATTATATCACAAGCTCCGTCTTTTTTCAATACGTCCGCAAAAAATCAAAAATAATCAAAAAGCTATTGAGAAATGTCGGAATATGTGTTACAATACCTCTCGTAAAAAACGACGGACGGTGAAATTATGATTGCGATTATTGATTACGGCGCGGGGAATTTGAGAAGCGTGCAAAAGGCGTGCGAATTTCTCGGCGCGGACGCTCGAATTACCTCGGACAAATCCGAGATACTCTCGGCGGACGAGGTGATACTTCCGGGCGTGGGCGCGTTCGGCAATTGTATGCAAAGTCTCGGCGCGCTCGGTCTTACCGACGCGGTGCGCGGCGCGGCAGGCAGCGGAAAGCCCTTTCTCGGAATATGTCTCGGACTTCAGCTTTTGTTCGACGAGAGCGAGGAAAGCGAAGGCGCGGCGGGGCTCGGCGTTTTTTCGGGCAAAAACGTGCGCCTTAAGGACTGCGGTCTTAAAATACCCCACATCGGCTGGAACTCTCTTGAGTACGACAAAAACTGCCCGATATTCAAGGGGATAGGAGACGACCCGTTCGTGTATTTCGTCCACTCGTACCGCATAGCTCCCGCCAACGAAAGTGTTGTTTCGGCTTATACCGAATACGGCGAGCGCATACCCGTTGCGGTATGGCGGGATAATATATTCGCGACGCAGTTCCACCCCGAAAAGAGCGGCGATGTCGGGCTTAGGATACTTCAAAATTTCATTGAACTGGGAGGCGGCGCATAATGTTTGCAAAACGCATAATCCCCTGTCTTGACATAAACGCGGGGCGCGTCGTAAAGGGCGTTAACTTCGTCAATTTAAAAGACGCGGGCGACCCGGTAGAGGTCGCAAAAATATACAACGAGGCGGGCGCAGACGAGCTTGTGTTTCTCGACATAACGGCGACCCACGAGGCGCGCGGCACCGTCGTGGATATGGCGCGGAGGGTTGCCGAAACCGTGTTCATTCCATTCACGGTGGGCGGCGGAATTAAATCCGTTGAGGACTTCCGCTCTCTGCTCGGCGCGGGCGCGGACAAAATCTCGATAAACTCCTCGGCGATACGCGACCCAAATCTCATCTCCCGTGCGGCGGACAGGTTCGGCAGTCAGTGCGTGGTCGTTGCGATAGACGCAAAGCTCAGAGACGACAAAAGCGGCTGGAACGTATTTGTAAACGGAGGTCGCATAGACACGGGAATTGACGCACTCGAATGGGCGGTGCGCGCGAACCGTCTCGGAGCGGGCGAGATACTGCTCACGTCGATGGACCGCGACGGCACCAAAGCGGGCTACGACAACGAGCTGACCCGCGCGGTGGCGGACAACACCACCATTCCCGTGATTGCTTCGGGCGGCGCGGGAAATATGGAGCATTTCAAAGACGCTCTGACCATCGGAGGGGCGGACGCGGCCTTGGCGGCTTCGCTGTTCCACTTCAAAGAAATCGAGATAAACGACCTGAAAAAATATTTAAAAAGCGAGGGCGTTTCGGTAAGAATTTAATCAAAACAAACCATAATATATTAAAGGGGAGTAGAACAAATGATATATGTACTTTATCTGCTGGTTGCCGCAATAGTTACGACGCTTTCGGTAAAGGCGGCGCAGTATGTGGATATGATAGACAAAAGCACTAATCTTTCGGGCGCATTCATAGGCGGCGTTATGCTTGCCGCCGTCACCTCGCTGCCTGAGCTTTTCACAAGTATATCCTCGGTCGTGTGGCTCGACTCGCCGGGTCTGTGCATAGGAAACATTCTCGGAAGCGACTTTTTCGACGTGCTGATTATCGGAGTGCTTTCTCTGTTTGTAATACGCGACCTGAAAAACGCGGTAATATCAAACGCGCAGTTTAAGCTCACCATAATCGTAATCATAATTTACGCTTTTATGATTTTAAATTTCTTCGGAATTTTAAACATACAGATAGCGCATATAAATATAACGTCAATAATCATACTTTTGCTCTATATCGCAAGCGTGCGCTTTACAATGGAGGACAACGGCGAGGAAAGCGAAAACGACGAGGATATTTCACTGTCGCTCGGTCAAATCGTTTTCCGCTTTGTAATATCCTCGATAGGCCTGATTTTCTTCAGCATCGTGATAACCTATATAACCGACATAATAGCCGACGAGGAGCATTTAAACCTCGGCGCGGGACTTGCGGGCGCACTGTTTTTGGGCATAGCCACCTCGCTCCCCGAACTCGCCTCCTCTGTTTCGCTGTTTAAAATGAAAAGCTATAACATAGCGGCGGGAAATATAATCGGAAGCTGCGTATTTAACTTCCTGATTTTGTTTATTGCGGACGCGCTGTACTTCGGAGGCAAAGCGATATATGACTTTTCCGACCCGAAAACGGTGAATCTTCTGTTCTTCGGCGTTTTGGCAACCATACTTTTCGGAGTTTATCTGAAGTTCCGCAAAACCTGGGTGCGCGTCGCGGTGTCTCTCGGAATAATCGCGTGCTACGCCGCGTTTTTGATAATATAACACGCGCTTTATATAATTTTAAAATATTTCAAAAAATGTCGTATTAAACAATACGGCATTTTTTGTTTCAAATTTATCTCAAACCGCGACTTTTTGCAAAATTTACACTCAAAAATCCGCGAATCCGTTTTTACAAGCACGATTTAAAATTTAAGGTTCAATCCCCAAAGATTTTGTAACATAAAAATCATTAAAAAACACCACAATAGTTAAGAACTCTGGATTTTGGAGGTCATAATGAAAAACATTCTTCCGATTTTTTGTTTGATTGTGTTTATCCTCTCTAAAGTATATGTACCTGTTTTGGTATAGCATAATTTACGGGTGTGCGCCGCACACCCGTACATAAACCAACCGAAAAGGAAGTGTCCGATTTGACTTATTATATAGACCCTGCCGAATCACTCAAGGGAAGCGTTTCGATAAGCGGCGCCAAAAACGCCGCCCTGCCGATAATAGCAGCGTCGCTGCTGTGCGACGGCGGCACTACTCTCGAAAACATACCGAAGCTTTCAGATGTGCGCAATATGATTTCTCTTATACGCGCTCTCGGCGCGGAGGCGGAGCTTGGCGACGCGGGCGAGCTTTCAATAAACACCGAAAACATACGGGAGTCCACAGTTCCGTACGAGACGGCGGGACTTTTTCGCGGTTCGTTCCTGGTTATGGGTTCGCTCCTCGCAAAGCTCGGCAAAGTAAAAATCCCTCTGCCGGGCGGCTGCAGAATAGGTGCGCGACCCATCGATTTACATTTAAAAGGCTTTGCGGCGATGGGCGCGAAAATCAAGCAAAACGGCGAGTATATAGAAGCCAAATGTCCCGCCCTCACAGGCGCAAAAATATACCTCGACTTTCCGAGCGTGGGCGCGACCGAAAACATAATAATAGCGGGCTGTCTCGCGGAGGGTACAACCATAATCGAAAACGCGGCGACGGAGCCTGAAATAACCGACCTAATCGGATTTTTAAACGCCGCAGGCGCAAAAATAACTCAGGATAACCGAGCGGTGACGATAAAGGGTGTCAAGTCCTTAAAGCGGGTGTCATACGGAATAATTCCCGACCGCATCGAGGCGGGGACTTATCTCACCGCCGCCGCGCTGACCCGCGGCGAAGTCACGGTCAAAAACGTGATACCCGACCATTTAAAGCCGGTGACCGCGAAGCTCTCTGACATAGGTGTGGACGTCGCGGTAAAAAGAACGACGGTTTCGGTGAAGTGCGCCGAAAAAAAGCTGTGCCGCACCGACATAAAGACACTGCCGTTTCCGGGATTCCCGACAGATATGCAGGCGCTGTTCGCGTCGCTTCTCAGCGTTACCGACGGAACAAGCATAATTACGGAGACCATATTTGAAAACAGGTTCCTGCACGTTCCCCAGCTCGTCAGAATGGGCGCGAAAATAAAAACAGACGGCAGGACTGCCGTCATAGAAGGAACAAAATATTTAAAGGGTGCGCGCGTAAACGCGCCCGACCTTCGCGCGGGCGCCGCGCTCGTGGTCGCGGCGCTCGGCGCAAAAGGTACAACAGAGATAACAAACGCCAATCTCATCGAGCGCGGCTATGAAAACTTTGTCGCAAAGCTGACCGCGCTTGGCGCTAAAATCGAAGTCGGCGAGGATTCTTCCGCTATCGAAACTGCGCCCGAAATCGAAAAATAGCGCGTTATCTCAAATCAATAGGAACATACTCCTTACGCTTGGCAATCGACTTATACGCGGGTCTTATGATTTTCTGACCCGTCAGCACCTCTTCAATGCGGTGCGCGCTCCAGCCGACAATTCGAGCCATCGCAAAGATAGGAGTATAAAGCTCGGACGGAATGTCCAGCATCTTATAAACAAATCCCGAATAGAAATCCACGTTTGCGCAAAGCGGGCGGTCAAAGCCCTTGACCTGCGAAAACGCCTTTGGCGCAAGCCTCGCCACCGTATTATAGAGCCTAAATTCGTCGCTAAAACCCTTAAGCTCGGCAAGCTCGCTCATCTTCTCTTTGAGAAGGACTGCGCGGGGGTCGGACAGCGTGTATACCGCGTGTCCCACGCCGTAAATAAGACCGGTTCCGTCGCCCGCCTCCTTGTTGAGTATCTTAACAAGATAGCCGTAAACCTCGTCCTCATCAGACCAGTCTTTGACGTTCGCCTTAATTTCGTTCATCTGCGCCATCATTTTTTCGTTTGCGCCGCCGTGCTTAGGTCCTTTGAGAGAACCGATAGCCGCCGCAATCGCCGAATATGTATCCGTTCCCGACGACGAGAGGACCCTCGTCGCAAAAGCGGAGTTGTTTCCTCCGCCATGCTCCGCGTGGATTATCAGAGCGAGGTCGAGTATCTGCGCTTCGAGACGCGAATACTCATGGTCGCTTCTTATCATATAGAAAAAGTTCTCCGCGGTCGAAAGGTCGGGATTCGGGTGGTGAAGCACCAGACTCTTGTTATCGTAATAATGCTGTTTTGCGGCATACGCGTAGGCGATAATGCTCGGGAATTTAGCGATAAGCCCCATACATTGCTTCAAAAGATTGGGCAGAGCCAAATCGTCGGGATTGTCGTCATATGAATAAAGCGCAAGCACCGAACGCGCTATTTTGTTCATAATATTTTTACTCGGAGCCTTTAAAATCATATCTTCGGTAAAATTGTCGGGTAGCGCACGCATACCCTCAAGGAAACTGACAAATACCGCAAGCTGCTTACGATTGGGCAAAAATCCGAACAAAATAAGGAACGTTGTCTCCTCAAATCCCAGACGGTCCTCCGCCTGACAGTTGCGGACAATATCGTACAAATCTATTCCGCGGTAGCGCAAGCTTCCTTCCACAGGCGTTTTCACGCCCTCGTCAAGTATATAACCGTGTACTTCGCCTATAGTGGTAAGACCCGCCAGAACGCCGGTTCCGTCCGCGTTTCTCAGCCCCCTCTTAACATTGCTTTCGCTGAAAAAAGACCTTGGAATTTCATTTCGCTCTTTGTGCGTCTCTCTTATAATTCTGACAAAGTCATCAAAGTTCTTAGGCATAATCTCACTCCTCTGCGCCGAATAAAACTCGACAAAAGTTTTAAAAAACTTCAAATTGAAAATTTATTATACCATTTTTCGATTTTTCTGTCAAGACCCGTGTTTGAAGGCTTGGCAATTTACATATTAAAACCGCTTGCAAAAAAGCGCGCATTGTGATAGAATAATTTTGTATGCAAATATTTAATCAGCAAAGGAGCCGAGGGGCTATGTACGATGTGAAAAGCAAGAACGCGGTTGAGTTTATTAACGACGACGAAATACAATCAACGCTTAAATACGCCGCCGAAAATAAAAACAACCTGAATCTTATGAGGGAAATACTTAAAAAAGCGTCCGAGTGTAAAGGACTCAGCCACCGCGACGCGGCGGTGCTTTTGGAGTGTGAGGACAAAGAGATACTTGAAGAAATATACGCTTTGGCGGACGAGATAAAGCAAAAATTCTACGGCAACCGAATAGTTATGTTCGCGCCGCTTTATCTCTCGAACTACTGCGTAAACGGCTGTCTTTACTGCCCGTATCACTACAAGAACAAGCACATTGCGCGCAAGCAGCTTTCTCAGGAGGAGATAGAGAAAGAGGTAATCGCTCTTCAGGATATGGGTCACAAGCGCCTTGCGATAGAAACAGGCGAGGACCCTGAAAGATGTCCTATTGAGTATGTGCTGGAGAGCATAAAGACCATTTACGGAATAAAGCATAAAAACGGAGCGATAAGGCGCGTAAACGTCAACATCGCGGCAACAACCATTGAAAACTACAAGAAGCTCAAAGAGGCGGGAATAGGCACATATATTCTGTTTCAGGAAACCTATCACAAAGAGACATACGAGCGTCTGCACCCGACCGGACCGAAAAGCAACTACGCATATCACACCGAGGCTATGGACAGAGCAATGCAGGCTGGAATCGATGACGTCGGCTGCGGCGTTCTGTTCGGGCTTAACCTTTACAAGTACGACTTTGTGGGTATTCTTATGCACGCGGAGCATCTGGAGGCGGCATACGGCTGCGGTCCTCACACGATAAGCGTTCCGCGCGTCCGTCCCGCGGACGACATTGACCCGAACGAGTTTGACAACAGTCTTTCGGACGAGCTGTTTGAAAAATTGGTTGCGGTGCTTCGTATTGCCGTTCCATATACGGGAATTATTATATCGACCCGCGAGAACAAAAACGTGCGCGAGATTTTGTTAAAGCGCGGCGTTTCTCAGATAAGCGGCGGAAGCCGTACCTCGGTCGGCGGATATGTCGAGAAAGAAACACCCGAAGAAAACTCGGCGCAGTTTGACGTAAACGACACCAGAACGCTCGACGAGGTAGTAAACTGGCTGCTTTCGACCGGACACATTCCGAGCTTCTGCACAGCCTGCTACCGTGAAGGCAGAACAGGCGACCGATTTATGAGCCTTTGCAAGAGCGGTCAGATAGTCAACTGCTGTCACCCGAACGCGCTTATGACGCTCAAAGAATATCTGGAGGACTACGCAAGCCCCGACACCCGCGAAAAAGGCGAAAAGGTAATTGCCGAAGAACTTAAAAAAATCACAAACCCGAAGGTACGCAGTCTTGCCGAGGAATATATCGAAAACATAAAGCACGGCAAGCGCGACTTCAGATTTTAAACGGAGAATTTATTATGTCGCTTAACGATACAACAGCTTCAAACAGACTTCATATAGCGATTTTCGGCAGGCGCAACAGCGGAAAATCCTCACTTATCAACGCGATAACCAACCAGAATATCGCGCTTGTTTCGGATTTTGCCGGAACCACCACAGACCCCGTGTTCAAGGCTATGGAACTGCATCCGATAGGTCCGGTTATGTTTGTCGACACCGCAGGTTTTGACGACGACGGAGAACTCGGAGGAATGAGAGTTGAAAAAACGCGTAATATTATAGACAAGACGGATATTGCGGTTATGCTCTTCTCTGAAGGCGATTTAAGCTATGAAAAGGAGTGGCTCGCCGCTCTGCGCAAAAAAAACGTTCCTATTGTGGCGGCTGTCAGCAAGTCCGACCTTACGGATACCGCTCCTCTGCTGCAAAAAATACACGCCGAAACAAATCTTGAGCCAATCGCGTTCAGCTCGGTCACGGGCGACGGTCTTGCGGAAATCCGCGAGGCTATCGTAAGATGCGTTCCAGAAGATTACGGCGCGCTTTCGCTTACCGGAGATTATGTAAACGCGGGTGACGTGGTTCTGCTTATTATGCCGCAGGACATTCAAGCGCCCAAGGGCAGACTTATTCTTCCTCAGGTACAAACTATAAGAGATTTGCTCGACAATAAATGTATTGTGATTTCGTCCACGGCGGATAATATGCAAGACGCGCTAAGCTCGCTGAAACAGCCGCCCGAGCTCATAATAACAGACTCGCAGTGCTTCGGATATGTGTATGAAAACAAGCCTTCCGAAAGCCGTCTCACCTCTTTTTCGGTTCTTATGGCGGCGTACAAATCGGATATAGGGGCATATATGGACGGCGCGGCGGCGATTGACAGGCTCACCGAAAATTCGAGAGTGCTTATTGCCGAGGCGTGTACCCACGCGCCCCTCGCCGAGGATATAGGCAGGGTAAAAATACCCCGTGCGCTCAGGAAAAAAGTCGGCGAAGGGCTTAAAGTCGACATCGTTTCGGGAGTGGATTTTCCCAAGGACCTTACCGGATACGACCTGATAATCCACTGCGGCGGCTGTATGTTCAGCCGAAAATACCTGCTCTCCCGCGTAGAGGCGGCAAAGGCGCAGGGCGTGCCTATTACAAACTACGGTGTGGTACTGGCGAAACTAAACGGAATACTTGACAAAATCGACATAAAATTGACATAGAGAAGTAAAAGAGGTGTTTTAAATGGAGCTTTGTTCATTATGCAATAAAAATCCCGCCGTAATCTTTGTCGACGGCAAGGGATATTGTATGCCGTGCGCGGCGAAGCACAACATAGGCGGCAGCGGCGATATACTTAAAAAATTCGGACTAACCCCCGAAGCGCTCGAACCTATGATTAGGTCGCTCGGAAATTCGGTTGACTTTTCGGAAATTATGAAAGAGGTCAGCGAAAGTATGCGCGAAAATATTTCAGACAGCATCGACGCGGGAGACAATCAAGAGGAATTTCGTGAAAAGCTCATTGAAAGTATAGACAACGCCATGGAAACTATAAACAGCAGAATCGAGGACGCGCAAATCTCCTATCCCGACGGAGTTTTTGACGAGGAATACCCCGAAGAGGACGGTGACTTCGAGGATGCTGACGCCTCGGAGGACGGAAGCAACACTATGTATAATATATGCGCCTTTCCGATAGGCAAGCTGGACGACGAAATAATCGAAAAGCTCTCCGAAGGCGACTTACATTCGGGGATAGACTATATAACAAATATGGTTTTCGGAGGCGCTCAGCCCGGCGGCAAAGACAGCGATTCATCAGAAAAGTCAAAGGACAAGAAGAAAGACAAACGCGAAAGAAAACAAAAGAGCGCGCTTGAAACGTATGCGACAAATTTAAACGAAAAAGCCAAAAACGGCGAAATCGACCCCGTAATAGGGCGCGAACGCGAGATTACACGCGTAATTCATATTCTGACGCGCCGCACAAAGAACAACCCCTGTCTTATAGGCGAACCCGGCGTGGGCAAAACTGCAATCGCCGAGGGTCTTGCCTTGAAAATAGCAAGCGGCGACGTACCGTGGCAGCTTGCCGACGCTGAGCTTTATCTTCTCGATATGTCGGCTATGTTGGCGGGAACTCAATTCAGAGGTCAATTTGAAGCGCGTATGAAAAAGCTTATCGACGAGGTAATTAAATCCAAGAACATTATTCTCGTGATTGACGAAATCCACACCATCGCCTCGGCGGGCGATGCGGAGGGCGCGATGAACGCGGCAAATATATTAAAGCCCGCCCTGTCTCGCGGGGATATACGCGTAATAGGCGCGACCACGCTTGAGGAATACCGCAAATATATAGAAAAAGACGCGGCTCTGGAGCGGCGTTTTCAGTCCGTCCTTGTCGAAGAACCGTCAATCGACGAAACGGTTGAAATATTAAAAGGGCTGCGCAAGAACTATGAAAAATTTCACAATGTAATAATTCCGAGCGAAATTCTGCGAACTGCGGCTGTGCTGTCAGAGCGATACATAACCGACAAGCTGCTTCCCGACAAAGCAATCGATGTGGTAGACGAAGCGGCGGCAAAGGCAAAGCTGGAGGACGACAAATTAAAAGTCATCATAGACTTAAAGCGCGAGCTTGAAGCGCTGCAAAGCGAGATTGACGGACTTTCAAGCGGCGAGGAACAGGATTTTGAGCGCGCCGCCGATTTAAAGACGCAGGCGTGCCGACTCGAAAGCAAGTTAACCGAACTTTCCGAGCGATATACTCCTCCCTGTCTTACCGCGGAGGATATAGCGGCTGTAATTCAAAACCGCACCAATATACCCGTAAGCAGAATTTCGGAATACGAAAGCGGTCAGCTCATCGACCTTGAAGCGCGGCTCCATTCCCGCCTTATCGGGCAGGACGAAGCCGTGGACGCGGTCGCTCGCGCGATAAGGCGCAAACGCGCCGGAATAAGTCTGAAGCGACGACCTGTTTCGTTTATTTTTGTAGGTCCGACCGGCGTGGGCAAGACCGAGCTTGTAAAGCAGATTGCGCGCGAGGTTTTCGACAGCGAGGACGCGCTGATACGTCTCGATATGTCCGAATTTATGGAGGCTCACTCCGTCTCAAAGCTGATAGGCTCGCCTCCCGGTTATGTCGGCTACGACGACGCGGGTCAGCTAACCGAAAAAATCAGGCGCAGACCTTACTCGGTGATTTTGCTCGACGAGATTGAAAAGGCGCACCCCGACGTTTTCAATATGCTGCTTCAAATCCTTGACGACGGAAAAATAACCGACAGCCACGGACGCACGGTATCATTTGAAAATACCATAATCATAATGACTTCGAACGCGGGGAGCAGCGAAAAGTCAAATATTGCCGGCTTCGGCGCCGACAGTATGGGCGATGAACTGAAGATAGACCGCGCGTTAAAATCGCTTTTCAGACCCGAATTTTTAAACAGAGTGGACGAGACGGTTATATTCAAAAGGCTTGAAAGAGACGAGCTTCTGCAAATTATAGATTTGATGCTCGGAGATTTATACGGTGGACTTTCGGAAAAGGGCATTTCGCTCAAGGTTTCCGACGAGGCAAAAAAAGTCGTGCTTGAAAAGAGCTACAACCCGCAGTACGGAGCGCGTCCGATGCGCCGCTTTATAGAGCGCCATATCGAGGATAAGCTCGCACAGATGTTAATAGGCGGAGAACTGAAGGCGGGCGGCTCGGCTGAGGTCACGGCAGAGGGCGGAGAACTGCAAATCAAAGCGGTATAAGCTTCTCGCCGTATGCGTCCTCTTTACTTTTAATATCGGTTTTCAAAGCAAAAGAGCGTATCACCTAGGTGATACGCTCTTTTAAATATCGTTTTATTTATTACTGCTTGGGTACTGTCGCCCAGTCCTTATCGAATTTCGCAATACCTATATCGGTAAGGGGATGATTGAGCATCTGCATAATTACGCCGTAGGGAACGGTCGCTATGTCGCAGCCCATTCTCGCCGCCTCGATTACATGGATGGGATTTCTTATCGAAGCCGCAATGATTTCGGTCTTAATATCGGGGTCGTTGGCAAATACGTCAACTATTTCCTCAATAAGCCTGAGTCCGTCGGTGCCTACGTCGTCAAGTCTGCCGAGGAACGGGCTTACATATGTAGCGCCCGCCTTTGCCGCAAGCAAAGCCTGAGCCGCCGAGAATATAAGCGTTACATTCGTCTTGATTCCTAGAGCGGTCATCTTCTTGCATGCCATAAGACCTTCCTTGTTGAACGGTATTTTGATAATGATATTCTTGTGAATTTTGGTCAGCGGAATAGCCTGCTCTACCATTTCATCGGGGTCCTTTGCGGTAACTTCCGCGCTTATCGGGCCGTCCACAATTCCGGTTATCTCCTTTACCACATCTTCAAATTTTCTTCCCGACTTTGCGATAAGCGACGGGTTTGTGGTAACGCCGCAAATTACGCCCATATCGTTGACTTCTCTTATCTCGTCAACTATGGCTGTGTCAATAAAGAGTTTCATAATAACATTTCTCCTTTTATATAAATTTTATTTTTTTCGTTTTTAATAAGACTTTCAGCCGCTTAGCCGCTCACGGCAAAGCGCTATTGCACGCCGTACCGTATCGGCGGCGGGTCCTCCGATAAGCTTTCTCTGATTTACACAGGTTTCAAGCGAAATAGCCTCGTAAATATCCTCCTCAAACAGAGGCGAAAACGAGTGAAGCTCATCAAGCGACAGGTCCTCGATAACTGTATTGTTACTAATGCAATACGCCACCATACGTCCCGAAACCGCGTGCGCATCGCGGAACGGAAGTCCGTGCTTTACGAGATAGTCCGCAACGTCTGTTGCGTTCGTAAAGCCGCGCGCAGCGCCGGAGCGCATATTTTCTTTGTTTATCTTCATTGTGGCAAGCATTTTTGAAAACACAGGCAAACACATTTTAACCGTGTCCACACTGTCGAAAATCTGCTCCTTGTCCTCCTGCATATCCTTGTTATACGCAAGCGGTATGCCTTTCATAACCGTGAGAAGTCCGATAAGCGAACCGTAGACGCGCCCCGTCTTTCCGCGAGCAAGCTCCGCCACGTCGGGATTTTTCTTCTGCGGCATAATGCTCGAACCCGTAGAATATGCGTCGTCAAGCTCAACAAATCCAAACTCGTTGGAGCTCCACAGGATTATCTCCTCCGAAAAGCGGCTGAGGTGCATCATAATCAAAGATAAATCAAACGCCAGTTCAAGGACAAAATCCCTGTCCGAAACGCCGTCGAGACTGTTGAGCGTCACTCGGTCAAAACCCAGCTTTTGGGCGACAAACTCACGGTCGAGGTCATATGTCGTTCCCGCGAGAGCGCCGCTTCCAAGCGGCATCACGTTCATTCGTCGGCGGCAGTCGGCAAGACGTTCGCCATCCCGCGAAAACATTTCAAAATACGCCATAACGTGATGCGCGAACGTGATAGGCTGCGCCTTTTGCAAATGCGTATAGCCCGGCATAACAGTTTCGACGTTCTCCTCGGCTATATCCAAAAGTGTGGTTTTAAGCTCGGTGAGCTGTTTTAAAATCTCGTCTGTCTCGGAACGGAGATACATTCTTATGTCAAGCGCAACCTGGTCGTTCCGGCTGCGCCCCGTGTGCAGTTTTTTCCCGACGTCGCCTATTCTGGAAATCAAAATTGTTTCGACATTCATATGAATGTCCTCCGCGTCGGTTGCAAAATCAACCTTTCCGTCCTCAATGTCGTGAAGAATTTCTCCGAGCGTCTTTACAATCAGATTTGCGTCCTCTTGGGGGATAATTCCCTGCCTGCCGAGCATTTCGGCGTGAGCGCAGCTTCCCTCAATGTCCTGCCTGTACATACGCGCGTCAAATCTTACGGATGAATTAAAATCGTCAACAAGCGCATCGGTCGACTTGCTGAAACGTCCTCCCCAGAGCTTCATAACCTATATCCTTTCCAAAGTTTCCGATTCCGAAATTCAAAGCTTTAAGCGGAAATTACTTGTTTCCTCGGTTTTTCTCCATAAGAGCGCGAACCTTGAGCGGAAGTCCGAACAGGTTTATAAAGCCCTCCGCGTCCTTATGGCTGTAAAGCTCGTGGCTGTCGCCGAAGCTTGCTATATCCTCATTGTAGAGCGAATAAGGCGACCTTGCGCCGGCGGGCGTGCAGGATCCTTTATAGAGCTTTAATCTTACCTCGCCCGTAACATTTTTATCCATTTCGTCATACATTGCGCTCATCGCCTCGCGGAGCGGAGTAAACCACTTTCCGTCGTAAACAAGCTGAGAGAACTGTGTCTGGCTCATTCTCTTGAACGCCTGCGTGTCGCGGTCGAGGCAAAGATATTCAAGCTCCGCGATTGCGGTATACAAAATCGTTCCTCCCGGAGTTTCATATACGCCGCGGCTCTTCATTCCAACCAGTCTATCCTCGCAGATGTCGGCAATTCCTACGCCGTTCGCGCCGCCAAGCTCGTTGAGCTTTTCAACCAGCGGGCGGGGCTCCATTTTAACGCCGTCTACCGAAACGGGCTCGCCCGCTTCAAAGCCTATCGTTACATAGGTCGGTTCGTCGGGCGCTTTTTCGGGAGACACGCCGAGCTTTAAAAGACTGTCAAGTTGAGGCTCGTTCCACGGGTCCTCCAAATCCATACCCTCGTGGCTGATATGCCAAATATTCCTGTCGCGGGAATAAAGCTCCTTTTTGGTCACGGGAATCTCGATTCCGTGAGCCTCGGCATAGTCAACCGCGTCCTCGCGGGATTTTATATCCCAAATTCTCCACGGAGCTATAATTTTAAGCGTGGGGTCAAGCGCCTTTATCGCAAGCTCAAAGCGCACCTGGTCGTTACCCTTTCCGGTCGCGCCGTGACAGATTGCCGCCGCGCCTTCCTTATGCGCTATCTCAACAAGCCTTTTCGCGATAACGGGGCGTGCGTGAGACGTTCCCAAAAGGTACTTGCCCTCATACATCGCGCCCGATTTAAGCGTCGGGAATATGTAATTTTTAACATAATCGTCGCGCAAATCCTCTATATAGCATTTGAGAGCGCCCGAACGCTTTGCGCGTTCCTCAAGACCGTCGGTCTCCTTGCCCTGTCCGACGTCGCCGCATACGCACACCACGTCATAACCATAATTTTCTTTCAGCCAGCTTATGATAATCGAAGTATCAAGACCGCCCGAATAAGCCAAAACAACCTTTTCTTTTGCCATCACAAAAACTCCTTTTTTAAATTCCATAATATTCTCAAATAATCATACCACATTGTTATTTATTTTTCAATATTTAATTTTGATTTTATATAAAACAATTAAAATATTGCATTTATGGAAAAAGTTTGATAAAATAGTTTTATTATCAGAATTTTAAAGGGGTTTTTAAAATGAGCGAGATTATAGAGCTTATCAAAAAGCGTGATTTAGACGGTATAAAAGCCGTTATCAATAAAAATTCGGGCGCGATACGCGACGAGGATGAAAACGGTGTACCCGCCGCCTTCCATATGGTAAAGACGGGCGACATCAACTTTGTCCGCTATCTCGTCGAGTACACCTTTGCGAGCTTTAACGTCGGCGACAAAAATCACCGCTCCATACTCCACGAGGCGGTGCTTACAGGAAACCTTGAGTGTGTCAAATACATAGTCGAGCGCGTCGGTATGTCGCCGTGTATGGGCGACAAAGACCTCGTTACGCCGTTTCAGCTTGCGCACGACAACGGTTTTTCGGACATAGAAAAATATTTTGAAAAGGTTGTCGGCGCAAAGTATGAGGATATGTACCAAAATCCCGTAAGACGCGGATTTTACGCAGACCCCTCGATAATAAGAGTCGGAGAGGACTACTATATGGTAAATTCCTCTTTCATATTCTTCCCCTGCATCCCCATTTCGCACTCTAAAGACCTCGTGCATTGGGAGACGATAGGAAACGCCATAACAAACCCCGACTGGGCGCACCTTGACGGCTTGGAGGGCGGCAGAGGCTACTGGGCTCCCGACATTTCGTATTACAAGGGCAGATTTTATATAACGGCAACCCTCCGAAACAACGACGATATGCCTATCAAGCGCAGACAAATCGTGGTTTCGTCCGACAAGCCCGAAGGTCCGTACTCCGAGCCCGTTTTCATTGACGAGGACGGAATAGACCCGTCAATATTCACCGACGTGGACGGCAGACGCTATATGCTTTTAAACCGCGGCGCGAGAATTTTTGAGCTGAGCGAGGACGCGACGCGCAAAATCTCGGAGCCGAAGCTTCTGTACTACGGCACGAACAAGCGCGCGCCCGAGGGTCCGCATCTGCTCTACAAGGACGGCTACTATTACCTCTTTGAAGCGGAGGGCGGCACCGGCGTAAACCATCAGATAACCGTTTCCCGAAGCAAAACGCTTATGGGACTTTACGAGCCGTGTCCTTACAATCCGATAATGACCGAGCGCGACCAAAGCGCGCCCATAACCTGCTGCGGACACGGAAAACCGGTTCAGACGCAAAACGGCGAGTGGTACATCGTCTATCTTTGCAACAGATTTTTGGACGGAAAATACGGTATGCTCGGACGCGAAACCTGTCTTGACCCGATAACCTGGACGCCCGACGGCTGGCCTGTTGTAAACGGGCTTCAAGGACCGAGCGCGCTTCAGAAACGCCCGAATTTACCGGTATCAAAGCCTAAAGCGGGCGCGGGATTTGACGGATTTGACGGCGACACTCTAAAGCCTCAATGGGTATTTGTCGGAACTCCGGAAAAGGGCGGTATAAAAATTTCGGACAGCCGTCTCTATATAAAAGGCTCCCGACTGCCGCTCAGCGACAAAAACGCGTCCAACGTAATCGTTCAGCGCCAGCCCGACTTTAAATTTGACGCAATATGCAAGATAGATTTGCTCCCCACGCTCAGCGGCGAACAAAACTACGGTCTTACGGGCTATTATGATGAATATACGTTTTTCACCTACGGAGTTTACAAGAGCGAAAAAGGCTACTCGCTAAAATTGTTTGAAAAAGTTGATGAGGACGAGAAAATCTCCTGCACCGCCGAAATACCCGAAACTGCCGAGGCTCTGTATCTCAAAGTGCTGACCGACGGGCTTAAACGCACGTTTCTTTACAGTACGGACGGAGAAAATTACACCGAACTTTACACTGCGGAAAACGTTTACTACCTCTGCTCGCAGGCTATAAACAAAGGCAAGCGTTTCACGGGTGCGATGATTGGAATGTATGCCTACGGCGGCACGGAAAACGAGCTTCACGCTCCGTTTGACAGCTTTGAGTGTATATATTAAATATTTCGGAGAAGCAATTATGCGAATTTTGGGAATAGACCCCGGCTTTGCGATAGTCGGCTACGGTATAATAGAATATACCGGCAGCAAATTCAAGGTTTTGCACTATGGCGCGATAACCACGCAGGCGGGCGAAAATATTTTTGACAGACTGAAAAAAATTCACGACGATTTGAATGAAATAATCGAGCATTTCAAACCCGACGTTATGGCGATAGAAGATCTTTTCTTCAACAGCAACCAAAAGACGGCGATAAACGTGGCGCAGGCGCGCGGCGTGCTTGTGCTTGCCGCGATGAACGCGGGCGTGAAAATATTTGAGTACACGCCTCTCCAGGTGAAGCAGGCGGTCACGGGGTACGGACGCGCGGACAAAAATCAGGTGCAGCAGATGGTAAAGCTCCTGCTCTCGCTCGACAAGGTCCCCAAGCCCGACGATACCGCGGACGCTCTCGCTCTCGCCATCTGCTGCGCGCACAGCACATAGAAGCGATGAATAAATAACGAAAATTTGCGCCAAAACGGAGGTTAACAACGTGTTCTACTATATTTCGGGAACTCTCGTACACAAGACCGAGCAATTTGCGGTAATAGACGCGGGCGGAGTTGGTTATAAAATCTACTCAACCGCGCCGTCTTTAAATGCTCTCGGAGAGATAGGTTCACAGGAGAAAATGTATACTTATCTCCGCGTGGGCGAGGATTTTATGGACATATACGGCTTTGCGTCGCTTGAAGAGCTTAATATATTCGAAATGCTGCTCGGCGTTTCGGGTGTGGGCGGCAAGGGCGCGCTCAGCATTTTGTCGACCGTTTCGCCATCAAAGTTCGCCCTTGCGATAATATCGGGCGACGTTGGCACAATAAAAGCCGCGCAGGGAGTGGGTCCCAAGCTCGCTCAAAGAATAATTTTGGAGCTAAAAGACAAATTCAAGAACATAGATTTATCGGACATAGGCGGAGACGCTCTGGCAAGCGGCGCGGACATTGTATCGGGCGACGAGAGCGAAGCCGTCGAAGCGCTTATGGTACTCGGCTACTCGCCTCAGGAAGCCAAAAAAGCGCTTTCTGGCGCGGACAGCGGTCTATCGGTCGAGGACAGGATAAAGTACGCGCTTAAAAATTTGATGAGATGAGAGGTGACCTGATATATGGATTTTGAGCTTGAAAATCGAATTGTGACCTCCAACGAAACAAGCGAGGACAGCGAAATTGAATACAGTCTGCGCCCCAAGACCTTAAATGAGTATATAGGTCAGCAGAAAGTCAAGGAAAACCTCGGCGTTTTCATAGAGGCGGCGCGCGGACGCGGGGAGGCTCTCGACCACGTTTTGCTGTACGGTCCTCCCGGACTTGGCAAGACCACCCTTGCGACCGTCATTGCCAACGAAATGGGGGTCAACATCCGCACCACGTCGGGACCCGCCATAGAGAAGCCCGGCGACCTTGCGGCTCTGCTTACAAACCTTCAGCCGCACGACATTCTGTTTATAGACGAGATACACCGCCTCAGCCGCTCGGTTGAGGAAATCCTATATCCGGCTATGGAGGACTTCAATCTGGATATAATAATAGGAAAGGGACCTTCGGCGAGGTCGATTCAGCTTGAGCTTAAAAAGTTTACGCTTATAGGTGCCACTACCCGCGCGGGCTCCATTTCCGCGCCTCTGCGCGACCGATTCGGCGTTATAAGCCGTCTTGAAATGTATAATACATCCGAGCTGAGCGAAATAGTTACACGCTCGGCGGGAATTTTGGGAATAGCAATAGAGCCGAGCGGCGCGGAAGAGATAGCGTCACGCTCACGGGGAACGCCTCGTATTGCGAACCGCCTGTTAAAGAGGGTGCGCGACTTTGCCGAGATAAAGGCGGACGGCATTATAACCCGCGACGTTGCGGACAGGGCTCTTAAAATGCTGGAGGTCGACGACCTCGGTCTTGACGCGAGCGACAAGCGTATGCTTCTCACGGTCATCAACAATTTCGGCGGAGGCCCCGTCGGACTTGACACCCTCGCCGCAACCATAGGCGAGGAGGCAAACACGGTGGAGGACGTTTACGAGCCGTATCTTATGCAGATAGGCTTTATCTACCGAACGCCGCGCGGACGAATGGTGACCAAGCTTGCGTATGACCACTTCGGCATACCGTTTGTCGAAAACGGCTCTGCCAAAAGCACGAACGCAAATTACAGTATATTTGACGGAGAATAAAGGAGAGACAGAGAATGAACAAAAAAGAGAAATTTTACATCACGACCGCGATTGCGTACACCTCGCGCAAGCCTCACATCGGAAACACCTATGAAATAGTGCTGACCGACGCTATTGCGAGATTTAAGCGTTATATGGGCTACGACGTATATTTTTGCACGGGTACGGACGAGCATGGTCAAAAGATACAGGAGCTTGCGGAGCAGGCGGGAATAACGCCGAAACAGCACGTTGACGCGATTGCCGCCGAGATAAGGCGCATAGCCGATATGCTCAACATCAGCTACGACAAATTCATCCGCACCACCGATGACTACCACGAAAAAGCGGTGCAGAAGATTTTTACCAAGCTGTATAACCAAGGCGACATATACAAGTCCGAATACGAGGGTTGGTACTGCACGCCGTGCGAGTCGTTCTGGACAGAGACACAGCTAAAGGACGGCAAATGCCCCGACTGCGGACGCGAGGTAAAAAAGACCCGCGAGGAAGCGTACTTCTTCAAAATGAGCAAGTACCAAGACAGACTTATGAAGCACATTGAGGAGCATCCCGACTTCATACAGCCCGAATCCCGCAAAAAAGAGATGGTCAACAACTTTTTAAAGCCCGGACTTCAAGACCTTTGCGTGTCGCGTACCAGCTTTTCGTGGGGAATACCGGTCGAATTTGACCCCGGACATATCGTTTATGTTTGGATTGACGCGCTCTCCAACTATATTACGGCGCTCGGTTACAATCCCGAAAACGAAAAGCAGCCCGATTTATACCAAAAATACTGGCCTGCCGACGTACACGTCATAGGAAAGGACATTCTCCGTTTCCACACCATTTACTGGCCTATTATGCTTATGGCTCTCGGAGAGCCTCTTCCCAAGCAGGTTTTCGGACATCCGTGGCTGCTCTTTGGCGAAGAAAAGATGTCCAAGTCGCGCGGCAACGTAATTTACGCCGACGACCTCGTGCGTCACTTCGGCGTTGACGCGGTGAGATACTACTCGCTTCACGAAATGCCGTTTGCGCAGGACGGAAACATAACGTATGAGGTATTTATAAGCCGATACAATTCCGACCTTGCCAACACCCTCGGCAACCTCGTAAACCGCACCGTGGCTATGGTAAACAAGTATTTCGGCGGGGTTATACAGTCGGGCGAGGTCGGCGGCGAGTTTGATGATGACTTAAAGGAAATCGCGGCGGGCGCGCTCGACAAGGTGACTAAAAAGATGGAGACTTTGCACGTCGCGGACAGTCTCGATGAAATCTGGCATATAGTAAACCGCGCGAACAAATATATAGACGAAACCACCCCATGGATTCTGGCAAAGGACGAGCAGACAAAGCCAAGGCTCGGCACGGTGCTTTACAACCTTGTTGAAGCAATAAGAATTATCGCCTCCCTCCTCTCCCCGTTTATGCCCGAAACCGCGGAGAAAATAAAAGCGCAGATAAACGCGTCCGATATAAGCTCTGAAAGCGCAAAAACTTTCGGCGTAACAAAGGCGGGGGACAAGGTCGGCGAAGCCGAGCCGATGTTCGCAAGAATAGACGCCGAGAAAAAGCTGGCTGAAATCGAAGCGGAAAACGAAAATAGCGCCGAAGCCGAAGCCGCGCCCGAAATAGCCGACTTCAAGGGCGAAGTGACGTTTGACGATTTTGAAAAGCTTGATATTCGCGTGGGAAAGGTGTTGGAGTGTGAAAAAGTGCCGAAGTCGTCCAAGCTGCTCAAATTCAAGCTCGAATGCGGCGGTGAAACGCGTCAAATCCTGTCGGGCATCGCAAAGTATTACTCACCCGAAGATTTGATAGGCAAAAACGTGCTGTTTATCGCCAACTTCCCGACCCGCAAAATGATGGGACTTGAGTCTCAGGGAATGATTTTGTCGGCGGAATACAAGGATAAACTCGTGGTGACAAGCACTCTCGGCGACATACAAAGCGGCGCCGAAATAGTTTAAGCGATTTAAAATTTAATATAAAAAACAATCCGCAAAGCATAACGCTTTGCGGATTGTTTTGTTTCACCCGATTTACTCGGTCTTAAGGCTCATATTTGCATAATACGAAGATGTAGCCGTGGTTACAAATCTTATTGATTTGAGCGTGGTGTCCTCGCCTGAGATAACTCCCATTGATTTTGTACCCAGTTCGGAACCGTCCGCTTTTTGTGCTGTGATTGTTATGAAATCACCCGCCGACGCCTTGGAGTAGTCCATGGTTATCGTAAAGTGTACCCAGCCGCTCGCACCCAACTGCTCGTAGGTGAACAGCGGGTTTGTACTTGAGTCGATTGCCGGACCGGTGTTAACCTGGTTGCCGCGGTTGTTGATAACCTCAGCCATTACCGCTCCGGTATTCTGCCAAGTGCCGACCTCGTTTTCGAGATACACACGGAAGTTTCTGGGGATAGTCGTGTCAATGTATATATCGAAGTCAAACGTCACCTTTCCGCTCGCAACGGGAGTTTCAAGCGGCATATATACGTTCTTCGCGGTAATATGCAATGCGTCAACGCCCTCGTAGGTCACGTTCTCCGCCGCGCCGTCACCGCTGCCGCTGCTCTGTTCGCCGATTATCCAACCTTCGTATTTGCCCAACGTTTTGGGAGTGAATACGACCTTTGCGCTAACCTCCTCGGAGGGCATTATAAACGAATTGCTCTCGTCAAGGCTTACGTCGCTTCCGCTTGCGGTCTTAACCGTAATCGAGCCAAGCTCGTAATTGTTTGCCGGCGTTGCCTTAACCGTAATCTTAGTACCCTCAGCCGCGCGCGTAACGGCTCTGCCGTCCGCCTCGAACACTACCGAGCCGCTGCCCTCTATCTCACGCTTGAGTGCGATAAGGCTTGAATCAACCACATAATGCTTGGGCTCCCAGCCTCCGAAGAAGTCCTCGGGAGTAAGTGTGCCGTTGTATGCGCCGTGCGGATTGTCATCGGCTACTGATGAAACATCCTTGCCGTCTACCGTCGTTACATACAGCCCGATTTCTTTTACGGGAACCTCAACATTATTCACCTTGCCCATCGCTATCCACTTTCCGGGCTTTGAAACGCCGTCAAGCATCACATTATCAAATACCACCTGACAATTATGTCCGCCCCAGGAACGTCCCCAGGAACCTGCCGCAAACTTCATTCCCGATTCATTGCTGTTCTTTATCACGCAATCCTTGAAGTAGTAGCCGTTATCCGTAGGGGGCAATTCTCCGGTCTTGCAGGCTGTTATATATCCGCCCTTTGCGGAGTCGCTGTAACCCGTCCAGACAAGATTGCAGTTTTCAAAATAACAGTTGTCGCCGCCGCAGATGTAGTCGGTGTTTCCGGCAATATCACAGTTTTTAACATACATAGAATCCGCGCTCGTTCCGAAGGTGTCCTGACTTGAAGCGAAAACGCAGTTATAAAGTTCTATCTCACTTCCGTCCGCATAAATTGCCGCGCCTCTCTCTGTAGCTTCTTGTGTGCGAACATCAAGTCCCGCTACCGTTCTGTCGGGCTTTTTTACTTTTCCGTCACTGTAATCGGCAGATTCGGGAACCGCGGGCTGTACGCCGTCCGATTTTTCAATGTCGGTAACCTCGCGGTTTAAAGTGTTGTAAACTATAAGATTCTCTGCCAAAAATCCTTTCTTTGAAGTTCTTATCGTCGCTCCCCAATTCTTAACAGGACTCTTCTTTATCTTTGCTACCGCATAGTCCGCGTTGTACCAACCCTCACCGCTAATTCCGGCGGGAACTGCGGAATAGTAAACATATCCTATGCCGTAATACCACTGGATAACCGGCTTGTTTTCGGGTTCCGCCGCAACGAGCGCAATGTTGTCCATATCTATATAAAGCTGTTCCTCGTATGTGCCGGGGTCAATCTTAATTGTGACTGTCTGACCGTCTGTTCTCGTCATCTTGCGAACCGCCGAAAGCGCTTTGTTTATGGTATTGTATTCCTTATCCGCGCCGACCTCAAGGGTGTCTTTATACGCCACCTCGCCGAGATTGTTGACCAGAAGAATATCCTTGCTCGCCTTCAGCTCTTTAATGCCGATGCTGAAGCTGCCCGACAGTGGCGAAAGGGTGTACTTATCCGCGCCCTTTACTGATACCGTGTAGCTGGCGTCCGACATAAGCTCTGCGGAGTAGGTTCCGTCCGCGCCGACAGCCGCCTCAACCTCTTTGCCCGCGCCGTCGCTGAATACGACCATCGCGCCGCCCTCTGTGAATAACTCAGGCTTGTTCTTCATATCGTCAGAATATGTTGTGTAGATTGTGCCGCTTACGGGTACGTTCTGAGCCTTATAGCTTATCGTAGTAATGTCGATATTGTCAACGCCCAGCACTACCTTGCCGCCTCCGGGGGTATGGCAGGAAAGCTTGTCGGGGCTGAGCGCGGGAACGGTCTTTTTGTTCGTGCCCAATGTTCCGAGGGTAAATGCGCTTTTAAGCTCCACACTGTCGGCAGTATCACCCGCGTAAACATTTACCTTGTTTTCGGCTCTGATATATTCAACCCTGACGCTGAACCATTTATCAGTGCTGTATGCGAAACCGCTCACGTTCTGCTGAGCAGCTTTGCCTTTGTCGTCGGCCGAATAATAATCGGCAAGAGCCAGCGCGCCGTTGTCGCCTGTCTTAAGCTCAAACGAGCGTCCGTCGGTCGAATAGGAATTTTCGGCGGTCGTGTTTGTCGTGTCGTACACTCTGAGCAAAATCGTGTCCTTTTCAAGATTGCTCTTTTTAACGTCCATGGTGTAGACTACCGCGTCGCCGTCCGATATTGCCGCGTGGGGAATTTGCCACGAATCCTGACGCTGACCCTTGTCTCCGTCGCTCTCGTCGTTAAACTCAAGGTAGTTGTCACCCGCAGCTCTCTCCAATACGGTCGGTTTAACGTTATCAAAGTCGGCTGCGGTTACCGTCATTTCTCTGCCCTGAGCGTCCGCTATTACGCTTCCCGACTCGTAAACGGTTCCCGCCGCTATCGAGTTAAAGTTCCAGCCGCTGCCGGAGGGAATACCCTTAGTGCTGTCAAACGCCGCCGCATAGGGGCTGAGCATATTTTTGTTCCACAAAAACGCCTTGTAGGTCTGTCCCGCTCCCACCTTAAGGTCGCTGAACGAGAACACTCCGCCCTCTGCCGCGGCGCTCGTCTCGGCGTTTACCAGAACTCCGTTTTGGTAAACAGCCGCTATGCCTATCGCGTCGGGCTGAACCTCACCGTCAACCGTCATACTTTTAATCGCGCCGTCCTCCACCGAAACGCCCGATATGGAGTTGCCGAAGTCCGCCGCATACGCGAGCGGCACAGCCGCAGTCATCGAAAGCGCGATAACGATTGAAATAAACTTCTTTTTCATACTCTCCCTGCTTTCTTTAAAAATTTATAAAATTCCGCTGTATTATTCTCGTAAAATCATTTAATATCACTTTCGATTATAACCGATTTTCCTCAATAAATCAATACCCAAAATCACTCCCGCACCGCAATATAAAAATTTTTCAAAAAAGTGTTGACAAGGTTGGTCTATTGTGATAGACTTAAATCAATCTATAATTATAGACCTTCGGAGGAAACAAAATGAAACAGGTAAAGCTTTGTTTAAGCGACTACAAGTTTATGTGCATTGTATGGGACAACGAGCCCGTGCAGTCGGGCGAGCTTGTAAAAATATGTTTGGAGGTGCTTGGCTGGAAAAAATCGACTACATACACAATGATAAAAAAGCTCGGTGAAAAGGGATATTTAAAAAACGAGAACAGCATAGTATCCTCTCTTGTGCCCAAAAAGAGCGTACAGGCATTTGAAAGCGAATATGTGGTAAACAACACGTTCGGAGGCTCTCTGCCCGCGTTTATAGCGTCATTTATGAGCTGCCGCGGGCTGAGCGACAGCGACGCGGAGGAGATAAGACGGCTGATAGACCAAAAGAGCGCCAAGTAGTATAAGTTCAAGGAGGCAGAGCTATGTCCGCTCATATTTTGCTCACCGTTTTGAGAATGAATTTTACCGCGGCAGTCGCGGCGGCGGTCGTGCTTGCGGTAAAATTTATTCTTGTAAAGCTGGGCGCGCCGAGAAAAACAGCGTTCTTCCTGTGGCTTACGGTTGCCTTCAGGCTCGTATGCCCGTTCGCGCCAACCTCTGACTTCAGTCTGTTCAACGCGCTCGAACCGTCCAAACCAATCGAAACGGCACAATACGAGCAAGCCGCCGTGCCGTCCGACTTGCAAACGGGAAACGGGTTTACGGCGATTGAGGCGAGCGGCGCTTCTTCGGGTGAAAAATTTGACAAATTTGATATTTGCGGGGTTTTGTGGCTCACGGGCGCGGGAATTATGCTTATTTTCGGACTTATATCGTATCTGCGCCTTAAAAAACGTCTGCGGTTTGCGACAAAACACGGCGGAAACGTCTATATGTCCGAAAACATTTCAAACTCGTTTATTTTCGGGATATTCTCGCCCAAAATTTATATACCCGACGGCACAGACCCGCGCTGTCTGCGGTATATAATCGCCCACGAGAGGGCGCATATAAAAAGAGGCGACCATATATTAAAGATTATCGCGTACCTCATTTTGTCGGTAAACTGGTTCAACCCGATAAATCCGATTCTATTCAGGCTGTTTTCGGACGATATGGAGCTTATCTGCGACGAAGAGGCTCTGTATTTTGTCGGGCTTGAAAACAGGCGCGAGTATATGAACGCGTTTCTCTTAACCGCCTCAGCGTCCCGCAAAAAACGTATCCTTTTTTACAGCGTGCATTTTTCGGAAAATATTATAAAGAGAAGGATAAAAAATATGATGAAGCTGAAAAAATGCCCCGCTCCGCTCGCGGCTCTGGCTGTGGTCTTATGTATTTTGACATTCGCGATGCTGGGTACAAACGCCTCGGCAAGCTACGACGAGCCGAGCGGCGCGGAGACGGCAGCCGATACGGGAACGCCATATCTCGCCGCGACGGAGCCGAACGGGGAAGCGACTCCCGCGCAAAGCGACGACGCAAAAATTTCGGAAAATCAAGAATTTCAATCCAAAGCCGCGAAAAATTCGGACGAGATGACCGCGCCGACGGCTACGCCGCCTGCCGAAAGTCCCGTTCCAGACCAAGCGGGCGAAGCTGCCGCAGCCGTAACCCAAAATCCCGACGCGGAATATGACTGCGTTTTATTTGAGCAAACAACACCGCCGAACGGATGTGCGAGCGTGTCGGATATAGCGCGTATTTTGGAGCAGAGAGGCGCGGCGGCGGGCAAAAATTACATAGTCGGAAGCTACGGCAACGAAATACCGCTCAAATCCGTCAGCGCTGACCAAAGCGGCAGGCTGTCGCTCTTTCTTGAGCTTAACGCTCAGATTTTGGAGAGCGTTGTAATATACGACGCGGAGACGGGCAGGCAGATTACGTCGATTATGGTACCGATTGACGGCAAAACGGCTTACTCGTTCACGGGTCTTGACCCCGATTTGCGATACGACGTATTGCTTATCAACGAAGCTCCCGAATGGGAGATAGAGGGAAAATATATTGTTTATTAAAGCTATTAAGGAGAGATTATTATGAAAAAATTTATTGCTTTGATTTCGGCAGCGGCGATTATGCTGTCGGTCTTTGCGGTATCGGTCTGCGCGGCGGAGCTCAGCGACGCGCAAAAAGCAGACCTTGGTAAATACAAAATTATGACAGGCGACCCAAGCGGAGATTTAAGGCTCGGCGACACGATAACGCGCGCCGAGGCGGTAAAAATGATTTGCACCGCCGGCGGCATTAAGGCAAAAAATCCCGAAGCAAAGCCTTTTGCCGATATTGACAGCTCGCACTGGGCGTATGATTATATATGCGCCGCAAAGGAAAACGGAATTATAAACGGAGACGAAAACGGGAACTTTAACCCAAGCGAAAACATCACGAACGAGGAGATTGTGAAAACGGTGGTATGCCTTCTCGGATATTCGCCCATGGCCGACGCAAACGGCGGTTACCCGGCGGGCTACACAATGGCGGCTTCGCGCTACGGTATCACGGAGGGATTGACGTTAAAAGTAGACTCCCCCGCGATAAGAAACGATGTAGGAGTTATACTCTATAACTCGCTCGACATACCGCTTATGAAGGAGCCTGTCGGCGGCGCGGGCGAATATGTGATTATGGACGGTATGTCGGGGTACCCGCTCGAAACTCTCCGAACGCGCCTCGAAGCCGAATAATTAAAATTTTTAGGTAAACCAAAATAAATCCGCTTGAAAATTCAAGCGGATTTATTTATTTTATGTGCAACTTACTGCTCGGCAAAATACTTGCGCGCAATTCCTTCGTAGGACTCCGAGTCGTCCCAATATTCCTCTATAAGCGGCTTCGCCGCCTCACCCGAATAGTTTTGATTTTCATAAATATAAGAGTTACAGCTTTCATATATTATTTTTCCGCCAAAAACCTTGAACATCACATCTATATAAGTCCTTTTAGCATACGGCTCGGAATTTAAGTATGTAAACTGCAGGTTATGCGTTCCGAACTCGCGGCTCAAATCAAGCGTGGTTTCCCTCGCGCCAAGCTCCGAAACATAGCAGTTGTACACGTCGCTGTCCGAGTCTATATAGGACGAATAAGAGTAGTACCACGAGTCGGGTTCAAAGCCGTCCTTGAGCTTAAACAAAACCTTCGTGCCGTCCTCGTTTAGCGAGAGGGTGAACGGCAAATCCGCGAGCCGAAGCAAAGCGGAGCTTTGCACGGCGGTGCGCTCAAAGTCGTTGTCGGCGTAAGGGGCGAGTGGGCGCGTATCGGAATACCACGCCGACATCTCCACGTCCTCACTTCCGATTATGTCAACCCATATTCTTCCGTCCGCGCTCTTAAATCCTATATTTCCGCTCCTTGTTCCGCTTATCGTACCCTCGATTTCATCAAAAATTACTCCGCCCCAAGATTCTATATAAAATTTTCCCGAAACCGAATTTTCGCCAAAGGTATATTTTTCTCCGACAATTTCGTTTATATATTTAGAATCGGAATTTGCCGAAAGGTGTATGTGCGATATATTAAGCCTTCCCTCCTGCGGATTCATCTCTAACACCGCGGCCGCATCCTCAATCACGCCGTCGGTCGTCTCGCCGTTTTCGGTGACGCTTACGGTTTCGTCGCCTCTGAAGTATCGCGTCTCGGTCACGTCAAAGCGCTCGTTTTTATCCTTTTCGTAACTCGCATTTATTATGCTGTCGCTCTCTAAGTCAAACATTATACGGTCTATGTCGAAGTATTTATCGCCGTCCTCTATGTGCAGTCTCGCAACGCCTCTCGCCGCGCCGTCTCCCGGCACCTCGCTTATGCAGCCCAAGGCATTTTCCAATACATTTTCCCCATTTATGTTAACCTTGAAAAGTCCCTGCCACACCTTGCCGTCGTCGAACGACTTTATAAATTTCTCCATCTCAATATGCACGTCCGCGTCCCATTTCGCAATTTCCGGCTCGCTCTCCACAATATTCACAATATATTCCTCGCCTTCCTCGCCGGACTGTCCGAGGGTTTCGTATTCGGCTCTCAAATCCGCCGAAAATCCCTTATAAACCTCTGTGTTGACGAGCGAAGCGCGGTTTTGCTCATAATATTTTTTGCCGCTGATATGAATTGCGTTTCCGTCGTTATAGGTTGTGGAATAAACTATAACGGCGTTATTTATTATATACGACTTCACGTTCGCCGTCTCGTTCAGCGCCGCGGCTGTGACCGTGCCGCCCGCCGCGACCGCAAGCATAAGAACCGCGCTTATAATTACGGCGGACGCGCCTCTCTTTTTTCGGTTGCCTGTCATAATAAGTTCTATCCTTTCCTTAATATTTTTCCCGTTTTCGGAGAGACAAACCGATGAATGGGTTATCGGGGCGGCGCAGCCGAGTATACTTTTGCTGTACTCAAGCCTTTCCGCCTCATTCATAAGCGACGACACGCTCTCGTCGCACGATAACTCCATCGCCTTTTTTATGTGCTTCTGAAAAATATACACGAGCGGATTGAAAAAGTGTACCGCCGCCGCCATCCTGACGACAAGCAGATACAAAATGTCTCTGTTCTTAATATGCGTAAGCTCGTGCATAAGCGCCTCGTCGCCTATTCCAAGCCTCGGCACAACGATTTTCGGGCGAAATATCCCCAATACAAACGGCGAACACTCAAACGGCACCGACAGCATTTCCACACTGCCTTTAACGCCCACGCGCGCCTTGCACTCTTTAAGGCTTTCGCACTCGAACGGCTCGGCAAATTCTTTGAGCATTATTCTGAATTTAACCGACAAAACCGCGTTTTTTATCGCAAGGAACATAAGTATTGCAAAATACAAAGCCGCAAGCGTGCTTACGTTAAAAATATCGGGCAGACGCAGCTCCCGCTCAGCAGGCGTATAAACGGCAGTATTCGCCGCCGGTTCGCTCTCGGCAACCGCCGCTTCGGCTCCGTAATCTCCGTCCACGGTCAACTCTTGCGAGACTGCAAGCGGTGCGGTCGCCGTTTCGGACGCGTCCGTCCACATCTCGCTTCGTGTGGGCGGCGCTGCCTTGCCGCTTAAAATTCCCGCTCCGCCTATCGGGACAGCCGCAAGTATCAGCGGCAATATCCACAGCACAAGCACGGCTCTCTTGGAGACCGCGTTTTTAAACAGTCTTTCCGCAAGCAGGACAAGCACGCCCGCCGCACTCATTCCGACACTCATAAAAACGATTTTTAAAAACAAAAATCTAAGCATAATCAAATCTCCCCCTGCTCCGCACGCAAAACGCGCGCGAAGCAACAGCTACTTATCGTACTTCTTTAAAATTTCCATAATCTCCTCGTAGTCCTCCGCCGAGACCTTGTCTCTGCAAAGGTACGCTATAAAGCTGCCCGCCGCGCCGTCGTACATATCCTCCAAGAACTCGTCGGTCTGCTTTAAAAGATACTCGTCTCGGCTCACACTCGCTCGGTAATAATTCTGCTTTCCAACCTTTTCGCACTCCAAAAAGCCCTTTTTAAGGAGCCTTGTTAGAAACGTGGCAACGGTGGTGTACTTCCACTCGCTGTCTCCGAGCGCGTCGAACACGTCGTTGACGCAGAGCGCACCCCCGCTTTGCCATATCGCATCCATAATTTCCCTCTCCGAAGCCGAGAGCCTTTTTAATTTTTCCATAACGACCTCCTATTCCTACAGTTTAAAACCGTACGATTTTTTAATAACGCGTCATTACTACTTGCTGTAGTAATTATATTTTACTACGTTTCGTAGTATTTGTCAACACTTTTTTGTATTTTATTTTTGATTTGGGCAAAAGAAAAGAGCAACGGTTGCGTTGCTCTTTCTTGTGATATTTATATAATTCTCACGGTTTTATATGTCTTATTTCAAATTATATTGCTCCAAAAATTCCGAAACGGTCAAAACAGCGTTATCTTTCGAAAAATGTTTTATATTTCCCGTAATCAACTTTGCACCGCAAAACTTCGCGACCTCATAAAACTTTTTGTCCGCTTCATCAGAAAAATCAACATTGAGCGGCTGTGCAACCACACTGCGCCCGTTATCTGCAATCCAATCAAGCAGGGCGTTCACTTCACCGCCTGTAAATTTGAATTTCGGTCTTGTTAAAACTTCTTTGTACTCGCTTAAAATTCTGTAATCATAACAGGGGATGAGTCCTCCGCTGATTATCAGACTTAAAACCCTCGCAGGCGCACCATCTTTTGACCATAAAGCAGATACAAGAATATTTGTGTCAATTACTACAAGCATAATCAATCTCCCCGACGCATAGCGGATATTTCGGCTTCTATTTCCTCGTCGGTCATATAGCCGTTTTCCGCCGCTTTCATACGCATAGAATTAAAAGCAAGCATCGCTTTCGCCTGTCTGACCGCTTTTACGGTTTCCTCAAAACCGCCTTCGGCAATATCAATCAAAAGCGCCGTCGGTTTACCATTGTTCGTAATGACAACCTCGCCGTCCGAAGAGAGATTTTCCCATATACTCTTTGGAGTAGTTCTTAAATCTCGTACCGTGTAAAAATTCATATCAATCACCTCTCGCAGATATCATACTATATTGTCACACAATTGTCAACATATTATGCTACATTTTATAGTTTTTTCTAAACCGACTATGTTCTCTTGCGTATATGCTTACCAATGTTCGGCATTCATCGGAAAACGCTTTGGGCGATATTCGTCCAAAGCGTTTTCTATCGGCTTATTTTATGCTTTTTTAAAAATCATCTGTAAGGATAAACTATCTCAGTCTATTTCACTGTCACGATGATAACTCTCACGCGTTTTGCCGAGGAATTGTCGCAGTACGCAGTCACATAATAATTCGAGAAATTCTTTTTAAGCTCGTCAAGAGTTATTCTCGTATAATTGTAATTGCTGTTTTTATAAACCGTTACCGACGGGTCGAGGGTGTAGCTCTCTTTGCCCGTGAGTACCTTATCGTCGGTAATCGACGAAACGGTTGATGTTGAATTGAGCCTGCTCATTGTCGAAACCGAGTTGCCCTTCAGGTTGACCTGCACGGCGCTGCCGGTTTGTATGGAGTTATAAACGCTGTTGCCCGACAGATTATACTGCACGCCGCCCACATCAATCGTATAAGCGCCGCTCGACGACATCATATGAGAGGTTGCGGAAGCCGACGTGACAACTCCGTAGCTGTATGCGTCTCCGGTGACGTTCTTCAAAATCAGCGAGGTTATTTCATCGCTTGAATTTTTCTCGTAATACAACACGTTGGAGGACGAGAGTTGAACGCCGTTTATCCTTTGCAGGAATGTGCTTGTATAAAGGGTGTTGCTGTACGCATCGTCGGGTACCACGTCCAAAATGGCGACGTTGCTCGCGACCTTTGCCGTGCCTATTCGCCTTGAAGCCGCCGATACGGTACCGCTGAGCGAATTATAATTCCTTTGCGCAAACGACGCAACTCCGTTGTTTATCGTAACCGTTCCGACCGAATTTACATGCTCGGCATAAGACCTCGAAGTCTTGTACTCGTGCTCTGTTCCGTCGGCTGTGACAATATTTATATAGAAGCTGCTGTAAACTCCTCCGCTTACCGCGTCGGTATAAGTTTTTTGTCCCGCTCCGACAAGGAAGCCCGTAACCGTCGAGTTTGCGGAGTTGGGCGATACAACGCCGGCGATTCCTCCGTTTTTGCCTATAAGTACCGTAACCGTATCGCCGTATCTGAAGCTGCCGCCCGATGACAACGCGTTGAACGCCGCGGTGCTTTCAACCTCGTACTCGGTACCCGATATTGTGACCTTATTGGGCGACGCCATATTCGGAGACGCGGACTCATATGTGCCCGTAACCTTCTTTGAATATACGAGCGCGAGCTTCAAGTCGGGAACGCAGTAAACCACATCATATGTCTTTATATCTGCGGTGCTTATGCTTGCGCCGTCCTTGGTTATCGAATAGCCCGAAAAGTCCGCTACGGAATTTGACCATTCGCTTCCCGAAACTATAATCGGACCTATTACGTCGCCTTCCTCAACGCTCACATAGTCCACGTTGCCGTTGTCGTCATATTTAACATATACAATGTCGCCCATTTCAAGCTGTTCCTTTACCTGAGCATAGGTAGAGGGCTGTGAGTTTATATACGCGGTCGTGCCCGACGAAATATCGAGCGAGCCGAACGAGCCGTTTCTATATGTGACTATACCGCTGTCGAGTACCGAATACACAAAATATTTGTCCATCATTCCCGTGTTAGTATTTGAAATTGCGGACGCGGGTCTTATCAGAAGTCCGTACTCGATTTCGCCGAGCGAGTTGCGAAAGACCTTCATCGTGTCTCCCTTTTTCGCAAGGCTTACGACCTGCGGGTATGTGTACGTCTGGGATTTAAAGTAAACCGTGGAGGAGCTTCCGAACTCCAGAGCCGCGCCGTCAAGCAGCAAATCCTCACCTATTACCGAGGTAACCGTATGTTCCTCAACCGTTTGGTCGTTCGGCTTAAAGGAAACCAGCGTATCGCCGTCCTTTACCGCAATGGTACCCTTGCGTCCCGCGATGGACACGTCAATGCCCGCTCCCAAATCGTAGGTGCCTTCGGTCGTGACCACCTTATTGCTGTTCACGCTCGGGTCCTCGTTGTGAGTGGCTATAATTACCGCGTTGTCCGTAGACTTGCAGTCAAAGTTTTCCAGAAGCGTCTGCTGTGAATCCTTGCACTTTGTAAGAAGCGCGTGATTTATTATTATCGCAACATCGCTTCTCGTTATCGCGTCAAACGCGCCGCAGGTTATGCCGTCGGTAATACCGAGGTTTGCCGCCGCGCCCATCTGACCGTAAGGCCACGACGAGTCAAAGTCCTCGTCGGTATAGTCGAGCGCGCGCAGGGTCATCGTGACCGCCTCCGCGAGCGTTACATTGTTATCGGGTCTGAAACTGCCGTCAGCATAGCCCTCGCAAATACCGTGCGTGACCGCCGCCTTTATGTACTGCGACGCCCAGTGGTAATACGGAACATCGCTGTACGGCGAGGTTTTAAGCCCCGACGAAACGTAATTCCTGTACTTTGAGGACGCGACTACCACCTTTGCAAACTCACAGCGCGTCACATAGTCGTCAAGTCTGCCGTCGGTCATAATGCCTAGATCCGAGAGCAGGGTGGTGTCGTTATCAACCGCGCCGACCGAAATCATACTGCCGAAGCAAAGAGATGAAACGGCAATCGCAAAAGATGCGGCGAGAGATATTATTTTTTTCATAGCAAATTTGCTCCTTTCATAAACGTATAAACGTAAAAGCCGTAAACCGATATTCTCGTTTGTTATGCTTTATTCGTATCTTAAAGCGTCGATGGGGTTGAGCTTCGCCGCCTTGTTCGCGGGCAGAAATCCGAACAGCAGTCCAATAGACAGCGAAACGCCGAACGCCAGTGCTATCGCGCCCGGACTCGGTGCCGAGTCTATCTCCACCAGCTTGCCGAACAGCGTTGACATCGCGCCGCCCAGTATTATGCCGAAAATTCCGCCGACGCTCGATATTGTGCCCGCCTCTATGACAAACTGCTGCATTATATGCCGCTTCTTTGCGCCGAGAGACTTTCGTATGCCTATCTCGCGGGTACGCTCGGTTACGGTCACAAGCATAATATTCATAATGCCTATACCTGCGACAAGCAGTGAAATTCCCGCTATTACAACGAGAGCCACCTCCATTGTGCCGAGCATATCCTGCATCATATCTATAAGCTCTCTCATACTTATTACATTATAGTAGTCCTCGTTGCCGAGGTTTTCATAGCAGAAACGCTTTATTACCGCCATCGCTTGGTCCAGCGTTTCCTCGGATACGGCGGATATCGTATAGTTGTTTACTATGTTGCTTCGCGACATAGTAATAGCTATCGTGTACGGAATGTATATACAATCGTCGTCCGAACCCGCCTCCGAGTCCGCGCTCTCCTCTATAACTCCGACTACGCGGAACTTCGTGCCGTTAATCTTAAGATCGCTGTCCAGGCACTCTATCGTGCCGAACAGCTCTCTCGCGATATACGAGCCGATAACACAGACGTTGTTGTTTTGCTCTACGTCCATATAGCTTATAAACCTGCCGACCGCAAGGTCAAGATTTATAATGTCGGAATATTCCGAGCTTACTCCGGTGGCGGACGAGGTTACCGACTCGCTGCCGTTCTTTACAGTACCGCCCACCGTAATTCTCGGTGTAACGGCGCGCAGTACAGTCGGGTTGTCGTCCACGAGGTCCTCCATTTCTTCGGGAGTTATTTGGCGCGTCTGTCCGCGCGCGGTTATCGAAACGGATATCATTTCGGTACCCATATCCTCAAACGTGGAGGTTATCATATTAGTAAGACCGTTCATCATACTCATAAGAGCTATAACCGCGGCAACTCCGATGATTATTCCGAGCATAGTGAGGAACGAGCGTCCCTTGTTGTTCATTATGCTCGAAAAAGCCATGGTGATACATTTTCCTATTCCCATATCTCATCAACCTCCCGCGCTCATTCTGCTTGCAACTATTTTATCGCCTTCCACGGGTCCGTCGTACACTATTTTCCCGTCGGTAATTCTGACAATGCGCTTCGCCCGCGCCGCGATTGAGTTATCGTGCGTTATAAGGACAATCGTGTTGCCCTCCTCATTGAGCTTTTGCAAAAACTCCATTACCTCGCGTCCGGTCCTTGAATCGAGCGCGCCGGTAGGCTCGTCGGCAAGAATCACGGACGGATTGCCCGCAAGAGCGCGCGCAATCGAGGCTCTCTGCTGTTGACCGCCCGAAAGCTGAGCGGGCTTGTTTTTCGCTTTATCCTCAAGCCCTACCCTCCTGAGCGACTCCATAGCTCGCTCGCGCCGCTCTCTGTCGCCTAGTCCGGCGTAAAGGAGAGGCAAAGCCACGTTTTCCTCGACTGTCAGCTTGGGGATAAGGTTGTACTGCTGAAAAATAAATCCCAGCATCTTATTGCGAACCTCCGCAAGCTCGTCGTCCTTATACGCGCTTATATCTCTGCCGTTCAAAAGGTAGGTGCCGCTTGTCGGAGTGTCCAGACAGCCCATAATATTCATACACGTCGACTTTCCGCTTCCCGACTGTCCGACTATCGCGACAAACTCACCGCGGTTTATTTCAAGAGAAATTCCGTCGAGCGCGTGGACTGCAGTATCGCCCATCTGATAAATTTTGTATATATCCTCAAATTTTACCAAGGGCGCGCCGCTTTCCTCTTTTATCTCGTCTTTGTCGTTGTTTTTGTTGTTCAAAAAATCAAACCTCATACCATAACTCTCCCGATATCAACATATACCGACGTCAATTAAAATCCGCCCGGTCCTCCGCCGCCGGGTCCTACGCCCGATGCGCCGCCGGGACCGCCGCCCTGTCTTTCGCCTGCTGCGCCTCGGATGTCTTCCATCTCGGTTTCGGGGGTAAGGGTGGTGTTATTTGTGTTGGTCGTGGCAACTCTCACCATATCGCCCTCTTTAAGTCCCGAAACGATTTCTATGTATCTGTCGTCCGACGCGCCTGTTTCGACCTGAACGGTCTTATAGCCGTCGGGCGCGGTGTCATTTTCATCGGTTTTGTCGCCCTTTACATAGACCTGACGGCGGCGCTGAACCGCCTCGATAGGAACCGCGAGGACGTTATCCGCGCTTGAAACCTCGATAACAGCGTCGATGTTCATACCCGGAAGCAAATCGCCGTACTCCTCAAGGCGCACCGTCACGGGGTACGAGGTGACGCCGTTTGACGAGGTGCCGTCAACGCCCACCTTTTCAACATATCCGATAAAGCTGCCCTGAACCGCATCGGCTGTGACCGTTACCGACTGTCCGACCTGAACCAGACCTATCTCGGTCTCATCGACGTCGAGCGCAAATTCCAGACTTGTGAGGTCGTATATAAGAGCCATAGGCTCGCTGTCCTGCCTTGTGTTGTCCACCTTGTCGCCCACCTTCGTATTCTTTGTAACGACCGTTCCGGATATGGGCGCGGTAATATTGTAATCGTCAAACTGCTCCCGCGAGCGCTCCAGGCTGAGCTGTGCGTCGCGCAGTGAGAGACGCGCGTTATTTGCGTTCGAGGTTACCGAATCGCTGGTCAGCACAACGGCAACCGTGCCGCTTGAAACCCTGCTTCCCTCGTGTATGTTGAGAGTTGCTACTTCTCCCGAAACCTCCGAAGTTATTTTAAACTCCGAAATGTACTTAAATTCGCCCGAATCATTGCAGGTTATGCCGTTTATTTCGGCTGTCGCCCTGTCGCCCGGCTTGATTGCGCCGGGGTTATTGACGTTTATCGTCACATAGCGCACTATCATATTTCCCGCCAGAGCGGTATTCGCGCTGTCAACTCCGACAACGCGCCCCGTCACTATCGAGCCGCTCATCATTGTGAGAGTTGCGGTGCTTCCATAGCCGATGCCCGCCGCGTCCGCCGAATTAAAAGGCACGCGTATCTGCATCACCGAGTCGTTGTAGCACTCGGCGACCGCCATTCCCGCCTGAACGCTGTCGCCCACGCTTACGTTTACGGTCTTGACCGTGCCCGACTCCTTCGCCTTAACGCTGAGGTCGCCCACCGACTTGTTGGCGCTGTTGTAGCTGTCCTGAGCTTTTTCCAGACCAAGCTGTGCGCTCTCTATATTCTTTTCGATGTCAGACGAATCAATCTGATAGAGCAAATCGCCCTTTTCGACTATATCTCCCTCTTCAAACGGAGCCGCGATAACGTCGCCCGTTACGATTGAAGTAATCTCATACTGGTCCTTCGCCTGAAGCGTCGCCGAGCCCTCGACCGTGGTCGTTATGGAGCGCCGCTCGACCGCGACATCCTGAGCCGTCACGGTTTCCTCCTCATCCGAGCCGCAGCTCTTCGCCGCGAATATCAGAAGCAAAATCAAAACGACGATTGCCGCAAGGATAATTATTCGCTTCTTTGTGAAAAACTTTTTTAAATTAGCAAGAAAATTTTTCATAAACTATGTATCCTTCCTTAAAAATATGTCTTTTATTTGCCTTAAAATTCGGTACGGCAAAGCCTGCCGAAATCAAATCGAAAACAATAAAATTTTAAAACAATAATTCAAAAAAGTCAATAAATTTAATAGAATGTTAACAATTTGTTTTACTCTTATTCATTTTCTCCGGCAGGCGCAAACACTGCAATAAATACCGCCGCGAAAAATATTTTTATTCTTCGCGGCGGTAAAATATGTATTAATTATGATTATGATTTTATTCTTCGGTGTTTTTAATTCCGAAATGTTCGAGCGCGGCTTCGAGCTGCCTGTCAACCACGTCTTGGCTCTGCTCCATACGGTCGTAGAGCGTGGTCTGAGTGGTGAGGTCAAGCTCTCCGTACTCAAAAAGTCCGGTTGCGCGCTGGAACAGACTCACCGCAAGAAATAGGTTTGTATCAAACTCGTCGTTTTCGGTATCTCCGTAGAAAAATCCGAGCCTGTCGAGATACCTTTTGGCAACCACAACGTCCGGTCCTCTGTCGCCGAGAGTATATATTTTTGAGAACGTGAAATCTCCGTAGCTCTGCGATACATCAATGTCCGCAAGCTCGTTTTTCACCTCAATATCGGGAATTATTCCCGCCTTGTTTATGTCGTTTCCATCCGGTGTTTTGTAAACGGCTTCGGTATATTTTAAAAGTCCGCCGTTGCTGAGAGCGACCATATTTTGAACCGTCGCCTTGCCGAACGACTTGCCTCCGATTACAATACCGCGTTTGTTTTCCTGTATCGCCGCGGTCACAAATTCCGAAGCGGAAGCGGAATTTTCGTCAATCAAAACCGCCGTGTCGTACTTCGCCTTTTTGTTGTCACGGGCGATATACACCTTTTTGTGAGTTTCGCCGCGGTATTCCTCAAGCGAGATAACATCTCCGTCTTCCAAGAATATATTTGCGATATTTATAGCCTGCTCAAGGTATCCGCCGCCATTGCCGCGCAAATCGAAAATCACTTTTTTTATACCATGCGAATCAAAGTAATCCGCCGCCTCTTTCATATATACGTCCGACTTTAAGCTAAACGTATAGAGAGCGACATATCCCACCTTTACGCCGTCCTTCTCGTAAATCGTGTAGTAGACGGGATTTTCGTCTATCTCCTCGCAGTTCATATTAAACGTAAGCGGCTCTTCCGTGCCGTATCTTCTGACCGTTACTTCAACCGGCGCGCCGGTACCGCCTTGGATAATTCCGACTATGTCTTCGACGGGTCTGCCTTCAACATTTTCTCCGTTTATTCCGATAAGAATGTCTCCGGCTTTTATTCCGGCGCGGTCGGCGGGCGCATTTTCATACACATACTGCACGAACGCCTCTCCGCCCGTGCTTACGATGGATATTCCTATTCCCGCAAAGCCGCCCGACAAACTGTCGATAAATTCTTCCGCTTCACTCGGCGTATAATAAACCGTATATTCATCCACCGCCGACATCATACCTTTGAGCGCCGTTTCATAAAGTTCGGGATTTTCAATGATTATTTTTTTGAGAGCGGCTTTCGCCATATCTTCGTCCGTAATGTCCTCGTATTTTGCGTTGTTTTTGACAAAATTGCCGACCTCCGTTATAAAACGATAATTAGCCTCGCCCTCGCTTTCCTCGGCAGATACCGCCAAAGGAACGAGCGTAAGCGCAAAAGCAAGTATTATCGCCGACATTCTTTTGAAAATACTCATTTTTTATCACTCCTCATCAAAATTCATATAAAGTATTTTTAAACCGTGTGTATTTCTGCCTATAACAACGCTTGCGGTCTTGTCGAGCATATATGTGTTGACGGTACTCAAATACGCAAAGTTGTTGTCTATCCTGACCAATTCCGCGCGAACGGGAATTTCCGCGTACTCCGCGTCCTTAACTATCGATAGAGCGTCGTCCGTCGTTTCGACCGGCGTTACCGACTTCAGCACAACGGTGCTGCGAACATCATCACACACATAGACCTGAGCCTTGAAAATACCTATTTCGGTATAAATCATATCGGTCTTGACGGCAAACGCGTTTGTGGGACAAAGCAATATTAAAATAAGCAACAAAGCTGATTTTTTTATAATATTCTTCATATCGATGATTTTTCCTTTGAGTTTTTGCTTGTTAAATTTTTACATTTTTTCGGGAGCGGTTATTTTCAGCATTTCGAGTATGCCGCGAATCACCGAGCGCGTGCTGTCCGCCAGCTTTAATCTCGCGTCCATAAGCTCCCTGTCATCCTCTACCTTAACGCGGCACGCGTTATAGAACGAGTGGAACGCCGTCGAAAGGTCGATAACATATCGCGTGATTTTTGACGGTTCGAGGCTCTCCGCCGCCGCGCGTATTTCCTCGGGATAATCGCACAGCTTTTTGAGAAGCGCAAGCTCTTCCTCGGTATTCAGCCTTGCGGGATTTATGTCGGCAAACTTGGGCACGTTTATCCCCTCCTCCGCCAGACGGCTGACTATACTGCATATTCTCGCGTGAGCATACTGAACGTAATATACTGGGTTATCGCTGTCCTGCCTCTTCGCAAGCTCCAAGTCAAAATCCAAATGACTGCCCGCCGCGCGCATATTGAAGAAGAATCTCGCCGCGTCTACCGAAATTTCGTCAAACAAGTCGGTAAGCGTTATCGCCTTGCCCGTTCTCTTTGACATACGCACCACCTCGCCGTCACGCGTGAGACGGACGAGCTGCATCAAGACCACCTCGAAGCGGTCGGAATCAAGTCCCGCCGCCGAGAGCGCCGTTTTCATACGCGCAACGTGACCGTGGTGGTCTGCTCCCCATACGTCTATCGCGCGGTCAAACCCGCGCGTCTCCAGCTTGTTTATATGATACGCTATATCCGCCGCAAAATAGGTCGGAATACCGTTAGCACGCACAAGCACCTCGTCCTTTTCAAGACCGAGCTTTGTGCAGCTGAGCCAGAGCGCGTTTTCTTTTTCGTATGTGTAACCGCGCTCCTTCAATTTTGCGATAGCGCTCTCTACCGCGCCGCTCTTGTGAAGCTCGCTCTCTCGGAACCACACGTCATATTCTATACGATATTTTTTCAAATCGGTTTTAAGCTTGTCTATATTTTTTTCAAGCGCATAAGAGATAAGCGCGGCGCGGCGTTTTTCGGGTGTTTCGTCGAGCAAACCGTCGCCGTAGAGGTCTATATATTCAATCGCGCGTTCGGTTATATCGCCGCCCTTGTAGCCCTCTTCGGGGAACTCAAACGCGTCCTCGCCGCGAAGCTGCTGAATGTATCTCGCCTCCAGCGACGCGCCGAACTTTTCTATTTGGTTGCCCGCGTCGTTGATATAAAACTCGCGCGAAACCTTATATCCCGCCTTTTGAAGCACGCTTGCCATACAGTCGCCGAGCGCGCCGCCGCGCGCGTTGCCCATATGCATAGGACCCGTCGGGTTGGCTGAGACAAACTCGACCATAACCGACTGCCCCTTGCCCAAATCGACAGAACCGTAGTCCGCGCCCATTTTCTCGATTGCGTCCATAACCTCATAGAGATATTTTGGAGTGAGATAAAAATTTATAAAGCCCGCTCCCGCTACCTCAACCTTTTTGATATTTTCGTCGGGCGCGATACGAGACGCTATTGTCTCCGCGATTTTTCTCGGCGGCATACCGAAGTTTTTCGCGGTGATAAGCGCAATATTGCTCGCAAAATCTCCGTACTGCTTGTCCTTCGGGACTTCAAGCCTTGCGCCCGCTCCCAAGTCGCCCTCGTTCTTAACAATCAGCTCGCCCGCTTCGACCGCGCTCTTGAGCGCGCTCAGAACAACCGCCGAAATTTTTTCCTTAATATTTTCAATTATATTCATTCTGTTTCCTCCTGACGTCAACCCTGAGAAAATTTTTTACAAGTCCGGTATTGTCATAATCGAGCGAATAGTCGATTTCAAGCCGCCCGCCCTGCGGCGTCAGCGCGTTTTCAATACGCTCTGTCTCCACCAGCATACCTATCGTGCCGTAGAGCGTGTCGTAATACGAAAGATTTTTTTCGCCGACCTCAAATTTCATCTTTGTTCTGAACCTGCCTCGGCGCGTCATTGTGACGGTATCGCCCTCCGCCTTGATGGAGGTCGAGCTGTCCTCAAATCCGGTGATTTCACTTTCCTCATAATTTATATAATATTTGCCTCCGCCGAAAAACAGCTTTCCGTCTGTCTGAAGCTCTATTTTATTATCCCCGTCGGAGGTTTTTTGATTTGTTTCGATGCTTATTATTACGTCGCAAAAACCTTTTTCCACTAAACCACCCCGTCTATATCGATATATTCTATGGAGCCGCCTATCTCTCTTTCAAGGAACATTCCGCCAAGCTCCGCGAAGCCCTCCACCATATCGCTGACAAAATATCTGACGCTTCCGCGTTTTTTCTCGTCTCCGAGCATATTAAGCTCCGCCAGTCTCTTTTTGGTGTGACGCGCCGCCGCCGCGCCCGAATTTATGAGCGTTACGCTCTCTCCGACTATACCCGATATGACCTTTTCCAAAATCGGGTAGTGGGTACAGCCGAGTATTATTGTATCGGCGCCGAATTCTATGACGGGCTCAAGGTACTCCCGCGCAATCTCCTCGGTTATTTTCCCGCTTGTATAGCCGTTTTCCACGAGCGGAACGAACATAGGACAGGCCTTTTGCAGAACGGATATGGATTTATCCGCACCCGCTATCACCTCGGCGTATTTTCCGCTTCGGACGGTGCCCGCCGTTCCGAGTACCGCAATTTTCTTGTTTTTTGTCGCGGCGACCGCCTCATCCGACGCGGGCTTCACAACGCCCTCTATCTCGGTATCGTAATCCTTTTCAATCATGGGCAGAGCCGCGCTGCTCGCGGTACCGCAGGCTATTATTATGTATTTCACGTCAAATCGGCGCAGAAATTTAATATTCTGGCGCGTATATTTAACTATGGTGTCGCGTCCCTTTGAACCGTAAGGCACACGTCCGGTGTCTCCGAAATAAATAACGTCCTCGCACGGCATAAGGCTGAGTACCTCTTTAACGCAGGTGAGCCCGCCAAGTCCGCTGTCGAAAATTCCAATCGGGCGTTTATCCATAAACGTAAATCTCCTTTTTCACAATTTACCGCTCACTATCGAGCGCAAAGCCTATGAGCCTGTCGATAAGCTCGGAATAGCCGACGCCCGCCTTGTCCCAGAGCATAGAGTACATACTTATCGAGGTAAATCCGGGAATTGTGTTTATCTCATTAAGTCTTACCGAGCCGTCTTTCTTATCCACGAGGAAGTCAACTCTCGCCAGACCTCTGCACTCGCACGCCTTGTATGCCCTGACCGCCAAGGCGCGTATCTCGTCGCGCATCTCATCCGACACGGGCGCGGGAATCAGCAATTTTGAGTTTGCATTTTTATATTTTGCCTCATAGTCGTAAAATTCGTTTGCGGGAAGCACCTCTCCCAGCACCTCCGCCGACTCCGGATTTTCGTTTCCGATGACGCTGCACTCAACCTCGCGGGCGTTTATGCCCTCCTCAATCAAAATTTTCTCGTCCTCGCGAAACGCAATTTCTATACCGCGCAGAAGACCCTCTCTGTCAACCGCCTTTGACACGCCGACCGACGAGCCGGCGTTGGCGGGCTTTATAAAGCAAGGGTAGCCGAGCTTTTTCTCTATCATTTCAACGTCCGCGCGGTCGCCTCGGCGAAGCTCCACCCAGTCCGCCTGAGGGATGTTCTCGTTTTTAAACACGATTTTTGCCATACACTTGTCCATACATACCGCGCTTCCGATTACTCCCGAACCGACGCACGGTATATCCGCAAGCGCAAGAAGTCCCTGAACGGTTCCGTCCTCGCCGTACTTGCCGTGCAGCACGGGGAAAACCACGTCAAGCGGAATCACCTTGCCGCTCTGCGCTACTATGCCGCGAACGGTACGGTCGGGTGAAATTATCGCGGGAGTGCATTTCCCCGACTCCCACTCGCCGGTACGCATAGCGTCGGTATCTCCCTCATACAGGAGCCACTTTCCCGACTTTGTAATTCCGACAGTATATATATTGTATTTTTCGGGGTTAATATTATCGATAACGGAAGCCGCCGAAACACGCGATACATCATGCTCGCTCGACGTTCCGCCGAATATTATGCAAAGGTTTAATTTATCCATACAGTTACACCCTCCATCAAAAATCCTTGATTTTACATTTTATTCTATAAAAGCCACATTATACTATTTTACATTCTTTCGCATTAAATTTCAAGATGTATAACGAAGAAATTTTAGGTAAATAATATAAAAAAACCGTTACAAAGTGACAAACGGCGAAATACGGAGATGAAAATTTTTATGACGACAAAAATAAAATCGGGATTTATTTGTCTGTTTTCGGCTTTGACCCTTATTCTTTCGGGAATGTTTACATATGCCGAAAACGTGAACCGAGATTTGAGCGGCGGACTTTTAAGGCTTCATATCCTCGCGAACAGCGACAGCGAGGCCGACCAGGAGCTAAAGCTCGCGGTGCGCGACAAAATCATAGACGAAACCGCGGCGCTTTTCAAAGACGCGCAAAGCGCCGACGACGCGGCAAGAATCGCAGAGGAAAACGCGGCGCTTATACAAAAAATCGCCTCGGACGAAATAACCTCGCGCGGATTTGACTATCCGGTATCGGTAAGCCTTGAAAACACGCGGTTCCCGACTAAGGAATACGGTAAAATAACTCTTCCGCGCGGCGAATACCGCGCTTTAAGAGTGCTGATAGGCGACGCAAACGGCAAAAACTGGTGGTGCGTTATGTATCCTCCGCTCTGCTTCACAAACGGCGTTCTCGACGTTTCGGACGAATCGTGCGAAACGCTGAGGAGCGCGGTCGGCGAGGAGGATTACAAGCTTATAACAAGCGACGAGCCGCAAATTAAAATAAAATTTAAAATTGTTGAACTTTTGAGCAGATAATTTGAATAAATTACCGGTTTATCAACCGAATTTTCGGACAAAATAATAACGAACCTCGATTCGCTCATAAGAAAGAAACATTGGTTTCAAAATCTTATGACTAATCCGTAAGGTCTTTGTTTTAACAAAGCCGTAAAAATTACGACTTGGTGAAAAGGAGCTGAAGGAAAATGAGTCGAAGCAAAATGTCTGAAGCACTTAAAACCGAAATAGCAAAGGAACTTGGTGTTTACGACATCGTTCAAAGAGAGGGATTTGGCGGAGTTACCTCGCGTGACTGCGGTAATATGGTGACAAAAGCCATTGAGATTGCCAACCGTTCGGTTGGCAACAAGGGATAACGGTCTTGCAAAATAATAAGCAAAGATGATAATACCCGCGCTCATTGATTGAGCGCGGGTATTCCCTTTTTACATTATGTAAACTTATGATTATTCTGCCTCTTCGGTGTCGCTCTCTGCGTACTGAGCCGCGATTTCGGAAACCGTGCCGTCCGCGAGCATTTTTTCGATAGACGCGTTAATCTTGTCAAGAAGCTCGGTATTGCCCTTCTTTACCGCAATAGCGTACTCCTCGTTTTCAAACGCTTCGCTGTCCTCAACGATTTTAAGGCCTTCGTTGTCGCCTATGAACTTCTCGGCGGTAGCGGAGTCGATAACCACAACGTCGCACTTGTCGTTAACAAGCTCCAAGATAGCCTCCGTGCCCTTCTTGAACGCCTCATAGGGATAGCCCAAATCCTGAACGCAAACCTCGCCGGTGTAGCCCTGGATAACAACTATTCTCTTGTCAGCCATATCGGTAGCCTTCTGAATGTCGGAGTCTTCCTTAACTATCATAACCTGAGTTGCGGTATAATACGGGGTCGAGAAGTCAACAGCCTCTGCTCTGTCCGCGGTAACGGTCATTCCCGCGATAGCCGCGTCTATCTGACCGTTCTGGAGAGCTATGGTGAGCGAGTCAAACTCCATATTCTCGATTGTAGCGGTCATATCGTTATCCTCGGCAATCTGCTTTGCGATAGCGATGTCAATTCCGTCGTAGCTGTCGATAATTCCATTTGCGGTAACAAACTCAAAAGGCGGAAATTCCGCGTTTGTACCGAAAACTATCTCGTCGCCGCCCGACGAAGCACAGGACGCAAGCATTACGACCATAAGCGAAGCCGCCAATACGAGCGACAAGACCTTTGTAAATTTCTTCATTTTGATTTCTCCTTTTTATTTTTTAAATATATTTTTAATATAATTTTTCCAAAGTTTTACAGCACCTTGCTGAGGAAGGATTTTGTTCTTTCGTTCTGAGGATTTGAGAATATATCGTCGGGCTTGCCCTGCTCTATAACTATTCCTCTGTCCATAAACAGCACCCTCGTTCCGACCTCTCGCGCAAAGCTCATCTCGTGCGTGACTATAACCATTGTCATACCCGACTTCGCCAAATCTCTTATAACGTCCAAAACCTCACCGACCATTTCGGGGTCGAGCGCCGAGGTAGGCTCGTCAAACAGCATAATGTCGGGCTCCATCGCAAGCGCGCGGGCTATCGCAACTCTCTGCTGCTGTCCGCCCGAAAGCTGAGACGGATACGCGTCCGCCTTATCGAACAGCCCTACTCTTTTAAGCAGCTCCTCGCCCTTTTTCACCGCGTTCTCCTTGCTCATCTTTTTGAGCTTGACCGGCGCGAGAGTAACGTTTTCCATAATTGTAAGATGCGGGAAAAGGTTAAAATGCTGGAAAACCATTCCCATCTTCTGCCTTACCTTATTCACGTTGACCTTGGGGGCGTTTATCCGTTCTCCCTCAATGTAAATCTCGCCTTCGGTCGGAGTTTCAAGCAGGTTGATACAGCGCAAAAACGTACTCTTTCCGCTGCCCGACGGACCTATTACGACAACCACCTCGCTCTTGGCAACGTGTTCGTCTATTCCGTTTAAAACCTGCAGGTCGCCGAAGCTCTTATGTAAATTTTTAATATCTATCAATTTCCCCGCCTCCTATCTCTCCGACTTTCTCAGATTTTTCTCTATCCGTCCGAGCAGGAGCGTCAGAGCCTTAACTATAATAAAGTAGATAATCGCAACGCCCACCAAAGGCATAAACGGCTTAAACGTAGCCGACTTTATAAAGTCTCCCGCCTTCTGAATGTCCACAAGTCCGACATATCCGACAATGGCAGTTTCCTTTACAAGCGTTATAAATTCATTGCACAGAGCGGGGAAAACATTTTTTGTCGCCTGAGGCAAAATTATGCTCATCATAGTCTGCCTTTCGCTGAGTCCGAGCGAGCGTCCCGCCTCGGTCTGACCCTTGTCTATCGACAAAATTCCGCCTCGTATTATCTCGGACACATACGCGCCCGAATTTATGCCGAACGCTATCGACGCGATAATCCATTTGGACCAGTGTACCGAAGCGAACACAACGAAGTAAATTATCATAAGCTGAGTGACCATCGGCACGCTTCTTATAACGTCGAGGTACACATATCCGAACGCATTGAGCCCCTTGTTCTTGGACAGGTTGCAAAGCGCAACCAGCAGACCGATAATAACTCCGAGAACCGCGGCAAGAATCGTGACCCTCACCGAAATACCTATACCGCTGATAAATAACTGATAACGGTTGTCCTCTATAAAACACAGACAAAAGGTCTTAACGACCCCTGCCCACCAATTCGACAGACCTTCCATATTATCCTCCACCCCTTTTTTCTTACAATACTATAATTACAATAAAATGTCAACAAAAACTAACAATAAGCCGAGATGACAAAGACCTCGTTTGTGCCGTACCGCAGTATCTCCGCGGCTTTGACCGCGTCCGCCTCCTCGGAGAACAGCCCGAATACCGACGGTCCGCTTCCGCTCATCATTGAAAACAGCGCGCCGCACTCGTCCATAACCGACTTATACTCATTGATTTCACCGTGTTTTCGCGCCGTCACGTCCTCAAGCACGTTTTTCGCACATCCGCGAAGCCGCGCCGCGTTCCCCTCCGAAACCGCGCGAATTACCGCCTCGGTATCGGGGTGAACCGCCTCGGTCAATCCGTCGTAATCCTTATAAACCTGCGCGGTGGACACCTCAAATTCGGGTTTGGCAATAACTATGGAATGTTTCAGCCCGCAAACGAGTGGAGTCAAAATTTCACCTATTCCCTCGGCACGCGCACAGCCGCTGTCTATGCAAAACGGCACGTCCGCACCGACCGCCGCGCCAATCGCCTTGAGCCTTTCGGTAGTAAACACATTTCCGAAAAGGCGGTTGAGTCCGCGCAAAACGCCCGCCGCGTCCGCGCTACCGCCCGCAAGTCCCGCTCCTATCGGGATTTTTTTATCAATTTTTATCAAAATGCCGCGCTCGTCTATACCGGCGGCTTCCAAGAAACGCTCAGCCGCCTTATAACAAATATTGTCTTTGCCGAGCGGCACATTTTCGTTTCCGCACTCGATAACGATTTCTCTGCCGCCGCGCACAAGGCTTACGGTGTCGCAAAGCCCGACCGACAGCATAATCATATCCACAAGATGATAGCCGTCCTCCCGCCTGCCGACTATGTCAAGGCTCAAATTTATTTTTGCGGGACACTTTTCGGCAATCATTCGCTCTCTCCGATCTCGGCGGCAACAGCCTCCTCTCGCTTTCTGCTGCGGCGAAGCTCTACAAAAAGCCACGAAGCCGAAACAACGGTAGACAGCACGTCGCAAAGCGGCTGAGCGTAGAAAATACCCTGAAGCTTCCAAATACGCGGCAAAATAAGCAACGCCGGAATGAGGAACAGGCATTGACGCAGCATATTCAAAATCATAGCGGGGCGCGCCTTGCCGATATACTGAAAGTAATTCGCCGACAAAATCTGAATACCGACAATGGGCAAGAACATAGTGTTTACCTTCAGCGCCATTGTTCCGACCTTAATCAAATCGGGCGACTGATTGAACGCGCGCACTATCTGTTCGGGGAAAATATGTATTACCGCAAATGCCGCCGTAAGTATTATTGTCGCGCCTATCATACCGTAAAACAAAGCCTGTCTCACGCGCTTGAACTGACGCGCTCCGTAGTTATAGCTTACTATCGGCTGAACTCCCTGGTTTATACCGAAGATAGGCATAACCGCGAGCGTCATCGCGCTGTTGAACACCGAATACGCCGCGACCGCGATAGTACCGCTCGCAACGGTCGGGTCAAGCTCGCCGTAATAATTGAGCGAATTATTGTAAACTATGTTGATAAGAGCCATTATAATTTGTACCAATGCGGGCGGAAGTCCGAGTATCAGTATTTTGCTGATGTAAGACCCAACCGGCTTAAAGTACTTGGGCTTAATGCGAAGCTCGCTTTTTTTGCCCACGAAGTAGTAAAGCGTCCAAACCATAGAGGCGAACTGTCCCAATATGGTCGCGATAGCCGCGCCGCGAACGCCCATCTGTATTACAACCGTGAAGAGCCAGTCAAGCACGATATTCACGCCCGCGCCGATTAGCATTGTCATCATTGACGCTCTCGGATTTCCCTCGGCGCGTATAATCGCGCTGAGCGAAAAGCTTATACCCTGGAATATAGCGCCGAAAAATATTATGCTCATATAAGCTACCGCCATATTCATAACCTCGCCGTCCGGCGTTCCGAACAGGCGGAGCAGAGGCCGCATAAACGTCATTCCGATAATCATAGCTATAAATTCCAGCACTATTACAAGGACAAAGACGTTATTTGTCATAATCTCCGCTCGTTCCTTATCCTTTTCGCCGAGACTTATCGCAATCAGCGACGTTCCGCCCTGACCTACGAGCATAGCTACCGCAAAAACAATGGTCATTATCGGGAAAGAAAATGTCAGCGCCGCAAGTCCGTTCTCTCCGACCATATTTCCGACAAACATTCTGTCTACTATATTATAAATCGCATTGACAACCATACCGACTATCGCAGGTATCGAAAACCCAATCAAGAGCTTTAATACCGGCGCGTTGCCGAGCTTTTGTGTTCTGCTGTTTTCCTCCATATTACCCTAGTTATCCTCCTTGCAGTCCGTCAAAATAAATTACTCTCTTCCCTCTTTTTACCCGCTTCGCTCTTTTTTACTCGTTTTCCTCTTTTATCTCTTTTTCGGGAGTCTGAGTATCCTCAAACAGCGCGTCGAACTCGTCCTCTTCTATCTTTTCCTTGTCAAGCAGCAGCTCCGCAACCTGCTTCAGCTTCTGCTCGTTTTCCTTGAGGATTTTCATACATCTGTCGTAACATTCGTCTATAATGCTCTTTATTTCCATATCTATCTCAGCCGCAACCTTTTCGCTGTAATTCTTGGAATGGGCGAGATCGCGACCTATGAATACCTCGTCGTTGCTGTCGCCGAATGTACGCGTTCCGAGCTTGGGGCTCATACCGTATTTGGTCACCATACTTGTAGCTATGGACGTTGCTCGCTCTATGTCGTTGGATGCGCCGGTGCTTATGTCGCTGAGCATAAGCTGCTCCGCCGCACGTCCGCCGAGAAGTCCGACGATTTCTTCAAGCATCTCGGTCTTAGACGAGAAAAATGTATCCTCTTTGGGTAGCGAAAGCGTATAGCCTCCCGCGCGTCCTCTCGGAATAATCGAAACCTGATGAACTCTGTCCTGCGTCGGAAGCATTTTCTGGACCACGGCGTGTCCCGCCTCGTGGTACGCCGTCAGCTTCTTCTCGCGCTCGGTCACGCGGCGGCTCTTCTTTTCGGGTCCCGCGATAACCTTCATAATAGATTCCTCTATGTCGGTCATATCAATAACCTTTTTGCCGCGCCTTGCCGCAAGCAGCGCGCCCTCGTTCATAAGGTTTTCAAGGTCGGCGCCGGTAAAGCCCACCGTAGTCTTTGCAAGCACGTCAAGCTTTACGTTTTCCGAAAGCGGCTTGTTCTTGGAATGTACCTTCAGTATAGCCTCTCTGCCGCGGACGTCGGGGCGGTCAACCACTACCTGCCTGTCGAATCTGCCGGGGCGCAGAAGCGCGGGGTCAAGTATATCGGGACGGTTGGTCGCCGCGATTATAATTACGCCGTCGTTCACGCCAAAGCCGTCCATCTCGACAAGGAGCTGGTTGAGCGTCTGTTCTCTTTCGTCGTGCCCGCCGCCAAGACCCGCTCCGCGGTGTCTTCCGACAGCGTCTATCTCGTCAATAAAAATTATGCAGGGAGCGTTTTTCTTCGCCTGCTCAAACAAGTCGCGCACGCGGGACGCGCCCACGCCGACAAACATTTCAACAAAGTCGGAACCGGAAATCGAGAAAAACGGAACTCCCGCCTCTCCCGCTACCGCCTTAGCGAGCAGGGTTTTACCTGTTCCGGGAGGACCCACCAAAAGCACGCCTTTGGGTATTCTCGCGCCGAGCTGATGGAAGCGGTCGGGAGATTTCAGAAATTCGACAATTTCTTCAAGCTCCTCCTTTTCCTCGTCGGCGCCCGCCACATCCTCAAACGTCTTGCGGCTTGCGGGGTCGGTATTAACTCTTGCTTTGCTCTTTCCGAACGACATCACGTTGTGACCGCCGCCGCCCTGCGACTGTCGGAAAAAGAATACCCAGAAAATCACGCATACTATTATAATTCCCAGCGTGGGAAGCATACTTATCCACCACGGAATGGTAGCCGGCGGAGGGGTCGTGAGCGTGAGCTTGCCCGCCTCGATTTGAGAGTCTATCTCGTCGCCGACGCTGAGATAGAGAGCGGCATAGCTCGGAATATCCACTTCAAGCTTTCTTCCGTCAAGCAATTTTGCCGTAGCCACGTTGTCGGTCACACTCAATTCGGCGACCTGTTCGTTTTTTATCAATGAAATAAGCTCCGAATAAACATGAGTTTCGGTAGTTTCGGGAAAAGAGCTTAACAAAAATACCGTAATTATAACAATTCCAAGAATTATATAAAAACCTATCCCGCTAATCTTCTTTCGCATACATATCCTCCTTTATTAAGACCGAGAGCCCGTTATACAACATTTATCAATGCGGTCTATGACCGTACTCGTATCGGCGCATATGCCGCCGATATTCCCATACATATAAATATACACATACAGTATAATACCACAAACCAAAAATAATTACAACAAAAATTTTGTTCAAAGCATAATAAAATTGCTCTCCGACGATTTGCGGCGAAGCGCCGATATAGTTTTTGCCGAAAAAATTTAGAATTTTTATGAATAATATTTTCAAAGCCGTTAAAAATAATATTGAGTTTGAAAGGTTTGCGTCAAGCTCTTCCGCGCACAGCGCGGTAATACACAAAATTTAATTGCGAACAGAAAGGTGTTTAACTATGAACAACCAGAACAACAATCAGAACAAAAACAACAATAACAACCAGAACAAGAACAACAACCAGAACCAGAACAAAAACAATCAGGAAAGCCGTTAACAACAGTTCGGAAATAATTTAAGGAGCGGAAACATTTCCGCTCCTTAAATTATTTTAAGCTAATTAAAATCAATTACTCGCAGCAAGAGCAAAAGCTCATATGCTTAACTCTGTCATGCTCTTCCGCACGCTTTGCATTGTTGAATCTGTCGGTCGTACCAACGAGATAACCCGTGATTCTTCTTATTCTCTCGAAAGGAACCGGCTCAAACGTATATGTCATTTCAACATAGTCGTCATCACAAATTTTAAGATTCAGGCTGTCAAGCGTATTGCCGGGATTGTGCGCGTGCAGATATTCTACATAGCCGTTGATTTCCTCTTGGCTCATTACTCCGTTTTCAACATTCACTACCACTTTAAACATCTCCTAAAATTTTTTATTATTTATTATACTAAAATGTTAGCACTGTGATTAGCAAATGTCAATATCGTTTTGATTACATTTATGTTACATTTCGCACATATTGTGGTTACATAATCAAATTATGAACTATATATTGTGTTTTGCCGAATCAGTCCGCAATTATGATTTCATACGCCGCAGTCTGCGGAGGGATGCTCTTTGTCATCATTGTGGAGCATACCGCCTGCACCTTCATACCCGCCTCAAGGTCGGATACGGTGTAAGCTCTTTTGTTAACCTCGTGATGAACGCTCGTATCATCACTAACGGTGAGAAGTATCTCTCCGTAGTTCTCTTCCGAGATAAGCACGCCTTCCTCGCTGACCTCTTTTACGGTTCCCTCATATACCGCGCTTACGGGAGCGGTCTGGCTAACCTGCAAGGACGGGTTCTCAGGTTCGGTGTTTACTGCTTTTACAAGAATTTCAACGGCTACCGCGCTCGTCTGCGGAGGGATGCTCATAGTCATAGCGTTTGAGTAGAAAACCCGAAGAATATCGTTATCTCCGATGTCCTCAAACGAAGCGGTAAGCTCCGCGTTCTCGAATGATGTTATTTCGGTTTCGTCGGTTACATAAAGTACAACGTGACCGCGTTCGGGGTCGTCAACCAATATGCTTTTATCATCCGCCGAAATTTCCTTGACCGTTACAATCGCGCTCGGCGCAATCTCCGCAACCTCGCCGTTTACGGTATACTTCTCGCCCATAACCTCGGACAGGCTCTCAAGGGGAATATATGTAGACGAGTCGTTTACCAGCACGGGAGCTTTTGTGAAATCGTCCTTGGACATAATTTTAAAGTCATAGGTCGTTCCCAACACGTTGACGAGCGAAGCCGTCTCGGTGTCGTTGTTCCACGAAACCTCATAGCCGAGAGCCTCTCCCACCGCGCGGAGCGGCACGAATACGCCGTTCTCGTTCGAGATAACCTCTACGAGAGTATCGCCCGCCATAACGCCCGAAACTGCCGGTGCGCCGTCGGCGTACGCCATAACCGCGGACGCTCCCAAAAGGGATATTGCCGCCGCCACGGAAATTATTTTCTTAATTGCCTTTTTCATAATTTTCCTCCTTGAAAATTTTTTATTTGTTGTTTATATATTTTAGACTGCGCAACCTACAAAAAAGTTCCGCAATCTTAAAATTTTTTCAAAAAGTTTAATAAAAAGCCAATCTGTATATAATAATATAGAAAATACAGCCCAAATGCAAGCGAAATTACAAATTACGGATAATTTTTTTAATTTTTTTAAAAATACACTTGATTTTTTCGGATTACTGTGTTAGAATAGCAAAAGCGGCTGAAAGGTCGCCGAAAATATTGCCGAATTGTGTAAGGGTAGCACAGCAGACTCTGACTCTGTTTGTCTGGGTTCGAATCCTAGTTCGGCAGCCACATCGGAGCAAGCAAGACTTGCTCCGATTTTTTTGGAAATACGGCGGAATAGTTTTGTTTAAATCGGAACAGCGCTCCGGCGTACACGGGAACAAGCAAAAAACGGATGCCTATTACCGATACCGGTAAAAGGCATTCGTTTTTTCAAACGTTAATTATTGATTTCCGCATAGTTTGTCAGTAAAAACTCATATGCTTTTTCAGCCAAACGACCTATTTCGATTCGCGTCTGCGCTGAATTTACGGTGTTGTTTGTAAGTACGGCGACGGCAAAAGCCGACTTGTCGGAAAACACAATTCCTACATCGTTTTCCACATTTTCAAGCTCTCCGGTTTTGTTCGCAACCACAACGTTTTCGGGTAAAAACAACGGTATTTTCGTTCTGACCGTCTGCCCCTTCATAATTTCAAGCATTTCCCGATACGGGCTGTTGTCACGATTGTTGTACAATTTTTTCAGGAAGCACATTACATCGTCCAAAGATGTGTAATTATCCAAGCCCGCCTCTCGCGCGGCATTATCGAGCATTTTTCTTTCCAGCACCGTTTGTGTATAACCGTTCGCTTTAATATACTCGTTGACAGCATCCATACCAAACCTGTCAATCAATGTATTTGTTGCCTGATTATCGCTGTTTTGTATCATTTTTTTAACCAACGCTTCAACACTTTGGTTGCCTACCGTTTCTTCAAGATTGATTTTTCCCTCACTTGCGCCGGTATAAATATATTCCATAATAAATACCTTAATTACGCTCGCGGAAGGCGTTTTTTCGGATTTGTTACAATAGTAGGCAGCGTCGTCAAAATAATAAATTCCGTAGTACACGTTTTTCGCGTAAAGCAACAGTTGCTCGTCGGAAAAAGGATTTACAACGGGAGCGCCCGTTCCCGCAGGCTGCGAGGAAGATCTTTCATCAACGCCCAAATCGGTCATAACTTTTTCCGTCTCGGCATCGTCGCCAATATCGTCAGCTGTGTTTTTCTCCTTCACCGCACTATGAAAGACCGCAACCAACGAGACGGCAATCAGCACGACAAAAATAAGAATTATCAGTAAAATAAAGTGTTTTCTATTCATAATATCCGTTATAACCCCTGTGCCTGTCGGTTAATTTCGCCGAGCAAATCCGAAACCAACGAAGTTGCGTTTGCCTTTACGGTTTCCGATGAACTTCCCATATCCTTTGTCATTATCGCCACGCAGTAATCCCTGCCCGCGCCCGTAACAACGGCAAACACATTGTACGCGGTGCCTATTCCGAGACCTCTGTGCGCATACACCGTACCGATATTCGGCAGGACAACTCCATCTGACTTAAGATTTGCATTCATCTCTTTGTATGCGCCCATTTGATAAACTTTAGCCAAAAAAGCTACCGCGTCATTTGCGCTGGTATAATTTTCATACCCCTGTTTGCTCGCTTCCGTATCTCCGAATTTTCGGTTAAATGAAGTTGACATATAAGAAAGCTGTCTAATCTCGGCGTTTACGCTGCTCAAACCACCTAAAGAATTTATAACCGCATTGGCGGAATTGTTGTCCATCGCGGTCATCATCTTGTCCGCCGTTTCACGCAGAGTAATGTTCGTGCTGTCTTTTCCGTATGCCAACACATATAACGGAAGATAAAATCCTGAAGCTATAAATTCGTTTCCCGAATTATATGTTGTATAAAAAACTCCGGTCTCGCAGTCGCATATTGCTACCGAGACATTGGCAGGAGCTGTTTTTTGGGAAATAACCATTCCTATTTTGTCCATATCAAAGACATTGCGGTTTATTTCGCTATTTCTGTTTTCCATAGGCGTTTCCGCCGTTTCGCGAGGCGCTGCCGTCTGCTGTACTGCGGTTGAATCTTTCGGTTTGTCCGCAGGTACGGATTTAATATACTCAAGGACAAAGAAACCGCACACGGCTATTACCGCCGCAACAACAACCGCTATTGCAACAATCATCATTATCTTATTGGGATTGTTTTTTCTTCCAACGTGGGCGTATCTATTTGTATTTTCGGTTTTTGGAGCCACAGGTTTGGAATTTATGTTAACTTTTTGACCGCAATTACCGCAGTATTCGGCTCCGTCCTCTATCTTTTTCCCGCAGTTGTTACAAAACATAAATAACTGTCTCCTTTCATATATAGCGCATTATACAGAGAAAATTCAAATTTTCAATCTCGGCTTTGCCATTTCTCTATTCCGCGGTCACCCAATTCCTGAATATCCGAAATAATCGCGCCGATTTCTCTGATTGCGCTTTCGGTCTCTTGGGTTGATAAAACTTCCGCAAAGCCCAAACCCGAAGTGCCGTTCTTTTGAATATTAATTGCCGGCAAGGGGTTCCTAGCTTTTATGGAGATAACCAAATTCGGCTTAAAGCTGAACAAAAGAAGGTCTGCCAATATAATTATCAACGAAATGATATAAAAAACCACGAAAAAGGCAGAAGATAGCATAAGAGCCCCAAAAGCACCGACAGATATGCCGAGTGGAATCAGCTTCAGCAAAAAATGTTTATGTACGCAAAAAAACGGAATCAGCCCTGCAAAGCCGAGCAAAACGCCAAGGATTAACCCAAAAGCATTTAACGACATAGCGGTAATGGCAAGGCGAATAATAGAAGCGGACAAACCCGCCACAATAAACCCAAACAAAAAGTCCAAAAAGTGAAATTTGAAATTACGGGCGGATTGTATTCCTTTGATTTCATCAATTGCAAATTCGTTCTGCTGTGTTATTCTGCCCGAAATCGAGCGACCTGTCGAACGAAATATCAAGCGTTTGTTCGTGACCTGCAATCGTCCTTCGGCGCGTTTAAAAAGCCAGCGTGTTCTAAGTGTCGCCAAGTTATATTGTTTTACCGGTATTTCTCCTTCGCTCGCCTTAACACAGTCGGGAACAATATTCATACCACGCTCGTAAAGACCCATTCCGTCGTTTTCGGGCTCTCCTATTCCCATTTGGTTTTTCAGCGCCACAAAAAACGATTTTACCGTCATTGGTTCTCCCGTTTCATCATATCCTCCGTTGCTTGCCGAAATTTGCGCCGCGCAATTCCGGCAAACCTCTCCCTCTTCAATTGGAGCTCCGCAATTCGTGCAAAATTTTCCCATTTCAATTTATCCTCCTTGTATTTAAAAATATAATTATAGTTATCTATTGATTGAATGTTCCTATGCCTGTAATCGCGGGTATACGGTTACAAAAGCAAAACGCTTAAAACGGGTACGGTTAAAAATCCGATTGCGCAATCCTACGATTTTCGTATCGCCGTTTCGGTATTTTGCACCGGCTTGTTAATCTCACTCGTTTTAATGGGAATATCGGATACACAAAACGCAGAATCTCTGTCGTTGTTAATCGTTTCTATATGATTCTCCGTTACGTCGGATGTGATTTTAAGTTTGAGCGCCCGTTAAAAGGCAACGAGACTCTGGCTGAAAAATTTTTTAAAATATAATTTCTTTTTGGCGAGCGGAAGCAATGTTTGATTATCCTTCAATCTGCTCCCGCATTTAGTGTAAAAAAACCGAACCGTCCTTATTTGGCGCTCCGTATTCGTGGCACAGCACAACGGTTCTTCACTTTTAAACACATTTATGAACCAAAAAACGTATTTAATGAATATGATTATATCATATTATATTTTTTCTTGTCAACAATATATAACAATATGTCAAAAAACAAAAGGTCGTATGCCGTGAATCTGGGCTTCCGCGCTTAGGTTACACAAAAACAGCCTGCACGAGGAACATATAAACCAGCGTACCTCCGGCAACGCTTATAATCGTTTTTCTTTTCCAAATATGAAGTACGGCCACAATAATAACCGAAATAAAAGACGGAAGCCAATCCGCAAGCGCGCCGAAGCTCACGTTTCTAAGGCAATAAACTATAAGCATACCTATAATGGCATACGGCAGCTTATCTCCCAAAAACATAGTATATCTCGGCACTTTGCGTCTGCCGTTAAACACCAAAAACGGAAACGCCCTCAGCATTACGGTAACCACGGCAATAACCGCAATCAACACAGCGGAATGTAAGTTATTCATCCGAAACACCTCTCTTTCTGTAAGAGATTGTAAGAATCAAGGCGATAAGCAGCATGGTCGGAATTAAAAAATTGCTCTCCCCGAATATAATCAAACACACAACCGCCGCACCTATGCCCGTCAGCGCGCACCGCTGCTCTTTTGACGTCAGCCATTGTTCTACAAACACTGTGACAAACAGTGCGGTCATAGAAAAATCAATGCCCTTTGAATTGAAATTAAAAACCGCGCCGATAAGCGCACCGAGCAAGGTCCCGATAATCCAATACATCTGGTCGAACAATGTGACGAGAAAGCAGTAAAGCTCCGCGTCCTTCTTTTGCGGCGGATAATCTTTGTCGTCGCAAAGCAGAGAATAAGTTTCGTCGGTAAGACCGAAAATAAGGTACGGTTTGGTCTTGCCCATATTCCTGTATTTTCCAATCATCGAAATGCCGTAAAAAAGATGCCGAGCATTTACCATAAGCGCCATTATTGCCGCGTTTATCGGGGAAACCGCAGCCGCGAGCAAGTCGGCGGTGACATATTGCATAGACCCCGCAAATATAAAAACGCTGCAAACGAGCGACCACACCGTACCGTAGCCGCGGTCATCCATCAAAATACCGAAGCCCATACCGAGAATAACATACGCCGCCATAACCGGCAAACTCTTTATAAACGCTTTTTTAACCGTGGTTTTTATTCCCATTTTTCCGCCTTTCAATAATGCAATACCTCTGCTCTATGTATTCCTGCAAATACTTTGCGCTCATTTACCAACCGAAATATATCGTTTCTTTAAAACTTACTTTGACATTAAAACTACCATTCCATTCGCTTTTTTCCACATCCATAGAATAATGCCCGTCATCATATGCTGTCAAAAAAACAATCTGCAAACATCCAAGGGAAAGGTCATCCCTCCGTTTGGATTGCGCTCTGCGCTTTTTAACTGTTTTGACGTGATGAGACTGCGGTGATTTTTGTTCTTTCCCTCCGACAGCCTTTGCCGTACACCAAAAACAAATTTATACTTTTTTCGCGTGCTTCCATATAATCATCCTCCGATTCTTTATTTCATAACCTTGATTATACCGATTAATAGTACTGTTCAATATAGTTATATGCTTTATCAAAGACTTCCTTATCCTTGATTTTATATTTTACCCATACGACACTGCGAAGAGCCTTCTTGACCTCCTGACGGCCACCGGTCGTGCTCTGCCATCCATCAAAGCGGACAATCTTAACAATGTCATCAATATCGGTAACAATACGCTCCACGATTACCGGGGTATTGGTATTCTTCACGCCGTTGAAAAGTTCCGTCAATGCCGCTTTGCCCTTATCGATTTCTTCCTCCGGCACAACTTCCTTCTCGGCTTGCGCTGCTTCTCTTGCGAGCTCAAGCAGCATCTTCAGAAACTCGATACTGTTAATCAGCCCCTGCTCATGCTGTTCGCGGAGCTTCTCCAACTTGTCACCCAGACGCATAAACTTCGGATCGTCGGAGTGCTTACGAATACGGGCTACAAGGTCAATCTCGACTTTCTTCGCTGCATTCTTTGCACCTTTGTGCTTCTCAATGAAGGCATCTATGAGTTCTGCGTTAAGGGAAAGAATATCCTCATCCTCATGAACCTCACCGATGTCTATGTTGGAGTTTACTATTTCCATCGTCTTAGGTCCGAGTGCAGCCCAGATAAGACCACCGCCGCCATTAGCAGGCTTTACGGATTCATATACCTTAGTCAGCCATACATAATCAGTTTGGATAGGTGAAAGCATAGGATCGGGAGAGACTGCGTTCCATGCACGGTTAAGCACTTGGTAGTCTGCCGCAAACTTATCCTTCTCAGCATTTTTAGGCAAGCACTCCTGTGCTGCCATTAAGCCTTCCCAGCCGTCTATAGTACGGTCAACACCCATGAAATAGCTCAAACACTTTCTAAGGAGCGCCGGAATCTGTTTCTTAACTTCCTCGATATTTGTAATGACCTTCTTCATGCTGCCTTCGTCAAAGTCCAGAGCCTTTGCCACGTTATCAAAGATTCCGATGTAGTCGACAATCAAGCCGTGCGTCTTACCCTCATTGAAGGTACGGTTTGTACGACAGATTGCCTGCAACAAGGTGTGATCCTTCATAGGTTTATCCAAGTACATAACCTGAAGAATAGGAGCGTCGAAACCGGTCAGCAGCTTAGCTGTAACGATGACAATCTCAAGCGGATCGTTAGGGTCTCTGAAGCGGTCGAGTATCTTTGCTTCCTCATCCTTCGAACGACGGTACTTTTTGTACTCATCAGCCTTGTCGTAGTTGGTATCCATAACGATTGTCGAGCATTCTTCTCCGAGAAGCTTGTCAAGCTCGGCTTTATACTTCAAGCAGCAGGGGCGGTCGTAGACAACCACCTGCGCCTTGTATCCGTTCGGACGAATCTTTTCAGTGAAGTGTTTTGCAATGTGTGCGCAGACCTTATGAATACGCCTCTCGTTATACATGATAGCCTGCATATTTACGCGTTTCGAAAGCTCAGCCTTATCGGAATCTGGAAGGTCACGCGTCAAAATATCAAACTCGCGGTCCATCGTATCTCTGTCCACACGAAGATCAACCGGCACCGGCTCAAAGTTAAGCGGCAATGTCGCATGGTCGCGGATAGAATCTGAGAAGGAATACTTGCTCATGTATCCGCTGCGGTCCTCAGTGGCCCCGAAAGTAACAAATGTATTCTTATCCAGACGGTTGATAGGTGTACCTGTCATACCAAAGAAGAATGCGTTCGGAAGGGCAGTTCTCATTTTGATACCGAGGTCACCTTCCTGCGTTCTATGGCACTCATCGACCATTACAATGATGTTGTCTCGCGGGCTAAGCTCACCGGTGACTTCCTGAAAACGGAAGATAGTCGTGATGATAATCTTACGAATATCCTGTCTCAGAATTGTCATAAGCTGTTCACGGGTAGATGCTGATTCGAGGTTCCCGACATCAGAGGAGTGGAACTGCGCTGTAATCTGCGATTCTAGATCCAAACGGTCATCAACAATAATGACCGTAGGATTCCCAAGGTCAGGAAGCATACGGAGCTTCACCGCAGCAAACTCAATAAGGTAGGATTTACCGGAACCCTGAAAGTGCCAGATAAGACCTTTCTTTGGATATCCTGCACGCACACGCTCTACAATCATGTTTGCGCCTTCGTACTGCTGATAGCGGGCGATGACCTTGTACTTACAATAATTGTTGTCGGTCGCATAAAGTGTAAAGAACTGGAACAGATCCATAATCTTATACTTCGTAATCATATCCTGCACGCTGGTCTGTACTGCTGCCAGGGAACCATCCGACTTATCGTCCGTTGTATGCCAAGGGCCGTACTTTGAAGCCGGCATGCAGACGGAACCGTAACGATAATATTTACCCTCGGTAGCAAAGTTAAATACATTCGTTACAAACATCTGCGGAATGCTCTGCTCATACTTGTTAATATCCTGTGCTCCGTCCAGCCAGGTGATAGCAGAACGGACCGGAGTTTTCAGTTCACCGATGACAAATGGGAATCCGTTCACAAGGAGGACAATGTCCAGACGCTTGCCTCCTTCCTTCTTCGGATACACCCACTGATTCGTTACAACATACCGATTCTGATCCGGTTTGCCATTAATCTCGGTTCCGAAGAAGTCAATAGATACCTGCTTGCCGTCTTCTCCAAACGGATATGAATTCTTTTCGAATACCATCTGCTTGAATGCTTCGTTTTGGGTGACAAGGTTCTGCTCGTTTGTCGAGAGGAAAAGAGTGCGCAGCTTATATATTATCTCATCAGCACGTGATTCATCCTTTGCAATTTCGGGATTGAGTCTTATAAGCGCATCACGCACCATAGATTCCACCATGACATCACTTTCTTCTCTGTCAAGGTCATCTGCTGAGATGTACTCCCAACCATTTTTCTTGAGCGTTGATATAATCATCTGTTCAGTTGTGTTGTCTTCATTAAACATATAAGTAACCTCCTGTCTTGATTCGTTTTTTCATACTTGTCTTGAAGTAGCAATTTTGATTTGAACATATCCGAGCAGCAAATTTTGATTTATCGCTCTGACGAACAAAGTCAGCAAATTGTTCTTGGAGACTTAGTGGAGGGAGCAATATTTTGCGATTGCTTAGATCTTCTTTGTTAAAACCCGCTTGGGCTCCCCTACCGGAAGCAATAGCTATGATATAGTCCTGAAAATAAGGCAATAAAAAATATTTTTGCAGATAAATACTGTTAAGTACTCTGTTATCAGGAATAGATTTCATTATAGCTACGTTATAGGCACCTGCATGACCTGTAAGTATTTTCCCTACGGAAGCGCCATATCTGCCAATCAAAACATCATCTTTAGTGCAGGTTTTGATAGAACTGCTAAAACGTACATATTCTGCCTTAAATTTTCCTTCCTGTGTAAAATCCCGAATTTGAAGCATTCTTATGTATCCTTCGGCAGGTTCTTGGATCCAATCCTTTTTTGGAGGTTGCGAACCACCCTGAAAATCACATACATCAGTGAGTACAGCTTTTTCCCATCCTTTTGGATTTTTCTCTATATCCCCAAACATCTCGATAAATTGAGAGTTGAAAAAAACTATCCGATGAATTTACGATGCGATTCCTTAACATTGTTTTGATTCACCATAGCATACTGAAGCGTTGTATCAATACTTTGGTGGCCAAGAAGCTGCTGTACCTGTTCGATTGGCATCCCTTTATCAATTGCCATCGTCGCCAAAGTTCGGCGGAACTTATGCGGATGTACTTTCTGGAAGTTTAACTCTCGTCCGATTTTACGGAGGCGGATTTCCACACCGCTTATCTGTAAGCGTTCAAACGGCTTAAGCAGCGATACAAATAATGCCTCATTCTTATCTGCTCGTTCGGCCAGATATCTCTGCAAATGTATCTTTGTTCGAGCATCAAAGTAAACCTTACGTTCCTTGTTGCCCTTTCCAAAAACGATACATTCCCTATTGTCAAAGTCCACGTCGTTGCGATTAAGCTTTACAAGCTCTCCGACACGGATTCCTGTCGATGCTAATAAATCAATCATCGCAAGATCGCGTGTGTTATCACAATGATCCCGCATCAACTCCAGCGATTCGTCTGTATAGGTCTCCTTTACTGTTTTACCGGTCTTGACTTTATGTATCCTTCTCACCGGGCTCTTAACGATGTAGTCTTCATCTTCAAGCCACGCAAAGAAGCTGGACAGGATGCGTCTCACATTGTCAAGGGTAACTTTACTAATTGTTCCTCGGCGTTGATAATTGTCGAGGTATGAGCGAAGGTCCTCTGTTGTTATCTGACATTCCGGTTTGCTTATGCTTTCCAGCATATTCCGGATTGTAGATTCATAGTAGCGGAGGGATTTTTCTGAACATCCCTCTACACGCTTTGCGGCTATAAAAACCGGCAGCATGTCCTTTTTCTCTGTCGTGTCTTTTTTCTCTACATATTCAAGATGTGATAAGTGCTTTTGTAACACCTTCACAAGACACTTCATTTGCTTTTCATCCAGAACACCGCTAAGGTCATTCAGAATTTTAGTTATTACTTGACTTAACATGATGGTTTCCTCCTTTTATCTTCCTCCGTTTCTGGTGCCTTCACGAGCCGGAGGAAACTTCATGACCTTATTTCTTAGCCAAGATTTTCTGTTACAATACGTTTATAGGTCGCATTCAGCTCCGAAAGAGCCTGTTCCGTTTCAAATTTTGATTTATCGCTCTGACGAACAAAGTCAGCAAATTGTTCTTGGAGACTTAGTGGAGGGAGCAATATTTTG
>CANRNL010000014.1 GCA_947631965.1 uncultured Clostridia bacterium
CGACCGCTTAATTGGAAAGCTCCTATTGATTATGTTAATGCCTTCATCATTGATGGCGAACTTTTTTAGGAGATTTTTGTAACACATCATTGACAAACCTACAATAATCGGTAATTTTTTTGTTGAATTTAAAACATAATTTATTGAATTTGAAACATAAATTTAACATACATTTTACATTATATGTGTTATAATATAATAGTTAGGTTTTATCAAGGGAGGATTTTGATTTATGGAAACACTGAAATACATATTACTCGGTATAGTTCAAGGCCTTACCGAGTTTCTGCCCGTATCGTCAAGCGGACATCTGACTATATTTCAACAGGTGGCGGGGATGGAGCTTTCCAACCCGATTTTGCTTGACACAATATTGCACGTCGGAACGCTGGTTTCGGTAGTTTTGGTATTCTGGAAGGACATACGCGAGCTTTTCGTGGAATTTTTCGGACTTTGCCGCGACTGTATAAAGGGTAAGCCCAATCTTAAGAATCCGTATAGGCGTATGCTCGTTATGCTCGTTCTCGCCACTCTTCCGCTGATTATAATACTGCCTTTTAAGGATTACCTTGAAATTATGTTTGAAAATATTATTCTTGTGGGTATCGCCCTTCTTGTAACGGGAACGGTTCTGTTTATTTCGGATAAAATACGAATAGGAAAATATACCGCGGCGAACGCGCCTATGGTAAGCTCCGTGTTTGTGGGACTGGCGCAGATGATTGCGGTGCTTCCCGGCATTTCCCGCTCCGGCTCTACCATTGTTGCCTCGGAAGCCGTGGGTTATTCACGAAAATTTGCAATTAAATTTTCTTTTTTAATGTCGGTAATAGCAATTCTCGGAGCAACGGTAGTGCAAATTCCCGACGCCATTTCCGAAATCGGCTCCGCTTCGGCTGAAATGTTGATAGGTTACGCGCTCGGAATGATTGCCGCGCTTATATCGGGAATTGCGGCTATAAAGTTTATGGTAAATCTTATAAACCGGGGAAAATTCCACATTTTCGGCTATTACTGCTGGGCAGCCGGACTTTTCAGTATTCTCTGGGGCATATTCTTTTAATTAACAAGCAAGGAGATAAAATATATGGCGGCTAAAAAAGTACAAAAAAAGATGCCGGTCACGGCAACTTCTCGCGCAAAAGCGAAAAGCACAGCGCCCAAGAAGGTGCGCCAAAGCTCGGCGACAGCCAAAAACAGCGTCAACAAAAATAACGTAAAAGCAAGCGAACCGCGGCGTGCGTCCGGTTCCAACCGCATCCGCAACGAAGTCAAAGGAATTTGTGTAATAGCGATAGGCCTGCTTATAGGCGTGCTTCTCTTCTCGAAAGCGGGCTTTTTTGGCGCGTTACTTGCAGACTTTATGCACGGTCTTTTCGGACTGTCCGCAAATATTTATTTTGTGTTTATAATATGGACAGGCATTAATATTTTTATTGATAAGGGTATCGGAAGCAATACCAAAAAATACTGGCTTCTGGCGGGGCTTATGCTGTGCGCGTCCGTCATAGCCGCACTCGGCTTCGGAGATACCGAATTTGACGGAAGCGGATTTGTCGGAAATATCAGCGGTATGTACAGCTACGGTGTTTCCGGCTACGGAGGCGGTGTGTTCGGAAGTGGTATATGCAGAGGGCTCAATTCACTTGTCGGAGAGGCGGGCTCGTGGATTATTATGGTAGCGCTTTCCATTGTTCTGCTCGTTCTTCTGACCGGCGTGTCAATTGAAATGATTTTTCAGTCGGTCGCAAAAAAGGTTCAGGCGGCTCGCGACAGACGGGAAACGCGCGAATATCAGTATGATTATGAAGAAGACGAGGAATATGACGCTAAGCGTTCCAAAAAGAGCAAGGGCAAAAATGATGATGTTGAAAGTATGAATGAAGCCATTGAAGAATACGGCAAGCAGTTTGAAGTTTCTGAAGAAAAGCAGGGAGCGGGAAAAGGTAAACCGAGAGGTAACGGAGACTACTTTGACGAATATTTTGCGGACGGAAACGGCTCGGATTCTCTCTCCCCCGACCAACAAAATCCCGCGCGCGTGCGTACATTTAAATTTGAATATGACGACTCGGATTTTGAAAAAGAGCCTTCAGAAGCTTTGCCCGAAGATGATGAAAACGGAACTTATTTTGAACTTGACAATATGAAAACGGGCGTACTCACCGAAATTCCGGATGAAAACGGAGACATACCGTCCGACAAAGAGGACGAGGAGTTTGTGCCTCCTAGCCTTACGCAAATAAGAGAGGCGGCAGACCCGATGACTCAGGCACAGCTTGATAAAGGCGTGCCTATGGACAGAGCGGTCGTTGCGGCGAAGAACGAATTTTACTCCAAGGACACAAACGAAATATTAAACGAAGAAATCAACAAAAAGGTTGAGGAAGAAAAGAAAAAAGCAAAAGCGGTGATAAAACATTACAAAATGCCCTCCCTCTCACTCCTTTCCAAGCCGTCGCCGCGCACCAAAACCCGTGCCGAGGTAAAGCGCGAGCTTGAAGAAAAGGCGAATAAACTGCTTGAAACGCTTGCAAACTTCAAGGTTGATGCGACAATTCTGAACGTCGCGCAGGGACCGTCGGTAACCCGCTTTGAAATTCAGCCAGGAGTCGGCGTTAAGGTGTCAAAAATAACCAATTTGGTTGACGATATAGCTCTGTCGCTTGCCGCGACAGGCGTGAGAATTGAGGCTCCTATACCCGGCAAGGCGGCTATAGGAATTGAAATTCCGAACGAAAAGCCGTCGCCCGTACCGATACGGGAAGTAATCGACAGCGACAAATTCCGCGAGTTCCAATCAAAAACCGCTTTTGCGCTCGGAAAAGATATTGCGGGCAACAGTGTAGTGGCGGATATATCCGACTTCCCCCATGTCCTAATAGCGGGCGCTACCGGTTCCGGTAAGTCTGTGTGCATAAATTCGCTTATCACAAGTATTTTGTATAAGGCGTCGCCCCAAGAAGTAAAGATGATTATGATTGACCCGAAAAAGGTAGAGCTGGGCGTTTATAACGGCATACCGCATCTTCTCATACCTGTTGTTACCGACCCGAAATCCGCCGCAAAAGCACTCAACTGGTGCGTGGTGGAAATGAAGAACAGATATAGCCTGCTCGAACAGAATAAGGTGCGAAATCTCGGCGATTTTAACCGTCTTATGGAAAAGAACGAGACTCCCGATGAAAAATTGCCCGAAATCGTAATAATAATTGACGAGCTTGCCGACCTTATGCTTGCGGCAAAAAACGAGGTTGAGGATGCGGTAAACAGCCTTGCCGCTCTTGCGCGTGCCGCGGGTATGTATCTGGTCGTGGCTACACAGCGTCCGTCCGTAGACGTTGTGACCGGCGTGATAAAAGCAAATATTCCCTCGCGTATCGCATTTGCGGTATCATCGCAGGTGGACAGCCGTACTATTATAGACGCTCACGGCGCGGAAAAGCTGCTCGGCAGAGGCGATATGCTCTATGCTCCGCGCGGAGCTATGAAACCCGCGAGAATACAGGGTTGCTTCGTTTCGGATGAGGAAATAAAAAATATTATCGAATTTATCAAGGCGCAGTATACCGCCGAATATGATGATGAAGTTATTGAGCATATAGAGCGTGAAATAGAAAACGATGCGCTTGAAGAGGCGGAAGAAAACCGCAAGAATAAATTTTCCGACCGCGATGAATACTTTATCCCCGCCGTGGAATTGATTTTGGAAACCGGACAGGCCTCGGTGGCTATGTTCCAAAGAAAATTCAAGATGGGCTACCAAAGGGCCGCGCGTCTTATCGACCAGCTTGAAGAATACAAAATAATCGGCGAATACGAAGGCACAAAACCGCGTCAGGTACTTATAACCAAACAGCAGTTCAGCGAAATGCTTATGAATTCGGGAGAATAGCTAAGCCTTAAAATTATATGTAAAATGGCTAATTTTTCTCTATAAATCAATACTTTTTAACGCTTTTTTGTTAAAACTGCTGAAAATATATGCTTTTTTATAAAATGTGTTGAAAATTAAATTTATTTGTAGTAAAATATATCAGAAGTTGCTAAAAAGCAATAAACTATATTGAAAAGAGGTAAAACATTATGAACAAGACAGAACTCGTTGCAGCTATCGCTTCGAAAGCTGACATTTCAAAGAAGGATTCGGAAAAGGCTCTTAACGCTTTTATTGACACTATAAGTGCTGCACTTAAGAAAGGCGACAAGGTTTCTCTTGTAGGCTTCGGTAGCTTTGAAGTAAGAAAAAGAGCTGCAAGAACCGGCAGAAATCCTCAGACAGGCGCTGAGATTAAGATTGCCGCTTCCAAGACTCCCGCTTTCAAGGCAGGCAAGGCTCTTAAGGACATTGTAAATAAGTAATCTTTATTACAAAGTACATTTAAGTTTTGCAAAACTAAAACCACAGGAATAAATTCCTGTGGTTTTTACTTTAGGTTATTTTTGTATTTCATTCATTATTTTCTTTATAGTCGCGTAAGCGGCAAATCGGAAACAAAATTTCGTTATCGGTTGATTTTCAGTAACTTAGGTAGTGTAATTTAGATAATCAAATGTTTTAAAGGAGTGTATGGTTATGAGAAAATGTACCGGATGCGGAGTGGAAATGCCGGAGGGTTTTAGCTTTACCGGCGGCTTCGGCAATGTGCTGCGTAAAAAATGACTTAGCACTAAAGCCGTCTATCCCAAAGCGGCGTTATGCCCCAAATGCGGCGAAGTATCAATTTATGTTGAAGATGAAGCACTTGAAAAGCTGACAAAATAGTTTTTGTTTTAAGCTTGTAACACCCGATACATAAAAACCCGACGCCTGAAATTCAGACATCGGATTTTTATATTGCTTTTTATATTATGATATTTACTTTGAGAGATTAGCTTCGAGTATTTCAAGCTGCTTTTTGATTTCGGCGGGAAGTCTGTCGCCAAACTGCGCGAAGTATTCTTTCTGGTTTTCAACATCTTCAAGCCAAACCTTTTTGTCAACCGACAAAAGCTCCTGAAGCTCTTCCTTTGAAATGTCAAGACCTGTTGTGTCGATATCGTCTACGGTCGGGAGCAAGCCTATCGGGCTTTCAACCGCGTCAGCCTTACCCTCGCAACGGTCAAGAATCCAAAGAAGAACTCTCATATTGTCGCCGAATCCGGGCCAGAGGAATTTACCGTCATCGCTCTTTCTGAACCAGTTTACATGGAAAATTTTAGGAGCTTTGTCCGCATCCATCTTCTTACCCATCTCAAGCCAGTGACCGAAATAATCAGCCATATTATAGCCCACAAACGGCTTCATAGCCATCGGGTCGCGGCGTACAACGCCGACCGCGCCGGTTGCCGCAGCGGTCGTCTCCGAAGCCATAGTTGCTCCAACAAACACGCCGTGCTCCCAATCTCTCGCCTGATATACCAGCGGAGCAGTTTTTGCGCGGCGTCCGCCGAATACTATTGCGCTTATTGGAACACCGTCCGGATTTTCAAATTCCTTGGAAATGCAGGGACAGTTTATCGCGGGAGCGGTAAATCTTGAGTTAGGATGAGCAAGATTACCCTCGTAAGTGGTACCGTCAACCTGTTTTCCCGTCCACTCGGTAGCATTCTTGGGCGGATTCTTGTCAAGACCTTCCCACCAAACCGTCATATCGTCGTTGTTTATAGCAACGTTTGTGAAAATAGTGTTCTTCTTGGTGGACTCAAGCGCGTTGAAGTTTGTCTTTTCGCTTGTTCCGGGCGCAACGCCGAAGAAGCCCGCTTCGGGATTTATTGCATACAGACGTCCGTCGGGACCTATTCTGAGCCAAGCAATATCGTCGCCGACAGTCCATACCTTGTAGCCCTTCTCGCGGAGGTATTCCGGCGGGATAAGCATTGCAAGATTGGTCTTGCCGCAAGCGCTCGGGAACGCCGCCGAGATGTACTTAACTTCGCCTTGCGGATTTTCAAGACCGAGTATAAGCATATGCTCAGCCATCCAGCCTTCGTTCTTTCCGAGGTAAGATGCTATTCTGAGCGCGAAGCACTTCTTTCCGAGAAGCACGTTGCCGCCGTAAGCGGAATTGATAGACCAAATCGTGCTGTCCTGCGGGAACTGGACGATGTATCTCTCGTCGGGATTAACGTCCTTTTTAGCGTGCAGGCACTTAACAAAGTCGGGATTGTCGCCAAGCTCGTCGATTACAGCCTTGCCTATTCTGGTCATAATAGCCATATTGAGTACAACATAAATACTGTCGGTAAGCTCAATTCCTATCTTTGAAAACGGCGAGCCTACCGGACCCATCGAATAGGGGATAACATACATTGTTCTTCCCACCATCGAGCCATCGTACAAAGCGCGGAGCTTTGCGTACATTTTATCGGGAGCCATCCAGTTGTTGATAGGACCCGCTTCCTCCTCGGTAGGGGTGCAGATAAACGTTCTGTCCTCGACACGAGCAACATCATTCTCCGCTGTTCTGTGATAGTAGCATCCGGGGAGCTTTTCCTCGTTCAACTTAATCATCTCGCCGGTTGAAACCGCCTCTGCGCGAAGCTCTTCAAGCTGCGCTTCGCTTCCGTCAATCCAGATTACACTGCTCGGCTTACACATATCAGTCATTTCTTTGAGCCAGTCTAAAACTGTCTTGTTGTTAGTCATTTTTCATTACCTCCTTAATTTTTCGAAAAGCCTTAACAAACAAATTATTATATATTATTTTACATTATTGTTAAAATATTTTCAATGTCTAAATCACATAATTTTTAACTAATTTTAAGCAAAAAAACGCCGTGGTTTTATGCATAAAAACCACGGCGGTAAAACTATTCTATTTTTTCGGAGCCACTACGACCTTTCGGTTAGGCTCGTTACCTACGCTGTAGGTAGTTATATTCGGATTATTCTGGAGTGCCGAATGGATTATTCGCCTTTCGTTGGCGTTCATCGGCTCCAGAGTTATGCTCTGATTTTCTCTTATCGCACGGCGTTCGAGGCTGTGCGCAAGGCGAACGAGGGTTTCCTCTCTTTTGCGGCGATAATTTTCGGTATCTATATTGACCTTTATGTATTCGCTTCTTCCGTGATTTACATACAGACCGGTGAGATACTGAACGGAGTTTATCGTCTCTCCGCGCTTGCCTATCAAAAGACCCATTTTATCGCCCGAAACATCAATATCTATCGTACTTCCGTTATTGCCTATCCTGACGTTGAGCTTTATATTCTCAAATCCCATAAGTCGGAGCAGTTCTGCGACAAAATCGCGCGCCTGCGCCACCGCGTCGGCGGGAACCATTGTTGCGATTTTTCTGCCCGAAGACTTAGGAGCCGGAGCTACTTCTCCGCTGTTTTCGGCGGGCTTGCTCTCCGTTTTCGCGCTCTTTGCGTTTTTGGTGTTTTTTGCGCTCTCCCGAACCTTTTCGGTCTTTTTCTCAAGCGTCTTTTCCGATTTAATTTCCGGTTTCTTTGCCGCGGGCTTTTCCTTTCCCGCCTTGGACTTTTCCTTATCGGCTTCGGCCTTTATCCACGCCGAAACAACCACTTCCTTGCCTGTCAAAAGTCTGCCCAAAAGTCCCTTTCCGGTTTCACGGATTACTTCATAATCAAGTTCTTCAGCCTTAACGCCAAGCTCTTCCGCCGCGTCGGCTAATGCCTCATTTAGACTTTTTGCGCTTTTTTCTACTTTTCTTAACATCGGCAATCATCTCCGCTTCTATAGTTTCATTATTTATTTTAGGATTTATAAATTTGTTGAAATATAACTGCTGTATAAGTGACAACAGGTTGCTCACAATCCAGTAAAAACCTACCGCCGCCGGCAGGGAAAATGTTATCCACGCCGAAAACAGAGGCATAATTTTCATCATGGTGTTCGCGGTGTTGGGCTTTTCCGCCTCTTGCAGCTTTTGCGCCGGAGTTTTATGCTTTTCCTGTTCAACCATTGTAATCTTACTTGACAAATATGAGGTCAGACCGGAGAACAACGGCACAAGCCACAAAAGCACCGTACTCTTTGTAAGACCCTCGGTCTTTCCCATACACAAGTTGATAAGCGCTCCGAAGCTCGGAGAGTCTGCAAGGTCAAGTCCGAGAAAATAGAAGTTTATCTGCTTTATCTTTTCGAGCGTAGAACCCGCAAGCGCGACAAAATCGCTGTTTGCAAGCATATCGTTATAATACTGATTTATAACCTGAGCAATCTGAATTTCGTTTGAACCGTATATGTTGTCCGCCATGGACTTTCCGTAGGTCAAATGCTGTATAGCCTCCGGTACTTTATCCAAATTTGCCGCCGCCCACGCGTTGAACGCCTCCGCAATCTGCCATACCTCGTCATAGCCTATACCCATAACATAGGTAAGCGGCTTTCTCACTACCCAGTAAAGCGCGACGATTATAGGAAGCTGTATAAGCATAGGCCAACAACCGCTCATCGGATTTATGTTGTACTTCGAGTACAGCTTTAAAGTTTCCTGATTGAGCTTATCTTTATCGTTGGCATATTTTCGCTGAACCTCCGCGAGAAGCGGCTGTATTTGCTGCATATGTGCCGTGGAACGCTGCTGCTTTAACGTAAGCGGGAACAAAACCAGCTTAATTAAAACAGTAAATAAAATAATGGTAATACCGTAGTTTCCCACCAGGCTTTGTAAAAACGAAAGAATTATGCCCAAAAAGCGCATAATATAATCAAAAAAACCCATATATGTTACCGAAAGCCTTTCCCGAACTCATTTTTTCGGCGTTCTTGCCGCGAGCCGTCTTTTTACTGATGTATATACAAATATCACGGATAGTCTATTCCGCCCTCACAAAACGGGTTGCAGCGCGCAAGCCGCTTTACCGCCTTTAAGCCGCCGCGAAAAACTCCGTACTTTTCAATCGCCAAAACCGCATACTCAGAGCAGGTCGGATAAAACCGACATTGCACACCGAACAGGTATTTAAGCATAGGCGATATAATTTTTTGGTAAAAATGTATAAGTCCAATCAGCAGTTTTTTCATAATATTATTTTAAACGGTTTAATCCGTATTTTTCAGTATTCCAAGCTCCTCCGCCGCCTTCAAAAAATCCTTTACAAGGAATTCAAAAGGCGCCTGAGCGGTTTTGAAACGGGCGACCATCACAATGTCTATCCCCTCCGCAAGCCGGCTCTGATTTGCCAGAAAAACCTCTCGAAGCCTGCGCTTGGCTCGGTTTCGCACATTCGCCTTGCCTATTTTGCGGCTGACGGTTATTCCGACACGCCTCTTCCCCTCGTTTGAGGGATTGCGCCTTGCGTAAAATACAAGCGTCGGACGAACGCAGGATTTTTTCTTATACAAACGCCTGAAATCCGAATTTTGTTTTAAGCTTACAATATTTTTCATTTTTATTTTTACACAATGATGCCGGCGCACAACGCCGATTTTGTTTGCCGATTTTACGCGAAAAACGGCGGTTTTGCAAAATAAAGTCAAAAAGACGCCGAAACACGACGTCTTTACGCCGCAACAACGGCTTTAAGCTGACAACTTCTTTCTGCCTCTGAGTCTGCGCCTTGCAAGGACCTTGCGTCCGTTCTTTGTGCTCATTCTCTTTCTGAAGCCGTGTTCCTTTGAACGCTGACGCTTTTTAGGCTGATACGTCATTTTCATAGCTACTTTCCTCCTAACAATTTAACGATGTTATTTCAACTAAATTTATTTACAAAAACAGTACGACTATTTTATCACTATAAATTTTGCTTGTCAAGCATTTATTTACCAAAAAAATATTTTTAAAAAAATTTTTTTATATTAAAATCGCACATATTGTTGTAACCTAATTTTATTGAAACTACATTTTGTGGTATTGAACATAATGAAAAATTTATGAGACTTTTCGGCGGATTTTTTGGTATTGAAAAGTCCGTACAAGTTTGGTAATATATTATTGTGCCGTTACAAAACTGTTACAGACTGATTACATCCGGCTCGAAAAATGTTGTATACAAGCGGATTTTACTCGGTTTTAACGAATTTACGCATAGATATATTTAAGGAAGGAAGCGCAAGTAAATGACTGAGATTTCAGAGATTTGGAGCAAAGCTAAGAAGCAGCTTTCCGACGAAATTTCGGCAGTATCATATGAAACCTGGATAAAGCCAATTTCCGTTTTATCCGCCGATGATAAAAAAATCACCATGGAGGTTCCGTCCCCCACGGTCAGAAGTATGCTGCTTACCCGCTACAACTCTATAATTACCGACTGCATAGAAAACGTTACCTCCCGAAAGTATGCGCTGGAGGTTCTTGTGGCTAACAAAAACAGGCGTGATTACAGACCCGTCGCGGCAAACACTCTTCCCGAAAATCTTTTAAATCCGAAATATACCTTTGAAACCTTTGTTGTCGGCAAGAACAATGAGCTTGCGCAAAGCGCGGCGCTTGCGGCGGCGGAACAGGCAAACGTATATAATCCGCTTTACATATACGGCGGGAGCGGACTCGGCAAGACGCATCTTCTGCAGGCGGTCGGAAATTATTATGTGGAAAATTATCCCGAAAAGAAGATAATATATACGACGACGGAAAAATTTACATATGATTTTGTCGCGGCAATCCAGCAAAAAAAGACGTTTGAATTTAAGCAGAAATACCGCACGGCGGATTTGCTTTTGATTGACGATATACAGTTTCTGAGCGACAAAACTCAGACCTATGAGGAATTTTTCCATACGTTCAACGCTCTTTACGAGGCGGGAAAACAGATGGTTATAACCTCGGACAGGCTTCCCTCGGACATACCCCATATTCCCGAAAGACTGAGGACCCGTTTCCAGATGGGATTGCTGGTTGACGTACAGCCTCCCGAATTTGAGACCAGAATGGCGATTTTAAAGGATAAAATAGCCGCCGAAAACATTTCGGTAGATGATGAGGTGCTTGAATATGTGGCACACGGCATAAGGTCAAACGTGCGCGACCTGGAGGGTGCCGTCAAGAGAATGATGGCGTACGGCGCAATTTCGCGTACAAACAAGATAAGTATGGAGCTTGCCGAAAAAGCTCTCAAGGATATTTTTTCATTGATGCCCAAGAAAAAACTGACCATTTCGTCGGTAATTGATGAAACCGAAAAGTATTTTAATCTTCCGAGCGGTACTCTGCGTTCCAAGCAGAGAACAGCCCGCGTTACTCTGCCGAGGCATATAGCTATGTATATATCGCAGAGTATGCTCGGTGCGTCTCAAGCCAAAATCGGACGCGAGTTCGGCGGTCGAGACCATTCAACGGTAATAAGCGCCACAAAAAAGATAGAATCGCTTTTAAGCGAAGAAAATCCCGAAGTTAAGCGTGCAATAACCGATATTTCGGAAAACCTCTCACGCGACTGAGCATAAATAATTTATTATAATATAAGGAAAAATTATGAAGCTTTACGACACTGTTGCCGCTATTGCCACGCCTATTGGCATTGGCGGCATTGCCATCATAAGAATAAGCGGAGATAAAGCGGTTGAGATTGCGTCTTCTCTTGCAAAAACGAAATCGGGTATACCTCTCGCCGAGGCGGAGAGCCGAAAGCTCTACCTTTGCGATATATACGACAACGGGCGCGTTCTCGACGAAGCGCTTGTAACGGTTATGCGTGCGCCCGCTTCATATACGGGCGAAGATGTGGTTGAAATAAACTGCCACGGCGGATATGTTGCGGCGCGTTTGGTTCTGGACGCCGCGCTCACGCACGGTGCGCGGCTTGCAGATGCGGGGGAGTTTACCCGCCGTGCTTTTATAAACGGAAAAACAGATTTGACGCGCGTTGAGGCGACCGCCGATTTGATTGACGCAAACTCGCGGCTCGGTGCGCAAAACGCCGCTAATGCTCTTACAGGACGGCTTGCCGAAAAAATTTCCGCGCTTCGGGAAACTCTTCTCGACCTTGCTAGTGAAATCTCGGCGGCGGCGGACTATCCCGAAGAAATCGAAGAAATTGACAAGAAGTCGTTTGAAGCGCGGCTTCGTGAGGTGAAAAGCAGCATATCAAAGCTTATATCGGGCTTTGAAACGGGAAAAATCCTGCGCGACGGTATATGCACCGTGATAGTGGGTCGTCCGAACGTGGGCAAATCTTCGGTTTTAAACGCTCTTGCGGGAGTTGAGCGCGCGATAGTTACCGATATTCCCGGTACCACACGCGACGTTATCGAGGAAAATATAAACCTCGGCGGTATTTCGCTGCGTCTGCTCGATACGGCAGGTATCCGTGAAAGCTTGGACGAGGTTGAAAAAATAGGAATACAAAAATCGCTTGAAAATATATCCTCCGCCGATTTGTGCATATTTGTTGCCGACAGCTCGGAGAAGATATGCGCGGAGGATTTGAAAATAGTTGAAGAATTGCGCGGCAAAAATATAATTGTGCTGCTCAATAAATCCGACAAGACCGAGCCTGACGTTTCAAAATACGCCGACGAACTGGGTGTAAAGCCGAGCGACATAATAGTAACCGCCGCTCCGAAGGATGCACCGACTCGCGGAATAGACAAGCTGTGCGAAGAGATAAAAAGGCGTTTCTTAACCGGAGAAATTTCTTCGGAGGACGTTTTCATAACAAGCGAGCATCAGAAAATGTCGCTGACGGCGGCTATGTTGTCAATAGACAATATGCTGAGCGGTATCAATTCGGGCGCACCCGACGATTTATTGTTCGTTGACCTTGAGGACGCTGTGACCGCTCTCGGAGAAATTACCGGTGAAACGGTTCAGGAGGAAATTATCGACAGAGTGTTTGAGCGCTTCTGCGTCGGGAAATAGAGATAAATAACAGGAAATGGAAGTTTGCTATTATGAACGGTAAAAACAACAAAAATGATAAAAACAGCTTTTCGATAAGCTATGATTTTATGCAGCGGTGGGGGCGGCTTGCAAACTCCGACCACCTCAAAATTTATATATATATGCTGTACGAATACAGCAAAAACGGCAGTGTATCACCTGTCGGAAAGCTTGAAAAGCGGCTTCATATCGGAAGCGACATTATAGATGCGGCGATAGACTATTGGGAGACCAACGGTTTTATGACGGTCAAAGACGGCGTTATCGGCTTCCCAAACAACGATCTTGAAAGTGCAACAGAGCAGCCCGCTTCAATCGAAAAGCCGCGAAAAAAGGCGCGGGAAAATCTGCGCGCCTCATATGCGCCCGGTGAAATTGCACAGGCTATGGAGGAAAACGCGAGCCTTTCAGACCTCTTTTCGGGCGCGGAGAGAGTACTCGGCAAAACCCTCAGCAGTTCGGACATCGAGATGATTTATTCGTTTTACGATTGGCTGGGGCTTCCGGTTGAGGTAATAATAATGCTTCTCGGCTATTGCGCCAAAGTCGGAAAGCGCACAAAGCGTTATATGGAAACCGTCGCGATAGACTGGTCTGACAGAGGAATTGACAATTACGAGGCGGCCGAGGCTCATATTAAATATCTGGAGAATATAAATTCAAACGAAAACGCGGTAAGAGGTGTGCTGGGCATTTATGACAGAGCGTTCACTACAACCGAGAAAAAATATATCGAGAAGTGGTGTTCCGACCCGCAATTTGATATTGATATAATATCATACGCCTATGACCGCACGGTGCAAAACACGGGTAAGCTGTCATATTCGTATATGAATAAAATTATGGATAACTGGCGCGCGGAAGGACTGGACACGGTTGAAAAAATAAAAGCCGCGGGCGAGGAATTTAAAAACAAATCGGACAAGGGCGCGTCGGTTAAAAAGAGCAAATTCAATAATTATACGGACGAGAACAAAATAGACTATTCGAAAATTACGAATAAGTTTTTAGACGATATATTAGACTGAGTGGGGTGAAAATATGGAATCCGCATATTCGCTGGCAAAAGCCGAGCTTGAAAAAATACGCGCGAAAAACCGCGCCGAGCTTGAAAACAGGTGGAATATCGTAAAAAGTACCAATCCGAGAATAGAGGAGATAAAGAAAGAGCTTACGCACTGCGGCACCGAGCTTTTAAAGTGCGTGCTTGAAAAAAACGGTCGCTTTGAAGAGATAAAGTCTCATATACAAGCTCTGCAAGCCGAAAAATACTCTATATTAAAAGACAACAATCTCCCGACCGACTTTCTCGACGATATTTACGACTGCGAGATATGCCACGACACGGGAAACGCCAACGGCGAGATGTGCGTGTGTATGAAGCGCCTTATACAAAACGCTGTTTGGAAAAATTCAAATCTCACCGAGAAAATGCAGTCTCAGACCTTTGAGAATTACGACCATACCGTTTTCGGCGAAGAAGCCGCCGCAATTATGGATAAGGTGTTTGCATACTGCACAAGGTTTGCGGAACAGTTCGACAAAACTCACGAAAACCTCTTGTTAACCGGCGGAGCGGGCACGGGAAAGACCTATCTTTCAAGCTGTATCGCCAACCGTGCCGTCGAAAGAGGCTTTTCAGTGTACTATCAGAGCGCGTACAGACTGTTTGAAATTGCCGAGCAGGTAAAATTCGGCCGCGCGGCGGACGACGAAGCGGAGATTATGAAATACGTCTATGACGCAGACCTGCTTATAATCGACGACCTCGGCACCGAATTTATTTCGGCGTTTTCCACCGCCGCATTTTTTGATATTATAAACGAGCGCCTTTTAAACCGCAAAAGCACCGTTCTGTCGACCAATCTCAATATGGAGTCGCTTGAAGAAATATACAGCCGCCGCGTCACTTCGCGCTTCGCGGGGGAATATCGTATAGTTCAGACCGTCGGCAAAGACTTAAGATTAAATTAAAAGTCATCACTAAGGGCAGTAAAACAGCATACCACTAAACTGTGGAATGCTGTTTTTATATAAAAAGTGCCGTAAAATCAGCTTTGCTTCAATATTATGTAAACCCAAAGATAGTAGCTTCTTTTGTGTTTTATTCCATTTTCCTTTTATAGCTCTCACCCCACGCCTTCATAGCGTCCAAAACAGGTCTGAGCGTCTCTCCAAGCTCAGACAGGGCATATTCCACTCTCGGCGGGACTTCGGCGTAATTTGTAGAAAATTTAGAATTTCAAATCGCGCAACTGCCTACTCTTTCAAGACCAAAAACGGCTTCGCTGCAAAACATACAGCAAAAGCCGTTTATCGTAAATATTACAATGGCAGCGATTTTCTTCACCGCATAAAACACCAAACGTTATCCCGTATAAGCGTCGGATTTCCATTTCCCGCTGAAATAAAATATAAGCCCGATCCACAGCGGCGTAAAGCCCGCCAGTGCGTCGCCGAGCCAGAAGCCGTAGTGCTGCATTTTGAAGCCGAGTCCGAACAGCAGCGCAAGCCCTATGCGCAATATTATGCCGTCGCATATTGCGGTCGCGAAGTTTACTATATAGTTTCCGCTGCCGTTTATCAGCGCGTTCATTCCTGAACGAGCCGCGCTTCCGAAGAATATCAGCACGGCGATTGGAATGTATTTCATGCCTATCTCGATAACGGCGGCATCACTTGTGAAGCAGCCGTAAATCTGTCTCGGAAAAGCTACTATCAAAATTGACAGCAATATCGCGATAAGCGTCGTTATCTTGAATACCTCAAGCATAACCTTCTTGACGCGGTCGTACTTCCTCGCTCCAACGTTTTGTCCGACCATCGAGGAACCGGCTGTGTTAAACGCGTTCGAGATAAGGTTTGTCGTGCTGTTTATCTTGTTCGCTATGCCCGCGAACGCTGATACTGCAACTCCGTAGGAGTTTATCCATGAGTTTACAAACAGCTTCGAGAATTGTATCGACGCGTTCTTTATCGCCATAGGCAATCCGAGTTTGATAAGCCTTGAAAGCATACGCTTGTCCCAGCGCAAAAAATCGCTCACCGACCATTTCAGCTCGTAGCGTTCTCTGTTTTTGAATATGTACGACGCGCATAAAACGAACGACAATCCCTGACTGATGACAGTAGCCAGAGCCGCACCCATGCTGCCGAAATTGAACACGAGCACGAACAGAATATCGAGCACAAGATTTACGACCGCGGCGATGCTTATGAATATAAACGGACGCGTCGAATCGCCCATTCCGCGAAGCACCGCGCTTACGATATTGTAGCCGTATATAAAAACAAGACCGATTATACACACCGTCGCATACGCGAGAGCCTCGGAAAACGCTTCTTCGGGCGTGTTCATAAGGCGCAGTATCGGAGCGCGAAGCATAACGCAAGCTACGGTTATGCAAGCCGCGCAGACGGTTAAAAACGAAAACATCGTCCCGATAAAGCGGCTTATTTGATTTCGTTTTCCCGCGCCTATGTACTGAGATATTATAACTTGTCCCGCATTTGAAAATCCCATCGCGAGAAACGTGAGGAAATTGGAAACATCGCCGCCGACGGACACAGCCGACAATCCGACCGCGCCGAGCTTCTGCCCGACGATAACCATATCGACCATGTTATACACTATCTGCAGCATACTCGATAAAAATAGCGGCGCCGCGAATTTCAACAGCTGCCGCGTGACATTTCCTTCCGTAAAATCGGTTATCAAGACTTCCTTCTTCATTTTCCGCTTCCATTCCTCTGTAAATTATGTTGGTTTTTATTCCATTTTCCTTTTATAGTTCTCGCCCCACGCCTTCATAGCGTCCAAAACAGGTCTGAGCGTCTCTCCAAGCTCAGACAGGGCATATTCCACTCTCGGCGGGACTTCGGCGTAAACAGTGCGCGTGATAAGTCCGTCCGCTTCCATTTGGCGTAGGCTGTCAGTCAGAACCTTTTGACTTATTCCGTCCAAGCTCTTATGTAGCTCGTTAAAACGCCACGGACGGTCGAGCAAATTTCGTATAATAAGTAGCTTCCATTTGTTCCCGATAAGATGAACCGTCGCGGCAACGGGACATTCGGGAATAAGCTCGGCTTTTGTTTTCATAAGTAGTCCTCCAATACTTCATATTTAAATGTTACATTCTGATTTTACCATAACATTCATTAAAACACAATAAAAATTTTTGTTTCGGATTTTTGGCATAACGGCGCAATAGTTACAAAAAGGTAAGTATCCCCATAAAAAAGTGCGTACTTGCGCGGATAGAAAATATATGTAAAAATGCACTTACAGGGTTACCTGAATACTTAAAGGAGGATACAATTATGGCACTTTCAAATCTTTCGGATTGGGCGGAGAAAAATGGCACTTCCGCTTGCGGTGCTGCCTGCGGAGCAAGCGATAAGCCAGATGAAAAGCCGGCAGCCTGCGGCGCGGGTGATAAGCCGTCCGCTTGCGGCAGTGCTTGCGGAGCGTCAGACAAGCCCGACGAAAAACCTGCTGCCTGCGGTAGCGCTTGCGGTGCAAGCGACAAGTAATCCGCAAATATGAATCTGTAGGGCGGGGTGAGTCATCCCGCCGCTGCGGATTCAACAAAAATAGCGAGGTAAGAATATGAAGCAATACTTTTCTTTCCAATGGCATATCACCGACGAATGTGACCAGCGCTGTAAGCATTGCTATATATTTTCGGCTGATAACGATAAGCCGCTTATTTCAATGACATGGGAGCAGATGCAGGACACGCTGTATAACTGTCTTGATTTCTGCGAAATGTATAACAGACTGCCGTATTTCTATATTACCGGCGGTGACCCGATTTTGCACCCCGATTTTTGGCGGCTGTTAAGGCTGATACATAAGCATAACATTCCGTTTACAATTATGGGAAATCCGTTTCATCTTGACGACGAGGTATGCCGAAAATTAAAATCATACGGTTGTGAAAAATACCAGCTTTCACTTGACGGACTTCGCGAAACTCACGATTGGTTTCGCAAATTCGGCTCGTTTGACTGCACGATAGAGAAAATCGGCTGCATTAACCGAGCGGGAATACGAAGTGTTGTAATGACTACGGTTTCAGCCGATAATATGGCGGAAGTGCCGGAAATTATCGACGCGGCAGTAGATGCCGGCGTAAACGTATTTGCTTTTTCCCGATACGTTCCGAGCGGCGGCAAGCTAAGCACAAATATGTCACCGCAGGATTACCATAATCTGCTAAAGATATGCGATAAAAAATTCAAGGAATATGAAGCTGCGGGCTGCAAGACGTATTTCAACAAAAAAGACCATCTCTGGACGCTCTACGAATACGAAACGGGCGAGTTTGAAATTCCCGAAACGGCAAAGGAAGGGATGATTTACGGAGGCTGTAACTGCGGCAACTGCCATATCACGATTTTGCCGACGGGCGATATTTACGCCTGTCGACGCGTAGCGGAAAGCAAGGTCGGCAACGTGTTTGAGGACAGGCTTGCCGATGTATGGGTGTGCGAAATGGAGCAGTACCGCGATTATGATAAATTTGAAAAATGCGGCAGATGCGAGCTTAAGCAATGGTGCAGAGGCTGTCCGGCGGTTGCGAACGGCACAAACGGCAGCTTTTACGCCGCCGACCCGCAATGCTGGAAAGAGTTGTAATTTTATGAAGGATATGATATTATGGAATTGTTAAATGCGATAAAGGCGCGGCGGTCTGTTCGCAAATATACGGATAATCAAATCCCGCGCGAATATCTGGAAAAAATAATAGAAGCCGGAACATACGCCCCAAACGCGGGCGGCGGTCAGCGAAGCATAATTGTCGGAATACATAACGCGGATATGGTGGAAATGCTCGGAAGAATGAATATGGCGAAATTTGACCGAAGCCGTCTTATAGGTTCGTATGTTTCCAAAGAACAGCCGAGCGTGATTGACGACACTTCAATAAAGAGCGGCTTTTACGGCGCGCCGTCGCTGTGTATTGTATTTGCACAGAAAAATTTTATGTTCGGTATTCCCGACGCGTTCTGCTGCGCTCAGGCAATGATTATGGAAGCGTTTGACCTCGGTATATCCTCGTGCATCGTTTCGCGCGCGAAGGAGACATTCGATAACGAAACAGGCGCGGCGCTGTTAAAGAGATGGGGAGTGCCGGAAAACTATATCGCTCGCTGCTTTGTAACTCTCGGCTATTGCGACGGCGAATATCCGCAGCCGAAGCCGAGAAAGGCTCATCGGAGCATAATTATTGAATGAGGTGAGATATAATGGATGCACAAACTTGCTTAAAGAAATTAGAATACGTCGGCGTGCTCGCATTCGCTACAGTTGACGAAACCGGCGCGCCGCAGATACGCAATATTTCCGCAATTCACTATGAGCCGGAAGCGATGTATTTTTTTACCGCTAAGGGAAAGGCGTTTTGCAATGAACTGATGACAGACGGACGCGTTCAAGTTCTCGGATATACGAAGTATAAAGAAATGATACGTTTATCAGCAAAAGCCGTACCCACTCCCGAAGCAGAACAAAGAATGCGAATTGACACAATATTTGAGGAACAGCCGTATCTGGCGAACGTATATCCCGGCGATACGCGGTATCTCGCGGGAATTGTATTTCAAATAACGGACGCGGAAATAGAATATTTCAATCTCGGAGTCAATCCGATTTTCCGAGAGAAATATGTTATCGGAAACGGACAGGTAACCTTTAAGGGATATACGATTACGGACGCTTGTATCGGCTGCGGAAAATGTGTAAAAGACTGCCCGCAAAGATGTATAACTTCGGGAAAGCCGTATCAAATACAGCAGGAACATTGCCTGCATTGCGGTAACTGCTATGCGGTTTGTCCGGCTCACGCGGTGGAAAAGAGAGGATAACATGACGCAAAGCGAAAGACAAAAATTTTTAATTGAGCGGCTCATCGCCGAGCAGCCGCGGTATAAGGATTTAACGATACCGCATAGCGAAGCGGAGCGAAAAAAATTGCTCCGCTCGCTTTTTAACGTCCGTATGCCTAAAAGTATTGACGAGGATTTTCTTAAAATTCAAGACGAGTATTTACGGGAGGAAAATACGCAAAAGGGCATTACCGACATTGCGGATTTAACTCCCGCTGCCGACGGAATTTATCTCTGGCAGGGCGATATTACGACGCTAAAATGCGGTGCCGTTGTAAACGCCGCAAATTCGCAGATGCTCGGCTGCTTTGCGCCGTGTCACGGCTGTATTGACAATGCCATTCACACCTACGCCGGAGTGCAGCTTCGGCTTGAGTGCGCGCGGATTATGAAAGAGCAGGGACACGAGGAGGAAACCGGCGGTGCGAAAATCACGCCTGCTTACAATCTGCCGTGCGATTATGTCATTCACACGGTCGGTCCGATAGTGTGCGGCGCGCTGACCGAAACGGATAAAAGCCTGCTTTCGTCCTGCTACCGTTCGTGTTTGGAGATTGCCGACAAATACGGCGTGAAAAGCATCGCGTTCTGTTGTATTTCCACGGGTGAATTTCATTTCCCGAACGACAAAGCGGCGGAAATTGCGGTAAAGACCGTAAAGGAATACAAGGAGCAAACAGGCAGTAAAATCGAGGTGATATTCAATGTTTTCAAGGATGTCGATTACGAAATCTACCGGAAGTTACTCCGAAAATATTAAGCGACTGAAAGAAGCGCTCGACACCGCCGAAACGGTTGTAATCGGCGCGGGCGCGGGGCTTTCGACTGCGGCGGGGTTTACCTATTCGGGCGAGAGGTTTAAGAAATATTTTGCGGATTTTATAGATAAATACGGCTTTACCGATATGTACTCCGGCGGGTTTTATCCGTTTGAAACTCCGGAGGAATTTTGGGCGTATTGGTCGCGGTATATTTTCATAAACCGCTATACGGACGCGCCGAAACCGGTGTATGATGAACTGTTTGCATTGGTAAAAGATAAGGATTATTTTGTAATTACAACAAACGTAGACCACTGCTTCCAAAAAGCGGGCTTCAACAAAGCGCAGCTGTTTTACACACAGGGCGATTACGGACTTTTTCAATGCTCCGTCCCGTGCTGCGACGAGACGTTCGATAACGAGGAAATCATACGCAGAATGGTTGACGAGCAAACGGATATGCGTATTCCCTCCGAATTATTGCCGATTTGCCCGCACTGCGGCAGTCCGCTGACAATGAATTTGCGTGCCGACGATAAATTTGTCGAGGACAAGGGCTGGATTGAGGCGGCAAAGCGGTACGAAAATTTTCTGCAAACACACAGCGGAAAGCGGATTTTATTCCTCGAGCTCGGCGTCGGCTACAATACTCCGATAATTATAAAGTACCCGTTTTGGCGTATGACAACGCAAAATCCGAATGCACTATACGTCTGTGTAAACTATGGCGAGGCGGTCTGTCCGCTTGAAATTGCAAGACAGTCAATCTGCATTGACGCGGATATTGAGAAAGTATTAGAAGAATTAAAATAGATAATTTTATGCATCCAAAGGGCGGCACAAAAATATGTGCCGCCCGAATTTTTTACAAATATTTTCTCATATGTGCAAGCGCATTTTTTTCAAGGCGCGAAACCTGAGCCTGCGAAATACTTATTTCCTTTGCCACCTCCATTTGCGTTTTTCCCTGAAAAAATCTCAGGGTCAGAATATGCTGTTCGCGCTCGGTCAGCCGTTTCATCGCCTCTTTAAGTGAAATTTCTTCAAGCCACGATTCGTCTATATTTTTATCGTCCTTGACCTGGTCCATTACGAAAACCGCGTCCCCGCCGTCGTGATACACGGGTTCCTGTAGCGAAATGGGGTCGAGTATCGCGTCCAGCGCAAAAACCACCTCTTCCTTTGAAATTCCGAGAGCCTTTGCCAATTCCTCCGCAGTCGGTTCGCGCGAATTTTTGCTCACGAATTTTTCCTTTGCCGTCAGGGCTTTATAGGCTATATCCCTGAGAGAACGGCTCACGCGAATCGAACTGTTGTCGCGCAGGTACCTTCGTATCTCGCCTATTATCATAGGGACCGCATACGTCGAAAACTTAACGCCGTGCGACAAATCAAAATTATCGAGCGCCTTTATCAGTCCTATACAGCCCACCTGAAAGAGGTCGTCAACATTTTCTCCACGATTGTTGAACCGATGTATGACCCTCAGCACAAGGCGAAGATTTCCGCAGATAAATTCCCGCCTTGCCTCCTTATCCCCGTTTTGTATTTTTTCAAACAGCACCCGCTTTTCCTCTTCGCTCAAAACAGGCAGTTTGGAGGTATTAACTCCGCAAATTTCGACCTTCCCGTTATACATATAAACGCCCCTCCGAATTTATTTAATATGATTATTTGCAAAGCAAAAATTTTTATAACGAGCTTTGGCAAAATTTTTGCGGAGAGTTATGGACAAAAAAGCCGCCGTGCCTTTAAACAAGGCGTTTCAAACAATAAAACTTTCGTGTTACCGTTTACGACAAAATATTTTTGAAGCATTAAGAAAATAAAAATTCGGGTGCGGTTGACTATGTAAAACGAATATGTTAAAATAATAAATCGGAGTGGATTTATATGAATAAATTTATCGGACATCTTTCAACAATCGTACGGCACCGTCACAAGGTAATACGCCATTGCGCCCGCGCGGGAATATTGTATCGCGGACTTTTGCACGACCTTTCAAAGTACAGCCCGATTGAATTTTGGGCGGGAGTCAAATACTTCAGCGGCGACAAAAGCCCCAACGTGGGCGAACGAATAGACAAGGGTTATTCAGAAGCCTGGCTCCACCATCAGGGGAGAAACAAGCACCATTTTGAATTTTGGGTGGATTACAGCAATGTAACTCATAAGCGTGAGCCTATTAAAATGCCGCTCAAATACGTTAAAGAAATGTTTTGCGACAGAGTTGCGGCAAGCAAAATTTACCAAGGCGAAAATTACACCGATGCACACCCTCTCAAATATTTTCTCGCCGCCAAACAGACCCGCATAATCCACCCCGAAACCTCGGAGCTTATCGAAAAGCTGCTCACTATGCTCGCAAATGAGGGCGAAGACGCCGTATTTGAATACATAAAGAATCTCAAAGAGTACTAAAAAACCGAACCGTTAAGATAAAACGGTTCGGTTTTTAACATATATTTTTATTTTTTATTTCTTGTGACAGCTTTCTTTCATGGCACAGCCGCCGCAGCCGCAGCCGCACGGAGACTTTCCCTTCCGTTTGCCTCTTACCATACTTAAAACGATAAGCGCGACCGCCGCGCAGAGTACCGCGCAAATAATAATTGTTGACAGATTACCTGTTATCCACGAAAGCATTTTACACACTCCTTTATTTGCCGACCTTTACGTTGGTGGTCAGCACGTTGGACTCTTTGTAAGGTCTAAAGAGCATATATATCATAAGCGCCAGCACCGCAAGTGCGAAAATCAATCCGATTATGTTAACCGCGCCCGCAAACAGCAGTCCGAACTGATTTATCATAAGCGCAACGGCATAAGCGAATACGCACTGATAACCTACCGCAAAGAAAAACCATTTGGAGTTGTTCATCTCGCGCCTGATTGCGCCCATAGCCGCAAAGCAGGGTGCGCACAGGAGGTTAAACGCAAGGAACGAATATCCGCTGACAGGCGTGAACGCTTCGGCAAGATTCCCGTAAACCGTACCCGTGCCGCCGAACAATATTCCCATAGTGCCGACAATATTTTCTTTTGCTACAAGACCCGTGATTGAAGCTACTGTCGCCTGCCAGTTGCCCCAGCCGAGCGGCGTGAACAGCCAGGAAATAGCGTTTCCTATATACGCGAGTATGCTCGAATCTATCTGTTCTTCCGAAAGCATACCGAATTTACCGTCCGCAAATCCGAAGTAGGTCGTAAACCAAACGAAGATTGTGGAGAGCAATATAATCGTTCCCGCCTTTTTAATAAACGACCAGCCGCGCTCCCACATACTGCGGAGTACGTTCATAACCGTCGGCATATGGTATGACGGAAGCTCCATAACGAACGGAGCAGGGTCGCCCGCAAACATCTTTGTCTTTTTAAGCATAATTCCCGAAACAATTATCGAAGCCATTCCGACAAAGTACGCCGAGGTTGCAATCAAAGCCGATCCTCCGAATATCGCGCCAGCTATCATCGAAATAAAAGGTACTTTTGCGCCGCAGGGGATAAACGTCGTCGTCATAATCGTCATCTTTCTGTCGCGGTCGTTCTCAATGGTTCTCGAAGCCATAATACCGGGAACGCCGCATCCGGTTCCTATAAGCATAGGTATGAAGGATTTACCCGAAAGCCCGAATTTTCTGAAAATTCTGTCCAATACAAACGCGATACGCGCCATATAACCGCAGGCTTCCAAAAACGCGAGAAGCAGGAACAGGACAAGGAGCTGAGGAACAAATCCAAGCACCGCGCCCACGCCGGCGATAATACCGTCGAGTATCAAGCCTTTGAGCCACTCGGCACAACCCACAGCGTCAAGACCTTTTTCCGCCAAAACGGGTACTCCGGGAACCCAAACGCCGTAATCCGCGGGGTCGGGCTCGACACAGTCGTACGCCTCATACGTCTCTGCCGCGGCAAGCAAATCCTCATATGATGCGCTTACTTCCTCGTCCGCCATTGTCTCTTCATCCACAACCGTATATGAAGCCTCGTCAATGTCGGCTGCTGTTGCTACAAAATCATCAAGAGCCGCCTTTGCTGTTGCGGAGTCAAAATCCTCCGACTCGGTATCGAGAGCCGCCTCAACTTCTTCGGTATCAACGCCATTTTCCGCCGCAAATTCAACGTATCCGTTTATAATTTCCGCCGCTTCGCCGTATTCCTCCGAAACCTCGCCGTAAGCCGCCGAACCAATGCCGAATAAGTGCCAGCCGTCGCCGAACAGACCGTCGTTAGCCCAGTCCGTCGCCCACGAACCGACAGTTACCATAGATATGTAGTACACAAGGAACATAATTGCCGCAAAAATCGGAAGTCCGAGCCATCTGTTGGTAACAACTTTGTCTATCTTGTCCGAGCTTGACAGCCTGCCCGAGTTTCTCTTTTTATAGCACCCTTTCATAAGCTGAGCTATGTATATATATCTCTCGTTGGTGATTATGCTTTCGGAATCGTCGTCAAGCTCTTTCTCAGCCGCCGCTATGTCCTCCTCGATATGGTCAAGCACCTCTTTAGGCAAATTCATCTGAGCTAGAGCCTTTTCGTCGCGCTCAAAAATCTTTATGGCATACCAACGCTGCTGTTCGGGCGGCATACCGTGAACGGCGGCTTCCTCAATATGCGCAAGTGCGTGTTCGACCGCGCCCGAAAAGGTATGAAGCGGAACCGTTTTCGCGCTATTTGCGGCTTCGATAGCCGCTTCGGCGGCCTCCATAACACCAGTGCCCTTCAGCGCGGAAATTTCAACTATTTTACAGCCTATCTGACGGCTGAGTTCTTCTATGTTGATTTTGTCGCCGTTTTTCTTTACAACATCCATCATATTTATGGCTATGACAACTGGAATACCAAGCTCCACAAGCTGAGTTGTGAGATACAAATTCCTCTCGAGGTTGGTTCCGTCAACAATATTCAAAATCGCGTCGGGACGCTCCGAAATAAGATAGTTTCGGGCTACAACCTCCTCCAAAGTATATGGTGAAAGCGAGTAGATACCCGGAAGGTCGGTAACGGTAACGCCGCTGTGCTTCCTGAGCTTTCCCTCTTTCTTCTCTACCGTAACGCCGGGCCAGTTACCCACAAACTGATTCGAACCGGTCAGCGCGTTAAAAAGCGTCGTCTTTCCGCTGTTCGGATTGCCCGCCAAAGCAATTCTTAAATCCATTTTTCTTCTCTCCTTCTTAAATTACTTAAAAATACAGGCGGTAAGCTATAACTAACCAACCCGTAAAAAATTTACTCTGAGCGAATTACTCAACCTCAATCATTTCGGCGTCCGCCTTGCGAAGCGAAAGCTCATAACCGCGCACGTTTACCTCAACGGGGTCTCCGAGCGGCGCGACCTTGCGTATATGTACCTCAACGCCCTTGGTAATGCCCATATCCATAATCCTGCGCTTTACCGCGCCTTCGCCGTGCAGCTTTACGACCTTTACGGTGTCGCCCACCTTTGCCTGTCTGAGTGTTTTCATAAATACTCCTCCTTTAATATTACGATGATACAGCGAAAAACTAAACCATAATTTTTTGCGCCATTTCGCGGCTTACCGCAATACGCGCATCCTTTACGTTTACTATAACGTTTCCGCTTATTTCACTTATAATTTTCACACTTCCGCCCACGACAAAGCCGAGGTTCTCCAAATGGCGTTTGACCTCCGCGCTGCCGCCTATTTTCTTTATTATGTTTTCTTCGCCTATATTGGCAAATATCAATGGCATCATAATTTACTCCTTATCGCATTTTGTATTGTATAAACTCAGTCCAAATTAGCAAAAGCTAACTGTTAACCAAAAATTATCGGTTAGCACTTGCTAACCTTTTTTAATTATATATTCGTTTTATGCCTTTGTCAATACAAATTTTACATATTTTTCGAATAAATCCATTTTTCGTCATAGTGCAGTAATAAGTTAATTTAGGCTAACTGTATATTTGTGAATTTTAACAAAAAAAACGAAGCGCTGTGCATACGCTTCGTTTTTCTGAAATATTTATTTTATGTAACGTTTGTCTCATAATCTACGCATACAGAATTTGACAAAATAATAATCAGCCACCGAAAATCCATCACATCTTCGCCTATATAATAAACCAATGAATTTTCCAAATCATATTCTTTGTTCATTATTTTACCGGAAAACACGCCTTCTCTTTCTTTTTCGCTTTCGCCGAGCATTTCAACAATTTCGCTTTCGGTTTTCCCGATAATCTCTTGATTTTTTAATAAATCATCAACCATTGACGAGCGGTCAACGGATTGGGTTTTCCATTTCTCGCTTGTGAACGTATGCGTATATTTATAATGTGCAACCAAAATCAGCACCGCAATAATCGCTATGCTTAAAATAGCGGCATTTTTTATTATTGATTTTCTCATTTTAAAGTATTCTTAATTTATTATTCGAGATAATCTTTCAGCTTTTTACTTCTGCTGGGGTGGCGCAGCTTTCTGAGCGCCTTCGCCTCAATCTGACGTATACGCTCACGCGTAACATTGAACTCCCGTCCGACCTCTTCCAAGGTGCGGGCGCGTCCATCGTCAAGACCGAAGCGCAATCTCAAAACCTTTTCCTCCCGCGCGGTGAGTGTGTTAAGAACCTCGGAGAGCTGTTGTTTAAGCAAAGTAAATGTAGCGACGTCGGGCGGAGCGGGCGCGTCGTCATCTTGTATGAAATCACCGAGGTGGCTGTCCTCCTCCTCGCCTATCGGAATTTCAAGAGACACGGGCTCCTGCGCGATTTTCATAATCTCGCCGACCTTGTCCACCGAAATATTGAGTTCCGCCGCAATCTCTTCGGGCGTCGGGTCGCGTCCGAGGGTCTGCACAAGCTGACGCGTAACGCGTATCAGCTTATTTATTGTTTCGACCATATGAACAGGAATTCTTATTGTACGCGCTTGGTCGGCAATTGCGCGCGTTATAGCCTGCCTTATCCACCATGTCGCATAGGTGCTGAATTTGTAGCCCTTTGTGTAATCAAATTTTTCAACAGCCTTAATAAGACCGAGATTGCCCTCCTGAATCAAATCAAGGAAGAGCATACCGCGTCCCACATATCGCTTTGCAATGCTGACAACCAGTCTCAGGTTCGCCTCCGCAAGCTTGCGCTTCGCCTCAGCGTCGCCCTCTGACATACGCCTTGCCAGCTCGGTTTCTTCCTCAACCGTAAGCAGGTCTACCTTTCCTATTTCTTTTAAGTACATACGCACAGGGTCGTCAACGCTGACTCCCTCGGGGACCGACATATCCTCAAGTTCATCCTCGGTAACGAGATCCTCCTCTATTTCCTCAAGAGCAGTCTCCATATTTCCGTTAATTTCAATACCCTGCTTTTCAATATGTTCATACACGCTGTCGATTTGGTCCGGAGTCATATCAAACTCATCGAGCTTCATCATAATATCCTGGAAGGATAAAACTCCGGTCTTTTTACCTTGTTCGATAAGCTTTTTGACAGCTGTTTTTCTGTCTTCATTACTTGCCGCCATAACTAAACGCCACCTTTCCTTTGTTTTAACACTTGTATTTCTTTTTCCAGCTCTTCAAGATTTCCGTCCGACACAAGCTCGTTTTGCCGCCTTTTATGTTTTGCTGCGACAATAATATCTATCGGCGTTTCCGCCGCGCGCAGCTTATTTGCCACATTTTTGTCATCCGCCAGTATAGATGCGACGCTACCGACCTCGGCCGAGTCAAAACGGCTCAAAATATCGTTGAAGCTGAAAGTGTTTCCTTTGTTATATGTATCATAAATAATTTGCGCGATACGTCTGTGCAGGTCTACGGTAAAATCACTCGGTTGGATTTTGTCGGAAGCCGCCGCAAAAACGTTTTTTTCGGACATAAGGCTCAGCAACAGCCTTTCCGCATTTTGAAGTTTGAATTTTTCGGGAGACGCGCCGACCCGCGCTCCTTTTTCAACCTGACGAACTTCGCGTATTTTCTCGACGCTACTTTTGCGCCGCCTTACGTTTTCCACCTCCGCCATAACAGCCTCGGGAGAAACTCTCAGCTCTTCCGCAAGATGCTTTACGGTAAGCTCGGCTTCCACACGGCTTTTTATGTCAACTATGACCTCCGCTGCCTCCTGCGTAAATTCGACCTTTTCCATATTATCATCAAGATTATATTGTTGCTTAATTTTGTCGATTTTATACTCTATGTAGGGCTTCGCCTGCTCTATAAGCACTCTGAACATATCCGCACCGTTCTTGTTTATAAACTCGTCAGGGTCCTTTCCGTCGTTTATTGTCAAGACGCGCGTTTTTATGTCGGCGTCAAGCAAAATCTTTCCGGCACGGTCTGCCGCCTTCTGCCCCGCTTCGTCCGAGTCGTAGCACAGCACCGCGTGAGTTGTATATTTTTTCAGGAGCCTCGCGTGTTCCTCGCCGAACGCCGTTCCGAGAGAGGCTACCGAATTTATAATTCCGCTTTGATAAAGCGAAATCACGTCCATATACCCCTCCATAATCAGTATTCTTCCCGAATCGTCATTTTTCGCAAAATTAAGTCCGAACAAATTCTGGCTCTTTTTAAAAATCAACGTTTCGGGAGAGTTAAGGTACTTCGGCTCGCCTTCGCCTATAACTCTGCCGCCGAAGCCTATTATGTTTCCGCGAACGTCTATAATCGGGAACATCACGCGGTTTCGGAATTTGTCGTAATACGAGCCGTTTTCACGCAAAACCGCAAGCCCCGCCTCGGCAAGCTCCTTTGGGGAATATCCCTGACCCGACATATATTCGAGCAGCCCGCCGCGAGAGTCAGGCGCATATCCCAGACCGAATTTTTTTATCGTTTTTGGAAGTATGTTCCTGTTTTTAAAGTAATTCAATCCGGCTTTTCCTTTTTCCGACCTCAAAGTGTCGAAAAAAAATCTCGCGGCTATCTTATTGATTTCATACATACGCTTCTTTTTGTCGTGCTTTGCCGCAGACTGCCCGCTTGGGCTTCTCGTGTCCGGAAACGGAACGTTCGCCCGCTCGGCAAGGAGTTTAAGCGCGTCCATAAAGTCAAGCCCCTCTTTTGCCATAACGAAGTGAATAGCGTTGCCTCCCGCGCCGCAGCCGAAGCAATGAAACAACTGCTTGTCCGGTGAAATTGAAAACGAGGGCGTTTTTTTGTCGTTATGAAGAGGACAAAGACATTGAAAACGATTTCCTACACGTTTCAGCTTCGCGTACGGCGAAACCAAGTCCACTATATCGGTTTTTTCAAGCACCTCGTCAATAAAGTCCTGAAAATCACCCGCCATAAAAATATCTCCTATCCAATCATTCTGATTATCGCTTAATCTATCTGTTCCAGAACTCCGGCACAAATAAATTATCGTATTTTGCGACCGCGTACCTGTCGGTCATTCCCGCAATGTAGTCCTTGATTATAATATGTAAATCGCGGGTATTGCTGAGCATTCGCACATTCTCGGGTATCAGTTCCGGCTGTTCAAAAAAGCGGTCATAAAGGCTGTGAATAACTCCAAATGCCTTTTCCTCCTCGGTCTTTGCCACAGAGCCGACGTAGACGCGCTCGAACAGGTATTCCCGAAGTCCCATCATAGCGCGGTAAACGTCATCTTCCATCATAATGTCGGGTTTTCCGTCGCTCGCCTTTATAACGCTCATAATCATAGTGTTGATTCTCTGAGAATGTCTGCCGCCCAAAATATCGGAAAATTTATCCGGAATATCGTCTGCGGTAATAACTCCGCCGCGCACCGCGTCGTCAATATCGTGGCTGACATAAGCAATTTTGTCGGAAAGAGCAACCACTCTGCCCTCTAAAGTAGAGGCGCGGTTGCCGCCAGTGTGGCAAACTATTCCCTCGCGCACCTCGTATGTAAGGTTAAGACCGCCCTTTCGCTCAAGAACATCGACCACGCGCAAGCTGTGTTCGTTATGTCTGAACCCGTGCGGACAAATTTGATTGAGCGCACGCTCCCCCTCGTGCCCGAACGGGGTGTGACCCAAATCGTGAGCAAGCGCGACGGCTTCGGTCAGATCCTCGTTTAAGCCGAGCGCACGCGAGATAGTACGCGCAATCTGAGCGACCTCCAGGGTGTGCGTGAGGCGTGTTCGGTAGTGGTCGCCTTCGGGAGCCAAAAACACCTGAGTTTTATGCTTTAGCCGCCTGAAAGCCTTTGAATGTATGATTCTGTCGCGGTCACGCTGATATTCGGTGCGTATATCGCACTTTTCCTCTTCGCGCTGCCGTCCGCGCGTTGCGGCGCTGAGAGCGGCATATTTGGAGAGAAAGCTTTTCTCGCGCATTTCGATTGTTTCACGAAGTACCACAAATATCGCCGCCTTTTTCATATATTTTTTCACGATATTATAATAATTCTGCATTTATTTCAAATTTCCTCTTTATTTTTCAATATATTTGCATTTTAAACCATATTATGGTATATTTATTACAATAAAATAAAAGGGTAAATTTATGAAACTTACAAAATTATCGGAACGACTTCAAAAAATTGCGGATTTAATACCGCGCGGAGCGCGTCTTGCGGATATAGGCACCGACCACGCGTATATTCCCGCATATCTCGCTCAAAACGGCTCCATAGAGTACGCCGTTGCCTCCGACGTTATCGAAGGTCCGCTTAAACACGCGAGAAATACGGTTCGCGAAACGCATACCGAAGGCATTGTTAACATACGGCTCGGGAACGGACTTAAAACCGTCTCGGCGGGCGAGGTGAACGCCGTCGTGATTGCGGGTATGGGCGGAATTTTAATTTCCGAAATTTTAAGCGGCGCGCCCGACGTGCTTGAAAGATGCGGCACCGTTCTGCTCCAGCCTATGACGGGTATATACGAGCTTAGGAAATACCTGCGCGGCAAATTTACGATTGTAAAGGAATGTATTGCAAAGGAAAACGAAAAACTGTATCTTATTCTTTCGGTAAGGTACGGAGCGGACGCCTGCGAGGCAACCGACGAGGCGTATCTGTATGTCGGGAAATACCTGTTTGACCACCGTCCCGAACACTTTAATGAATACTTTGAAAAAATAATAGGTCAGCTTGAAAAAAAGTCAGACGGGTTAAGGCGGTCGCGCGGAAATGCGAATGAAAAAATCGAGGAGCTTGAAGCTCTTTTGAATGATTTATGTAAACTATATAATAATGGGGGAATGAAAAATGCTTAAAGTCAGCGACATAACCGCGGAGCTTGAACGGCTTGCGCCGCGCTCTCTTGCGGAAAAATGGGACAACGTGGGTCTTATGGTCGGAAGTTTTAACAAGCAGGTAAAAAATATTTTTGTGTGTCTTGACATCACGAGTGAAAACGTTGAGCAGGCGGCGGCGTTCGGCGCGGATTTGATAATCTCGCACCATCCGCTCATATTTCATCCGCTAAGGCGCGTGGTTGAGGAGGACGTTATCGGCGGCATAGTAAACGCGCTTATAAAGAATGACATTTCGGCTTACAGTATGCACACAAATTTTGATAACGCCGACGGCGGAATGAATGATATTTTAGCCGAGAAGCTGGGTCTTTGCGAAATACGCCGCTTCACAGATAAAGAGTGCGTGGATGAACTGGGCGAGCCCTTTGAAAACTGCGGCAGGGTCGGAAAGCTCCCATACTCTATGCGGCTGGAGGACTTCGTAAACAAAGTACAAAACACGCTAAGCTGCAGCTCGATAAAGTACAGGGGAGACGGTAGCGACGTTGTCCGCACTGTTGCGGTGGCAAGCGGAAGCGGCGGCGATTTCCTTTATGCCGCATACCACTCGGACGCTGACGTATTCGTTACAGCCGACGTAAAGCACGACTGCGTACAGCGCGCTCAGGAGCTTGGAATGAATTTAATTGACGCGGGACACTTTGAGACCGAAAATATCATATGCGAATTTCTGCACAGATTTTTAACCGAGCGTTTTTCGGATATAAACGTCAAAATTTCAGGCGCAATACCCTACTTTGGATAAAAAACGACAAAAAATACAGGCTCAATTTGAGCCTGTATTTTTTTGTTTCTTATTACTCTCCGAATACGGTTGACGGAGCGGCGGAATTGGGTGCCTCGATGTCCGCAACAGTCTTGTCGGCTTGGTTCTCCATATAGATGAGGTGGTTCTCGTCTGTGGGAAGCTGACCTAAGATGTAGCAGAATACCAGAGCTTTCGCCGCTTTGGCTCTTGTTACTTCGGTCTTAGGCTGAATCTTCGTACCGTTCTTCATATCGCCTCTCACGATACCCTCCTCGGTTCTCATAAGACCGAGATTATACGCCTGTTTTACCTTTGCATAAAGGGCAGTGTTGACGCTGTCTGTATCGGTCAGCGCACTCCAGCCCGTGAGCGGCAGATATGTTCCGCCGTTATAGGTAATATTCGGGTCATAGTTCGGGTCATCGGGCGAAAGCACTCCGCCCTTCTGGTTCATATAAACCTTAGCATTGGTTATCCATTTGCCGTTTGCCGCGTTTGCCTTTGTATAAGCGTCATAGAGTATAGCACCCATAGCCTCACGAGTAAGTGCCGCGTCGGTCGGCACTGTTGTAGCGTTAACAATGTCCGGCTCTTTATCAAAGTTTGCCGAAACAGGTTCCAAAGCGTTCATACCCTCGCTCGTAAGCTCATCATATGTTTTGTTGTAATTGCTCAACGAATTTTCGGGAAGTCCGAATACCGTTTCAACGCCTCGCGCAAACTCTCCTACCGTGATTGTCTGAGTGGGCTTGAATTTGTTCTCATTATCCTTGTGAAGTGCGCCTATCTGCAAAGCCTTTTCGATAGCTGTCCTGTAATAGTAATTATCTTTAGCCTGCTTCACCGCGCCCGGGACAACGTCAACCGCGCTTACGTCGCTTGCCAGCTCGGGAAATACCGCCGACCAGTCACCGCTCTCAGCCGCCGTCTTAACGCTGCTCGGCATATAAGAAACCAGCTTTTTCATAATAGCCTTGTCGCTGTATATATCGGTCGGAGCAACGCTCTGGTCATAGATGCTCTGTAGCATTATGCGGCACCACTGCTTAGCCGCCGACTCTTTGAAATGCGTACCGTCGCCCTTTGTGCCGTTCACGCTGTTCTCCGCCGGAGTTTCGCCCGCTTCATATTTGTTGTAAATATAAAATACCTCGTCCGGCTCCAGCTTGTCAATATACTTTTTTGCGCCGACGTAAAGCTCTATAAGCCCAACGTCGGGGTCTGACTGAGCTTTTTTCCGCATAAGAGCGGGGGAGTCGGGGTTAAAGCCGTTGGGCTTACTGCTGTTTTCAACATACTTTCCGCCGACCGTTCTCGGCATAGCCGTAACAAGCACGGGGATCATACCGCGCGCTTTAATCATCTTCACATACATATCGAGCCATCTCTGATAGCTTGTGTTGTTTTGTGCGAGAGTTCCGTCCTTTATTCCCGAACCTCTCGAAAACCTGTTGTTGCTAAGCGTTTCGTCGTTGTGCGCCGAGTGGATAAACACAAAGTCGCCCGCCTTGCCCCGCACTAGAGGCTCCGCAGTCCTTCCGTCGTTGTAATTGCCCTTCATGGCACGTCCGCCCATAGAATAATTTATCACGTTGACCTTATCGGCGTCAAAATACTTATAAAGCGTCTGCCCCCAGGAGCTGAGGACTTCGTTAAACGAGTATGTCTTTTGCGTTGAGTCGCCCAGAATATGAATTGTGGGCTTGTCGCCAGCGGGATTTACCGCAAGAGGCGTAATCTTTATGTATTTAACGCCTACCGTCTGAGCCGCGTCCTTTGTGGGCAGCTTGTTCGGCTCAATCTCTATCTCAATAAAGTCCTCGCCGGTTGCAAAGTCATAAGACCAAACATTTCCATTCTGTATAGCCGAAACGGTTCTCGGCACGTTGCCGCAGTTATCCCAAGTGCTTGTACCTGTCAGTTTGCTCGCCTGCATACCGTTCGGAGCGACAGTCGTATTTGAAGCGTCGACAACCCCAACTTCAAGATGATACGCCCCGGGTGCGCCCGTGTCGTATCTGTAAATAAGACCGCCGTAGTTATAGTCGTCGCCGTCGTCGCTGTTGCTCTTGTTATAAAGATATGAGCCGTTACTTTCGGTAACGCTTGCACCGCTTGGGGATATAGTTATACTTGCAACCGAAGCAACCTTCCTGTTATGTCCGCTTGCACGAATTGCGCCGGACTCGGATACAAAGCCCTGACCCGCCACTTTGCTGTATACGGGTACGGCAGCCATTTTTGTAAAATCGACCGAAATCGTACCGCGCGGCGTAGTGTGAGAGATTTTAGTGTTGTATTTGTTAAACTTCATACCGAAAGATTGCTCCCCGTTGCATATGATTTCTTGTAATTTTATAAGAGAATACGGGAATGAGCGAAAGCGTCGCAATTGCCGCAAGGTGCAAAGCAAACGCTTTGCACCTTGCATTTAATTCATTCCCTTAATTCATTCTAAATAGCCAATTTTGTTAATCCATTTTTATCGGTACAGTCGGAGCTTCAGGATTAGGTGTAGCGATAGGCGCAACTGTTTCTGCTGCGTAGTTGTGTTCTCCCGGAACAACCTGACTGTTCTCCTTCGGATTTTGCGTGAGTATGAAGCAGAATACTAACGCCTTTGCCGCTTTAGCTCTTGTCACCTTTGTCTGCGGCTGGAGTTTGGTTCCGTTTTTCATCTCACCTCGCGCTATGCCGTCCTCGGTTCTGATAAGTCCCAGCGTATATGCGCCTTTAACCTTAGCGTAAAGATCGGTGTTCAACTCCTCTAAATCGGTAAGAGACGTCCAAACGGTAAGCGGGAAGTACGAACCCTCGGTATAATCAATATTCGGGTCATAGTCCGGATCTCCGGGAGCGGGTACGCCGCTGTTCTTATAAATATATTGATCGGCGTATTCCTTCCACGAGGGATTAGACTCCATTGCCTTGTTGTAAGCATCATAGAGTATCGCGCCCATAACCTCACGGGTAAGTGCCGCGTCGGAAGCAATCACGGTATGCTCAACCAACTCGGGCTCCTTGTCGAATGTTGCCGAAACCGTTGTGTCGGCGGTAATCGTGAAAGTATATTCTCTGGTAGTCGCCTTAGCAGATCCGCCTACCAAAATTGAATTCAGCGTGTAGCCGTCCTCAGCACTTGCGGTAACTCTAATCGTGTCACCGGAATTAGCTTTGAGCGATGTATCACTCTGCGGATATTCGCCGCGATATACTACGCCGTACAATTTCTGGTCGGAACCGTTCTGATAGAGCTTATACTTCTTTCCGGCCTCAACATTAAACGTCACGCTCTTGCCTGCAACACCGACAGAAGATTGAGTATCATTCTTATCGGCAACATTAACAAGTTCAACAGGTCGATCCGCATGATATGTGGCATAAACGTCGAGCGTTCCGTTTTGTTTTGCTTCAAATATAACTTCGGCATCATTTTTATTTCTGTAATATACATAGTTTCCGTCAATATTTCCGTTTTCATATTTTACGCTACTGTCGTTGCCGGGCTCGGCTTTCTGAGTCAGATTGTGCGGAGCGGTCAGAGTAAAGTATTCGTTGTCAACCAATACCTTATCGGGTGCCATCTCGCTCTTAGCGGGAATATTTCCGTATGCAATAACGCGTTGTGACTCGTTGTAAGCCATAACCTTACCGCCCTTGGCAGGCTGCTCAACTGTTACGGTCAAGTTACCCGTAGCGTCCGCAACACCAACTGTTTCGTCAACCGAACTGATTTCAACCGATGACGAGCTTGTTCCCTTAAGCTCATCATACGTTTTGCTGTAATCGTTCAACGAATTTGCTTCAAGACCAAATATTTTTTCTATACCTCTTGCAAATTCGCCTACGGTTATTGTTTCTGTGGGCTTAAATTTATTTTCAGCGTCCTTATGAAGCGCGCCTATCTGCAGAGCTTTCTCGATGCTGTTTCTGTAATAATAATTGTCTTTCGCTTGCTTTGTCGCCCCCGGAACAACATCTACCGCGTCAACGTCAACTGCCAATTCGGGGAATACGGCAGACCAATCGGTTTTGGACTTAGCCGCTGTCTTAACGCTGTCGGGCATATACGAAACCAAATCTTCCATAATAGCCTTATCTTTGTATGTATCGGTCGAAGCAACGCTCTGGTCATAAATGCTCTGGAGCATTATGCGGCAGAACTGCTTTGCCGCAGCTTCTCTGTAATGAGTTCCGTCGCCCTTGGCTCCGTTCGCGGAATTATTTGCCGGAGTCTCGCCTGCCTCAATATTGTTATACGTCCAAGTTCCCTCGTTTGCGTCCAACTTCTTATAGTAGTCAACCGCACCCTGATACAACTCCACATAAGCCACATCAGGATCTGCCTTTGCCTTTGCCTTCATATTGGCGGGAGAATCAGGATTAAACGTAGTTGCTTTACCTGCTCCTCTGGGCATCGGAGATACAAGAACAGGCACCATACCGCGCGCTTTAATTGCATTTACATACATATCAAGCCATTTATTATAGAGGGCATTGGCTTTCGTCGTACTCTTGTCTACATACTGACAACCTCTGTCAAATCGCGTTTCGGCAGGGGATTCGTCGTTATGCGCTGAATGTAAGAATACATAGTCGCCTTCCTTGCCGTTTATGAGAACATCATCAAATCTTCCTTCGGTATAGTTGTTTCTCATACAACGTCCGCCCATTGAATAGTTTACAACATTTACCTTGCTCAAATCAAAATACTTGTAGAGCGTCTGTCCCCAAGAGCTTATTGTCTCGTTGAATGTGTAGGACTTCTGTGTCGAGTCACCCAAAATGTGTATGGTGGGCTTATCACCTGCCGCCTGCTTCGCAATAGGCGTAATACTTACAGACTTCACGGTAACCGTCTGCGCCGCCGATGATGTGGGCAGAGTAGTAGGCTCTATGTCAAGCTCGATAAAGCTTTCGCCAGTCGCAAAGTCGTATGACCAGGTGTTATCGTTCCATTTTGCGCTCGCGGTTCTTGCAACCTGTCCCGCAGTATCCCAAGGTTTGGTGTCGGTAAGTCTGGAAGCATCCATACCTGTGGGAGCAATCTTTGTGTTTGCGGATGTAGACGAACCGCCCAGCGTAATTTCAATGTGGTACGCTCCCGGAGCAACGTCCTGTCTGTAAATAAGACCGCCGTAATTTGTATAGTTGGAGCTTTCCTTGTATTTTCCGTTTGAAATATAAGCTCCGTCACTCTCGGTAACACTCGCGCCGTTTGCGTCAATCTTGATTGTGCTTGTAGCTGCAACCTGTCTGTCATAGCCTTCGGGCATAATCGCGCCGGACGTCGATACAAAGCCGTTGCCTGTTTCCTTGCTGTAAACGGGAACGGCAGTCATCTTTGTAAAGTCAATAGAAATCGTATCACCCGACGGTGTTATAGTTGCGGACGGAGTAGGTGTGGGAGTTACGGTCGGAGTAGGCGTGGGAGCCGTTCCGCCGTCTATACTTGCGGCGTTGCTGAGAGGCATAATATTGTCCGTACCCTGCCAAATAAATACTTTTGTAACACCGCTTGCAGGCTTGTCGTAATCGAGTGTCTGCTCATCGGACGTGCTTATGTCAAACATTTTTACGTTCGTTATTGCACGGCACGAGTTGTCCTTATATGTAACCGCAATCAACTTAGCCGCACCCGTTGCGGTATACTTAACCGTCAGCTTGCCGCTCTCGTCAAACTTCGCGCTTTCTATCTTGTACGAATCTGCGGGAGCCGCGCTATCGGTCGGAGTCGGAGTAGGATTGGTAGTTGCCGAAGGCGACGCTGTGGGAGTTGTGCTTGCCGAAGGCGACACTGTGGGAGTTGTGCTTGCCGAAGGCGACGCTGTGGGAGTTGTGCTTGCCGAAGGCGACACTGTGGGAGTTGTGCTTGCCGAAGGCGACGCCGTAGGAGTTGTACTTGCCGTCGGGGTCGGCGTGGGTTCTGTACCACCGAGTTCGGCACTTCCTACAACAGCAACACAATATGTGTCAGGAAGATATGCTTCCGTCGAATCAAATGTTATTGTGCTGTTTTTGCTCGTCATCTCTATATCTATCTCATAATATTTAAGAACATAATTTGCGTCGGTACTCCTTGCCGCAAGTTGTTTGCCTTCTCCCGCGGTATAGGTTTTGCCGTTTACTTTCGCCTGAATATTATCGCCGTGATTATATCCTACATAGTAAATTCTGTACTTGCCCTTGTCTGCATTAAGAACTATAGTGGGGTGAGTAGCACTGTTGCCCGTGCCGCCGACATAGTTTTTATAATTTGCGGTAAATTTCGAGTCCATAACCGTCTCGTCGTCAGCGCTTGCAAACAGCGCGGCAACCTTTTCGTCAACTCCGTCAACGAATTTGTAGCTTTCGCTATCAGTAATAAGATTACCGCCTACAACGTCAGTAAACGTATACGTGCCTACTCCGTCGGGGGTTTCGGGAAGCTCTCCCTGAACAAGCTTTTTGTATGTAACCTTTACGTCCTGTATATTAAACTCTTCATCGCCTCTGTATATCGCCATTTTGAGGTCGCCTTTTACGGCATTCGCCGGGAAAGAACCATATGTAACAGGGGTCTTTGTTTTGCCGTTTCCGCTGCCGGTAGCGTCAAGAGATACGGTGCTATCCTTATAATTGATAGTTACAGCTACTTTATTCGGTGTTGTACCATCAAATTTACCGGATACATTAAGTACCTGATGTTCGCTATTGGATGAGGTAGCGAAACCTTGTGTGTTGTCGACTGTGTCGAGCTGTGTCCAATGACCAAGCTTGGCAAGAACAAATCTGTTATCGAGTTTGTCGTTTGTCGCGCTTGATGTAGGAGTTCCATGAACAAGGTCGATAAAGCTGGTGCCTTTTGTTGCGGGATTTGTTACATTCAGAGTGTACTCTACCTTAACAATATCGCTGCTTTCAAGGTCCTCGGCGTCAGCGCCTGCCTCTTTTGCAAGAGCTATCAGATCAAACACCTTATTACCCTGCGTGTAGCTGTAGTTTATGCTGTCGAGCTCAACCGTCTCATCAATCCACATCTGAGCCGAGATATTGAGTTGTACGTCCTGACCTGTTTTTCCTGTAATTTTCATTTCCCCATTTTCAGGAGATACAACCGTAAGGTCATCACTCTTTGAAACAATCTTAACGTCGTATTCAATACCTTCCTCACTTGCGGGAACGTTCTCGATTGTGTCGCTAACCTCATTCGTGCCCGCGCTCATTGTGACAACCTGAGTTTTAATCGTCGCACCGTTCTTTGATATTGTGATTGCGAAGTCGCTGTCCTCTCCGGGAGTGAGCGAGGAAGTAATCTTCACCGGAATGTTAAATACATCGGTTGTATTTGTGGTAGGCGTAATTGTAACGGGGAGTTCCACTTTGTCACCGGCTTTGGTCGAACTGTCCTTAGCGTAGAGAATAATCGAGCTTTCTATCGGATCTTCGCCCGCCGCGGGACGCGTAACCGTAATCTTTTTGCCGTCCGTGCTTACTGTAATATTGGGGCTGTTTGATTCCCACTTGTATTCAACGCCTTCGGGAGCCTCCGGAAGGGTAAACTCGGTGCTTTCGTTTGAAGGAACTTTAAGCTTTCCCGAAGCGTCCTCAATAGCCTCATCAACATTAGTGAGCTTTTCGCCGAAATTCATCGGGTCCCAATCGTCTTTAAATGTTTTTCCTGTTGTGTCACAGCTTGCCGCGAAATAATTTCTTGGGTTGAACTCCAGAGCCTGCCACTCGTCAAGCACCGTACCCATACCGTAGCCGCCTTCTGCAACAGACTTATTTTTAATACGCTTAGAAAGGTCTACGGGGTTTCCGCTTTTGTTCTTTGTTCCGTACTCGTAAAGACGAGACAGTCCATTTTCGGCTCCGAAACGTCCCCAGCCTTTGGGATCGATTGTTACTTTTGAATTGCCTATTGTGCCATTATCGTCAATCGTTGTGTTGACAAACGTGGCTTGACCGCTCGCACCCCAAGGTCCGCCGAAGTTTGACGTGCCGCCGAGCTTATTCTCGTTATACACCGTGCAGTTCCAGAACAAATATCCGTACTTTCTGCTCTTGTCGGTGTTGGGTGTTGTGAGCGGATTGCCGGATGCGTAATCGCTGAATCCCGCAAAACCGAGCTTGCAGTTATCAAATACCGCAGAAGCACTACCGTAAATGTAATCCGTACCGCCTATAAGAGTACAGTCTTTAAAATATGCTCTGCCGTCGGATGCCCATATTGAGTCCTGATTGCCCTTTGCGGTAACGTTTTCAAATGTTATTCTGTCACCCAAGGTCGCGATAGCGTGTCCGCGCTCATTATACGCCGACGATTTTACCAGCCACGCGCTCTCCTCAGCATCAAAAGTACCGCCGCTTGCAATATAACTTTTTACTTTTGCAAGATCGACCTTATTGTCAGAGGTGAATATGGCTTCATCGGGCTTTTTCGGCACCGTGTCATCATTGCATATGGTAAGACCGAAATTTGCGCCGCTGCGCGGAGGCAGGGTCGAGCCTGCTTCGGGCGTTACATGACCGTCTATTTGACCCTGTGTTACCATTGTGGGAATACTGTTTAAAACGTTAAGGTCTTTTATGGTAATATCAGTCGAAGACTGAGTTACAATCAGAGCCGCCATCTTGTCGTAAGACCAGCCGAGACCGCCCAGGTTTTTGAGCTGGCTGTTAACCGGCACATTTTCGTGCTTAACGTGGTTTACGTCATAGTACGATATTGACGAAACGCCTTCAAGGCTCTGACCGATTTCATACTTCGTGAACTTCGTATCACCCGGCGCATAACCGTTCCATGTCTCTTCTTTTGACCAGTCTATCGTGGGGTCATAAAGACCGGTAAGGTCGGTGTTTGACGTGCAGTAGCCCGTGCAGAAGTACCAATGCAGGGTTACCTTTCCCGAACCCTTAGTGCTCGGATCCTGCTGCAGCGTGACAAACTTCATGCCGTCGAAGCGCACCTGCTCCTCATAGTCGCCCGGTTTTACATTAATCGTAACCATAGCTTCAGCGCTCTGAGGATTGATTTCCTTAGCTTTTGCAACCGCCGCTCTGATGGTCTTGAAGCTGGTTTCCGTTTCGTTTTGAGACGGATCGACCGTAAGCGTGATAGGCGAGTCTGCAAAAACCGAGGGCAGCGAAACCAGCATACCGGCTATCATAGCTACCGCAACAATGCAGGAAAGCAATCTTTTGAACTTTTTCATTTCTCTCATTCCTCCTAAAATATTTAAAATTTAATTATTTAACAACTTTAAAATACTGCTAATCTACATTATAAACCAATACAGATAAAGTGTCAATCGACATATTTTGTTACACATTAGCCAAAAAAATCAAGTTGGGCTTGAATAATCCTCACAAGTGTGATAAGATAATAAAAAGCGCGAAAGGAGGGGTCAATATAAAACCGTTTTACCAGATACACGAGAGCGGATTCAGCGTCACATACCACAAAAATGAAATAGTTTTCCCCTCACATATGCACAACGAGGTTGAAATGCTGTATGTATTTGAGGGCGAACAGGAAATTGAGATAAACGGCAGGAGCGTTACTGTCGGAAAGGGCTGTTGCGCGGTCATTTTCCCGAATATACAGCACTCCTATATAAAGGCGAACGACAACGCCGAGAGCAAAAACGAATACAGCTCGGTAATGATTTTTCTCCCGCCTTATATACTCTACGACGCGTTCCCCTCGCTTCTTAAAACATTGCCCGAAAACTGCATTGTACAGCCGCAAAATATCTCGGAGGACGCGATACTCGCGTTCAACAAAATCATAGGCGAAACCATACCCGCCGCCAGAATCGGCTGGGCACAGATAATTCTCGGCAATATCGCGCCATATCTCAAAGCCGCAAAATTAGACGCGGGCGCGGACTCGGCGGCAATTTCAAAGCTGATGAATTATATTTCAACAAATTTTCAAAACAGCATTTCGCTTGAGATACTGTCCGACGCACTCGGTATGAGCAAATCGCAGATTTCTCATATTTTTTCGACAAAAATACGGATAAATCTACGCAGCTACGTCGGCATACTTCGCTCCGAATACGCGGCGCGGCTTATGAGGACTTCAAACGACTCTTTAAGCCACATAGCCGCACAATCCGGCTTTGAATCTCTGCGTACATTTAATCGCGTATTCCGCGAGGTCTACGGTCTTACGCCGTCTCAATTCAGAAGCAACATACGAAAATATATAGGTCAGGAATAAACAAAAATCCCGCGCATATCAAAATGATATGCGCGGGATTTTTTATTAACCGAATTTTATGCTTTTTCAACCGAAAGCGCGAGAGTTTCGCCGTTTATGTTCCACTCTTTAAAGTCGCCGTCGCCCTTTTCGATTGACACCGCCAATGTCTGCTCCGAAATTTCGGATTTATTTCTTTCGATAATCTTCTCCAGCTTTTCATCCGACGAGAATACTATCCTTATGTTATCCTGAACCTCAAAGCCGCTCTCTTTACGCATAGTCTGGAGCTTGCTTATGATTTCGCGTACAAAGCCCTCCTCGATAAGCTCGTCAGTAAGGTTTGTATCAAGCACGACGGTGCAGCCCATATCGCTGCTCGAAACGTAGCCGTCCTTCTTCTCGGTTTCAACAAGCACGTCGTCGCGCATAAGCTCAACCGGCGTTCCCTCAACCTCAAACGAAACGGTTCTGCCCGCGTTCAAGTCCGCCATAACCTCTCCGCCGTTCATAGTGTTTAGCACCTCAAAAATAGGCTGCATCAGCTTTCCGTATTTGGGACCCATAGTCCTCATCTGCGGCTTAAACTTATAGCTTATGAACTCGTCCGCGTTGTCGGTGAACTCGACCGCCTTTACATTAAGCTCGTCAAGAATTATATAAATATAATCATCATTTATTTTTTTGTCCGACTGGACAAAAATCTTAGCAACTGGCTGACGGTTTTTAATGCTCGCGTCGTTTCGGCACGCTCTGCCGAGCATAACGACCTTGCGTATAGCGTCCATATCGCGTTCGATTTCGGGGAAGTCAAATTCAGGCTTCACCGTGGGATAGTCGCACAAATGCACGCTGAGCGGCGCAGACTTGTCAACCGAAATAACAAGGTTTTGATAAATCTGCTCGGTCATAAACGGAATAAACGGCGCGCAAGCCTTGGAAAACTCAACCAAAACCGTATAGAGCGTCATATATGCGCTTATCTTGTCGTCGGTCATCTCGGTACCCCAGAAGCGTTCGCGGCTTCGGCGCACATACCAGTTTGAGAGCTCGTCCGTAAACTCCTGTATAACGCGGGTAGCCTCGGTAATTTTATAATCCGACAGGAACTTATCCGCCGCGTCCACGGCTCTGTTAAGCTTAGACAAAATCCATTTATCAAGCACCGATATTTTATTTACGTCAAGCGTATGCTTGGTTGGGTCAAACTTATCTATCTCGGCGTAGAGAACGTAAAACGCATAGGTATTCCAAAGAGTTCCGAGGAACTTTCTCTGCGACTCCGAAACATTCTTTGCCGAGAACCTGTTAGGCAGCCACGGAGCGGAATTGGAGTAGAAATACCATCTTACCGCGTCGCTTCCCTGGTCGTTCAAAATGTCCATAGGCGCAATCACGTTGCCCTTATGCTTGCTCATCTTCGCGCCCTTTTCGTCCTGGACGTGACCGAGCACAACCACGTTTTTATAAGGCGCTTCGTCAAAGAGAAGCGTGGAAATTGCCATCAGGGTATAGAACCATCCTCGCGTCTGGTCAATGGCTTCGCTTATGAAGTCGGCAGGGAAGTTCTGCTCAAAAAGCTCCTTGTTTTCAAACGGATAGTGCCACTGAGCAAACGGCATTGAGCCTGAGTCGAACCAACAGTCTATAACCTCGGGCACACGGGTCATCTCACCGCCGCACTTTTCGCACCTCAGCTTAACGCGGTCAACATACGGCTTATGAAGCTCAATATCTTCGGGGCAGTTTATGCCCATTTCGTGAAGCTCGGCTACAGAGCCTATAACGTGTTTGTGACCGCACTCACATTCCCAAATAGGGAGCGGAGTTCCCCAGTAACGGGAGCGCGAAAGTCCCCAGTCGATTATGTTTTCAAGGAAGTTACCGAAACGGCCATGCTTAATGTTGTCGGGCATCCAGTTGACTTTTTCGTTATTTTTGAGCAGCTTGTCGCGCACCTTGGTCATCTCTATGAACCAGGTGTCGCAAGCGTAGTAAAGAAGCGGGGTGTCGCATCTCCAGCAGAACGGATAGCTGTGTTCAAACGGAATTACCGCAAACGCCTGATTTCTTTCTTTGAGGTCGCGGATTATAAGCTTGTCGGCGTCCTTTACAAAAAGTCCCGACCAGTCTCCCACTCCATCAATATATTTTCCCTGAGTGTTAACAAGATTTACAAACGGCAAATCGTTTTCCTTGCCGACGCGGCTGTCGTCCTCGCCGAACGCGGGAGCGATGTGTACTATGCCGGTACCGTCATCCATGGTTACATATCCGTCCGCAACGACGAAATAAGCCTTTTTGTCGGGCTTTGCAAAGTCGTAAAGCGGGATATATTCCATACCGCACAAATCTTTTCCGACGTATTTTTCGAGCACGGTAAATTCGCAGTCCAAAACCTTTTCGGACAGAGCCTCGGCAAGAATATACTTTTCTTCGCCGCAGTCAACCTTAATATATGTTTCGTCCGGATTTACGCAGAGCGCCACGTTAGAGGGAAGCGTCCACGGGGTGGTAGTCCACGCAAGCAGATACTCGTTCTCGGTTCCCTTTATCGGGAATTTCGCTATGATAGAATTTTCCTTAACGTCCTTATAGCCCTGAGCTACCTCGTGGCTCGAAAGAGCCGTTCCGCATCGCGGACAATAGGGCATAATTTTATGTCCTTTATACAAAAGACCCTTATCCCATATTTGCCTGAGCGCCCACCATACCGACTCTATATAGTCGTTGTGGTAGGTTACATACGGGTCGTTCATATCCGCCCAAAATCCCACGCGGTCGCTCATTTCCTCCCAGTCGCTCTGGTAGGTGAAGACGCTGTCCTTACACTTTTTGATAAAGTCCTCCACTCCGTAGTTTTCAATCTGCGGCTTTCCGCTTATTCCGAGCGCCTTTTCTACCTCCAATTCAACGGGCAGTCCGTGAGTATCCCAGCCCGCCTTACGCAGTACCTTATAGCCCTTCATCGTGCGGTATCTCGGAATCAAATCCTTAATCGCGCGTGTCAAAACATGACCTATATGCGGCTTGCCGTTCGCCGTCGGCGGACCGTCGAAAAAAGTATAAATCTCACCGTCTCGGCGGTTTTCGATGCTCTTTTCAAACACGTCGTTATCTTTCCAGAATTTAACAATTTCCTTTTCTCTGTCAGCGAATGACAGCTCTGTCGATACCTTCTTATACATACGACTTCCTCCGTTTATTTCATTGTCAACGCATTGCGCCGAAATTTACAAATAATTATATATTATACATAATGTTTCCTGTTTTGTAAAGTGTTTTTTCAATATTTATAAGGGAAAAGCAGGCTCGATTACTGAGCCTGCTTTAAAGAACGCAACCACGGGGCAATATATTGTTGAGGATGTATCTGTCAAGCGTTTTTTTCGCTGCCGGCGCTTTTACGTTAGCTTACCTCTTATGCAACGGTTTTCATAACGTTTCAACCCATTTTTTAAGCTCGTCCTGTGATGGTCTGCCGTTTAACATTCTGCCCGTCTTTATTTCGGCGCTCGGAGAAACCGAGCCTTTCAGCGCGTCCGCGCAGCCGCCTATGCCGCTGCCGCCCGAGGTGGCAAACAATACAATTTTCTTGCCCGAAAAGTCATAGCTCTCCAAAAATGTATTTATTATCGTCGGCGCGGTGTACCACCAGACAGGAAAGCCCAAAAGAATTGTGTCATACGCTTCGATATTAGCGTTTGTGTCCGCAATAGCGGGTCGGCTCGATTTATCCTGCATTTCTACCGAGCTTCGTGAGGATTTATTTTGCCAATTCAAATCCGCGCTTGTGTAGGGAACTGCGGGCTTGATTTCGTATAAATCCGCTCCCGCCGCCTCCGCGAGATTTTTCGCGGCTTTCGCCGTAGTTCCGCTTGCACTGAAATATGCTACCAACGTTTTACTCATTATAATTACCTCCTCATATTTATACAGTGTTATTTTTATACATTATAGCATATCACTGACGCGCCGTCAATAGATTTTCAAAAAATATTGACATTATGTCAGAAATGTGTTACACTGGTTATACAGTATGAATTAAAGGAGAAAAATTTATGCCGAAAGGATCGCCCGAATTAACCAACGCGCGCAGGGAGGAAATAATCAACGCCTGCGAGAAGCTGTATCGTACAATGAGCTTCAAGGAGATAACCATAAAGGAGATAGGCGGCGCAACCTCTTTTACGCGCACCTCAATCTATAACTATTTTCAGACAAAGGAAGAGATTTTCCTCGCGCTCATTGAGCGTGAATACAACCTCTGGTGCGACGACCTCGAAAAGACAATGCGTGAGAACGAGGCAATGACTAAAGACGAGCTTGCAGACGCGCTCGCGCGTTCGCTGGAGAAACGTCCGCAACTTTTGAAGCTGCTGTCGATGAACCACTATGATATGGAGGAGAACAGCTCTCTCGACCGTTTGACGGATATGAAGGTCGCGTACAACCGCTCGATATGCACCGTGCGGGAGTTTGTGAAAAAGTATTTCCCTCAGCTTACGGATGAGCAGCTTCACGAGTTTATATACCTGTTTTTCCCGTTTATGTTCGGGATATATCCGTATGCGGTCGTGACGGACAAGCAGCAGCAGGCTATGAAAGACGCGGGTATGAATTATCCAAAAATGACAGTCTATGATATAACCTACGGCTGCGTAAAACGTCTGCTTAGCAGTATTGTGTGAGGTTAAAATTATATATAAACAGCGCGGCTTTATAAAGCCGCGCTGTTGTAATACTTATTTCATAACTCCGCTTACAAGGACGCAAAGCGTCACACCATTTATGCTACCTCAAATGTTGCTTTTCATCAAAAGGAATAACACAGCGCATACAAATATCCGTCACCCGTTCAACGGTATCGGCGCAATCCCCTCTTATCCACTCCGAAATAATCGCCATAATTCCCGCGATGTAAAATGAAATAATGTAGGATTTGTCCTGTTCGGAGAGACGAAATCGGTCTAATATGGGAGAGAATATTTCCGTAAATAGTTTTCTAAATGTTTCTTCCGCGTTAAATACATCGGAGTGTGAAAGCACAACCTTAAATAAGCGTTTGTTGTCCTTTACAAACTCAAGGTACGGCTTCAGATATTCGGGTGAAATAAAAATTAAATCATCTAAATTTTCCGACCGCAGCCGTTCCTTTATGTCTGTAAGGTGCGTAGCATATCTTTGGAAACATTCGTCATTCTTATATGCAACACATTCATCAAGCAAATCGCCGATTGTTTCATAATGCAGATAAAATGTCGAACGATTGACGCCCGCCTTTTCGCAAATTTCTTTTACGGTGATGTATTCAAATTCCTTTTTTTCAAGCAACTCGATTAAAGCCGTATCCATACGAACCGCCGTGTTAAAATACTTGCTTTCAGACTTGTTCAATCGTTCCGCCTTCTTTCCTTTTTCGCCCGCCGCTTAATTGTTTTCGTTTGCGATTTCCGAGGCAAGACGAATAATATCTCCCGCATATTTTTCTTTGCTCTTTTGAAGAATACGGTTGTAAATAGGATAATTTACTCCCACTCCTATAAAGCCTATAATTCCCACTATGATGCCCAATATCATCATGGCAGTGCCGCCGTCGCCGATAACCTTCATCGACAGACACATCCCCACACCCGCGACCAGCGCGGCAATAATCCCAAAGGAATAGGTGAAAATCTGCGCCGGTCTTTTAGCCGCTTTGTCCAGCTTTCTGAGCGCTACCACCTTTGACGCACTTTTTTTTGAGTACTCGTTTACGATTGCTTCCGCATAAATTTTGTCTGTGTTCATTTTTATTACCTCCGTTTCATTTGATAACTTTATTATAACGGAGAAAATATTAAATCTGAACAACACGATTACTCTTTTGTGTTGAGTTCAAAGGGAGTTGTGCTTCGACGATACGGCTGTTTATCCGTTATTCAATAAGGCGCATTACTCCGATTTTGCGAAAGTCTCACGCCGTAACTCCGTCGCTTGCGGTATATGCCTCGAGCGAGCCTGATTTTACCTGAACGCACAGGTATTTAATCGAGGAATTTTCCGCCGCGAAAAGCTGCCTTTTTGCCTCAGGCGAGACGCGCAGAAAATCATTAGCCTCAAGAGCAACCTTTTCTCCGTCGATTTCCATACAACCCTTGCCCTCAAGAATTATATAGATTTCCTCGTTTTGCTTATGCGAGTGAACAAACGGCACTCCCGCGCCCGCAGGCATAAAGTTTACGCTTATCTCCGCACCGGTAAGCCCGAGCGTGTCGTGAAGCTCCACTCTGTCCGTGCCGGTTACGTTTACCTTGCTGTAATTTTTCATAATAAAGACCTCCAAAAATAATATATAGTTGTAATCATTTTGATTACAACTATATATTAGCACAATCTTGTTGTAATGTCAATAGTTACAACAAAAAATATAAATATTTTTTATATCAGTATATTCAGTTGCTTCATCAAATCGGCAAGCGTAACGCTTTTCAGTTCGTTTTCCAACGCCGCCTGAGCGTCCTTAAGGTGCGAGTCCAGCACCGCATGGATGTTTTTCCCTACGGGACATTCGGGGTTTGGATTTTCGTGAAAATTAAACAGATTGCCTTCTATGCAGTCAACCGCCTTGTAAATGTCGTAAAGAGTAATATCGTCCGCACTTTTTACGGGCGTTGCGCCGCCGCTTCCCGCCTTTACGTCGATTATTCCCGCCGCCTTGAGACTCGAAAGCGTGCGACGTATCACAACGGGATTTACATTAACGCTAGACGCTATTAAATCCGACGTCATTTTATATTCCTTTCCGAGAACATAAATCGCAAGCAGCGAATGAACCGCCACGGTAAATCTTGATGTAATCTTCATTCTTAACACCCCTTAATAATATTGTATATTATTTTTGTTGTAATGTCAACGGTTACATCAAAATTGCCGATTATCAAGTCAAATAAAGAGCAGAGCCGTATTCAAACAGCCCTGCTCTTTATAGCTTTATTCCGTAACTCCGCTTGCTTTAAGCCACGCGGTTATTTTATCTCTGTTATACGATGCATACGTCACGTCAAGTCCCTCTTTTATCGCACTGTCGGGGCAGAGCTTCGCGACCGCGCTTATCGTCTGACCGAAGCGTCCGCCGCCCATCGAGCAGAACGGAATTATCGTTTTGCCGCTCATATCATAGTGCGTCAGGAAACTGCGTACAGGCGCGGGAACAGACGCCCACCAGTTGCAGTAGCCGAGTAAAATTGTGTCGTAGTCGTCAATGTTAAGTCCCGCGTCCTCGAGGTATGCTTTTAAGTCGGGAACAGCGTTTTCGCGCTGCTCGGTCAGCGCTTCGGAGTATAAAATCTGCGAATTGCTCGTTGCCGAATACGGTGTTGCACGTTCGATGCGGAATATATCCGCACCGCTTACGTCCTTTATTATTTTAGCTAAACCGTCGGTGTTGCCGGTCTGCGAGAAGTACGCGATAAGCGTTTTGTTCGCTTTCTCGTTCGGCTTAGCAATATTAACGCTCTTTACGCTGCCGCTTCCCGCCGACGCGTTTCTAACCAAGCGTATGCCTATGCTGTAAAGCGGCGCGTCAGCCGGATACGTGCTTCTGTACGCGCTTCTGATATGCTTTGGGAAATCGTTCCAGCCGCCGCCGCGCACGATTTTGTAATGTCCTTCTTCCGCTCCCGTCGGATTTGCCGCGTCGCCGGAGTATGCGCTGTACCAGTCCCAAACCCACTCGCCGACGTTTCCGTGCATATTGTAAAGTCCGTAATTATTCGCTCCGTAGCTGTCAACCGCCACGGTATGACTGAGATAACCGTTCACCCAACTGCCGCTCGCGTCGTTGTTATAGCCGTATGCGTTGTAGCAATTCGCCTGCGTATCTTCAACGTAGCTGCCGAAATTAAACGGAGTATCGGTATTCGCTCTCGCGGCGTACTCCCACTCGGCTTCCGTAGGCAGGCGATAACCGTTCGCGCTCTTGTCCCATGTGACCGTATCGCCCGAAACGGTGTAGCACGGCGTTAAGCCCTCTGCAAGGCTTCGCTTGTTGCAGTATTCTATCGCGTCGTACCAGGTGACATTTTCTACGGGCAGATTGTCGCCGGCGTTCTCACTCGGATTACTGCCCATAACCGCCCTGTATTCACTTTGCGTTAATTCCTTTTCGTCCATATAGAAACTGTCAACGGTGACGCTGTGCAAAGTCTCGTCCGCGTCACGTTCTGCTTCTATTTCCGGACTTCCCATTTGAAACGTGCCGCCGTTTATCAGTGCCATACCTTCAACCTCCTCATTATTTCCGAAATCAAGCCCAAGACCGTCTACCCATGCGGCAACGCTGTCCTTCGACTCGCCGATATTAAACCGTTTGCCGCTCAGCCAGTTTGCGTTCCGCGTCAAGCGCTGCAACTCCGAGGTTGAGCCTATACCGCTGCTGCCCGATGTGCAGAACGGAATAATAGTCTTTCCGTCAAAATTATATTTTTCAAGGAAGGTATATATTATTTTCGGCGCTTTGCCGTACCATATAGGATAGCCGACGAATATAATATCATACTGTTCCATATTGTCGACGGTTCCGTCAATTTCGGGACGCGCGGTGTCGCTATACTGCTCTTGATATGCGCGTGTGCTTGAATCATAATAATTGTTGTTTTCCGGTCCGTAGGGCTCTTTCGGAATAATCTCATACTTATCCGCACCGGTTATTTCCGTAATGTAGTTTGCTATTTCCTCTGTGTGGTTCGTCCATGAAAAATATGCGACAAGCGTTTTGGTTTTCTCCGGTTTGGGTGGTGTTGGGCGTGTATCAACCTTGTTCATCTCAATCGGAGATATATCCGTCATATCCCACAGAAAGACCTTAACCTTGCCGCCGCTGCCGGTAACGGTATCAGTCACATCATCAATCGTTCCGTTTTCCGGCTCGTAAATATTGCAGCCCGAAAGCCTTCCGTTTCTGTCATACGACGCTATAATCAATCTGCCGTTATTCGGTACGTCCGAAATGGTTATTGTATTCCCGTCAGTGTAATAATTTGCCGCGTATACCGACGAGGAAAACAGGCATAGCGCTATTGCCGTAAGTATAAATATAAATCTTTTTTTCATTGCGATTGTTTCCTTTACAGTTCCAAGTCAAGTCCGTTTACCCAGTCCATAACCGTATCGCTTGACGCGCCGCCGCTAAAGCGTTGTCCGTCAAGCCAGTTCGCGCCCTGAGTTACATTTTGCATTGCCGTGGTAGAGCCTATCGGACTGCTGCCCGACGTGCAGAACGGGATAATCGTCTTTCCCGAAAAATCGTAGCTTTCAAGGAAAGTAAAGATTATCTTAGGCGCGTTGCCCCACCAGATAGGATAGCCTAAGAATATTGTATCGTACCGGTCCATATTCTCGACCGTTCCCGAAATTGCGGGACGCGCGGAGTCGTCGTTTTGTTCGCGGTTCGCGCGGCAGTCCGAGTTGTAGTCCAAGTCGGCGTCGGTGTACGGAACTTCGGGCAGTATTTCATAAATATCCGCGCCGATTCCCTCCGCGATATGCTTTGCCACGCCTTCGGTATTGTTCGTTGCCGAGAAATATGCTACGAGTGTTTTGCTCTCCTGCCTGTCGTTATCCGTTGGAGCCGCGGTCTGCTCTGCGGTTGCCGCAGGAGTTGCTGTCGGAGCGGGCGTTGCTGTCGGTTCGGCTGCTTCAGCCGCTTTCGTAACAGTCACGGTCTGCGTTTCATCATCCCACTCTACGTCAAACTTGAAGCTCTCCGCGATAAATCTAATCGGGAGCATAGTGCGGTCATTGATTAAAGCGGGAGCAACGTCAAGTGTCTGCGCCACATCGTTCAAGTACGCGGTCGCGCTGTCTATCGTCAGCCTTATTACGTCATTGCCGTATGTCAACACGGCGGTGTTTGCGGCATCTTCCCACTCGACAGTGCCGCCCATTTCCTCGACCACAGCGCGCACGGGCAAAAGCGTTCTCGCGTCATTTACAAGCACCGGAACGGTTCCGCGTCCGGGGTCGATTTCCCGGTCTGCTCCGTTTACCGTCATTACAGGATTTCCTATTTGCAGTGTTATGGTCAAATCTCCGTCAGCCGCGCAGGCAGTAATGCCCGCCAAACTTAAAATTACAGATAAAATTACAGATAAAATTACAGCTAATATTTTCTTCATTTTATTTTCCTCCGTTTACTTTTATATATTCCTCATCATTTACCGCTTCAAGCCACTCGTTTGAGCCGTTTTCTCCGGGCACTTCTATTGCAAGATGCGAAAACCAGCTGTCCGCCGCCGCGCCGTGCCAGTGCTTTACGCCTTCTGGTATATTCACGCAGTCGCCCGGTTTCATCTCTATCGCGTCCTTACCCCATTCCTGATAATATCCGCGTCCGCCGACGCATATGAGTATCTGCCCGCCGCCCTTGTCGGCATGATGAATGTGCCAGTTGTTACGGCATTTCGGTTCAAACGTGACGTTAAAAATGCCGACCTGCTCCGACGATACGGGCGCAAGGTAGCTCTGCCCCGTGAAATATTGTGCGAAGCCGTCATTCGGCGCGCCTATCGGGAACAGAATTGTATTTTGGTATTTGTCCTTTTCGCTCAGTTCCTCGTCCTTCCACACATCCGTTGCAAGACGGAACACAGCCCACGCTTTGGGCCAGCCCGCGTAAAACGCAACGTGAGTTATAATCGCCGCGATTTCCGCGCGCGTAACGCCGTGCGCTTTTGCGTTTTCGAGATGATACGTCAGCGACGAATCGGTAATTCCCGACGACATCAGCGCAACAACCGTGATAATACATCGCGTTTTTAAGTCAATATCCTCGTTGTTCCAGTTTTCGCCAAAGAGGACATCATCATTGAAGTGTGCGAAATCGGGCGCAAATTCGCCGAGACTGTCTCTGCCTGCCGTTTGTACTATTTTCTTGCTCATTGTAATTCCTCCTTAAAATTTTATACCACATTTCCCGCTTTTTGCTTTCCGTTCTGCGCCATAACTCCCGCGAGTGCATGAGGCACATACAACTCTTCCAAATAAGTTATTTCTTCATCGGTCAGATTTAAGTCAACCGCTTTAGCCGCGCCCTCGACATGAGAGAGCTTTGTCGCGCCGACTACCGGCGAGGTTGACTTTGTAAGCAGCCACGCGAGCGCGATTTCGGTCATTGAAACGCCGCGCTTATCGGCTAATTCCTCTACGCGCTTTATGATTTTTCCGTCCGCCTCGGCGGTAGAATCATATTTGAATTTTGCGTATGAGTCCTCTTGAAGCCGCTTTGTGCTTTCTCCCGCTCTGCGCGACAGTCTGCCGCTCGCAAGCGCGCTGTACGGCGTTACGGCTATGTTTTCGGACTTACAAAACGGTATCATTTCCCGCTCCTCCTCACGCGCAATAAGATTGTAATGACCTTGAATTGACACAAATTCGGTGAGCCCGTTCGCTCTCGCGTAATAATTCGCCTTTGCGAGCTGCCACGCGAAGCAATTGGAGATACCGATATACCTCGCCTTACCCGCCTTGACGACGTTATCAAGACCTTCCATAATTTCCTCCATCGGCGTGTGATAATCCCACATATGATAAATGTAGAGGTCAACATAGTCCATACCGAGATTTTTAAGGCTTTGATTGAGATAGTTTTCGATATGCTTTTGTCCGCTCACGCCCGAATCAATCTCGTCCTGCGTGCGCGGAGTAAACTTTGTTGCTATCACATATTCGCCGCGCTTGGCAAAATCCCGCAACGCCCGTCCGACATACTGCTCGCTCGTTCCGTTTTGGTAAACGATAGCGGTATCGTAAAAATTGATGCCAAGCTCCAGTCCACGCTTTATTATATCTCTTGTGTGGCTTTCGTCCACCGTCCAGCTGTGCTGCCCTGTCGCGGCGTTGCCGAAGCCCATGCAGCCCATACATATCCGAGATACCGTTAAATCCGACTTGCCCAATTTTGTGTATTCCATTATAATCACTCTTTCATCTAATTATCAATTGATCGGTTACACATACGCTGTATTACAGGCTTTTCCTGAAAATATCCACGATTTCATCGTGTTCGAGCGTTTTATATCCTCCCGTCATAACAATGGTGCTTTGGGCAAGCGCTTCAAGCATTTCTTCGTTTGCTCCAAGCTCGGTAATGTTCATAACAAGACCAAGCTCCCTCATCCAGTCCTCCATTGCCGCAAGACCCTCGTTTGCAATCTGCTCATCCGTTTTGCCCGCCGTGTCAATATTCCAGACATTTTTCGCAAACTTTACAAATTTTGCAAGTCCGTACGGCATTATATGGCGGTAATACGGCAGCGATACCGCGGCAAGCGTCATTCCGTGCGTCGCGTCGGTGTGCGCGCCGACCGCCTGACCGAGCATATGAACCATCCAGTCGGTGGACTTGCCCTTCGCGACGAGCGTGTTAAGCGCCCATGTCGCCGTCCACATAATATTGCTTCTTGCCTCGTAATTCTGCGGGTCTTTGTTCGCGATACGGCTCGAATTGATGACGCTTCGCATCAGGCCCTCGCTGATATAATCGCTTGTGTTATCGTCCTCGCCCGAAAAATACTGCTCGCAAATATGATTAAAAATATCATAAATGCCTGAAACCATCTGATAATGCGGCAGCGTCAGCGTATATTTCGGATTAAGGATTGAAAATCTCGGCATAACGCTTTCATCCGCAAACACATGACCTATCTTCATTTTCGTTTCGCGGTTCGTGATAACCGCACCCGCGTTCATTTCCGAGCCTGTTCCGACCATTGTCAGCACACAGCCGACAGGAACAATTTCGCAGTCGGGTTCCTCAAACTTCAAATAATATTTCTCCCACGGGTCCTCATTACAGTTTACCGATACCGATACCGCCTTCGCGTAATCGCACACCGAGCCGCCGCCGACTGCGAGCAGCAAATCCGCCTTGTGCGCTCTCGCAATCTCAACGCCCTCGTAGAGCTTTTCAAGTGTCGGATTCGGCATAACTCCCGCTATTTCCGCAACGTTTTTACCGTTTTCTTTTAATATTTTTACTACCTCATCATATATTCCGTTTTTCTTAATCGAGCCGCCGCCGTAAATTAGCACGACGTTTGCTCCGTACTTCGGCAGTTCCGTGTTTAGGTATTTAAGAGACTCATCTCCGAAATACAGTTTTGTGGGGTTGCAGTAAGCAAAATTTCCTAACATAGTTTTTCCTCCTTCAAATTTTTAATATAACATAGCGCATATGTTCCCGCATACAGAGGCGGGGCATCTGTGCTTAGGTTATTATTCCCCGCCGTTTTTGAACGACAAACATTTACCTATTACATCACCCGTTCTCAGATACTCATATGTCGGAAACTCAAAAAGAATGGGTTTTACAGCCCGATAATCAATTTTGCCCGCGTCGTTCAGGCAGCTTTCCTCAACGTATGTGCCGTCTATGGCGCAGATGAAGCTCTCGAAATTCGGAGTGTTATACACGTCAACGACGCTGCATACCATAGTAAGCGGCGATTTCTTTATGACAGGCGCGGCGCCGTCAGCTATTTCATAGTCGAACAGTCCCGACTTGTCTGTTTTCGCTCCGCTTACGGAGCCGGAAAAATCCGCCTTTGATAAAATTTCCTCAGTCACCATATTTATCGACAGCTTATTTGTCTTTTTGATAACGCCGTTAATAAAGTGGGGAACCGCGAGGCTTACAAGAACTCTGTCATGTCCGATAATTCCCACATGAGCAACAAGCGTCCATGTAGGCTTGCCCTCGTTCATCGCTCCGACAACGGTTACGGGCATGGGATAAAGTGCTAATTGTGAACCAATATTCTTTTTCATTTTAATTACCTCCGAAAAACGCAATCTGACGTTGTGTCATTAAATGTATTATACCACTGTCCTGACGCTGTGTCAATACGTTTTTTAAAATTTAATTTTTCAAATTTGAGAGAGCTGCGTTCTTGCGGAATTTAATGCGTAAGATTTGCATATTCCGTACCTATGCAAAAAGACACTCTCGGATTTACTCAAAATCCTCGAATGTCTTATTGCGTTTTACTTTGGAAAGCTCTAAACTAAACCGGGAATATCGCTTATTACATATACCGTATTTCAGCCCTCTTGCATTTGTTTTTGTACCTCCTCTATCATTTCAACATTGGATTTTCTTGCGGCAGGATGCCACATGTCCAAGACTTTTATACCTTTTTGCCTTAGTTCGTTAATATAAGAATTTTCAAATATCCATAACGTACCGCCAAATATAATAGTTTTTGGATTTAAAATCTTAATTTCCTCTTTTATTGTGTTTATTGCGATCTCACTTTTCGCTATCTCCCAAAACTCTTTGTCCGAACGGGCATAACCGCGCACTTTATTAACATTGGTGTAAGCTGCCGCGCCCAAAGCCTTTATCGCCTCGTCATGCATCTCCGCAATTTCTTTAGGTTCTTTATCCGGCTCCTTTATGGCGGTTATCCATCTGCCAAGGTTGTACCACATATTCATTGTCACGCGTTCAGCGGCTTCTCTGCCGTCGTTGATGCTGCTTCCTTTCTTTATTACATCATATACAAAATCTATGTATGTAGTTTTCTCTTGAAAATCTTTGTCATTCCACCCGTTTGTTTCTTTGAGAATAACAAGTATACCGTTATCCTCGTCATAGCTTTCCTCATCAGCGATGCCGAATGTGTTGATGCCGGGCGCCTTATCCCCGAATGCTTTCTCGTACTCCTCAAGAAACTTATTGGTTGCATCGCAGTACAAAGTCCTCAATTTTTGGTTTAGCTTTTCGTTTTTGTTTACATCAATCATAATTATTTTCTCCTCTATGTATGTAATTACAATTCTTTTATCAGCCGCAGAACCTCGTTTTCCAAGCCGCGTTTGTAAATCTCCTCGTATAGCTCCGGTTCCTTTCCGCATGTCAAGTATTCTACAGCCTTCGACCCGGCACGAACCTTCAAATACGCTGCGTAGAACTGCGCCGGATAGTAAACTTTAAAGTATGCAATGCGTACGGCGAACAGAGTATATGACGCCGCGTGTGCTTTCGGAAATATATACATAATCTTTTTGCAGGATTCTATATACCAATCAGGCACTCCGTGCGCCTTCATCGCCTGTTCATATTCTTGCGGCAAGCCGGTTTCCGCCGCGCGCCCCTTGCGGACAAATTCCATAATCTCAAACGCTGTTTTTGCATCTACTCCCTTTTGAATCAAGTATGTCATAATATCATCACGCAGAGCAATAACTTCAGACAGAGTAGCCACGCCGCTTTCGATTAAATCTTGCGCATTGTTTTTCCAGACGTTGGTTCCATGGGATAACCCCAATATTTTGATAAGTTCGCCGAATGTTGTCGGCTTGGTAATCTTTAGCACATTGCGTACAAACGGTATGCCTAATTCGGGTACGCCTAATGTTTCGGCGCTTACAATACATTCCATTACCCTTTTGTCATTCAGCGGAATATCTTTTGCGCACACTCCAGTTAAGTCTTCTAAAATATGTATTATTGTCGGGTCGGAATGTCCCAGAATACCCAGCTTGAGCAGATTATCCTGAATGAAATGATAGTCAAAATGCGTAGTTGACATATCAGCGCCGCTTCGATTTGGCGGATATTGAATAGGACAAAAATCGTAAATGTCTATTGTGTTCGGGCATATGAAAACTCCGCCCGGATGCTCTCCATCGGTGCGCTTAACACCAATAATTTTCTCTGCCACGCGTTTGATTTTCGCGTCGGAGACGACCATTGCCTTCTGCTCGTAATATTTTTTTGCGTTTGCGAGACCGATTGCAGTTATGTCGGCGATCGTGCCGATTGTCCCCGCCCTGAATACAAATTCTTCTCCGAACAGTTCTCTGATATGCTTATGTGCAGTCGCCACATACTCGCCCGAAAAGTTGAGGTCAATATCGGGGACCTTATCGCCATAAAAACCTGAGAACGTTTCAAACGGAATGTTCATACCGTCTTTTTTCATCGTTTCTCCGCATTCCGGACAAATCTTGTCCGGCATATCTATCCCCACCTGGTATTCTCCGCTGTCAAAAAACTCACTGTGCTTGCATTTTTCACAAATATAATGCGGGCACAACGGGTTTATCTCTGTGATACCTGCCAGAAACGCTGCAAAGGACGCGCCGAGCGAACCTCGCGAGCCGACTGAATATCCTGCCTCGTTGGACCTTTTGACCAGTTTATGCGCAATCATATATATCACGGAAAATCCGTTTTTCAAAATTGAGTTAAGCTCCCGTTCCATGCGTTCTTTCACAATTTGCGGCAGTGTTTTTCCATAAAACTCGTACGCTTTTCTTTGGCATATATCAACCAAATCCCGTTCACAGTTTTCAATCAGCGGCAGATAAAAACCATCCTTAATAGGCTGAATTTCCTCAATCTGGGCGGCAATCTTGTTTGTGTTTGTCACCACAAGCTCATACGCCTTTTCTTTGCCAAGATAACCGAACTCTTCCAGCATTTCATCCGTAGTACGGAAGTATAGCGGCTCCCGGAAATCCGCGTCTTGGAATTTAAGTACTCGTCGGCAAATTTCGTCCTCCGGAGCCATAAAATGCACGTCACAATCAGCGACTACCGGTTTACCCATTCGGTCGCCCAACTCTACGATTTTTCTGTTTAAAGCCCTAAGCCCCTCATCATCCGCTATGTATCCATCGCGAACCATAAATTCATTATTGCCGATTGGCTGAACTTCAAGATAATCATAAAATTCCGCAATCTTCTCAATTTCCGCTTCGGGTTGGTGCTCTGCAACCGCACGGAACAATTCTCCTCTCTTACAAGCAGAGCCAAGCAAAATCCCCTCCCGAAACTTACGCAAAACGCTTTTGGGAATTACCGGCTTTTTGTAAAAATAGTCAATATGCGATTTGGAAATCAATTTATACAGGTTTTTCAAGCCTGTATAGTTTTTAACCAACAAAATAATATGATAATATGTTTCGTCTGCTCCCTCCGCTGCCGCAGAGCAAACAGCAGACGCTTCGTCATCAACGAGATACCCCTCCATACCATAAATAACCTTAAATTCTTTTCCGGAATTTCTAATATTATTTGCCGCTCTATACGCCTCCGGGAAAGCCTGTGCTACGCCATGGTCTGTAATTGCGATAGCAGTATGTCCCCATTCAGCCGCGCGATTGATTAAGTCTGTCGCAGAAACTATCCCGTCCATTGCACTCATTTTGGTATGTGCATGCAGTTCTACCCGTTCTTGTTTTCCTTTATTATTACTCATTATCTTCACCTATTAAATCAATACCTTTGAAATTATCTATGAGTTTTTCTGATACGCCACGATATGAAGGATGCCAAAATTCTAATATTTTAGCGCCTTTGTATTCAAAATACGAAAACTTTTTATCCTTTTCCTTTAATTACAAATTTTATCAAGCCATTGTCGTTCAGCAATTTTCACAGCTTATTATATCTTACTTTAACCATTTTATGTTTTTCACTCATTTGAAACACCTTCTTCAAGCTGTTTGTAGGCACGCAAAGAATCCTCCAGGCTTTCCTTTACCTTTTCCGCCAAAGACTGCGGCTCCAGCACGACGACATACGGCGCATAGCTTTTGGCAAACTGGTACATTGACATTTCATTCACGTTTACCGAAACGGTAACGTGCGTGTCCGTCTCATCCGAAAACCGCACATCTTTTCCGAACATATCAATCACGTCGCTGATCATATTTTTTTCAATACGGAATTTTGCTCGGACGTTTTCGCTGGAGAACATATAGACATGCTCCGTCATATACCTGTACAAATCCAAAGACTTATTGTCCGCTCCCTTTAAGGACTCAAAAGGCTTTGCGGGCGTATCCAAAATTTTTAAATCCGTAATTCTGTCCAGCCGATAATTGGAGATGTTGTCATATTTGTCATAGTTGCAGATTAAGTAATACTTTCCCTCTTTGGCTGCCATTTGGTATGGGTTGATGATATAAAGACGCGGGTTGCCGTCGGGGGTCCTGCGGGGATACATTTTCTTGTCAAGCCCGTATTCCAAGTATCGGAAGCTGACCTGCCGCTTTTTGCTGATTGCTTCGTCCAACAGCTCGATATTCAAAAACAGCTGTTTGTTATTTGTCTGATTTTCCGGAAAGGTCATAATGTGCTTTACCCTTGATTTAAAATAAATATTGGAAAGTCCCTCCAATTTCCGTATCAGTTCCTTACACTGGCTGTAAGGGATATGCTTGGAAAACATCAGACTGTCAATCAAAAGGCGCAACTCCCCGTCCGTAAAATCGCGGTTTAAATAAAAATCCGATAAAAGAGTCGTTTCTTCCTCCGTTCCGTCCTTATTCTTTACCATTCGGATAGATTCGCTGTAGCCAATGTCGTAACCGAAGTCTATCAGATTCATCAGATTCCGTTTCACCGCCCGACGGTCTGCCTTCATAGAATACTCGCTCGCCAGGATGTCTGCGATTTCCTTTTGGCTGAGACGGTGGTCGACGTCCGTGTACTGTTTTAAAATATCTAAAATATTGATAATCATCAATTTTTTTGGTGGTATTTCATACATCATCATCCCCCGCTTTTCTTCAAATTCCTTGCTATCATTATTCCGCTGCTCCAACCACTCATTAAATTCCCATTTTCAATATTTTTTATTTATTTTACTATATATACGTTTGTTTTGCAAGAGAAACGTGTACCCTTTTTAGCGCATACAGAGCGAAGTCTATGAATCTGCAAATTGACAGCTTTGAATCCATAGAGAAACCGGCAAAAGAACCGTTTCTGGTTTCGGGTCGCGCCGGACGCGGTCGTTTCGGCGGCACAAATCATCCGCCGTTTCAAGTATTACATCTTCTCTTTTTCTTTCCTGTCCTTTTCTTATCTTAAATTACGATAAATACAATAAGTACCAAACCTTCACCTGTTACTCGGAATTTGATTCTTCAAATTGAACCTCCTGCATCAATGCCTGTGCGTCGGTATAGTAGTAGCCTTTGGGCGCACGGATAATAGTCAGGTGCGGAAGGTTGGTGTAATACGATAAAATACTCGGCACTGTTTCTATATAAGCAGAAAATGCATACTCTCCAATTTCTTTTAAATCACTGGGAATTACAAGAACTTTTAAATTATCACTGGCACAGAACGCCTCTTCACGAATGGTTTCAACCTCATCAGGTAAAATAACGCTTTCTAAAAACCAAGTGTTAAAAAAGGCACGCATCTGTATATGTTTCACGCTGCGCGGCACCGTATAGCCAAAATCGTGTTTTCCTTCCGGATAACGTATTAGCATAGAGGCATTTTTGTTAAACAGAACTCCGTTTTTATCACAAAAATTGGGATTGTCTTTATTAACAAAGATATTTTCCAAAGAACCGCACCAATCAAATACATAGTTTCCAAAATATTTTAAAGAGGCAGGTAATTTGATGCTTTGCAATGCACCGCAATAACAAAACGCCGCATCTTGAATTTCAATTACGCCTTCCGGAATATTGACTGACGTAAGGTTCTTACATCCGGAAAACAGTCGCTCCGGTAAAACCGAAAGAGATTTCGGCAAAGATACTTTTTTCAAATAATTGCAGCTGTCAAACGCCCGCGCCCTTATTTTCTTCACCCAATCCGGAATTACATATTCCGAGGCTGTTTTTCCGGCGGGGTATATCAACAAAGTCCCCGCTTTATCAAACAACATACCGTCTTTGTCATAGTAATACGGGTGATTTTTATCAACCAATATACTTTTCAACGCTTTACATCCAACAAATGCGAAAACGCCGATTTGCTCAACGGATGCGGGAAATACAATGCGTTTTAACATACGGCACCCGGCAAACGCTATCACACCGATGCTTTGAATCCCTTGCGGGATTTTATATTTTGAATCTTTTTTTCCTTCCGGATAACGAACCAGCATATTGCTCGTCTTATCAAACAGTACACCATCAATACTATAATATCTGTTATTCCCTTCCTCGACAAAAAAATCCTCCAGTGCGCTGCATCGGTCAAAAGTTTCCGGGTGAATTTCCGAAAGTGCCGCAGGGAGTACAATGTGTTTTAATGACCGACAGCCAAAAAAGGCGCATTCGTCAAGTTGTTTCAGCGAAGCCGGCAAATTAACGCTTTGCAGCGCACTGCATTCCCCAAACGCATCAGAGCCTATTTTTTCCACACCGTTAGGTATGTTGATACTTTTCAGCTTATTACAACCGACAAACAGTAATTCGGGAATCTCCGTTATCCGACCGGGCAAAACGATATTTACCAAAGATGTAATTCCCTTAAATGTTTCACTTTCCAGCTTCATAATAGAATCGGGCAGGATAATACTTGTCAAATGCTCACAGCTTTGCAAGGCATATTTGCTTATCTCCGCAACTCCATCCGGAATTATTACGGTTTGTTCTGTAAAATCATCTTGAATAACTTTTGTTAGCACGCCCGAAGCGCTGATTTCAAATTTCATCGACATCTTCCTCCGTTTCCGACAGCCCTTTCTTCTCCAGCAATAATAATGCAGGCATTTAACAAAAGCAGGAAATCAATCTTGTTTTTCATATAGCCGTTAACAGGCTTCAAGATATAGGCTTTCCCTGCAAGCGGTATGGAAGCATAGCCAACAGCCTTATCCGATTTACTCATTTTCTATTCCTCCTAACTCATAGATTTGATGACAAAGACAGAAAACGTCTCATCATCTGCGATTAGTATATCGCAAGCGATGGACTGTTTTAGGTACATACCTATATATGCTCAACAACTCAATGTTTTACAAGCATATAGCTTGCGCAAATAAAAAGCGCTATCCTCATAAATGCACAGAACCAGTAAAAACGGACAATAGAAAAAAGAACCCTCCTGTGGTAGAATGAAAGAAACTACTACAGGAGGG
>CANRNL010000015.1 GCA_947631965.1 uncultured Clostridia bacterium
TGATTATGTTAATGCCTTCATCATTGATGGCGAACTTTTTTAGGAGATTTTGTAACACATCATTGACAAACCTACATTTTTTAACTTTTTTGCAAAAAAACAGCGCGGTATGCACTCAGGCAAGCCGCGCTGTCTTTAATAAAATTTTATCAAACGCCGCCTCTCGGCGGTACAACCTCTAAAATAAGGTTTCGTATCTATTATCCGATTACTGAGCCATGCTCTGCTCCGCTCTCTCGATCATCTTCTTAACCATCTGACCGCCTATAGAGCCGGCCTGTCTGGAAGTAAGGTCGCCGTTGTAGCCCTGGTTGAGCTGAACGCCTACCTCGGAAGCAGCCTCCATTTTGAACTGCTCCATAGCTGCCTTTGCCTTATCGTTCAACATAACTGTTTCACCTCCAATTCAAAGTAAATTCAAGATTATTTTAACCGAACTTTAGCTTATTACACTTGAAAAATTTTGAAAAACAGAGGTGAAATCATAGTATAATTATCTTGCTTCACACGTTGAAACTTCATATTCGCCGTACGACGCATTAAAAAGCTCACAATCGACCGTAACAAAATCACGCTTGACCATAAACTTTTTCGGGTCTATTTCCACCCGTATCGGAGATATGCTCAAGCCCTCTCCGGTCATTTTTATATAGCTTTCTTTCATTGTCCAAATCTTAAAAAATCTGCGAATTTTATCTTCGCCGTTACAGGCGCCGTCTATATAATCACGTTCGCTTTGCAAAAAAACGCGCTCCATAATTTCAAAAGGGGCGCTCTCCGCCTTTTCAATATCACAGCCGACAGGCGCGCCGCCAAAGGCGCACACAATCATCCCGCCGGAGTGCGAAAGATTAAAGTGCGCCCCGTAGCACAGTAGCTTGCCGCTTGCGCCGAGCGTTACATTATCGGGAGAAAATCCCTTTTTTTGAAGAACATTTTCCATAAGCCGCCACGCTCCGAGGCTCATTTTTCTGTCAATCGGGTTTTTATATTTCATAATATGTCTTTTTCGCCAATCCGGCACGCCGCGAAGCGCGGACTCCTCGTACAGCGGGTCGGAAATATTAAATGCGTTTTCAAAAAATATCTCCGCCATTTTTTATTCATCTCCAAGCACAAACACAAGGGTCAAAATATTTTTGCCGCCATAGCGCCTGTATGATATATTTTCGGCAATCTGTTTTATTATATTCAGCCCCATACCGCCGCTGTCCAATTCGCAAAACCTTTTATGTCCCGTATCCGCCGAAACCGGGTCAAACGGAACGCCGTTGTCCGAAAACGTTATTTTCAGGGTATCGTTTTTCTTTTCAAATTCAATTTCAACCAAGGACGCTTCGGAATAGTCGGCTATATTGACAAAGACCTCCTCGCACGCCAAGTATATTTTCCTACCGCGCTGATTTGCGCCCGCAATGTCCAAAACGCTTTTGCGAAGTTCGGGAAGCGAATCTTTCGTCGGGCTAAGACGCAACATTGTCTCCGCTCCGGTGTAGTTAAGCGCGAGAACGGTATAATCGTCAAACTGCTCGGCTCCCGCCGCAAATTCAAAAGCCGCTTTGCCAAGCGATTTTATCGCGTTCCGCGCGCTGTCGGCCGCGCGCACCGATTCAAAAAGGCGGTCTGCTCCGAAAAACTCTTTATCCACGTTTACCATATCGGTCACGCCGTCGGAATAAAGTATTATGCTTTCACCTTTGTTTAATTTTATACATTCGTCCTTTATGTCCGAATTTTCAAAAACTCCTATCGAAATTCCCGAGTCGACCTCCAAAAATCTCGCGTTCCCGCCGGTTATTACAGGCTTTGTATGTCCCGCGTTGGCAAAGCAAAGCTCGCCATTTTCTGAATTTAACACCGCCGCGAAAACCGTCGCAAACATTCCCTCGGGGTTAGATTGGCAAAGTACTTCGTTCACGCTGTTAAGAGCCGCCGCAGGGCTGTATCCGCCTCTTAAACGGTCGTTGAGAAGCGTCCGCGTCATAACCATAAACATCGCCGCCGCAATGCCCTTTCCCGAAACGTCTCCAATCACGACGCACAACCTGCCGTCCTCAAACTCCAAACAATCGTAAAAGTCGCCTCCGACATCCCTTGCGGCCTTCGCGCGGACAGAAACATTGTAGGAGCCTCTTGAAATTTCGGTTTTTTCCGGCACGATACCATTTTGAATACGCCGCGCAACGTCAAGCTCCGCACTTGCGCGGGCGCGCTCGGCGGTCAGATTTTCAATATTCTCGAGATAACTTTTTATATCCTCGCACATTTTATCAAAAGAATCCGCCATCTCGCCTATCTCATTATCGGGGTGTATGTCAAGCGGCTCCAAAGCCACCCCCTCGTCGGTTATAAAGCCGTTCATTCTTTGCGACAGAACGTTTATCGGAAAGAGTATCTTTTTTCGTATGGCAACCAACGCCATAAAAATTGCAAATATAAGCACGGCTATCATAGGCAAAATTACAGCAAGCGTTCTGTGAACTTCCTGCAAAAACATCATCCTTGCGCTGTAATCGCTGCCGACAAGCGCAATCACAGCCCCGTCCTTAATCACGGGGCAAGTCCATGTGTAGACGTTACCGTATTCGTTCTTTTCCACATACGCCTTTTCCGGCTCTACGCCCTCCAGCGCATACAACTCCTGCTCCTTAAGGGCGCGGCTCACAACCGCCCCAAGTCCTCTTTCCTCGGCTACCCTTTTGTCAGAGTCTTCTTCCGAAGCAACGGAAATAATATATCTTATGCTGTCCTTCCCGGGGGAAACTTCATACACATACAGATATTTAAGGCCGAGCTCGCCGCATATTTCTTTCAAACAGTCGCGGGTATTTAAGTACACATCGCTTGTTTCCGACTGAGTCAGTTCGCCGTAATCCGTATTCTCCACAATATGCGCGGCGGAAGCGGCTCCCGCCCGCGCCAGCTGACCCGCAATATCTCCCGTAAGCCGATTGTTATAGGCAAAGCAGAAAATTACCGCCGCGACAGAATCAATCAGGACAGCCAGGCAAAATATAATTACCGTCTGCTTTAATATCGAACTTTTCATGGCTATACAATATTGAGCTTTTTGGCAAATCCCGCCATATTGAATACGTCCAAAATTTCGGGCGACAGATTTTTAAGCGTCAGATTGCCGTTCATCCTTTTGTGAGCCGACACTATCAGGCGAAGCCCCGCCGAAGAAATATACTCCAGCTTACTCATATCTATGGTAAGCTCGGTCACAGACGCGTCGAGCGCCTCTATAGCCGCACCGAGTTCGGGCGAGGTCTGCGTATCCAGCCAGCCGTCTATCTCCAAAACGGCCGCACAGTCGTTTACATTTGTGTTTATGGTCATTTAATACGTCCTCCATTCATTTTGATTTTTATTGCCGTTTAAAATTACCATTCAAAATATTCAAGCCCTTTAAGATTTACAAGGAACTTTTTCATATACACGAACGAGGTAACAGGCCACCTGAAGCCCATACGATAAAGAGCCTGCATTGTCATTTCGTTACTCTTTCCCACAGGATAAGACTTCCTGCCGTGAGACATATTCTCGTATGCAATCATACTCGAAAGCACCTGAGCTTTTTCGGAGTCGCTCTCCGCCTCTTTCAGCGCCGCTTCATATTCGCTGTTTTCGGCGGGCTTTACGGTAAGTCCCTGTCTGTTCATCTCGCCGTACAAATCGTTCATAAGCAGCGCGTGATTGTTATACGGGTGGAATACCGTACACTCTTTCGGTGACTGAGCCAAAAGCAGTATCGCCTTTGCAACATAATCTATCGGAGAAAGCTCAAAAGGCATATCCATGGTTTCATAGGGATAGCAGCCGATAAGATATGTGGATTTAAGTCTGCCCATAAAGCTGTTGGTCGTGAAATTTATCTGATACTCGCCGTCGCTCTCTCTCGCCGATAAGTTTCCGACACGCATAATTTTTGCGTTCAGTCCGTTTGCAACGCTCTCCAAAATATCCCGCTCCGCAAGGAATTTCGCACTTGTGTACTTGGAGCTTTGCACCTGACCGTAGTATAACATATTTTCCTTGATGTTTGCAACATCTCCGGGGCGGTCGAGATACATACCTCCGACGCTCATCGTTGAAACGTGTACGAGACGAATTCCGTTCTCCTCGCAAAACGCTATGATATTCTGCACGCCGTGATAGTTTACGTCCTCAATATCCGTACCCTTTGAAAAATGCTTGACGTTCGCCGCGCAGTTTATGAACGTGTCGGCTTTTATGCCTTTCAGCTTTTCAAAGTCGTCTTTGTTCGTTATATCTCCGTCAATCACGGTTACTCTGCCGCCGTAATCGCCCAAAATACTCTCCTCGAAATAATAGAAGAAAAGCTGACTGAGCCTTGCCTCGGGCGACATATTTTTTCTTCCGCGCATCAGGCAGCAAACATTTCCGTCATAATTTTCAAGCAGCTCGTGAAGAACGTGTATTCCCAAAAATCCGGTTGCTCCGGTCAAAATCACGTTGCCTATTTCCTGCTTCTCACCGTTTATAAACGCGTCAAGAGTATTTTTTTCAAGTACACGGTTTATATTTCGGTAATCATAGTCGTCAAAGCGCATAATGCCGTCATCCGTATCGTTTTGACCGAGCGTGAGCTTTGCCAACGCGCGCGGCGTGGGATTTTCAAATACGTCTCCGTAGGTTATGCCGTAATTACGCTTACCCGCCGCAATTACGATACGCGTCACGGTCAGAGACGTTCCGCCCAAATCAAAGAAACTGTCGGTCACTGATACCTCGTCAACATCAAGAATATTCGCGAATATATCGCAGAAATCCTTTTCCGCCGCCGTCACGGGCTTTACAAATCCGTCCGCCTCCGGCTTTTCCGAAACTATCGGGTCGCCCAGCGCTTTGATGTTGACCTTGCCGTTGGGCGTTGTGGGCAGCTCGTCAAGCTGATTAAACGACGCGGGTATCATATAATCTGTGAGAGACTTTTTCATCTCCGATTTCAGATACTCTATGTCAGGGTGCCCCTCGGCCGTATAGTACGCGCATATTCCGTCCTCGTGACCCACCTTTTTGATAACGACTACCGCAGAGCGTATTCCCTCTATACCAGTCAGGCATTTTTCAATCTCACCCAGCTCTATTCTGAGTCCGCGCAGTTTTACCTGATTGTCCTTTCTGCCAAGTATCACAACGTCTCCGTCCTTAGTGTAGCGCGCGTAATCGCCCGAACGATAGACGCGCTCACCCTCGTATTCGACAAACGCCTTTTCGGTTTGCTCCGGGAGATTGTTATAACCCAAAGCCACGCCCAAGCCGCCTATAAGCAGTTCGCCGACAACGCCCGCGGGCAGCTTGTTGTCGTCTGTATCCACAATGTACTCGCGGTAATTAAGAAGCGGTCTGCCGACCGATATTTCATCCGCGTGAGTCAACTCTTTTGCATTCGACGACACCGTAATTTCGGTGGGTCCGTAGGTGTTTATGATACGGGCGCTCGTCTTTTCGCGCAGGACTCTGAGCAGCTTATCCGAATATTTTTCACCGCCCGACAATATTACCTTACAGTTTTTCATAGCGTCCGCGAACTCGTCAAGCTCCATATACACGAGAAGCCTTGACGGGGTGGCGTTAAATACGTCTACATTATTTTCCTTGAAGAACCGCGCGAGCGAAAGCGGGTCTGTTGTCTGTTCGTCGCTTGCGAACGCAAGCGTAAGGCCGTTGCAAAGCGCGACAGCAGTCTCCTTAAACGACATATCGAAAGATATGGTCGTGACCGAGCCGTAGCACCTGCAGTTCTCGGTAACAAGGCGCACCTGAATATTATGCTCGTTATCGGTAACATAGCTCGCGATACCGATGTGGCGAAGCATTACGCCCTTGGGCTTTCCGGTCGAGCCGGAGGTGTAAATGAGATACGCCAAATCCTCCGGTGAAATTGCGACGTCGGGCTTTTTGTCGTTGCCGCCCGCCTCAAGCTCCGCTATATCGACAGTGTTTTCGTAAATGTCAATCAGCGCACCCGATGTTATAACAAGCTCTGCGCCGCTGTCCTCTATAATGCTTTCTATTCTCTCTTTCGGATATTCGGGGCAGGTCGGCACAAACGCGCCTCCCGCCTTTAATATTCCAAACATAGCCGCGAAGAATTTCGAAGTTCGCTCCAAAAGTATAACAACTCGGCTGCCTCTTTTAACTCCGCGCTCGATAAGAGCGTTCGCAATCACGTTAGCGCGGCTGTTCATCTCCGCGTATGTGAACTTACCGTCGCACGCCGCAATCGCCGTGCGGTCGGGATTAAGCTTCACCTGATGTTCAAACTTCTCGTGCAGGAGCTTTATTTCCGGCTCGGCAAAGCCCGTGTATGAAAAGCCTTCAATTTGCTTTTTGCCCGCCGCGTCAAGCATTGACAGCTTTCGCGCTCTGCCACTCGGCTCTTTGATTATATTCTCCGCGACCGTCTTGATTGAGTTTGCAAACGTGTTCATAAGCTCGCTGCTGTAAACCGCGTCGTTATACAGCACGTTCACGCACTCTTTTCCGTCGGTCTTTTCGATATACACGCCGGTGTCGAATTTAACGTGCCGCTCTCCGATAAGCTCCTGCTCGATTGATTTTCCGTCAATAGAGAACTCATCCGCAACGCCGAGCTGGTACGCATAGAGAATATGCGGCGCGTAGTTAAATTTGCGGCACACGTCGGCATACGGATACGCCTCGTTCGCAACCGCGTTTATAAGAAGATTTTTCGATTGATTCACAAGCTCCGCCGCCGTTACATCCTCTATTTCAAGACCTATCGGCAACGTTTTTACAAACATACCGAAGCAATTTGTAAGCTTCATATCCGAGCGTCCGTTGCTTATCGTGTTGATATATGCACCGCGGCTGTTGGTAAACCTCGATACAACGTAAAGCGTCGCAGCAAGGAACAGATGCGCGGGAGTAGTGCCTGTTTCGGCACAGAACCTTGATACGCGTTCCATATCAAACGGCACCGAAGCAATCGCGGGAGAGCCGTTTTCGGCGGGTTCTCCGTTATCGGGCGTTATCTCCGCCGCGCTTTCACAGCCCGCAAGCATCTCCGAAATATACTTTTCCGAAGCCTTAAACTCATCACTGTCTCTGAAGGCGTTGTCGTCTCTCACATAGTCAAAATAATCATAGGTTTCGCTCTGTATTTCTCCGCCCTCCAAAACCATTTTTACGGAATTGAGGAACAAGTCGAACGACGCGCCGTCAAAAATTATATGATGGAATTCGGCGAACAGATAGACCGCCGCTTCGGTCTGAATTACCTCAATTCTGAACAGCCGCGAATTCATAAGCTTAAACGGCTTTACAAAATCCGCGCGGTACGCCTTTAATTCATCCTCGCTCATCTCTTTGACGGGAACCGAGTATCCGTCCGCATCCATACGCTGCTGAACAATATCGTCGTCCCGAATTGTCAGCCGAGTAAAAATATACGGGTGCGCCGCAAGCACCGTGTCTATAACCTCGGCGAGCCTTCGCGCGCCGAAATCCGCAGGGAAGCGATACATAAACGGGATATTGTAGAACGTGTCCTCCGGTCGTTTCATACACTCCGAATATACGCCGTACTGCGTGTACGAAAGCGGAGCAAACTCCGCCTTTTCCGCTCCGGTTTCCGCCCGCGCTGGCGTATCCTTTGCGGTAAGCAAATAATCTACGATTTCGTCCTCTATCGACATAACCGAACAGCCCTTCATAAGCGTCTTTATGTCCGCGTCATAGCCAAACCTCTTGTTAAGCTCCACAGCCAGCTTTATAACCGAGAGCGAAGTCATACCGCAGCGCATAATATCGGCGGATACGTCAATCTCATCCGTGCCGATTATCCCCTTTATTATATCGAGTATCTTCTCCTCAAGCGACGTGAGAGCGCGCTCGGTCTTTTGCATAGGCTCCGACGACGCAAAATCAATCTCAGGCAGACTTCTCTTGTCAACCTTGCCGTTTACCGTAAGCGGTATCGCGTCAACCTGCATAATCGCCTCTGGGACCATATAAGGCGGCTTCCTCTCCGCTATAAAGTCCTCAAGCGCCTTTATGTCAACTTCGCCGTCCGATACTATGTACGCGGCGATATACTTTCCGCCCGAAGCCTTATCTTTAGCCACAACCGTCGCGTCCTTAATGCCGTCAAAGTCGCGGATGACCGACTCCACCTCGGTAAGCTCGATGCGGTAGCCGCGTATCTTAACCATTCCGTCGCGTCTGCCGACGTATGACAGGTTGCCGTCGTTTAAGAATTTTACTATATCTCCGGTGTGATAAAGCACATCAAAGTATTTGCCGTCGTCAAACGGATTTTTAACGTATGTCTTTTCGTTTTGCTCGGGACGGTTCAAATATCCCTTTGACACGAGCGGGCCCGCAACGCACAGCTCGCCCACCGCGCCGAACGGCAGCATACGGAGCTGTTTGTCCACAATATAAAGCCGAGAATTGTCACAGCCTGTGCCAATCGGAATAGGGTCGTAATATTTGTCCATCAAAAATGCCGTGGTCAATATCGTACACTCGGTCGGTCCGTAAAAATTGAACTGCTTAATATCGCTCCTCGGCTCAAACGGTACGAGCTTTTCTCCGCCTGTGCCTATAATTTTGGGTGCAATATTGTCGATAGATGTCATAAACGCTCTGCCGACCTGCGTCGTCATAAACAAATTAGTGACGTTGTTTTCGGCGCAGTATTCGTTTATCCACATCAAATCAAGCCTGCGCTCCTCCGGAATTATATACTCGGTCGCGCCCGCGCTCAAATACGGATAAATGTCCATCATATGCGCGTCAAAGCCGTAACTCGCGTATGCGGCAACCGCACTTTCCTCGGTGATACTACCAAGCTTTTGGTACCAGTGGACAAAATTTGTAATATTATGGTGCATAAGCATACAGCCCTTGGGCGTGCCGGTCGAGCCGGACGTGTAGAGCAGTACGAACAAATCATCAGGTTCGGGAGACGGAAGAGACGAACCGTCGTCCGAAAGCGTGCCTATATCCTCGGTTGTCAATACTTCGCCGGCAAAATCGGGTATAAGAGATAGCAGCTTTTCGTCCGCGATAAGCATTTTAGCCGACGCGTCCTCGACCATAAAGCTCAACCGCTCCGGCGGGTAAGTCGGGTCGAGAGGCTCGTATGCCGCGCCCGATTTCAATATGCCTATCGAGCAAATCGTCATATATTCTCCGCGTTCGACCATAGAAGCGACAACATCGCCTCTGCCATAGCCTTTCGAGCGTATGTACCGAGCTATTTTATCCGTTATTTCGTCAAGCTGTTTATATGTATAGCGATTTTCCTTGAAAACAAGCGCCGTTTTATCGGGCGTTTTCTCGACCTGTGCGCGGAACATATCGACAAATCCAACGCTCAAATCAACGTCCGTCCTCACCGCGTCGTTTATGGCGCGTATTTTATTTATGCTACGCTCGTCCGCGAGACGTACCTGCGAAAGCTCCGCCTTTTTGAGCATTTCCGAAATAATTAGGATAACGGCGTCCGCAAACGAACATATTGTTTCGTACTCATACAAATCGCTGCGGTATTCAAAGTCTATTTCAAAACCGCCGTCGGATTTAAATATCATAATAGTTATGGGAGCGAGCGCGCTGCACACGGGTATTCGCTCCATTCCGACCCTATTTTCGCCCAACGCAAAGGTGTTGAACAAATCCGACTGATATGCAAACATTATATCGGTGTCAAGCCCGTATTCGCCCGCAAGCTTTACAAACGGATAGTTGCCGCGCTTTATCGCGCCGCGCTGAGCCGCCTGAACGCCTTTCAGATAATCGTCTACCTTCGCCGTCTCGTCAATGTTTATGTAAACCGGTAACGTGCGCACCATCATACCGACGGTGTTTCTCATACGCGGGTCGCTCCTGCCGTGATTGGCGGTGCATATTACCGCCTCCTCCTGTCCGGTAAATTTCGCGGCGGCATAGGCTGTTGCGCCGAGGAACAGGGTGTTTTCCGTCACTCCGTTCTCCTTTATAAATCTGTCCACCTTTTCCGCGGATATATCGTCGGGCAGAACGCGCCTGAATCTTTCACACGGCTTATCCTCAACGCCCTCATCCTCGTTCATATCCGCGACAAGCTTTGAGTTCACCTCAAGCCCCGCAAATATATTTTCGTAGTATTTATGCGCTTCTTCATACGCGTCGGTGTGCGTGAATTTTTCCTCATATACCGACAGTCCGAACTGACCTATTTCCTCGGCTTCAAGCTCGCCGCCCAAATAAAGCTCTGAAATTTCGCGGCAAATAACCGCTATCGAAGTGCCGTCGAACGCGATATGGTGAAAGTCCATCAAGAAGCAGGTCTTTGTTTCGGTTTCGATTATCTCGAAGCGGAACAGATAATCATTCGTCAAATCAAACGGCTTAACAAAATCTTTCTTCGCCTTTTCGAGTTCACTGTCTGAAACCGTTATCTGCGGAACATCCACCGTAATGTCACGCGGCTTCATCATAGGTTCTCCGCTTGAAGCGTCCACATAAAACCTCAGTCCCTCGTGATTTTTAACAGCCTTTTGAACTGCATCCCTGAGCGCGTCAATATCTACCGCACCCTTTTCAAACGTATAGCAGGTGGGCGTGTTATACATAGTTCCTTTCGGGTTGTGCATACAAGCGAGGTAAACTCCCATCTGGCTCGGCGTAAGCGGATATTCTTTCATTTTCTCGGCAGCTTCGACCGCCTCGGCAATCAAATCCTCTTTGGCGCTCTCTGCGGTAATGTTATGCTCGGCTATGTAATTCTCAACATAGCGTATATCCTTGCACTGCTCGTCTGTCAGTATATGAAGGGTCGAACCGACGTAAAGCGGCGTATAATTGTCGGTGACAGATGCCGAAAGGTTGTAGGGAACAACGCTGAGACGCACGTCCTCCTCGCGGTAATTTCCAATTTCGCGCTGACGCAAAACAGACTCGACAAGAGATTTCTGATTATGGTAACTACACTTCGGTCTGCCCGTCGGGGCGGACGTGTATATAACATACGCTCCGTCCGTTTCGGTAAGCGGAACGGTATCATTAAACGGCTCTTTGCCAAGGCAGCCCTCAACAAACTCAAAATCCACACAAAATTCGATTCCGCAGTCGTTTAAAACATACTCCACCATATCTGAGGTATAGTCGGTAATAAGCGGTGCAAAAAGACAGCCCGCCTTTAAAATTCCTATCTCCGCCGCAATATACTCGGCGCAGCGCGGCATAAGGACAGGCACAACATCGCCCTTTTTACAGCCTCTTTCGATAATACCGGCGGCGATTTTTCCGCTCAGCTCGTCAAGCTCTCTGTAGGTCGTGACGCGCGTACCGCCGAAATCCACATATGCGGGCTTATCCGCAAATTTTTGAAAGGACTCCCTCAAGTAATCATTCAACAATTTCATATGCTCACCCCGTTTTATATTATTTCTTTAATTTGATTCATACCCAATACGCTCGTACATTCAAAGCTTTTGCACTTTCCGTTGTATTTGCTTCCATCGATTTCCGCTCCGTTATTGCGAAGCATTATGACGTATGTGCCGTTTTCGCGCCTTACTCTTATATCGTTTTCCGAGCTTTTGTCGTTGTCGCTTGCAAAAGAGAACAGCTCCGACACGGCGGCGGCGACCTCATTTCCGCCGTCGCCTTCAATTTTATTTGCGACAGCTTTATTTGCGACAGCCGACCGTATATCCGACACCGGAACGTCGGATTTTACCGAGAACGACATCAGCTCATTCTCCGTCTCGCTTTCAAGCAGAAATACATCCTTATATTTTCCCTTTGATTTCGCTATGGTGACGATAATCATAGCCGCAATCACAACCCACGTTCCGTACTGCGCCGCGCCGAACGTCATCCATATTCCGGTTATTCCGAAAAGACGGCTGAGTACATACGCAAACGGTATCGTGAGAATTATTCCGTTGACTATCGAAACCGTAAGCGACATAGCCTTGCGCTGCGTTGCGGTAAAGTAATACATAAACAGAAACGACATTCCCATTCCTATAAACGACAGCGCGCTTATGCGAAGCGCCGGAATTATTGCCGCCATTTCTGCGGGAGTTTTGTCGCCAAAGAGGCGAGCGACCGCTGCCGGAGCAATTTCTATAATGAGCGTAATCGCGGCAGCCGCAATTAAAAGCACACAAATAGCGCGCTTCATAGCGTATTTTATCCCCGCCGCGTCTTGCTCGCCGAGAAGCGCACTGACTATCGGTATCATAGTCTGCGAAGCGCCTGTCACAAACGCGGAGATAAATATTTGACAATTTGAAATTACCGACATCGAGACCATACCCTCTTGCCCGCCGGCTCTTTGTATGAGTGTGTTCATATAAAACGTTGTAACGGTAACGAGCATAGTGCCCAAAGCGCCCGATATTCCGGTAGTGAAGAGCGAAACACATTCGCTTCGCAATTTTTTGGGAGAAAGTACGGTAGAGAAATCAAAACGAAGAGTATTTTTCTTATTTTTAAAATGAGTGAGCATAATGCAAAACGCAATAACGTTTCCGATGACCGTAGCAATAGCGGAGCCCGCTATTCCCATTTTAAACGGTCCCATAAGTACAATGTCCATAAAAAGATTTATGGCGTTAGAAATTATTATCAGATTTGAGGCGAACTTGGGTCTGCCGTCGCTTCGTATGCAGTGTACCGCGCTCGGCAAAAGCAAAGAAAACGGCGTTCCTATAATAAACGGTATGTAGTATTTTAAAAGATCGCTTCGAAGCGTCTCAATAGGCGTAAGCCTCGCCGCAATATTATTTAAAAACGCAAATTGAACAATCATAAATACCGCGCTTAAAATCACGAGCAACACGGCGGTTGTCGTAAACGTCGCATCAGCGGCGGCTTTATCGTTTTTACCCTTGGCAAAGGATATTAGCGTGGACGCGCCCAGACCAAACAATATGGTCATCGAAAAATAGAGCTGTGTAACGGGCGTAAGAACGTTTATCGCCGCCATAGATACGCTTCCGAGCATATTTCCGACAATTATGGAATCTACCATAATAGCAATGTTGTTTGCCAGAGCGACAAGCACCGTCGGCAAGAAGTATTCAAAATATTTCTTGTTTATAATATTTCCGTTTCTCTTTAACTCTATCATTATACCATCCCCTTAAAAATGAGATTTTGCGAATTTTTATATTATTCAAAACGGCAAATTCTATTTTTTCACATACTTTTTCTTTTTCTCGTCCAACATTCTTTTCGTCTCTTCTATTTCCCGCTCGGTCTTTAGTTTCGGGATGAGACTTGTGACTATATTACCCTTGCCGCGCGCCTTTATATACAAAAATCCGAAAATTGAGAATACCACCGCGCCGACACAGTTTACTAACAAATCCTTCATCGTGTCGATAATGCCGATGTCAAGATACGCGCCGTTTATCACCCAATCCTGCGGCGCACCGTCGATAGTACCCGAAATTACGGTTCTGGTTATATCCTTTATCAAAATGGGGTTATTTAATCCGCTCGGATTGATAAGCACTGACGAAACGCCGTCCACGAGCCAATCCTTTTGCATATCGGTAGATGTGAAAAAGTCCATGCTGAACTCAAAAAATTCCCAAACCACGCCCACCGTCATTGAAAAGCAGAATGTTACAAACGCCACGAACCACGGCGACATTGTAATGTGTATTCTCGGTGAGCGGTTTAAAATGTCTATCATCGCAAATCCTATCGCCGCCATAATAAAACCGTTTATGGTGTGGAGCATCGTATCCCATATCGGTATGATTGTATAAAAGCTCTGTATCTCGCCCATAATTTCCGCCGCGAATATAAAGAATAATATTATTCCCTCCAAAAGCGCCGGCATTTTAATGTTAAAGCGTCTGTCGACAATCGTCGGTATCATAAACAGCAGTATTGTAAGCACGCATATAAATACGTTATGCCAGTTGCCCATCATAAACTGACGAGCCATTACCAAAAGGACGAGAATACTCAGCACGCCGTGTATGCCCAACCTTTTGCGTACCTGCTCTTTCGTCCGCGTTTCCGCCAAATTGTTTTCTCCCTTGTTCGCGGTATTTTTTGAACTCATTTTCCTGACCTCCCGTTTAATATAAAAATATAAAAGCAAATCGGAGCGCGGCAAAAGCCGCTCTCCGATTTTTTAAATCAAATTTTTATGCGAACGGATTCTCGGTCTTGTAGAGCATATTTCTGGGCTGATTAAAAGCAATGTCGCCGACTCCGACCATCTTCATAATCTCGAAAAGCACCTTGCCCGCGTGTCCGAACGCGACTCCCGCATGATGGGGGTATCTCTTTTCGATAAGAACGTGTCTGTAGAATCTTCCCATTTCGGGAACCGCGAATACGCCTATGCCTCCAAACGATTTCGGGTCAACGTCCACGATTTCGCCCTCGGCTATATAGCTTCTGAGCTGCGTGTCGGCGGTACTCTGAAGTCTGAACAGCGTAATCTTGCCCGGATTTATAGCGCCCTCCAACGTTCCTCTCGAAACATTCGGTTCGGGGAGGTCGGGCTCAAGCGTTCTCTTTTGAATAAGCTGATACTTGAGCGCATAGTCCTTCATAAGCGACGCTGCGGTATTTCCGCAGTGGAAGCCCATAAACGTATCCTTTAAGTCATAGCCTTTGAACTTGTCGGGATTGCTCTCGAACATATCGCGCGGAACAGAGTTGTTTATATCAAGGAGCGTCGGCGCAATTCCTGTCGCACAAGCTATTATAAACTCGGTTACCGCGCCGTAAATATCGGTTTCGCAAGCTACCGGAATACCTCTGCCCGTAAGTCTTGAATTTACATAGCAGGGGCAGAAGCCGAACTGGGTCTGGAAAGCAGGCCAGCACTTGTTGGCAAACACAACGCTTTCACTCGCGCCGCGGTTTGCCTCTGCCCAGTCGAGAAGCGTAATTTCATACTGAGCTAGCTTCGGCAGCAAATCGACATAGTTTATGCCGTCCGCAAGCTCTTTTTTCATATCCTCTACAACGTCGGGAATACGGGCGTCGCCCTCGTGAGCTTTAAATGAAACGAGCAAATCGAGTTCCGAATTTTCCTGGATTTCAACTCCCAAATCATAGAGCGCACGGATAGGAGCGTTGCAGGCAAGAAAATCAAACGGACGAGGTCCGAAAGAAATTACTTTGAGCTGCCTTAAACCGATAACCGCTCTGGCGATATTCTCAAAATCACCTATCATTTTGGCAATATCTTCGGGCAGACCTACGGGATATTCGGGTATGTAGGCTTTAACGCCGCGCAGACCAAGGCTGTACGAAGCGTTGAGCATACCGCAGTAAGCGTCTCCGCGTCCGTCGATAAGGTCGTTTTGAGTTTCCTCGGCAGCCGACGCAAACATTGTCGGACCTCCGAACTTCTTTGCGAGCATAGTTTCGGGACCTTCGGGACCGAAATTGCCGAGATAGATTACCAGCGCGTTAACGCCCGCCGATTTAAGCTCATCCAGCGCCGCCAGAACGTGCTTTTCATTCTCGACCGTAGTCTTTGCCTCAAAGATTTCAAGACCCGCACTCTGGCAGGCCTTCGCCAAAACTCCGCGCCTTTTTTCGCTCAATGACACGGGGAAACAGTCACGGCTGACCGCGACAAGTCCAAGTTTAACTTCGGGAATATTTGCCATTTCATAGACCTCCTAAAATATTCAATTTAATGACAAATTTATTGTATAACAAATTTCAATTTACGTCAATACCAATTATTTATTAAATAAAATTTTTCTTGCCAAGTCCAGCGGAATTATCAAAAACGCGAGAGACAGCACCACCACCCACTCCGAAAGCGAAAGCCCCGCCGTGCGCAGTATGACCCCGCCGAAGTAGGTCATAATTATCTGTACCGCGCAGATAAGCCCCATAATCCATATAAACTGCTTGTTTATAGCAAGATTTTCAATCAAATCTATACCGTCCGCACGGGCGTTGAAGCCGTTGAATATACAGCTGAATATGAAAAACGTAAAATATCCCGTGTAGAAGTAAATGTCCCCGTCGCCCGCTCTGAACATCGAATGTATCTTGGGCGACACAAACATAAACATACTTATGGCGCATATTGCCAATCCTCCGAAAATAATCGAACTCCACATATCTCGGTCAAGCAATTTTTCGCTTCTGTGCTTGGGCGGAGCGTCAAGATAACGCCGCAGAGCGGGCTCGCCGCCGAACGCAATCGCCGCCAGAGTATCCATAACCAAATTTATCCACAGCATCTGAGTTATCGAGAATGGCTTTTCGATTCCTATTATACGCCCCGCGATTGAAACCGAAACCGCTGCGACATTTATGGTAAGCTGAAATTTTATAAATTTTTTTATACTGTTGTAAATCGTTCTGCCGTAAAGCACCGCGTTCCTTATAGAGCCGAAATTGTCGTCCAGTATTACAATATCTCCCGCCTCCTTGGCAACCTCCGTTCCGCTTCCCATCGCAAAACCCACATCCGCCTGCTTCAGAGCCGGGGAGTCGTTTACGCCGTCGCCCGTCATTCCGACGACCAGCTCCATCTCCCGCGCGAGACGCACAAGGCGGCTTTTGTCGTTCGGACGGGCGCGGGCGATAACGCGTATTTTCGGCATAAGCTCTTTAATCTTTTCATCGCTCATCTTGTCGAGGTCGTCCGAGGTCAGCACAATATCCTCCTCGCTGTCTATTAGCTTTACCTCTTTTGCAATAGCAACAGCCGTTTCCCGCTTATCTCCCGTAATCATAACCACCTGTATTCCCGCCGCCCGCACCTCTCGTATCGCGTTTTTTGCCTCGGTGCGCACATCATCGCGTATGCCGACAAGTCCGACCAATATAAGCCCGTCGGGTATTTTATCGTCGCTCGGTGCGGTACGGCTTACGGAGGGCTTGACCGCGAGCGCGATAAGCCTGTAACTCTTTCCCGCAAGGTCAAGCATCTTTTTGTCAATCTCACGTCGGGCTTTAAAAAACTCCGCCTTTCCGAACGACGAATAGCAGTGCGTACATTTGGCAAGTATTTTTTCGGGCGCGCCCTTATACAGCGTCAGCGACGGCTTTTCCAAAGCGGCGGCGGAAAACTTGTTTTGACTTGAAAACGGAAGTTTCCACAGCGTTTCGCTTTTATAGCGCTCAACACGGTTGGACGGCACATATTCAAGCAGCGCCTTTTCGGTCGCGTTGCCGCCTATTACCCCGTCCTTTGAAAGATGAGACGAGGTGTTGTTCACTATAGACGTACACAGTATGTCGCGCAAATCGTCCTCGATTGTATAAAAGCTCTTGTACTCCTTGCCGAAGCCGTTTACAAAATTTACAACGTTGAGCTTTCCTTTTGTTATGGTGCCGGTCTTATCCGAAAACAAAATGTTCATACTTCCCGCCGTTTCGATTCCTATAAGGCGGCGCACAAGCACGTTGCCCCTCAGCATCTTTTTCATATTAAGGGAGCATACTATCGCTATCATAAGAGGCAATCCTTCGGGAATTGCCACCACTATCACTATTATTCCGTATATAACAGACTCCACGAAGTCGGACGTCACGCGCGGGAAGTCGAGGAAATACGCCCGCATAAGCGTTGGGGAAAATTCGCTGTCAATTACCGAGTGTTCAAACATACAGATTAAAACAACCAAAATTGCGGCGATATATCCGAATTTGCTTATACTTTTGGCAAGCTCGGTCAACTTTTCGGTGAGCGGACTTGTGCCGCTTTCAACCTGCGCCTCTTTTGAAATATTGCCGTACACCGTGTTTTCACCCACGCTGTCAACTATCATAACACACTCGTCCGCGCGAACCACCGAGCCGCGGTAAAGCGAGCTTTTATCCCAAAAATCGGGGCATCCGCGGCTCTGCTCCGCCGACTTTTTCACCTCGCGGCTCTCGCCGTTGAGCGCCGACTGGTCTACCGTCACACATCCGTCTATGACGTGCCCGTCCGCGGGTACTATATTTCCCGACTGCAAAAGCACATAGTCGCCGACCACCAAATCGTCTGTGCTTATTTCGGTCAGTTCGCCGCCGCGGTAGACCATACAGAGAGTTTTTGAAGCCTCCGCTTTGAGCTTTTTAAATATGTTTTCGTTCTTGTACTCCGAAATTGTGCTTACAAACGTGGCGAGCAGTACCGAGAGAAGTATTCCCAAACACTCGTACCAGTCCACTCTTCCGGTAAATGTAAAAAGTACGTTTATTCCGAGCGCGACAAGCAAAATTTTAATTATCGGGTCTTCAAAATTTTCTGTATATTTCTGAAAAAACGTTTTACCGCCGCCGTCTGTAAGCTCGTTTGAGCCGTAACGCTTTCTCTGCGCTTCAACCTCTCCGCTCTGTAATCCGTTGTAGCTTCGCATAGCAATATCCTCCGTGTATTTAAGCTTTTTTGAATAGGTTTACTTAATTCTATTCAGACAAGCTCCGAGCTATGCAAAAAAATTCCGCAGAGTGGAAAAACTCTGCGGAAATTTAATTATTAAAACGCTCTTACTTTAATTTTATAACATTGCTGTAAGGCATAAGCGACAGTCCCGACAAAAGGTAGAGCTTTACATCGGTATAGGGCTTGTCAAACGTCAGCGAAACCTGAGTCGGGTCTGTTCCCTTGGGTATCTTTTCCGCTTTCGCATCGACAATCATACCGCTGCTGTAAGCCGCCGCTATAAGCAGCGCGCCGCCCTCGTCGCCGTTATTTTGCACCGACGCCGTAACCGTGCCGCTTTCAAGCGCGGGCGCTTCGGCATAGAATACATCGGTAGAAGTAAACTCCTTTGTAAGCTCCATATTTGCGAAATACGCAACGTCTGCGGTCTGCACCAGACGAATAGACCTGAGCGTTGCGTCTCTGCCCTCTATCGAACCGATATTCACCGACGCGAGAACATCTCCGTTGTCACGCTTCGCCGTAAGTGTTATAAACTCCTCGGTGCCGACCTTGTCGTAATCAAGCGTCATATTGAAATTGACCCATTGACTTTCGCCAAGCTGTTCATATGTAAACAGGGTCTTGTTCTGCTCATTGATTTCGGGTCCGAGAGTGACCTTACCGCCGAAGTTGTTTATAACCTCCGCAAATACGTTGTCCGAAACCGTAGCCTTCGACACGCCGTTTTCAAGGTACACTCTGAAATTTCTGTCAATTTCGGTATCTATATAGAGGTCAAAGTCAAAATCGACCTTTCCGCTCGATATTGCGCTGCTCAAAGGCATATATGCGTTTCTCTTAACCACCTCAAGCGCTCCCTTGCCCTCATATGTGGTTATACTAAGCTCGCCGTCGTCTTTGGTCGGGTCTGCAATACCCACCAGCCACTTTCCGTACTTTTCGGCAAGCTCGGGGTCTACGGGTGCGGGCGGTTCGGTAGGTTCGGGAGTCTCGGTCGGCTCCGGGTCCACATAATTCGACTTATCATCCAGCTTCAAATCGCTGAACGTCGCCATCGAGTAGTAAGGCTTGGGAGACGCGTCCGACTGTCCCTGATGCGAGTCTATCGCAACGCCGACATAAACCGTGTCGGAAAGTCCGCTAATCTCCATTATATACGGCTGTCTGATATTGTCGGTATAGTCAACTCCGTCGTTTGAAACAGAGAATATAAGCCTTTTTCCGCTTCTTTGTATTCTAAGATAGTTCGGAAGCTCGTGCGCCTCGCCGGGCAGCCAGTTATACCCTTTTTTATTGCCGTCGTTGTACTCACCCAGCACGTTTGCCGAGATTATTCCGCCGTTTTTATCCGTAAAGAAGATACCCGTTTTCTTATCGGTTGAATTGGTCTGATTTTCATCCGTCGCAAGTTCGCCGCCCTTGGTTTTGCGTGCAACTATTCTCGGATTTCTGCCCAGTTTTATCCAGCCGTCCACAAGCGCCGCCGAAATAGAGTTCGCGTCAAGCGTGTTGCGAACCATAAGTCCGAATACGGGACCGTTCTCGTTTGCCATAACATCTTCCATTTTAAGGGATATGTCAAAGTCGCCGGTAACCTGCTTATACATAAAGTTGAATTTATCCGTCTTGCCGCCAATCTTGCCGCTTCCGCCTATCGTATAAATTCCGTTTTCGTCAACCGATACTCCGCCGCTTCCGTAGGTGGGCGAGCCTATCGCCTTAAAGCTCCAGCCCTCAGGCTGATTTGCGCCGTTGACATACACTATTGAAGTCGTGCTTCTTGTACTTTCGCCGAGGTTGTTGTATGCCATACACGAAAGGTAATGCTCGCCTACATCCAAAGAAACCGCATCGTCTATGCTTGCCTGACCGTCGTAATCCTTTATTTTCGTTTCGCCGTCCCAAAGCTCCATTTTGGTTATCGAAGTACCTCCAACCGGAGTTGCCTGCGCCTTATAGCTGACGGTCTGGTCTTCTTTTATGACCGACCAGTTGCCCTTGTTTACGGTTACGCCGTTAACGCTGCCGTTTACCGACGCGATAGCAGGACTTGTGACCGTAATGCTCGGATTGGCGGGAGCCGTCGCGCTCTGCTGCTGCGTCCAATCATTCACATACGCCTCTATCCAAGTGTAGCCTTTCCAAGCGCCGTCCGAAACTATATCCGTTTCATCCGCGTCACCCATACCGTTATCGGTTTTCCATTGGGCGGGAATCTCAAACGGCTGCTCAACTTTTTCAAAGCCGGAAATGCCGCCGACCTCGCTCGAATTGTTTATAATTCTTCCGGTTCTGTTCGCCGCGTCCGCAATAATTCTCGCGTCAACCGCGTCACGCTTCGGAAGAGTGGCTCCCACGTCGGAAAGCACGCTGTCGCGAACATCCTTGCCGGGCAAAATACTTGTAAGGTTCAAATCCGAATACAAATCATCGCCGAGAGAAAACGGCGCGGTCATTCTGTCGACCTGATTTGCCGCTTTATTAACCGCCTTGTCGAGCCAGTTGTTCGCCGTAACGTCGGAGTAGCCCTCTACATAGTTGTCCTCCATATAGAATTGGCTCTTGTATGTAACGCCGTCAATGGTTTTTGCAAGGCCGTCAAAGTCGTAAATTCTCGGCTTCCTGTCCTCTCGTGTGCTGGGACCGAAGCTGTAGAAGTTGTTCGCATAATTTACCTTAGAGGGATTTATTACCTGGTTGTGCGGGGAGCAAGGCTCGCCGCCGTATGCCGAATTGGTAACGCCCCAGTTATATACAATATTGTTTCTGAAGTCGGTCTTTTGAAGCGCTCTGTCAAGGCGCGGTGAACGGCTGTCGTGATGCGCCCAGAGGTTCCTGTAATAGGTGGCGTTGGTTCCGCCTATAATTCCGCCGTAGCCGTGCGCTCCCTTAAAGTGACCCGAAAGACGCATACTCTCGGCGGTAATCGAGTTTTGCACGGTAAGCCTTTGTCCCTGCTCGTAGCCATTGCTGTTCTCGGCATTTCCCGCGTACAGGGTCATTCCCTCGTCAACAAACCAGCTCGTGGAGCAATGGTCGATTATAACGTCCTTGTTCCACTGACCGCCTATGCCGTCATACTCCCCGCCGTTTTTATTGGTGGGACGGACGCGCAGGTACCTCATAATAACATTCTGCCTTGCGTTGCCTATCCTGACGTCGCCGCCCGTTATGGTAATACCGTCGCCGGGCGCGGTCTGACCGAGAATCGTGATGTTGTTCCTGTTCACATATACGGTGCCGGGCACCTCAATTATGCCGCCCACGTCGAACACAACAATTCGTCCGACGGTCGCGGAGTCGTCCTCCTGAACGCCGTTGCCCACCGCGTCCGAAAACGAGCCTTCGCCCGTTGCGTCAAGATTTGTAACGTGGTACACCTCCACCCTGCCGCCTTCGGCGTCAAGCGCGCCGCGCGCACCCTTGGTATATTTTCCGCCGCCCTCGGCTCCGGGGAACGCCAAAAGAGCGTCCGCCGCCGCGGTCGGAGCATCACCCGCCGTCGGAACATCATCCACCGCATAAACTATGCAGAGAGTGCCGAGCATACACAATGCCATAATCAGTGACAAAATCTTTTTCATAAAAGTCCAACTTTCTTTTTTGAATTTTTAAACAAACACAAACATATTAAAATTATACAATATAATTACAAATTTTTCAATCATTTTTATTGATATTTTTCAAAACATCTTTTCTCGATAGCATCTCGTCGATTCTCTCTATGTAATCCTTTGGCTCCTTGACGTTAAAGATGCGCTCTATTCTGCCCGTTTCCCTGTCCACAGTTTTTGTCACGCCGCCTCCGCCGAGCGAGATTATACTCTGAATTTCTTCCATAATGAAAATATTGTAAAGGCTCTCAAAGCCCGGTTTTGAATAGCCCACATTTTCAAAATTTCCGAGCATATTCTTCTGCCTGTAGAGATAATACGGGTGCTTGCCCGCTCCTTTCAGATACTCGGCGGCAAAGTCCACCATTTTTCTTATTTCGCTTCCGTCGGTCAACGTGTACTTATCAAGCATTTCGTTAAGGCGGGATGAGCGTTTTATGCTCATTGTGTGTACCGTGGTATCATCCGGCGACAGCTCCTCTACTTTTTCGACAGTGTATTTGAACTCTTCAAAGGTCTCGTCGGGCAGTCCCGCGATTATATCCATATTTATATTTTTTATTCCGCACTCGCGCGCGAGATGGTACGCGTCAATTATATCCTGCGAGGTGTGGTTCCTGCCGATTATTTTGAGCGTCTTTTCGTTCATACTCTGCGGATTTATGCTTATTCTGTCAATCCCGAAATCCGATATTGCAATCAGCTTGTCCCGCGTTATCGTGTCGGGTCTGCCCGCCTCAACGGTATATTCGCGCACGTTTGACAAATCGAAGCCGCCGCGTATTTTTTGAAACAAAAAGCGAAGCTGCTCCGCCGAAAGAGTGGTCGGCGTTCCGCCGCCTATATAAACGCTCTCTACGACATTTCCGTTATTCTTTAATATTTCTCCGACATATTCTATCTCCCGCGCAAGGCAGTCGAGATAGTCGGGTATGTACTTTCCCGTCCTGCCGGCTCCGTTTGTGACAAACGAGCAGTAAAGACAGCGTGTAGGACAAAACGGTATTCCGATATAAATCGAAACACCGTTTTTGCGTATGCTGCCCGCAATAGGTTCTTCAACCTTTGCGACATTAAAACAAAGCTCCGCTTTTTCATAGGAAACTTCGTAATTCTTCATATAATACTCGATTATTTCTTCGCGCGACGCGCCCTTTTCCAAAAGCGCGCTCGCGATTTTAACTGGGCGTATTCCGGTCATCTGCCCCCACATATTCGTATCGCTCATATTAAATACGGATTTTCCCTTCTCTCCTCGCCGATGGTCGTCGACGCGCCGTGACCCGGATAAACCTTAATATCGTCTCCGAGCGGCAGCAGCTTTTCTTTGATTGATTTTATTTCGGATTTGTAATCGCCGGTCGGCAGGTCTGTTCTGCCTATATTGCGTCTGAAAAGAGTGTCGCCGCTGAACAGAAGGTCGCCCGCAAGATAACTCGCGCCGCCCTTTGTGTGTCCGGGCGTGTGAAAAACCTTAACGGAAATTTCTCCGACGGTTATCGTGTCTCCGTCCTTGAGCAAAACATCCGGCTCAGGACGGCTCGGCGAATATGCCTTTCCGTGAAAGAAAAGATGATTAAGCTCCTCGTCGCCAAGCACATCCGTCTCGTCCTCGTGCAGACAAATTTCCGCGCCGGTATGCTCTTTGAGATAACCGAGTGCAAGAATATGGTCAAAATGAGCGTGCGTGAGCAGAATTTTTCGGAGCGTGTATCCCCGCTCCTCCAAAAAATTTTCTATAAGCTCGTGTTCGTCGGGAGCGTCAATAATAACCGCATCCTTTGTGTTTTCGTCGGCTAATAAATAGCAGTTGGTCGCTAAATCGCCGAGCGTAAGTTTATGAAAAAACATAGTGTCCTCCCTATCCCTGTCTGCGCCTTACCACCGACAGCACGCCGTTAATCTTTTTCAGCGATTTCATAATCTTTTCAAGCTGTGCCGTACTGCTGATTTCTATAACTATATCAATAATCGCAATTCCGTTTTTGGCGGTTCGCGCATTGTAATTCTTGATTATCGCGTTATTTTCCTTGAGTGCAAGAGTAGTATCCACAATGAGCATTTCGCGGTCTGTCGCGGTAACGCACAAAAGCGTCTGATAGTTGCTGTCCGCGCCCATATCCCACGAAACCTTGATAAAACGGTCAGCTTCCATACCCTGCAAGTCGTGAGTTATGTTAACACAGTCGCGGCGGTGTATCGCTACTCCGCGTCCGCGCGTAATATATCCGACAATATCATCGCCCGGCACAGGGTTACAGCAATGAGAAAATCTTACGAGACAGTTTTCCACACCCTCGACTATTACGCCGCTGTTGGACGTCGGCTTGCTCGGCTTTGACGAAACCAAATCGCCGAGCGCGGGAGCTTCTATATCCGGAAGCTGACCGTCCCTCGCGTTCTTGATTTTTGCCAAAAACTTGGTCGCGCTCGCACCGCCGTAGCCAAGTGTCGAATAAACGTCGTCAAGCTGCTTGAATCCGTATCGTTTAAGCAAAGGCGCAACGAATTTTTCATCATTCAAAATACTTATGTCAACATGAACCTTTTTAAGCTCACGTTCCATTATTTCCTTGCCCTTTACGATATTTTCCTCGCGATTTTCTTTTTTGAACCACTGATTTATCTTGTTGCGCGCCTGAGACGTCTTGGCGATTTTAAGCCAGTCGAGATTGGGACCGTGATTCGCCGCGCCCTTTATTACCTCTACAATATCGCCGTTATTGAGATGATAGTCCAGCGTCACGATTTTTCCGTTGACCTTAGCGCCCGTCATAGAATTTCCGACCGCGCTGTGTATCGAATACGCAAAATCTATCGGAGTCGAGCCCGCGGGCAAATTCACAACGTCTCCGCGCGGCGTAAATACGAAAACCTCGTCGCTGAACAAATCTATTTTAAGCGTGTGCATAAAATCGTCAGCGTCGGTCGTGTCCTTTTGTATTTCAAGAAAGTTCTTTATCCAGGCGAGCTTGCTGTCGAGGTCACTCTGTCCGCTCTTGCCCTCCTTGTATTTCCAGTGAGCCGCAATTCCGTTTTCGGCGGTGTTGTGCATTTCCCACGTTCTTATCTGAATTTCAAACGGCGTTCCGTTAGGACCGAACATAGTCGAATGAAGCGACTGATACATATTCGGCTTAGGCATCGCTATATAGTCCTTAAATCTGCCCGGTACGGGGTTGAACAAATCGTGTACCATACCCAAAACCGCATAACAATCCGACACGGTGTCCACAATAATGCGCACCGCAAACAAATCGTAAATATCGTCTATGCTCTTGTTCTGAGTAAACATTTTTCGATATATACTGTAAAAATGCTTCGCTCTGCCGTTTATCTGATAGTGTATATTGTCCTCGTCAAGACGCTTTTTGAGAATTTCAATAATATCGTTTATATACTGCTCGCGCTCGCTTCTCTTCTGCGCTATCTTGTCGATAATCTCATAGTAGCCTATCGGGTCTATATATTTTAAAGACAAATCCTCAAGCTCGCATTGTATCTTAGACATACCGAGCCTGTGCGCAAGAGGCGCGTATACCTCCAGCGTTTCGCGCGCTTTCTGCCTTTGAGTTTCTTCGGGCATAGATTTCATTGTGCGTAGATTATGAAGTCTGTCCGCAAGCTTAATCAAGATAACGCGAACGTCCTTTGCCATTGCAAAGAACATCTTTCTGAGGCTCTCTATCTGGTGTTCCTCTTTGGACGAATACGGTATCTTGCTCAGCTTCGTAACTCCGTCCACGAGCAGCGCGACGTTGTCGTTAAATTCACGCTTTATGTCCTCTATAGTATAGTCGGTGTCCTCTACAACATCATGAAGCAGCGCGGCGGTCACAGACTCCAAATCCAGCTCCATATCCGCGATAATTTTCGCAACTTCAATAGGGTGAGTCACAAACGGCTCACCCGATACCCGCTTTTGCCCTATATGCATCTCGGTTGCTGTGCTGTACGCCTTTTCGACCATCGAAAGGTCTGCCGAGGGCATATACTTACGGATTTTCTCTTCTAAAACCTGAAATTCGCCAATCTCAATTTCCTTCGCCATTTTTCTTAATATCCTTAATAATAAGCTGTGCGTTTCTGAATCCTCTGAAATCATTTATGTCAAGTCCGAAGGCGACGTCAATAAAGTCGCCCTCTTTAAGATGCTTTGCGTACTCTCCCATTCCGAAGCCCACCGAGTCAAGATATTTGTTGTCCTTAAACAATGTCATACGAAGATGCTTGCCTCCGCTCATTACGCTTAGCTTATGTATTTTTATATTACGCACCGAGAAAACGGGCGTGGGATTTTCAACGCCGAACGGCTGAAGTTTATTTATATCGTTTATGGTAGATATTGTAATGTACGGCACCTTTATCTGCGCGTCGATTGAAATAGTCGGAACGAGGTCATCCACATTGATTTTTCCGGTTGAGTATTCGTTTATCTTGCGCCTGAACTCATCTATATTTTTGGTCTTTATCGAAAGTCCCGCCGCAAGCTCGTGTCCGCCGAACTTTTCAAGCAAATCCGAAGAATTTTCGAGCGCGTCAAACAGATTGAAATTGCCTATGCTTCGACCCGACCCCTTAGCCTCGTCGCCGTCAATTGCGAAAAGAATCGAGGGTTTATAGAACTTCTCGGTGATTTTCGAAGAAACTATTCCTATTATTCCGTGATGCCAGTTTTTGTGAGGAATAACAAGAATGTTGTCGTCCTTTATTTCGGGATGCTGCTCTATATATTCAAACGCCTCCGCGAACATCTGCTGTTCTGTCTGCTGACGTGTTACGTTTTCTTCGCAGAGGTTTAAAGCAAGCTCTGAAGCCAGCTTTTTATCGTCCGTCAGGAACAAATCAACGCTTCTCGACGCACAGCCGAGACGACCGCTCGCGTTAATTCTCGGCGCGATGATATAGCCTATCGTACCGGTATTTATTTCCTTGTCGTTGTTTACCGACACGTCGATAAGAGCCTTCAATCCTATATTTTTTGTATTTTTAAAGCGTTTTAAACCCTCTATGACCAAAATTCTGTTTTCGTCAACAAGCGGCGAAATATCCGCCACCGTACCCAGGCATACCAAATCCGAATACTCGTCTATGAGTTCGGGAAGAGTTTCCTTGCCGCTGAGCGCCTGAATGAGTTTAAAAGCCACGCCGACTCCGGCAAGGTTTTTAAACGGGTAACCGCACTCTTTGCGCTTGGGGTCGATTGCCGCGTAAGCCGCGGGAATTTTTTCCTTGCACTCGTGATGGTCGGTAACAATTATATCAAGACCTATCGACCTTGCGTATTCGGTTTCGTCAACCGCGGTTATGCCCGTATCGACGGTAATAACCAAATCCGTACCGCCCGCCTTAATCTTTTTAAGAGCGTCACAGTTAACTCCATAGCCCTCGGTTATGCGGTTCGGAATGTAATAGTCCACATTTATGCCCATACTTTTCAAATGCTTATACAAAATAGCAATACTCGTTATTCCGTCCACGTCGTAATCTCCGTAGATGGTAATTTTCTCGCCGTTCTCTTTCGCATTCTTTATGCGCTCCACCGCTTTGTCCATATCAAGCATAAGGAACGGATTTTTAAGTCCGCTCAAATCACAGTGCAGAAATCTCTCTATATCGTCGAAATCGCGCACGCCTCTGTTATATAAGACTATGGCGGTAAGAGGCGATATATTAAACTTTTTTGAAATTTCTATTACCGCCTCTTTATTGATATTTTTAAAGCACCATTTTTTCTCAAGCATAATTTTTCTCCCAAATTTAATTTGTCGAAAAATATTTTAACACTATTTTTCAAAAATTACAATAGTTTTTTAAAATTCACATTTAATTCAACAATATTTATTATTTCAGCGTCACGACCGTCACTCCGTTTTCGCCCTCGCCGTACTTTCCTAGCCTAAATTCCTTTACGCGCTTGTCGTGCCGCAGCAAATCGTGTATTCCCGCGCGAAGCGTTCCCGTGCCTTTTCCGTGAATTACCGTCACGCTCGGCAAGCCCGCGAGACACGCGTCGTCTATGAATTTATCGACCTCAAGCAATGCGTCCTCCAGCGTTCTGCCGCGCAAGTCTATCTCGCTTTTTACAGCCGCGCGCCGCAGTCCGCCGCCCGCATTGCGCGGCGTGTACGCAGGCGTCTGCGGCTGTTCTTCCACGCGCACCAGTCCCGAAATTTTGGAAGTTATCTTCATTATTCCTACCTGAATTACCGCAGTCTCATCCTTTTTGTTTATCGAGCTTACTATGCCCTTGTCGTTAAGCTCCGAAATGATTACCGTATCGCCGAGCTTCAAGGTATTCACATTGACGTTTGAACGTCTTTGCGGATTTGACTTTTCGCTTTTGCTCAAATTTTTGCGTTTTATGTTAAGCTCTTTTTTTACCTCCTGCATTGTGCGGCGAAGCTCTTTCTCGTCGCGCGCCTTTTGAGCGGCTTTTATTTCCCCGATAAGCTTATCGGTTTCTTCCTGCGCCCTCTCTATAATCCTTTCGGCCGACTTTTCCGCCCTGCTTATTATCTTATCCCGCTCCGCCATAATCTTCTGATGCTCTTTTTCGGACTTTCGGCGCAGCTCCTCGATTTCGGCACGCAAACGCTCCGCCTCGTCCTTTTCGCGTTCGGAGGTCTGCCTGTTCTCCTCTATGCTCGACAAAACATCTTCGAATTTTATGTTTTCACGACTCATTTTCTTTTTTGAATTTTCTATTATATACGGCGAAAGACCCAGCTTTTGCGCAATCGCAAACGCGTTGCTCTTTCCGGGTATGCCAATCAGCAGCCTGTAAGTCGGGCTGAGCGTTTCGACGTCAAATTCGCAGGACGCGTTTTCAACTCTGTCCGCCGACAGCGCATACAGCTTCAATTCGCTGTAATGAGTGGTGGCGACAGTCTTTGCACCGAATGATTTGACATACTCCAAAACCGAAGTTGCAAGCGCCGCGCCCTCGGTGGGGTCTGTTCCCGCGCCAAGCTCGTCAAACAGCACCAGACTTCCCGCCGTGACGTTCTCAGTTATGTAAACTATGTTTTTCATATGCGCCGAAAACGTGCTGAGGCTCTGTTCTATGCTCTGCTCATCGCCTATATCGGCAAAAACGCTGTCAAACACCGGCATTTCCGAACCGTCGTCAGCGGGAATGTGCAGACCCGACTGAGCCATAAGGCAAAACAGACCTATCGTTTTAAGCACGACCGTCTTTCCACCCGTATTCGGTCCGGTAACTATGAGGCTGTCAAAATCATAACCGAGGTTGACGTTTGACGGCACGACCTTATTCCTGTCGATAAGCGGATGCCTGCCGTTCTTTATACGCATTTTCCCCTCTTTGTTGATGCGCGGGCACATCGCTCTTATGTCAACCGAAAATTTTGCCTTTGCGAACACGCCGTCGAGTAAAATTATCAACTCGTAATTACTCTGCATATCCTCCGAAATTTCCAAGACATAAGAGGTAAGCTCAAACAGGATTCTCTCTATTTCGTTGCGCTCTTTCGCGGTAAGTTCGTTTATCTCGTTGTTGGCGTTGACAACAGCGGACGGTTCTATAAACACCGTGCCGCCCGACGACGACACGTCGTGTACTATTCCGCGCACCTCTCCTCGGTATTCCGCCTTAACGGGTATTACATAGCGCCCGTCACGCACGGTAACTATAAAGTCCTGAAGCATTTTCTTATAATGCTCTGAGTGGAGCATATCGTTCAGAGAGCTTTTCACTCTCGCCTCCGCACTCTTTATCTTTCGCCGTATGGACGAGAGCGCGGGACTTGCCGAGTCGGCTATCTCATCCTCCGCAATTATGGCGGAGGTTATCAGACTTTCCACCTTTTTGTTCGGCACAAGCGCTTTGAAATATTCGCCGAGCGCACCGTCCTCCGCTCCGCTGTAATATTTTGAGAGTGTTGAAGCTATACGCAGTATTTTAGCCGCGTTCAAAAGCTCTCCGGCGGACAGCGCGCCTCCGAGCTCCATACGCCTTACCGCGCTTTTCACCTCGTTTATTCTTCCTATGTCGGGCGCGCCGTATTTCAAAAGCAAAACTACGGCGTGGTCTGTTTCGGCGAGCCGCCGTTCAACCTCGCCGCAGTCGGACGACGGCTGAAGCGCCAAAAGCTCCGACTTTGCGCTTTCGTTAACCGCAAATTTTGCAAGCATATCGAGTATTTTATCAAATTCAAGCGTTTTTAAGGTCTTCGTATCCATATATATCACCGTATATAAAGTAATTATATATAGTATATCATTAAAAAACCCGTTCTACAATACATTTTTAAAATAAATATCCCCACCGGTAAACCCGATAGGGATATTTGCAAAATCTATTGACTTATCAGCAGTTTTCGCCGTCCTCGGTCATAGCGTCGTAGCCGGATTCTCCGGTACGAACCTTTATGACGTCCTGAACGCCGTATACGAATATCTTACCGTCGCCGATATGTCCGGTGTAAAGCGTCTTGACCGCAGTTTCGATAACATCCTGTACCGGAACACGGCATACAACGATGTCAATCTTAATCTTGGGAAGCAGAGTAGCTTCAACCGCAACTCCGCGGTAATACTCGCTCTTGCCCTTCTGCATACCGCAGCCGAGAACGTGAGATACCGTCATACCCGTTACGCCGATTTCGCCGAGAGCGTGCTTGAGTGTTTCAAACTTGGACTCTTTGCAGACAATCGTAATCTTTGTTATCGGATGACCGTCCGCGTCTGCCGCTTCACCGCCCGCTTCCTTGGGAACCTTAACAATCGGAATCGCCTTGGGCATCGGAGCCGCGTCTGCCGCATCGGGAGCTACCGCGCCTTCGCTTGAAGCGAGAGCCGACGGCATAAAGTCGGCATAAGCCGAAGCGATACCATGCTCGTAAATATCAAGACCTCCGATTTCCTCTTCTGCACTTACACGAAGTCCTATCGTATGCTTGATTATAATAAAGAATATCGTCATAAGCACAGCCGTCCAAGCGCATACCGTAACCATACCGAGAGCCTGAATACCGAGCTGTGTAAATCCGCCGCCCGCGGTCAAGCCGGGAAGTATTCCCGCAGTCTCAAAGCCGGGAGACGAGGGATTTGCGAATATACCTACCGCAAGAGTACCCCACAAACCGTTTAAGAAGTGGACTGCAACCGCGCCGACAGGGTCGTCAACGTGAAGCACATTGTCGAGAAGCCATACGCCGAACGGGGTCAAAAGACCTGCCACAATACCGATAACTGCCGCAGCGCCGCCGGTTACCACATCACAGGGAGCGGTAATCGCAACCAGACCCGCAAGCGATGCGTTAAGACACATTGAAACATCGGGCTTACCGTACTTTATCCATGTAAACAGCATACAGGTCACGGTCGCCACAGAGGGGGCAACAGTCGTGGTGAGGAATATCGAACCGAGTTCGGATGCGTTGGTAGCCGCCGCACCGTTGAAGCCGTACCAGCCGAACCACAGTATAAAGCAGCCGAGAGCGCCGATAACTATGTTGTGACCGGGGAACGCGTGAACCTGAACCTTTCCGTCCTTGCCCTTTGTAAACTTACCGATACGAGCGCCGAGGATAGCCGCGCCGATGAGCGCCGACAAACCGCCGACCATATGTATCGCGGTAGAACCCGCATAATCGTGGAAGCCGAGCTGGGAGAGCCAGCCGCCGCCCCAAATCCAGTGCGCCTCAATCGGATATACGACCGCCGATATTACCGCGGAGTATACGCAGTAAGAAGAAAACTTGGTTCTCTCCGCCATAGCTCCGGAAACGATGGTAGCTGTAGTCGCACAGAACACGAGGTTGAATACGAAGCTCGACCAATCAAAATTTGCATAGTCGGTAAATATTCCCATCGTAGGCAAACCGAGGAATCCGCCGAGCGCATCCTCGCCGCACAGCAAGCCGAAGCCTATTACGATGAACATTACGGTTCCTATACAGAAATCCATAAGGTTCTTCATAATGATGTTACCGGAGTTCTTAGCTCTTGTAAAGCCCGCCTCTACCATTGCGAAGCCCGCCTGCATAAAGAATACGAGAGCCGCGCCTATCAAAAACCATACTCCGAAAATCTGTTCGTTCAATAAACTCATTAAATCCATAACTCTTAACCCCTTTCAAAATGACTTTATGACTTTTTAACAACTCCTGCCCAAGACCACAAAACCGACTTTCCCCTCTGTTTTCTGTCGGAATCGGTCTTTCGATACAATCATCTCAAAAGACACCTTCTTTCAAATAATTTAAGAATATACATATAAGACAAGCCGTAAAATCAAAAAGACGTGTCCGTTCCCCCCTCGGAACAAACACGCCTTTGTGCTTAAAATTATACGCATATTTAATTTTTATACTGAAATTATACTCTTACATCTTACAAAATGCAAGTGATTTTTTAAAATTTTTTTCGGTTTGTTAAAACTGCACAAAATACCTCATTCAACCGTGACCGATTTCGCCAGATTTCTCGGTTTGTCAATATCCAGACCTTTGAGCGAAGCCACATAGTAGCCGAAAAGCTGAAGCGGTATAACCGAGAGCGACGGCAAAAACATCTCGTTTGTCGAGGGAATCGTTATAACGTGGTCGGCTATATCGTCATCGTGCAAATGCGTATCCGTCCTGACCGCCATAACTACCGCGCCGCGCGCCTTTACCTCTTTTATATTGGAAACCGTCTTGTCAAACAGATTGTTGCCGGTCACAAGCGCAACGACAAGAGTTCCCTCCTCAATCAGAGAAATGGTGCCGTGCTTGAGTTCGCCCGCCGCGTACGCCTCCGAGTGAATATACGAAATTTCCTTCAGCTTGAGAGAGCCTTCGAGCGACACCGCGTAATCCAGATTTCTTCCTATGAAAAAAATCGAGTGACAGTTGTAAAACTGAGATGCAAGGTACTGTATCTTTTCCTTAGATTTGAGTATTTCCGCGACCTTATCGGGAAGCTCCTGTATTTCACGCACCATTTCGGCGTACTCTCCCACCGTAAGCAGACCCAGTTTTTCCGCCATATAAACCGCGAGCAGATACACAACCGCAAGCTGTGTGCTGTACGCCTTGGTCGTCGCAACCGCAATTTCGGGACCCGCCCAAGTATAAAGCACATCATCCGACGCGTTCGCAATAGCCGAGCCGACAACATTTACTATCGAAAGCACCCTCGCACCGCGCGCCTTTGCCTCTTTAAGCGCCGCAAGCGTGTCGGCCGTCTCGCCCGACTGACTTATTACAATAACCAAATCGTTGCACGAAACTATCGGGTCGCAATAGCGAAACTCCGAAGCGATTTGAGCCTCGACGGGTATGCGGCACATCTTTTCAATGACGTACTTCGCCACGACCCCGACGTGGTACGCGCTTCCGCAAGCCACTATAAAAATTTTATTTATGCCTTTTATGTATTTTTCGTCAAGCGAAATATCGTCGAGTACGATTTTACCATCCTTTATTCTTGCGCTTACCGTATCTCGTATGGCTTTGGGCTGCTCTTCTATTTCTTTCATCATAAAATGCTCGTAGCCGCCCTTTTCCGCCGCCGAAACATCCCAGTCTACCTTGAATATTTCTTTATTGACAATCTCCTTGTCGGTATTGTATACGTCAACGCTGTCTTTGCTCAATACGACTATCTCGTTGTCCTCCAAATAATACACGTTTCGCGTATATTTAAGTATGGCGGTGACGTCGGAAGCGATAAAGTTTTCGCCCTCTCCCACGCCGACTATAAGCGGACTTGCCTTTCTCACCGCAACAAATCGGTCAGGGTAGTCCGAGCAAAGCACGCCGAGAGCATACGAGCCTTCAACTCGCTCGATAACCTTTATAAGAGCCTCCAAAAGGTCGCCCTTGTAGTAGTATTCGATAAGCTGAGCTATTATCTCGGTGTCTGTTTCCGAAACAAACTCATAGCCTTTATTCATAAGACGCTTTTTGAGAGGAATATAGTTCTCGATTATGCCGTTGTGAACGACCGCAAAACGTCCGCTGCTCGAAACGTGCGGATGAGAATTTACGTCCGACGGCTCGCCGTGCGTAGCCCAGCGCGTATGACCTATTCCCATAACTCCCGAAACAGACTTTCCCTCGTCCGTCATTTCGCTCAGCACCTTGAGCCTGCCTCTCGCCTTTGCGACATTTATTTTACCGTCGCCGTAAACCGCTATTCCGGCGGAATCATATCCTCTGTATTCCAGCTTACTAAGTCCGTCAAGCAAAACCGGCGCAACCTGTCTGCTGCCGACGTATCCCACTATTCCGCACATAATAAACCCTCCTTAAAATTAAGAATATTTTATCTCTTTTGTCGTACATTGTCAACAAATTTAATATTACATTTTATTTACAATATGATTTAATAATTTAAAGCGTTAAAATATTATCGGTAAACGAAATTTTTATAAGCGGCGCAAACAAGGCTGCCGGAGCGTCCGCAAAAAAAGTTTCAAAAAAATGTTGACAATTTCAAAAAAGGTGCTATAATAATATTGTTTTAAAAATATTCCTCAATAGCTCAGTCGGTAGAGCATGCGGCTGTTAACCGCAGGGTCGTTGGTTCGAGTCCAACTTGGGGAGCCACGTCGCGGCAAGTCCTTTTGGGCTCGCCGCGATTTTTTTGACAAAAAATCACTGCTTCGCTTTTCGGACTGCCGCTCCTTTTTCGCGAAAGGTCACGTTCGCGTCGCCTGCTCGGTTGTAAACGCCCTCGCGACGGCTTTGGCTCACTATCAACCTTTCGCGATTGCGCCTTCGGCGAAAACACAGGTGCAGAGCTGATTCATAACAATAAAACAATTTGTAAAAAGGCTAAAAATCGATGTCGTAAACGACCCGGCAAGCTTTGATAGCTTGCGGCGACTTTTTGCTTCGCAAAAAATTACCGCAAACAACCTGAGCGCGGCGAATAACGCGGTTATATCAGAATAAACGCAATTTAAAATTATTCAAAATGGGAGACGCTATATGTGTCTCCCATTTTTTATTTCTATTTTAAAATTTTTAAAGCGTTTCGTTCATACTTCCGGTTCGGTAGCCGCCCAAGTCGAGCGAGACGTATGTAAATCCGAGCGATTTCAAATAATCATACACTTCGTCCGCTTTTTCAAGAATTTTTGGAAATTCGTTTTTGTTAATTTCAATTCTTGCCATATCCCCGTGTACGCGCACGCGAACCTGAGTAAAACCAAAATCAAGCAAAAACTGCTCCGCCTTGTCCACCATACCGAGCTTTTCCTCGGTTATCGTTTCGCCGTACACGAATCGCGACGATAGGCACGCGAACGACGGCTTGCCCCATGTATCCAAACCCATTTCTTTGGACAATTCTCGTATTTCGTTTTTGGTAAGTCCCGCCTCTCTGAGCGGACTTTTAACATTCTGCTCCGCAACCGCGATAAGTCCGGGGCGGTAATCGCCGTTGTCGTCGATATTCGAGCCTTCCGCAATGTTCTCTATGCCAAGCTCCTCAGCCGCTTTACGCATTTTTGTAAATAATTCTGTCTTGCAGAGGTAGCATCGGTTTTTCGGATTCTGCGCAAAGCCGTCAATACTAAGCTCCTCCGATTCTATGATTATCTGCTTTATTCCTTCCTTTTCGCAGAACGCCTTTGCTTCGTTAAGCTCGCGCTGCGGAAACGAGCAGGAGCGCGCCGTTATCGCAACGCAGTTATCGCCTAAAACACTATGCGCGACCTTTAGCAGAAACGTCGAATCAACGCCGCCCGAAAAGGCGACCGCGACTGATTTTAGTGATTTTATATATTCCTTTAAATTATTTAATTTTGCGTCCATATCAAAACTACCTCCGCGAAAAACGGCTTCGCGCTTCGGCGAAGCCGTTTATCTTAAATTTATAAATATATCTTCAAATTATCCGATTTATCCAATCAAATCCGAAAATCCCGTCTGGTCAAAGACCGTCTGCACCGTGTCGTTTTGTCCCGTAACGGTCAGGTTGCCGTTTCCGACCTTCTTAATCATCATAAGCAGTACGCGAAGTCCCGCCGACGAGATATAGTCGAGGTCGGACGCGATACATAAGCAGCATGGATTTCGCCGTATTGAATATCGGATTTGTTTGTTCTCTTAAATCCTTTTTGTAATCCATTTTTAACTCTTCCTTACATTAGACTATTATTTTTCCGATAATTGGATTATACTTCTTTTATATTACTCCGTCAATACTATTTACAAAATTATATTCCAATCTCCCGAACCCGATTACCGCAGACTTTATTTCGCGGTATAAAAAACAAATTCCAAACAGAATTTATAAAGATTTAAGGTTTAATTTATTTTTATGAAATGTCGGCGTGATACACTTGTTTTATCAAACGGAAAGGAGTTCTATTATGAACGAAATTGTAAAAACAATGGGACTTACAAAGCTCTACAAGGGCGCGGCGGCGGTAAGCAATCTGAATATGCGCGTAAACGAGGGTCGCATATACGGATTTTTAGGTCCGAACGGCGCGGGAAAAACCACAACGCTTAAAATGCTTCTGAGCCTTATCCGTCCGACGGCGGGCGAAATTGAAATTATGGGCAAACCTCTCACTCCCAATACGCGGATACAGATACTTCGAGGTATCGGCTCGCTCATCGAGTCTCCGTCGTTTTACGGGCATCTTACGGGCGCGGAAAATTTAAAAATTCTGCAAACGCTTTTGGACGTGCCTAAAAAGAATATCGACAAGGTACTGCAAATCGTCAGGCTCGACAATCAGCGCGGCAAGAAAGCGTCGGCGTACTCACTCGGAATGAAACAGCGGCTCGGACTTGCGGGCGCGCTTTTATCGTTCCCGAAGCTATTGATACTCGACGAGCCGACAAACGGGCTTGACCCGTCGGGCATACAGGAAATGCGCGAGCTGATAAAGTCCTTGCCGAAAGAGTACGGAATGACGGTAATCGTGTCAAGCCATCTGCTCTCCGAAATAGACCAAATGGCGGAGGACGTCGGCATTATCGCAAACGGCAAAATGATGTATCAGGGTGCGCTTGACAATCTGCACGACGTTGACAAGTCGAAGTCGCTTGAGGAAATCTTCCTTGACCTTACGGGAAAGGAGCAAAGCTTATGATTAAATTACTCAAATGTGAGTTTATGAAAACGCGTCGCCGCTACATATTCGTGACCGCGCTCGTTGTTACGGCGGCGATGCTCGCGTGGATTTATCCGAGGCATCATAGCGCCGACCTTCTGCGGCTCGGCTGGATGGCGAATTTATACGAGCTTCCGCTTATAAACTCAATCTTTATGCCGCTGCTCTCGATAATCGTATCGTCGCGGCTTTGCGACATTGAGCATAAGGGTTTGATGCTGAAGAAGCTTGCAGTCACCGAAAAGCGCGGACGTATATACGACGCGAAGCTCTTATACGGACTTGCGGTTATGATGCTCTGCGTGGTATTAAGCTGGGGAGCGACGATTGCGTTCAGCTATATCGCGGGGTTTGAGGGCAACGTGCCGATAAAGCTGTATCTTTTGTATCTGCTGTTTACCGCCGTGCCGACAGTCGCGGTGTATATTTTTCAGCACACGCTGTCGCTCTGCTTCAAAAATCAGGCGGTCACCTTCTTTGCGGGAGCGATAGGCACGTTTTTCGGAACGTTTTCGATGTTTCTGCCGCAGCTTTCGTGGCTTCGCATGTCTCTTATCTGGGGCTATTACGCCGTGCTGATGTTTGTCGGGCTGTTTGACTGGACGAAGGAAAATCGTTATCAATTCGCGCATTTTGACGTTATGGGAATTGATTGGACGTTCTTTGTCGTACTGATTTTTATATGCGTCGTGATGTATGTAATCGGGCGCGAAATATTTAAGAGAAAGGAGCTGTAAATTATGTTACTGAAATTATTGAAGGCGGAACGAATGAAGCTAAAACGCTCGCCCGTGTGGCTTGCGTTTTTGCTGATGCCTATTATTCCGGCGGCTTTGGGAACCGCAAACTATATTTACAATCAGGGTATACTGACAAAGGAATGGCTGAGCCTGTGGACCCAACACACGCTGTTTACCGATTACTTCTTCCTGCCGATAATGCTCGGTATTTACTGCGCGTATATAATGCGGCTGGATGGTGCGAACCATAATTGGAATAAGGTTTTCACAATGCCGGCAAGCCGTTCGGCGGTATTTCTCGCCAAGCTGATAACCGCCGCCATGATGCTGCTTTTCAGTATGATATGGATATGCGCACTGTTTGTAATTTCGGGATATATCGCCGGACTTGCAGACCCGCCGTGGCTCACAATCGCGCAGTGGTGCGCGTTCGGCACGCTCGGCGGAATAGTCATTGTAGCGATACAGATTTTGATTTCGATGAACATAAAAAGCTTCGCACTGCCGATAGGAATATCGTTCGCGGGCGGGCTGTCAGGACTGGGATTTCTTGCAAAAAACTTAGGTCATATATGGCCGTACTCGCTGATGTCGCTTGGTATGAACGCCAACGCGTCGCAAAAAATCGCCGAAAGCGGCGGATACGCGCAATTCATTATTGTGTGCATCGCGTATATCGCAATCTTCACCGCAATAGGAGCGGTTACAACTGCAAGGAGGGATATTTCTTAACAACGCGGCAAGTGTGTAACCTTTTGGGTACGCACTTGCCGTATTTTACACTTAATATATCTTTTGAAATGGGCTGAAATTCTATTGACACGCCGATAACGACCGTGATATAATGCGATTGAGCATTAAAGAATGCGCCTGCGCCGCACCTGATAAAAGGTGCGTGAGTATAATTATATTTTTGGGCACGCCCCGTAAGGAGCGTGTGAGTTTTATATTATCAATTATAATTACTTATTCTGTTTTTCAACACTCAAGCACAGGTTGATTTTTTCTTTGCATTTTTTGCATCGAGGCAAGCGATATAATTTATCATTATTTCTAAAAATACCCTATAACCTAAATGACTGCATTTAAAAAGCTGAGGCTTTAATTTTAAGTAATATAAAAACTTTTTAAGAGGTGAAACTAATTTATGAGCATGGATTTTGAAAACTATATTGCCCACACTTCGGAGGACGGCAGGACGCAAAGTGTGAAAGAACATCTTGTACAAACCGCGGAGTTGAGCCGAGACAATGCAATTCCCGAATTTAAGGAGATTGCATACTGCTGCGGGCTGTATCACGACCTCGGCAAGTACTCGCCCGAATTTCAGAATTACATACGAAACAAAGGCGACAAGACTGTGCACGCGTGGTTCGGTGCTGCGCGAATTATCGAAAAATGTGACAAATTCAAAGACACCAAAAAATCGTACGCTAATATGCTCGCGTATTGTATCTATGGACATCATACAGGATTACCGGACGCAGACGCCATAATCACCGACTCGACTTTTAAAGATGCGACAAAAGGACAAGCATACGACTGTCCCGCGTTTGACAAAGAAATAGGCGATCAATTTCCCGACGACACTCTGCTGGATTTACTGCTTAAAACGCCGAACGACAAAGAGATGATTGAGGTATATTCGTTTTTGACAAGATACATATACTCCTGCCTCACCGACGCCGACTTTATTGACACCGAACGGTTTTGCAGTCCCGACGCCGAGCGCGGCATAAAAGAAGCAAATTTTGAAGCCGCACTTGAAAGGGTCAACGCATATCTTGAAAAATTTGACTGCGTGACGAATTTACAGAAGGCGCGCAGCGGTATTCAAAGTCAGGTTTATGACTGCACAAGAGACAATGACGCGAATATATACATAGTCGATATGCCCACGGGAAGCGGAAAGACGCTGTGCAGTATAAAATCCGCTTTGGAGACGGCAATCAGGCTCAAAAAAAAGAGAATTATTTACGTCATACCATACACGAGCATAATCGAACAGACTGCCAAGGAATTCAGAGACATATTCGGCGACGTGTTGCCGATTTTGGAGCATCACTCAAATTACGATTTTGATAATACCGACGGCAAGAAAGAAGGCAAAAACGACAACAAATCTAAAATCATTGAAGAAAGCAGAACAACAAGCGAAAAGCTTAGAAAGACCTGTGAGAATTACGATGCCCCTTTAATCATCACAACAAATGTTCAATTCTTTGAATCTATTTACCACAACAAAAGCCGTCGGCTCAGGAAGCTGCACAATTTTGCGGACAGCGTTCTGGTGCTCGACGAGGTACACACTCTGCTTATCAAGTATATTCAGCCGTGTCTGCGCGCTATCGGCTACATAACAAAATATCTTCACTCCACAGCGATTTTAATGTCTGCAACAATGCCCGACTACACACGCTTTATCGAAAAATATGTTCCGCAAGGCACGAAAATAGAGTATGCGGTGAAAGACAAAAGTCTTTTCGATTGCTTTGACAAGTGCAAATATGAATATATCGGGCAGAGCAATATTGAATGTATTGCGGAAAATGCACTCGCGCAGGAGAACGCGCTCGTTATTGTAAACCGGAAAGACACGGCGCGGGAAATGTACAATATGTGTAAGGAAACTCCCGATTGTCAAGTTTACAACTTGTCCACATATATTACTTCGACCGACCGCACGGAAATCATAGACAAAATACGCGGCGATCTCAAAAACGGAGCAAAAACAGTTGTATTTTCCACCTCGCTTATCGAAGCGGGAGTTGATCTGGACTTTAATTCGGTGTTCCGAGAAATTGCGGGACTTGACAGTGTTATTCAGGCGGGCGGACGCTGCAACCGCGAGGGCAAGATGGCACTCGGAAATGTGACCGTATTCGGGCTGGACATGCTGAAAGATGACCTCGCTCTCAAGGCAGATATAACGGAAAGCCTTTTTGAAAAATTTGAGAATATTTCCTCACAGGAAGCGATTGAGGAGTATTACAACAGAGTTTTTGACGCTGCCGAGCAAGATGAAATGATTGACACAAACTCAATAACCGCATTGATGGGCGGGCATATGAGCTGGGGCGAAATCCCCTTCAAATCTTACGCACGATTGTTTAACTTTATAGAAACAGAAACCATCGGCATAGTTATTCAGTGTGAGGAAAACAAGAAGCTTATAGACGAGTTGAAATACGGCAATCTTTCCGTCAAACGAGAGCTTCAGAAGTACTGCGCCACGGTTAGCGCAACCGAGCTTAATGACCTGATGGGCAAGGGTGCGGTAAAGGTGCAGGGAGAAATGTATATTTTGTCTGAACCCAAATATTACGACAGGGAAACAGGACTTGATATAAATAAAAATTTTGATACCATTTTGTAAAGGAGGCGAAAAAAATGGGCTACGGATTTAAAATTATGGTGAGCGGAAAATATGCGTGCTTTACCCGTCCCGAAATGAAAACGGAGCGAGTTAGCTATGACGTTCCGCCGCCGGGAGCTATGGAGGGGCTTATCAAGAGTATTTACTGGAAACCCGCGTTTCGTATCGTTGTTGACAAAATAATAGTGTTCAATCCTATTAAATTTGTCAACATACGCCGCAACGAGGTAAAGGAAAAGGTGAGCTTCTCAAATGTGAAAAAGCAGATGAAGGACGGCGAGCCGAGAGCCGAGCTGTACACCTCGGAGATAAGAAGTCAGCGCGGCAGTATGGTTCTCAAGGACGTTCTTTATGGCGTTGAGTTCCACTTCGAGCTTACCGGCATAAGGAGCGAGCACGATGACGAGAGCGAGGAAAAGCACTATAACATTATGCTCCGCAGGCTGAAAAAGGGGCAGTTTTTCAGGCCGCCGGTTCTTGGATGCCGCGAGTTCGCGGCGGACAAAGTTGAGCTTGTGGACGAGTTCCCGACGGATAGGATTTCCGAGGAGTTAAAGGGCGACGTCGATCTCGGCTATATGCTGTATCATATGCAGTTCCGCGACGGCGGTATTCCGAAAGACAACGACTGGAACGCACGCAAATTTTCGGATGAGGCTGACGCGATGTTCTACCGTCCGCATATGATTGACGGTGTTATAGACGTCGCGAAATACAAGGAGATGATGAAATGCTGATAAACGCGCTGAATGATTACTACGATTTTTTGGCAGAAGTGGGAAAGGTTGCGCCGCCCGGAACATCATCGCAGAAAATCACTCATCGGATAATGCTGAGAAATGACGGCACAATAAGCCGTATTACAGCTATTCGGGAACGACAGGAAATTGACGTAAAAGACAACGTGGTAAACTTGCCCGGAACCGCGATTCTGCCCGAGCGAACCCAGAAGCCGGGAATTGACGCGAATATAATCGAGCACCGCCCGCTGTATATTTTCGGACTGAATTACGATAAGAAAACAAACACATTCAGCCCTGAGGACAAAACCGATAAGGCGAAAAAATCGCACGATTGCTTTGTCAAAACAAATTTGGAATATACCGAGGGAATGATGTCCGAAATTGTGACGGCATACAGAAATTTTATAAAAAACTGGGTGCCCGAAAACGAGACTGAAAACCCGGTGCTTATGAGTATTGCAAAGGAATATTCCGGAGCGTCTTTTATCTTCTGCCTTGCCGGGGACCCCGGCAATACACTCCATTCCGAAGACGGAGAAATAATGCGAAAAGTCAAACAAAACGCTGACGCAAAAGACCAAAAAATTGACGGTGTATGCGCGGTGACCGGCAAACCCGCGGAGATTGCGAAACTGCACGATAAGATAAAAGGAATTAGGGGCGGACAAGCGTCGGGCGGACTTCTCGTAAGCTACAACAATTCGGCTTTTGAATCTTACGGGAAAACGCAGTCGTATAACGGCTCAATATCCAAGGATGTGATGAAGCGCTATACCGAGGCTTTAAACATTCTCATAAGCGACCCAAAACATCATATTTATTTAGAGGATTTGACTGTTATATTCTGGGCTATGTCAAAGGATGACAGTGCAGAAACTGATTTATTTAAAAGGATGGGCGGTTTCGGAGACGATAAAGCCAACGCATCCAAAACCGAAAAAATGCTTGCTGCCACGGCGAAGGATTTGAGCGACGGCAAAGCAAAAGATGTTCCGCTTTCAGAGATTGATGAAAACGTCACATTTTATGTTGTGGGTCTTGCACCGAACAGCTCACGAATTGCACAGAAATTCATATGCCGTGACAAATACATAAACATTCTTGACAATGCAAAAAAGCACCAAGAGGATATGCGTATTGACGACGACCATAAGCAAATCTCGATTTGGAGCATACTGTTTGAAATGAAATCGCCAAAGAGCAATAATGAAAAGGTACCGCCGCCGGTTATTGCGGCGATTTTCGGTGCAATACTCAACGGAACGCGGTATCCCGACACTTTGCTTGAAACGATTGTAAGACGGGTTAAGATTGACAAAACAGTAAATTATGTGCGAGCCGGAATTATAAAGGCTTGCATTAACAGAACGGCAAGATTAAATAACAAAAAGGAGGAAATAACTATGTCGCTCGACAAAACAAACACAAATCAGGCATACCTGTGCGGAAGGCTGTTCGCAGTACTGGAACATACACAAAAGAACGCGTTAGGCAATCTTAACAGATCAATTAAGGACTTGAATTTTTCGACCGCGTGTTCAACGCCGGTGCGGGTATTCCCTAACCTGGTAAAACTTACTCAGCATCATCTTAAAAAGGATGCCTATGAAGTAAGCAGCAAAAAACTTATGTGTGAAATCATAGACAAGCTCGAAACACAATTTCCGACAACGCTGTCACCTCAGGAGCAGGGTAAATTTATCATAGGCTACTATCATCAGGTGCAGGATTTTTACAGGAAAAACGATACGCAAAATGATAAACAAAATGATAAAAATAATGAATAATAAAGGAGAGATTTAAAATGGAAGCAATTAAGAACAGATACGAATTTACAGCAATTTTTGATGTTGAAAACGGGAACCCGAACGGGGATCCCGACGCGGGAAATATGCCGAGGGTAGACCCCGAAATTCCATACGGTATAATTACCGATGTTTGCTTAAAGAGAAAAATTCGCAATTATGTCGAGATTTTAAAAGAAGGTGAAGCGGGATACAACATACTTATTAAGGCCGACAAATCGCTCAACTCCAAATTTACCGCTGCATATGAGGCGAAGGATCTTAAGACCGGACAAAAGGGAAAGAATGCAGACGATGTCAGAACGGCACGCAACTATATGTGCAGGAACTACTTTGACGTGCGCACGTTCGGCGCGGTAATGAACACCGGCGATGATCCGTGCGGCATTGTGCGCGGTCCCGTTCAGATTAACTTTGCGAGAAGCATTGACCCTATATGCCAGCAGGACGTCACAATCACAAGACAGGCGAGAACCACCGAAGAAAGAATGGAAACCGGCGAAACCGAAATGGGTAAAAAGAACATAGTACCATACGGGCTGTATAAAGTTGAGGGCTATGTGTCGGCGATGCTCGCACAGAAGGTCACGGGATTTTCAGAGGATGACCTTGAGCTTTTGTGGACGGCAATTATCAATATGTTCGAGCACGACCACAGCGCGGCGCGCGGAAAAATGTGTATGAGAAAGCTTATTGTATTCAAGCACGAAAGCTCGCTCGGAAACGCGCCTTCGCATATTTTGTTTGACAAGGTTTCAATAAATAAAAAAGCGGACGTGGAGTGTCCGAGAGCATATAGTGATTATGATGTTGTCATAGACAGAAATATGCCCGATGGCGTAACGCTTATCGAAAAGCTGTGATGATAAACATTCGCACAATTCAGCATCATATGTACTGCCCTCGTCGGTTCGGCTTGCTTGAATTAAACCAAGACTGGTCGGAGAACGCGTTCGTCGTAAAGGCAAATATTATGCACGAGCGCGTTCATTCCGGCAGGCACGAACTTCATTCAAAAAACAAAATTGAGCTCAGCTCCGTCTCATTATACAATGACGAGCTTAACCTTTACGGTATTGCAGACTGTATTGAATTTATAAGGAGCAGGACGGGGACTTATATCAAACAACTTGGTGACAAATTTGACGTAAATATAGTCGAATATAAGCCCCGTCAACCTGTGTCGGAAACAGCAAACGAATCGGATGTGATACAGGTATTTGCTCAAAAGCTCTGCGCGGATTACATATGGGAATGTAAAAGCGAAGGCTATCTGTATTACGGCGACACGCACCGCAGAGAAAAGTTGCGTCTGAATGAAGAGTATGACAAATATTATTCTCTGCTTAAGGAACTGCTTTCCGAAATGAATGAGGTCCTTGAAAGCGGAAAGATACCCGAGCGGATAAAAGGTCAGAAATGCAGCGGATGCTCAATTAAAGACGTATGTATGCCGCAGAATAAAAAATATACCGTTCGCAGTCTTGTTAAGGAGGATGAGCGCGTATGAGAAAGCTTTTGAATTCACTGTACATAACTGACGAGAACATATACCTGACGCTCGACGGTGAAAATATTGTGTGCAAAAAGGATAACAATATTCAACTACGGCTTCCGTTTACGAATATTGAGGCGGTATATTGTTTCAGTTATCTCGGATGTTCGCCGGCTTTAATGGGAAAATGTGCGGAATACGGTATCCCGATAACCTTCATATCTCCTCAGGGGCGTTTTCTGGCAAGTGTTCACGGTTCGTCACACGGAAATATATTATTGAGAAAATCCCAGTTTGAAAAGTTTGCAGCCCCTCCCGCGATACTGCGTCAGAATACAGTTGCCGCCAAAATGGCAAATACCAGAAGTGTTATAAAGCGGACATTAAAAGATTATCCCTCAATAAATTCAGACGGCAGTCTGTCCCACTGTATCGACCTTCTTAATCAATACATAGAAAACGTATATGAAACCGAAGACATAAATGAAATTCTCGGAATAGAGGGTCGCGGAGCAAAAGCATACTTTGATGTTTTTGACAGCCTGATTTTGCACCAAAAAGAAGATTTTAAATTCACAATGAGGACAAAGCGTCCTCCGCTCGACAGAGTAAATGCGGTATTATCGTTTCTATATACGGTTTGGACAAACGATTATGCGTCCGCGCTGGAGAGCGTCGGGTTAGACAGCTATATGGGATTTTATCACTCGGTTCGTCCGGGGCGCGCTTCGCTCGCGTGTGACCTTGTCGAAGAAAGTCGTTGCATCATAGAGCGTTTCGTCCTGACTATGATCAATTTAAAAATATTAAATGCCAAGGATTTTGAAACGCAGGTCAGCGGAGCGGTATTTCTTAATACGGACGGCAAAAAGAAGGTTATTTCAAAGTGGCAGGAGAAAAAGCACATGGATATTATTCATCCTTACCTAAAGCAAAAGATAAATCTCGGTCTTTTGCCATACGCGCAAAGTATGCTGCTCGCAAAATACATTCGCGGCGAAATCGAAGAATATCCGTGCTACATTGTAAAGTAGAAAAACAGGAGACAAAATTATGATGAGTGTGGTAAGTTATGACGTTTCAACAACAGACTCCGCGGGGAAGCGAAGGCTCAGAAAGGTTGCCAAGGAGTGTGTTAACTACGGTCAGCGCGTGCAAAATTCGGTCTTTGAAGTTGATGTTGATTACTCAACATTTCTGAAGCTTAAAGACCGTTTGGAAAAAATTATAGATTGCGAAAAGGACAGTCTCAGAATATATTATCTCGGCAATAATTGGAAGAAGCGCGTTGAGCACATCGGCGCCAAATCCACCTATGATCCGGAGGGTGCATTGATTATATAATAAAGTGGCGAACCTCAAGCAATATTATAAAACCCGTAAGGTTCGCCGGAAAAATTGTTGATTTCCCTTTAAAAATGTGCTAAAATTTAAAGGTAGTCCGCCAAACTGAGAGGCAAATGCCATATATTACACAATATATAGGGTCACGCCTCTCACGAGGCGTGTGAGTAGAAATTGTATGTCGGCGTAGAACAAGTGTATATTTTTCTTGTCACGCCTCTCACGAGGCGTGTGAGTAGAAATGACGTCAATCGTCCTGCACGCACGAGCGGACGCGTCACGCCTCTCACGAGGCGTGTGAGTAGAAATGCTTCTACGACCTCGTAACCTACTATCTCCACAAGTCACGCCTCTCACGAGGCGTGTGAGTAGAAATACGCTGTGCGGCTCGACCGAGGCTCACGCGCTTGCGTCACGCCTCTCACGAGGCGTGTGAGTAGAAATCACCGAACCAAAGTCGGTGTTTATCGGCATTGTGTCACGCCTCTCACGAGGCGTGTGAGTAGAAATGGTCGCATCCCCGCGGGCGTGCCGTTCGAGGCAATGTCACGCCTCTCACGAGGCGTGTGAGTTGAAATCGGCGCGTTCGCCCGTACAATCGCTGTCGCAAAGTCACGCCTCTCACGAGACGTGTGAGTTGAAATAGCGATAAAGAGCGGCACAAGCGGACTGATAGGCGTTAAAATATGGCACACTATGAGAGATGAGCGGGTACGCCCGCAAGTGAGGCGCAAGACCAAAAAAGGCTGGAAATCGTCAATGGGCAAAGGCGCAAATCATATGGTGCTGGAAGGTCAGACCGTTAAAATCGGTGAAAAGTTCGATTTGGGCGACGGAGTGAAAGCTGATACGCCGGGCAAAAGCGGCGTTGCGGGGCACGACATCAATTGCCGCTGTTTCGTCACTCACGATTGGTTGACCGCCGAAGAATACGCCGCGGCGGTGAAGAAACAGGGTGATAAAACTGTTGACAAATCCGCCGAGAGTGGTATAATAAAAAATATAGATGTTGATGATTTGGAACTTGCCGTTTATGGTAAAGATGTAGACGAAAAAGCTGTAAAAATCATAAAAAAATATTTTGTTGATAACAGTTTGGCAGATGGATATTATATCAATAATATAAGTATGAAGTCTATTCAAAATGATAATGAAAAAGAAAAGGGCAGACCGCTTATACAAACCATAGCCAATAAACGTGGCAATATGTATGAAACCGATATTGTGTTAAACGAAGATATTTTTAAAGGTCGCAGCATAGATAGTCTAAATGAAATGTTGAAAAATTATAAAAACAATATTGCACAGACATTCGAAGAGGCTGTCATACACGAGGTAGGACACGCGAAAACAATTTTTTCTAACCGTTTTAGAGACATCGAAGCAATGTATGATAAGTTAGAAAAAATGGGTGTAGAAGGAATAAGTGCTATAGCATTAAATGATGGAGCCGAAGCGGTAGCAGAAATCGAAATATTGATACACAGAGGGTCGGTTATACCAAAACAAGCCAAAGAGTTATATGATAAAGTCATGAGCGGTAAATTGGAAACATAAAAAGGAAGTGACGAAAATGATTACAGTACCCGGCAAAGACAGTTGTAGCCTTTGCATTCATATATTGCCAAACAAAGATGGTTGGATACCATGCTGCGAAGCATATCCCGATGGTCTGCCTAAAGATTATATTTTTGAACGTACAGAAGTGGCAAAGCTTAAAGAGTGTGCTCCGGGTTTTCACTTTGAACCGAATGTGGAGCTGCAAAGAAAATGTGGATATATTGATTAAAAAGCACCTATGAAAACAGGTGCTTTTATTATACGCGGAGGTGAAATATATGGCAGAGGATTTGAAAGCTATATACAAAATATTAAAGTATCTTAGAGAGGCTATGAATTACGAAGAGGCAGATATTGATTTTATATCGGCCAATGCCCTGGGAATAAGCGAAAACCTATGGATAAGTATAGTGGAAATGCTCACCCGCAGCGGCTATATTACAGGCATTGAAGTAAAATACGGCGCTCATGGCGATAGAGTTTTATCTATCAGCAATTTGCGAATAACTCTCAAAGGCATTGAATATTTAGAGGAAAACTCGCTGATGAAACGCGCGGCAAACGTAGCGAAGGGCATTAAAGACATAATACCCGGAATGTAATTACAACTGAATACACGCCCCGATTTTCGGGGCTTTTATTATGCCCTGAGTATGGCATTAAACTACTTCTCCTTTTTTTATTTTTTTATATTTATAGCCCTTGGGCGCGAAGCAAGGGCGAGTCCTGAGTATGACTTAAAACTGCTCTTTTATTATGCAAAAAAATAAATAATATATATTCAAGAAATGGGGGTGAAATTATGGCAGAAGCAGGAACAGGAACAGGAACCGGCGGAGTTCAGGCAAACACAGGCAGCCCAACGCCTGCGGCAAACAACAGCGGAACCGGCGGCGGAACCGGCGGCGACAACAATCGCGCGCCTTTTTATTCTTTTTTAAGTTATTCTTCTTTTTATATTTGTATCGTTATTGTGATACAATTTATATTTTGTTATTGACAGATTTATTTATATTTTATATAATATTTTTGTGAGGTGGTTGAGCCTTTGCCGAGGCATATATTAAAATATACACCTCGGCAAGATACTAACTACACTTCAGGGCTTTCAGAGCTTTTGAACGTATCGTATGCTTCGTCAAACGTCGCATACTCTACACCATCGGCACCTAAAAACCCAAAGCCAGTATCGACAGGCTCTAAGATTTCTTGCAAGACATCACCTCCTTTCAGAATATGGACAAGGTAAAGCTTTGTTCGTGTTTCATATCAATATGACGGAAAGTTTGCCGACTGTAGCCGTCATATTGATTTTTTATTGTTTTATTTTCCTGTTATGTATAATTATGCTGCTACCAAATGTCACGCCTCGCGAGATATGTGAGTTGAAATTGCATCATATCGATTTAAAGTTAATTTTTAAGGAAATGATTAGACATTTACAATAAATTGTGTTAAAATATAAGAGATTGATATGTGCGAGTTTGTGAGAATAGGATAGTGATGAGTATGGAAAAATTGTTAAACCGTATTGATGAATACAAAAAAGTTATAGATGATTATCGTCCGTTAAAACCTGAGGAGCTAAAAGAATTGGACGATTATTTTCGCATAGGGACGACATATTCTTCAAACGCTATTGAAGGGAACACCCTTACAATTACCGAAACAAAAATTTTAATTGAAGATGGAATAACAATTGGCGGTAAGCCCATAAAGGATTGTTATGAAGCGGTGGGACACGCAAAAGCGTATGATTATATGTTGGAAATTGCAAGGAGCAAAGATTTTTGTTTCAGCGAGGAGATAATAAAAAATTTACACAAATTGTTCTATTCGGGAATTGACGTGCAAAATGCGGGGCAATATCGCGCTCATCAGGTATTTATAACGGGAACCGAGTATATACCGCCAAAGCCTGAAGAAGTAAATCGGCTTATGAAAGAATTTACCGATGAATTAAATAACAAAAGAAATACGCTCCATCCCGTGATTTTAGCGGCATATGCGCACAGACGATTGGTCGATATTCATCCGTTCACTGACGGCAACGGCAGATGTGCGCGGTTGCTTATGAATATGATCTTGGTTAATAAGGGTTATCAAATTGTAACCATACCTCCGATTTTGAGGAATGACTATATTTCGGCATTAAAGGCGGCTCAGAAAGAACACGATCCCAATGACCGCGCATTTTATACCTTGATTGCGAATTGCGAAATTGAAGCCCAAAAGGATTTTTGCCGAATGTTTAACTTGGAAATTTCATAATTGTTTTTGAAAAACGCGCTGTTTTCCGAAGCCATTATAGTCACGCCTCTCACGAGGCGTGTGAGTAGAAATTTTCAAAAATTGGTTTTGCAATGCGGAATAAGACAGTCACGCCTCTCACGAGGCGTGCGAGTTGAAATTGCGCGTAATCGTCGTCCGTTTCGGCGTCTGCCCGTCACGCCTCTCACGAGGCGTGTGAGTTAAAATACATCCAGCAGTATTATTGATACTCTGCCTATTCGTCACGCCTCTCACGAGGCGTGTGAGTTGAAATTTCGGAATAGTCATTCGGGCGTTAGTGTTATTTTGTCGCGCCCCGTAAGGGGCGCGTGAGTTTATTATATTCTTTTATCTGTTTTGTGCGTCAAAAAATATATTGACAATCCGTCCGTTCAATGCTATCCTAAATATGGGTAAATGTTTAAAAAATTACCATAAAAAGACAAATTTCGGAGGAATATTTTATGGACGTTACAGATACGATTAACGGAGGAGATTATATTGCCGTTCTCGCCGAGGAGGACGGTGTAAACATTATAGGTCTTACCAGAGGCAAGGACACAAAATTTCACCACACCGAAAAGCTTGACCGCGGCGAGGTGTATATCGCTCAGTTCACCGAAAACACCTCCGCGATAAAGGTTCACGGCAAGGCGAAAATATATACAAAAATGGGCATTATTCAAGGCGAATAGAAAATCAAACAAATAAAAAACGAAGGGAGTTCCACAGATATGAGAAAAACCAAAATAATCTGCACACTCGGTCCGTCAACCGACGACCCCAAGGTTCTAAAAGAGCTTATGCTAAACGGTATGAACGTTGCGCGTCTCAACTTTTCGCACGGCACCCACGAGGAACAGCTTGCGCGTGCCAACGCCGTAAAAAAGCTGCGCGAGGAGTTGGATTTGCCTATTGCGCTCCTGCTCGACACCAAGGGTCCGGAAATCCGTGTAAAAACTTTTAAAAACGGTCAGGTGGAGCTTAAAGCGGGAGACACGTTCACCTTTTACTCCGAGGATGTAGAAGGCGACGAAAACGGCGTTACCGTAACCTATCCCGACCTTGCGTCCGATTTGTCAATCGGGATGAGTATTCTCATAAACGACGGACTTGTGGAAACAAAAGTAATGTCTATCGAGGGGAAAAATATTGTCTGCCGCGTTATGAACGACGGAATAATCAGCGACAGAAAAAGTATTAACATTCCCGGTTCTACACTGCATTTCCCGTACATAAGCGAAAAAGACAAAGAGGATATTCTGTTTGCAATCGAGCATAAGTTTGATTTTGTCGCGGCGTCGTTCGTACGTTCGGCATATGATGTGTTTGAGCTTAAAAAGCTGCTTGATGAGAATGGCGGTTCAAGCATTAAAATAATTTCAAAAATAGAAAATCTCGAAGGCGTTGAAAAGATAGACGAAATACTCAAAATAAGCGACGGTATTATGGTTGCGCGAGGCGATATGGGCGTTGAGATAGCCTATGAGCTTCTTCCCTCCATTCAGAAAACGCTGATTGAGAAATGCTACAAAGCGGGAAAAATAGTAATCACCGCAACTCAGATGCTTGAGAGTATGACCCACAATCCGCGCCCGACGCGTGCGGAATCCTCCGACGTTGCAAACGCAGTGTATGACGGCACAAGCGCTGTTATGCTGTCGGGAGAGACAGCCGCAGGCTCGCACCCGGTTGAAAGTCTGTGCGCTATGGCAAAAATTGTCGAGTGTGCCGAAAAGGAAATCGACTACAAAGACAGATTTGACCGCGCCAAGCTCGACCTTAACGCGGGTGTTACCAACGCAATCAGCCACTCCACCTGCACGACCGCGCATGACCTTGAGGCTACCGCGATAATAACCGTAAGCTGGTCGGGCTATACCGCGCGTATGATTTCGAGCTTCAGACCCGCCTGTCCCATAATAGCGGCGGTGCTTTCGCAGCGCGTAAGACGTCAGCTTAATCTTTCGTGGGGCATTATGCCTATAATAAGCGATGAAAAAACCACGACCGACGAGCTTTTCGAGCATGCGGTAGACCGCGCTCTCGACACGGGTCTTGTGCATAACGGCGATTTGGTGGTAATAACCGGCGGTTCGCCTGTCGGAATAAGCGGAACAACCAATATTTTAAAGGTTCATCTCGTAGGAAACGTTCTGGTCAGCGGAACCGGAATAACCGATAAATATGTAAGCGGCAAGATATGTGTCGCAAAGGACTACAACGAAGCGCAGCATTCGTTCAGCGACGGCGACATACTCGTTATGCCCCAGACTTCAAATATGCTCATCTCCATATTGAGGAGAGCGAGCGGCATTATAGTCGAGGAAGGCGGGCTTTCGTGCCACGCGGCAATCGTCGGTATGACGCTTGATATTCCCGTAATAGTCGGGGCAAAAAATGTTATGCAAATACTCAAAAGCGGCACTGTTGTAACCATCGACGCAAAGCGCGGCGAGGTTTACAGCGGCGTTACGAAAGTACTTTAAGCTATTTGGGCAACCGCACGATTTTGATTTAAGGAGAAGTTCAGATGTTCAGCACAAAACTCGAAGTCAGATATTGCGAAACAGACAGGATGGGCGTAGTTCACCACTCGCGCTACTTTCCGTGGTTTGAGGTCGCCCGAACCGAGTTTTTCAAGCAGGGCGGTATGTCCTATGACGAAGTGGAAAAGCGCGGCGTTATGTTTCCGCTGGTTGACTGCTACTGCAAATTTATAGAAGGCGCACAGTACGGCGATACGGTTAAGATTGAGGTTGAGCTTGAAGAACTCGGTGTTGCAAAGTGCCGATTTAACTACCGCGTTATAAGATGCTCGGACGGCGCGCTTCTCGCAAACGGCTACACCACTCACGGCTTCACAAATCTCAGCTTTAAGCCGATAAACATAAAAAAGGTTTGTCCGGATATATACGAAATGCTTTACAAACTGTGTGGTGAATTTGATTGATACCTAATATTTTAACGACTATGCGGCTTTGTCTGGTTCCGCTTTTTCCGTATTTTGTCTTTCACGACAACGTCATAGCGGCGATAACGGTCTTTCTTATTTCGGGCGTTATGGATATGGTGGACGGCTACATTGCTCGCAGATTCGATATGATTACCAAAATCGGCAAGGTTTACGACCCGTTTGTGGACAAGCTTATGCAGCTTACCGTGCTGGTGAGCCTGACGGCCGCAAAATGGATTCCCGTGTTCGCGGTAATAATTATCATCGCAAAAGAGCTGGCGATGATAGTTACGGGAGCGGTTTTATACCGTAAAAATATTGTGGTATACTCAACATGGTACGGCAAGGCGGGCACAGTTGTATTTTACGCGATAATCTTTTCGATGATTATTTTCCGCGACATTATGCCGGAGGCTGTGAAATACGCTCTGCTCTGGTTTCTGGTAGCCGTTATGATAGCCGCCGCCATAGGCTACCTTATAAAGTTTACAAAAATTGCAAAACGCGAAAACGAAAACAGAGAAACCAACGCAAGAGAAATCCACTCCGCATAACATACGGAGTGGATTTTTAAATTTATTTATTTTACGACCACATTTATCAGTTTGTTGGGAACCGGAATGACCTTGACGATTTGCTTGCCCTCGGTCAGCCTCTTTATCTTCTCGTTCTCCAGTGCGACGGTTTTAAGTTCTTCAGCCGACGCGCCGGCCGCAATCATAATTTTGTCTTTAATTTTACCGTTAATTTGAACGACTATTTCAACCTCTGAAACAACGATTGCCTGCTCGTCGTATTCGAGCCACTTCTCGGAAGTGAGGTCGGAGGTCTTGCCGATGCGCTCCCACATTTCGGAAGCAACGTGCGGCACAAACGGCGACAGCAGTATAATCAACGACGTTACCGCCTCGCCGATAAGCGGTCTGTTGTAGCTCGCCTTGTCGGTGTTCTCCTTATACAAATACAGAGCGTTTACCATTTCCATAATACTGCTTATCGCGGTATTAAAGCTGAATCTTTCAAAATCCTCGGTAACTTTTTTGATGCTTGAATGAACCGCAAAACGAAGCTTTTTCTCATCCGCGTTCAGCGAAGCCGCGTCCACCTTATCGTCCGACATATAATCTTTCAAATCTTCGACGGCTCTCCACACTCTGTTTATAAATTTATACGAACCCTCTACCGCCGAATCGTTCCAGTCGAGGTCGCGTTCGGGCGGCGCGGCAAACAATATAAACAGTCTTGCGGTGTCCGCGCCGTACTTGCCGACTATTTCTTCGGGGCTTACGACGTTTCCTATTGACTTCGACATCTTGGAGCCGTCTTTCAGCACCATACCCTGTGTCAACAGATTTTCAAACGGTTCTTCGCACGAAACATAACCGAAATCGTGGAGCGCCTTGGTGAAAAATCTTGCGTACAAAAGATGCAGTATAGCGTGTTCAACGCCGCCGATGTACTGGTCAACATTCATCCAGTAATCCGTTTTTTCCTTTGAAAACGGAAGCTCGGTATTATGCGGGTCGCAGTATCTTAAATAGTACCACGACGAGCATACGAAGGTGTCCATTGTGTCAACGTCGCGCGTCGCGTGACCGCCGCACACGGGGCAGGTGGTGTTCACAAATTCCTCGCACTCTTTAAGCGGAGATTCTCCCTGACCCGTAAATTTAACGTTTTCGGGAAGCATAACCGGCAAATCAGATTCGGGAACCGGAACCACGCCGCATTTGTCGCAGTAAACAATAGGTATGGGCGCGCCCCAGTATCTCTGACGCGAAATAAGCCAGTCGCGCAAACGGAAGTTGACCGTTCTCCTGCCTATACCCTTTTCTTCGATATAATCAATTATTCTTTTGATTGCCTCTTTATTGTCAAGCCCGTCAAACTGACCAGAATTTTCCATTATGCCCTCCGCGGCAAACGCGGCGGTCATATCTTCGGACTTAATATTCTGACCTTCCGGCTGAATTACAATCCTTATCGGAAGATTGTACTTCTTGGCAAAATCATAGTCCCTCTGGTCGTGCGCGGGAACGCCCATAACAACGCCTGTACCGTAATCGAGGAAAACATAGTTTGCAAGATACAGCGGAACCTTTTCGCCGTTGAGCGGATTTATAACATACACGCCGGTAAACTCGCCCTCTTTTTCGGTATCGGTAGCGGAACGCGTGATTTCATTGAGCTTTTGCACCTTATTTATAAACGCTCTGCACTTTTCTTCTTCGGGTCTGCCCGCGATGAGCTTTTCCACAATCGGGTGTTCGGGCGCTATAACCATATACGAAACGCCGAAAATAGTGTCGGGTCTTGTGGTGTATACGGTAAGGCTCTTGTCGCTGCCGTCGATTTTAAACTGTATTTCCGCGCCCTCGCTTCTGCCTATCCAGTTGGACTGCATAGACTTTACCTTTTCAGGCCATCCACCGAGCTTACCTATATCGTCAAGCAAACGCTGTGCGTAATCGGTAATTTTAAAGAACCACTGGTCAAGCTCTTTTTTGGTGACTTCGCTCTTACATCTGTCACAATGCCCGCCGACAACCTGCTCGTTGGCAAGCACCGTTTTACAGGACGGGCACCAATTCACATACGACATCTTTTTGTAAGCCAGACCGTGCTTATAAAGCTGCAGGAATATCCACTGCGTGAATTTATAATAGTCGGGCTTGGCGGTCGCAACCTCTCTGTCCCAGTCATAGCTGAGTCCTAGCCTTTTCAGCTGCCGCCTCATATTATCTACGTTTGACCACGTCCAGTCCGACGGCTTAACACCGTGCTGAATAGCCGCGTTTTCCGCGGGCAGACCGAAAGAGTCCCAGCCCATAGGGTGAAGAACGTTATAGCCCTGCATTTTTTTATAGCGCGCCACAACGTCGCCTATCGAGTAGTTGCGCACATGTCCCATATGTAGGTTTCCCGAAGGATATGGAAACATTTCAAGCACATAATACTTGGGCTTCTCCGAGCTTTCGTCAATGCTGAAAGTCTCGTTTTCACTCCACTTTTTCTGCCATTTTGTCTCGATTTCATCAAAATTGTATCTCATTTCAAACTCCTCCTTACAATCCTAATCTGCTATGACGTCGCTCAAATCAATACGCGGAGCGTCCTGCCATACATGTTCCAAATCATAAAAGTCACGGGTTTCGGGCAGGAACAAATGCACCAGAACGCCTTCGTAGCCAAGCAAAATCCAGCTTGCGCCGCCGTAACCCTCTTTGTTAGTTCTGCGTATTCCCGCCTTTTCCGTTTCTTCCTCAACATAGTCGCAAAGCGCTTTAAGCTGAGTGCTTGAATTGCCCGTGGCAATAAGAAAGTAATCCGCTATTGTCGTCAGTTCTCCGACCTCAAGCAGCTTAATGTCGACCGCCTTCTTGCTGTCCAGCATTTTTGCAATATTTTTAGCAATAGTAATAGGTTCTGTCATAAATATCTCCTTAAAAATTAAAATCACTGCCCAATATAAGTTTCACGTCCACACCTTTTTCCTCGTCCGATGAATCGGGCTCGGTCATCGAAACGTTCTCATATATCTTTTTTATTTCATCCGACGCGTGCTTTGCGGAATAATCCACAAGCGAGGAATGTTTCACGACCTTATCCGCCTTTTTCTTTGATACGACGTTAAAGCCGTAAGAGCTTAGCGTGTCTCCCGTCAGTTCAAGCAAATCCATATCCGAATTGCCAAGTCCGCTCGCGTCCTCTATCGCGACCTTTATATATTTGTTCTTCTTCAAACTGACGTCCGAGTTTACGGGTACCGCGCCTCCGCTCGGAGTAAAGCTGTTTGCAACAAGCGCGGCGACAGCGTCCTTATCCGCAACAAAGTACGAAACACCGTTTATATAATCCGCGTTTCCGGGAAGCTGATAAAATTCTATGTTCTCCTTATTCATTTTTAACCCAAGGGTTATATAATTCAAAAGTTCGCTGCTCGAAAAGTTTGTCGTGGTATTTTTAAGCACAACGCCAAGCAGCTTCGGCGCTTTTATAACCGACGAAGGGCTAAGGAGCTTGTCGATAAGACTTTCGTAAAACGACTGCTGCGCCGCGATACGCCCCAAATCCCCGTTTCCGTAGCCTCCGCCGGAATTGCCCTTGCGGTAACGCATAAACATTTCCGCCTGTTTTCCGCTGAGCGTCTGCTCACCCGGATATAAGTCTATATAAAGGCTTTGAACGGGGTCGGTGTAATACATACGCATAGGCACGTTTACGGTAACTCCGCCGATTGCGTCAATCGCGTCTCTGAATCCTTTAAACGAAACGACCACATACTTGTCCGCCTTCAGACCGGTAACCGTTTCAATTTCCTCAAACAAGGTTTTTTCTTTATCCGCGGAGCCGTATGCCGAATTTATCTTTTTGTCTGTTCTGTTGTTTTCAACATATGTGTCGCGCGGTATTTGAAGTATATGCAAGGTACCCGCGGCAAAATCATACTGACAAACCATAATTATGTCGGTTCGGTAGCCGTCGTCGTCAACGCCCGCCACGACAAAATTCTGATACGACTTTGAAAACGGTACGTTTTTATCCCAAAATTTAAAATTGACAGGCTCGCCGTTTATATGAGCCGAAACGCACACATAGCCGACATAGACTGCCACAAACAAAACAAGCAGCACCAAAAAAGTTTTAAACGGCGACCTTATTTTTCTCTGCGGCTTTTTTCTCCTCATATCAATTATTCCTCTGTGAATTAAGTAATATGTAATTTCTCGCGTTAATTGTGTTCGGCTCGACCGCAAGACCTCGCTCCACCAAATCCAGTATCGTTTCGTCTATTCCGAGGACTATCGCCTTATCAATATCCTCGTACGCCAGCTTTCTCAGCCGCTCGACTCCGTCAAAACTGCGGTTCGGCTCTATATAATCCGCGATATATATTATTTTGGTCAGAATATTCATATTCGCCTTACCGGTCGTGTGAAAGAATATCGCGTCGTAAATTTCATCATCATCAATCTTAAACCTCTCACGCACCGCACAGGCTCCGAGCGCGCCGTGGAGAGTTTTGGGTGCGCTTTTGGCGACCTCGTTTACCGAAACGCCGTACCGTTTAAGCTCCTCAACCATTTTTTCGGGAGGGAACTCCTTCATATAATCGTGAAGAAGCCCCGCGACGTAGGCTTTCTCGGTATCTGCGCCGTATCTTTCGGCAAGCTTTACGGCCTCGTCCGCAACGCCGAGCGAGTGGGCATACCTCTTTTCGCTCAAATTTTTCCTCAATTCGGTTTTAATGTTCTCGATGTCGAGATTTTCAAGGCAAAACATAAAAATCACCAATTCCGCAACAGCTGCTTTTAATGATATAAATTTTTGGATTTTATATATTCCTCAACACACTCCGGAATCATATATTTGTACGGAAGTCCGCTTTTTATACGATTTCTTATATCCGTCGAGGAAAATTCTATGAGCGGCATACCGAGCCTGTGAATACTCGCTCCGTATTTTTTCGCCACACCCTCTATCTCCTCATTGATTTTGGGATGCTTTTGTGAAATTCTGTCGGCGACAATAATTTCACAATTAGGGAAAATCCGTTCGGGATGATACCATTTCCCCATCTCGGCGGCCGAATCCGCGCCTACTATAAAAAACAACTCGTCGTCCTTATATATTTTCTTGAGCCTTTCAAGGGTATTGTATGTGTAGCTCACCTCGTCGGACCTTGCCTCTATGTCGCACAGCTCAAAATCGGGGCTTCCGTCTATCGCCAGCCGCGTCATTTCAAGACGGTCAAACGAAGAAATTCCCTCGTCGTCTTTGTGCGGCGGCGTTCCGTTAGGCATAAACAAAACCTTGCTGAGCCCATACTCACACACGGCGTACTCCGCCATAATAAGATGCCCTATATGCGGAGGATTGAATGTTCCTCCCAATATGCCGATTTTCAAACCGCCGTGCGCCAAATGTGTCCCCGCTTTCCGTAGTTCTTCGTCTAATACTTTACAATTCCGCTTACATCGGTATCCAAGGTAGCGTTCTTACTGCCCTTCTCGTCGGTGATATATATGCTGTATGAACTGTCGGTCACGTTTTTAATCATAAATATATCTCCGTTTGCGGTCTGGAAGAACGCGTATACGCCATCGCCGAGCGTGAGGCTTTTAGCGTCGTCGGATGAGATTGCGAGCGAACCCATACCCGTCTCGTCCACACCCGTCTGATACAGAATATTCATACCGTCGTTTGTAAACGAGAACTTCTTTGCGTTGACCTCTCCGAGAACCAGAGCGTTTTCACTCTTTTTATACCTGTATATATTCACGTTATTATGCTCTGCGTTGTAGTTATTTGCGTAATAAATCAACTTGCCGTCGTTTGAAATGCTGCAGGCATACGCATCATCGGCAATTTTAACACTGTCGGCGGTCTTCCCGTCCTCAAAGCTTATGCCGTATAAAGCGCCGCCGCCCTTTTGGGTGTCAAAGCTGGATATATATGTCACCTTGCTGAAATCGGCGCTTATATCAAACTGGCTCAGCCCGTAAAAGTCGGTATTCTTCAGCGTATGGACGTTGCTCGCTATTTTGAGCTGTTCGCCGTTTAAATTATACAGATAGTAGTCCGCCATATTATTCTCATAAACTTTATTGAATATTATTATTTTTTCATCGTCGCTCATCTTCACAATATCGCTTACGCCGGAGGCTATCTTCTCTTTCTCTCCGCTTAAAGTATTGGTCGCGTAAAGAGACTGCGAACCGTTTTCCAAAACTCCGTAAACGTACATCATATCCAGAGTTTTTGTAATTACGGGCGGCGTCATTGCCTGCTCGACAACACGCTTCTTTTCGCTGTCTTCCGATTTTATGTAAACATCATACACACCGCTCGAAACGTTATACTCTTTCGCGTAAACAAAAACCTTGCCGGTTCTGTCGGAACCGAATACAGAGTATACCTCCGAATCAATCTTTCTCTTTTCGCTGTTCTTCTTTCGGATGTTCTTTATGTACAAATCGCCCGAATATGAAGAATTGTCAAAGTTTTGTATAAACAGGACATTGTTTTCGTCCTGAGAGAAAACAAACTTGCCGCTGTCCATATCGTCGTTTATTTTGAGCGACTCCTTTTCTGACAAATCTCTGCTGTAAAGCGAGCCCATATTGCCGGTGCTGTCCGCACCCGCGAGATACAGTACCTTTTCGCCGTCAGGCGTGAGGACGAACGAGCTTGCGGCTTCCTCCGCTATAACGGTTTTCTTGCCGTTTTTCACCTCTACGGCGTTGAGCGAGCCGTGCTTGTTTACAACATCATAATTGTCAATGTAATATATATATTTCCCGTTTTCCGAAATCTTAACAAGGTTTCCGTCGGTAACAAGCGAAAGCTTGTCATATGTAACGGGTTCTTCTCCCTCCGCCGGCGCGGGATAGGTGTTCTCGTTCACGGTGTTTTCGGAAAGAGTGGTGCTTGTCCCTTTATACTGCGAAATAAGAGAGTTGCCCTTTAAATAAATCAAAGGAGTATCATCCTCGGAAACAGTCGCAACAGACGCTGAGCATCCGCGCACAACAGCCGCTATGACAAACATAAGAACGACCAAAGCCGCAACGCAGCACGCTCCCTTGATTATCTGCGGAAGATGGCCGCTTATGCTCTTTCCTATCGGATTAAGTTGCTTTTTCTCTTTCTTTTCTTTCTTTGACTTTGCGGGCTTTTCTCTCTTTTTTGTCTTTTTTGCTCTTCTATCGCCCTTCGGCTCAGCTATACCGACCTTTCTGTTGAGCTTTACAAGCTCCTCGTTTTCGGTCGGAATTTCCACTTCTCTTCTTTTTGCCGCCCTGTTGACCCTGAACAAGGTTCCGGTCTTTTCGGAAGCGAGTTTATCCTCACCGCCGCCCGAAGCAGAGTGAGCCGCGCCGTTTGAGTGAAACGTGCCGACAGGTTCGTCAAAGCCGAAGTCGCTCGGTTTTGCGGTATTAAATTCAATATCCGAATTCACATCTACGATTTCATCAACGGTATGAGTAAATTCGCGTGTTTCCTCGCCGAAATGACCTCCGTACATCAAATCTCCGCTGACGTCGGTGCTTCTTCTCGCACGCGCGCTCAAAATTTCATTAACGCGATTTTCGGAGCTTTCCAAACTTCTCCTCACGCTATCCGGTGTTTCGCTGACAGGCGAGCCGTCCAGCGCATAGCCGCAAAGCGGACAGGTTTCCTGTTTGCCGAAAATCTCGGTATTACACTTGGGGCATTTCAAAAAAACCGCCTCCTATATACAATTTTTGAAGTTATCTGTCAAAAATACATTATTATATTAAATTATAACATTTTTAAAACACTTTTGCAATATTATTTTTTCAACTTCGCAACAAATACTGTAGGTTTACAATAGATGTGTTACAAATAGTGAAAAAAAGAATATACGGAAACTCCGTTTTTGTGTTACGATAT
>CANRNL010000016.1 GCA_947631965.1 uncultured Clostridia bacterium
ATTATTATGAATAATACAGATGTTGCCAAATCGTTGCCAAAACACCTTTTAATTTTCGAAAAACCCAGTATTTATGCGGTGTTCAGCCGTTTCGTACATCATTCCCACTCGATTGTTGCGGGGGGTTTGGAGGTGATGTCGTAGACTATGCGGTTGACGTGTTTGACCTCGTTTACTATGCGGCGGCTCACTTTATCCAGCACGTCGTACGGTATTTTTGCCCAGTCGCCCGTCATAAAGTCGGTGGTGGTGACGGCGCGGAGCGCAATAGTGTAGTCGTATGTACGCTCGTCGCCCATTACTCCGACGCTTCTCATATTGGTAATTACTGCGAAATACTGATTTATTTCTCTCTCCAATCCGGCGTTTGCGATTTCCTCTCTGAAAATCAGGTCGGCGTCCTTTAATATTTCGAGCCTGTCCTTGGTTATTTCGCCTATACAGCGGATAGCGAGTCCCGGACCGGGGAAGGGCTGACGCCAAACGAGGTTTGAGGGGATGCCAAGCTCGATTCCGAGCTGTCTTACCTCGTCCTTAAACAAGTTCCGAAGCGGCTCTATTATCTCCTTAAAGTCAACATAGTCGGGAAGTCCGCCTACGTTATGATGGCTCTTGATAACGGACGCATCGCCCGCTCCGCTTTCTATAACGTCGGGATAAATGGTACCCTGAACCAGAAAGTCCACCGTGCCGATTTTCTTGGCTTCTTCCTCAAATACCCGTATAAATTCCTCGCCGATAATCTTTCGCTTTTTTTCGGGCTCGGAAACTCCTGCGAGCTTTGACAAAAATCTGTCCTCGCAGTTTACGCGTATCAGGTTTATATCAAACTGCTCTCTGAAAATCTTCTCCACTTCGTCGCCCTCGTTCTTTCTCAAAAGACCGTGGTCAACAAAAATACAGGTGAGCTGTTTGCCGACAGCCTTTGAAAGAAGGACTGCCGCAACGCTGCTGTCAACTCCTCCCGAAAGCGCGCATAGCACCTTTTTGTCTCCTATTTTCTCTCTCGCGCTCTTGATATAGGTCTTGGCATAGTCCGCCATCGACCAGTCGGCGCTGCAGCCGCATACCTCAAACAGAAAATTCCTGAGCATTTTACTGCCGAACGGGGTGTGGTTTACTTCGGGGTGGAACTGCACGCCGAACAGCCTGCGGTTCGTATTTTGGAACGCCGCTATGGGGCAGTTGCCGGTCGAAGCGACAACTTCAAAATCCGCCGGAAGAGCGACAATCTTATCGGTATGGCTCATAAGACACTCGTTTTTCTTCTCAATTCCGTCGAAAAGCACGCTGTCGGACAGCAAAATCGGAATTTGACCGTACTCTCGGCTGTCGGCGCGTTCAACCGTTCCGCCGAGCAACATACTCATAATCTGAGCGCCGTAGCAAATTCCGAGTACGGGTACGCCGAGATTGAAAATTTCGGAGTCTATCATCGGGGCTTTTTCGTCGTATACGCTGTTGGGACCGCCCGTGAAAATAATTCCCTTGGGGGAGTACGACTTTATTTCATCTATACCTTTCGAATAGGGAAGAACGACGCAGTAGACGTTCGCCTCTCTGACGCGCCTCGCTATAAGCTGGTTGTACTGTCCTCCGAAATCTATTACAACAATGGTTTCGTTTTTGTAATCCTTGTAATCGCTCATCATTTGTTATCCTCCACGGGTACATAGATTGGATAGTCCCCCGTAAAGCAGGCGTCGCAAAACTCTATGTTTGCGTCCTCGGCAACCTTCTTCATCGCGGGGATGGACAAAAAGGCGAGGGAGTCCGCACCTATCAATTCGCATATCTCGTCTATCGACATTTTGCAGGCGATTAAGTTTTCGCGCGAATCTATGTCAATTCCGAAATAGCACGGATTTTTAAAGGGGGGAGATGAAATTCTGACGTGTACTTCGGTGGCACCCGCCTCACGAAGCAGTTTTACTATACGCCTCGAAGTCGTGCCGCGCACGATAGAGTCGTCTATCATAATTATACGCTTTCCCTCTATTTCGCAGCGCATGGCGTTCAGCTTAATACGGAGCGCGTTTTCGCGTTCCTCCTGGGTGGGCTGGATAAACGTCCTTCCGATATATCGGTTTTTAATAAAGCCTGTGCTGTACGGAATGCCCGACTCTCTTGAATAGCCGAGCGCGGCTTCAAGACCCGAATCGGGTACGCCGACTACCGCGTCCGCCTCTACGGGGCTTTCCTGCGCGAGAAATTTGCCCGCGTTAAGTCTTGCGCGGTGGACGCTCATTCCCGCGATAGAACTGTCGGGACGTGCAAAATATATGTATTCAAATACGCACATAGAGCTTTTCTGTCCGCACATTTCGCGATTTGAGTGAAGCCCGTCGTCATCAACTATTATAACCTCGCCCGGCTCGACGTCGCGCACAAATTCCGCGCCTATCGCATCAAGCGCACAGGTTTCGGAGGCAAACACATAACAGCCTTTAAGCTTGCCAAGTGAGAGGGGACGGAAGCCCTGCGGGTCGCGTGCCGCAATCATACGCTTGGGAGTCATAATTATAAGGGAGTACGCTCCGCTTATTTTTTTCATAACCTCAACCATAGCCGCGCCGGTCGAACCCGTGATTATTCTGTTCTTTGCGAGAAGCTGAGCTATTACCTCACTGTCGTTCGTGGACTGGAAAATCGCGCCGCTTGCTTCAAGCTCCGCGCGAATATCGTTTGTATTAACAAGGTTTCCGTTGTGCGCCAGCGCAAAAGTTCCCTTTTGGTAACGGGAGACGAGAGGCTGTGAGTTTTCACGATTGCTCGCGCCCGTGGTGGAATATCTGACGTGACCTACCGCGGAGCAACCTTTAAGCTCGTTTAATATCAAGTTGTTGAAAACCTCCTGGACAAGTCCGAGGTCCTTATACTGCAAAATTTTTATATTGCCGTTTTCGTCGATGTTGTTAACGGCAATTCCGCAGCTTTCCTGACCCCTGTGCTGGAGGGCGTAAAGCGCGTAATAGGTCGTTCTTGCCACATCAAGGTTGCGGTTTCCTCCGTAAATGCCGAAAACGCCGCACTCCTCATGTAATTTGTCCATACCGATTTTATCGTACATTTGAACCTCCCCGAATGATGTATTTTTTGGCAAAATTCCACTCATATTTTGTAAAAAGCGCTATATATTGCGCCGTAAGTTATTTGCTTTCGCCCAATATACGCTTCATAATCTCCCAGTATGCGTCCTCAACGCCGCCCATATCGCGTCTGAACCTGTCCTTGTCAAGCTTTTCGTGGGTCTTGCTGTCCCAGAAACGGCAGGTGTCGGGAGAAATTTCGTCCGCCAGAACAATAGTGCCGTCGCTCGTCTTGCCAAACTCAATCTTGAAGTCCACAAGCTCGATGCCGAACTTGATGAGATAGTTTTTGAGAATATCGTTTATCTTGAACGTGTACTCGGAAACAATGTCAAGCTCTTCACGGGTCGCAAGACCGAGAGCGATTATGTGATACTCGTTTATGAGCGGGTCGCCCAAATCGTCGTTTTTGTAGCTGAATTCAAGAGTGGGGCTGAGCAGAGACTTACCCTCTTCAACGCCGTATCTCTTTGAAAAAGAGCCTGCGGCAATATTTCTTACTATAACTTCGAGAGGAATAATGGAAACCTTTTTAACGAGAGTTTCACGGTCGGAAATTTCCTCAATATAGTGGGTCGGAATACCGTTTTCCTCAAGCATTTTCATAAAATGATTTGTGAGGCGATTGTTGATTATGCCTTTTTCGGCGATAGTACCCTTTTTCTCACCGTTGAATGCGGTGGCGTCGTCCTTGTAATCGACCATCAAAACTTCGGGGTCGTCGGTCAAAAACACCTTCTTAGCTTTTCCTTCGTAGAGCTGAGCGCCTTTTTTCATTTGAAATACCTCCGTTAAAATCAATATACAGATTCATTTTACAATATAAGCGTAAAAAATTCAATATAAATTCACAGATAAAACTACAAAAAATTAAAAAATTTTTTCTCAAAAGAGAGGCGTTTATTGTTGATTATATAAAATATTGGAGTTTATTGAAAAAACTTGTTTATTTTGCTTGTTTTTTAAAGTCGTATTTGTTATAATCATATATTATTGCATATTTATGCACAGGCAGGCGTGCGAACGCCCCGACAAATTGTTAAGAGGCGGTTTTTATGAATTATACTCTTTTGACTGATTTCTACGAGCTTACAATGGCTAACGGCTATATGAAGAACGGAATGGGCGATAAAATAGCCTATTTCGATATGTATTACCGCAAAGCGCCCGACGGCGGCGGATTTGCCATTGCCGCGGGGCTTGAACAGCTTATAAATTACTTTGAAAATCTGAAGTTTACGGATGAGGATATAGAATATCTCCGCTCTAAAGGAATTTTTGACGAGCAGTTCCTCGATTATCTGCGCAATTTCAAGTTTGAATGCAGCGTATGGGCAATCCCTGAGGGGACTCCCGTGTTCCCCAACGAGCCTCTCGTAACGGTGCGCGGTCCCATTATGCAGGCGCAGTTTGTGGAAACTATGATTTTGCTGACGATAAATCATCAGAGCCTTATTGCCACCAAGTCGAACAGAATTGTGCGCGCGGCGGACGGCAGAGCGGTTATGGAGTTCGGTTCGAGACGCGCTCAGGGTACGAGCGGAGCGGTAGAGGGCGCGCGCGCCGCGTACATCGGCGGAGTTGCCGGAACCGCCTGCACTCTTTCGGACAAGCTCTACGGTATCCCCGCTCTCGGCACTATGGCGCACAGTTGGGTGCAGTCGTTTGACAGCGAGTACGAGGCATTTCGCGCGTACGCCGAGGTATATCCGAACAACTGCACTCTTTTGGTTGACACATACAGCGTTTTAAATTCGGGCGTTCCGAACGCGATACGGGTATTCGACGAGGTTTTAAAGCCCAGAGGGATAACGTCGTGCGGAATAAGAATCGACAGCGGCGATATAACCTATCTCACGAAAAAGGCGCGTGTTATGCTGGACAATGCGGGTTATCCGCAGGCAAAAATCGTGGTTTCAAACTCGCTTGATGAGTATATAATACGGGATATACTCCAGCAGGGCGCGAAAATAGACAGCTTCGGCGTGGGAGAGAGGCTTATAACCTCCAAGTCAGAGCCTGTTTTCGGCGGCGTTTATAAGCTCGCCGCGATAGAAAAGGACGGCGTTATAGAGCCTAAAATCAAGCTGAGCGAAAACGTTGCGAAAATTACGACCCCGCACTTTAAAAAGGTGTACCGACTTTTCGCCAACGATACCCAAATGGCGATAGCGGACGTTATGACCTGCTATGACGAGGAAATAAAAGACGACGGGGAGTATGAAATTTTCGACCCCGAACACACCTGGAAACGTAAGAAAATAAGGAATTTCACGGCGGTGCCGCTTCAGGTTCAGGTGTTTGACCACGGCAAGCTCGTTTACAACAGCCCGCCGCTCGATGAAATAAAGAGGTACTGCGAGGAGCAGCTCGATAAAATTTGGGATGAGGTAAAGAGATTTGAAAATCCGCATCAATATTATGTGGATTTGTCTCAAAAGCTCTGGGCTGTGCGTTACAGACTGTTATCCGAGCATAAATAACACGAAATACGATAATTTTGAATATAAATTTATTTTTTGGAGGACACATCAGAAAATGGGCAGCTCAATGGATTTATACAATACCGACCACTTGGGGGTTATAGGCACACGCGGCTGTGAGGACTTTGTGGCAAAGGTAGACCGCCATTTGCAGAACTTTCAGCTTAAAAAGAACACGGATAAAGAGGTAAGCTCGTTTATTATTCCGACGGATTACCACCGATTCGGAACGGGCGAGGGCAAGGCTACGATAAAACATTCGGTGAGAGCGTATGACGCGTATATCATTATGGATGCGTTCAATTACGGCGTTACCTATAATATGTACGGCAAGGAAGTGCCGATGAGCCCTGACGAACACTTTCAGGACCTTAAAAGGATTATTTCGGCGATGGCGGGCAAGGCAAAGCGCATCACTGTGATTATGCCTATGCTCTACGAGGGCAGACAGCACAAGAGGATGAACAGGGAGTCGCTCGACTGTGCGGTCGCACTCAGAGAGCTTGCGAATATGGGCGTCGGAAACATAATAACCTTTGACGCTCACGACCCAAGGGTGCAGAACGCAATTCCGCTTAACAGTCTTGAAAACGTGCAGGTCACATATCAGATGATAAAGGCGTGCCTCGCTTACGACCCGAGCGTTATTTTAAACCGTAAAAGCACTATGATAGTTTCTCCCGACGAGGGTGCTATGTCGCGCTGTATGTACTATTCGTCGGTTCTGGAAATAGAGCTCGGAATGTTCTATAAAAGACGCGATTACTCCAGAGTCGTGAACGGCAAAAATCCCATTGTGGCGCATGAGTTTCTCGGAAGTAGCGTGGAGGGCAAGGACATAATAGTTGTGGACGATATGATAGCGTCGGGCGACTCTATGATAGATGTTTCAAAGGAGCTTAAAGCCCGCGGCGCAAAGAGAGTTATAATATTCTCGACCTTCGGACTTTTCACCGAGGGGCTTGAAAAGTTTGACAGGGCGCACGAGGAAGGCATTATAGATAAGATATTTACGACAAATCTCGTATACCGCAGAGACGGTCTTACGGAGCGCGAGTGGTATATGGAAGTGGATTTGTCGAAGTATGTGGCGCTGATAATTCAGAAGATAAACGAAGAAGGCTCTATCAGCGAGCTTATGAACCCGATAACGAGGATACACAAAATTTTGGATAAGTACGAAGGCGGAAAAATTTAAATGAGAGAGATAACTCCACAGCAAGCCAAATACCAATCCGAGTGTACGGCGCGGGTAAAGAAGCTCAATCTTTCGCGGGAGAGCGCGCCGCGAGCGTGCGTCGTTACATACGGCTGTCAGCAAAACGAAAGCGACTCCGAAAAGCTGCGCGGAATGTTATGCGAAATGGGCTATCTTATCTCGGACGATCCCAAAACCTCGGACGTGGTGATTTTTAACACCTGCGCGGTGCGTGAAAACGCCGAACTAAAGGTGTTCGGAAATGTGGGCGCGCTTAAACACGCCAAACGCAAAAATCCCGATATGATAATAGGCGTGTGCGGATGTATGATGCAGCAACCGCATATTTCCGAAACCATAAAATCAAAATATAATCATGTCGATATAGTTTTCGGACCTCACGCGCTTTACAGGTTACCCGAAATTTTGGAGCGCGCGCTCAAAAAGAACAGAGTTTTCGAGGTGGAAAACAGCGACGGAGAAATCGCGGAGGGCATACCCGTGCTTCGCGAGCCGCCGCCTCTTGCAAAGGTGCCGATAATGTACGGCTGCAATAATTTTTGCACTTATTGTATTGTGCCGTATGTTCGCGGCAGAGAACGAAGCCGTAAAGCGGCGGATATACTCGCGGAGGTGCGAAGCTCTGCCGAGCAGGGATATAAAGAGGTTATGCTTCTTGGTCAGAATGTCAACTCTTTCGGAAATCCCGTAAACTCGGACGAGAATATTTCGTTTCCCCAACTTTTGCGTATGGTGTGCAAAACAGACGGCATCGAGAGAGTGCGTTTTATGACCTCTCATCCGAAGGATTTGTCGGACGAGCTTATATATGCCATTGCCGAGGAGGATAAAATCTGCAAGCAGCTTCATCTGCCGATACAATCGGGCTCGGATAAGGTGCTTCGGGATATGAACAGGGGTTATACCGCGGAGCGTTATATGGAGCGGCTCGACAGGGTTAGAGAGCTTATCCCCGATATAACCGTCACAAGCGATATAATAGTGGGCTTCCCGACCGAAACGAACGAGGACTTTGAGGATACGCTCGATATAATCAGACGGGCGCGGTACGATATGGTGTTTTCGTTTATATATTCCAAAAGAGTCGGAACGCCCGCGGCAAAGATGAATCCTTTTTTGACAGATGAGGAGATACACCGAAATTTTGACCGTCTGCTTGAGGTACAGAACGAAATTTCAAAGCGGAAGAACGACGAATATGTGGGACGCGTCGAGGAAATTCTGGTGGAGGGCGAGAGCAAGACCAATCCGGAATATATGTGCGGACGCACGAGCGGCGGAAAAACAGTTAATTTTAAGGGCGGAGTCGAGCTTGTGTCAAAGCTTGTTCCGGTTAAAATAATAAAAGCGCAGACCTGGTCGTTGACCGGAGAATTATGTGATTAAATTACGGAGGTTATTATTATGAACGACAGTATTTTTAAAATGGCGAGAGAACTCGGACAGCTTATTGTGGCGAGCGAGGAATACAAAAGAGCGACCGAAAGTATGGACTTGCTCAATAACGACGAGACGGCGACCGCTCTTATAGCGGGGTACAATCAAAAGAGAGCCGAAAAGGTGGATGGAGTTGACATAAATTCATTGCCTGAGAATGAATTGAAGGAAATAAACGACTATCTTCAGGACGAGTTTAACATAATTCTGGAAAATCCCGTTGTTAAGGAGTATATAAAGGCGCAGAGCGAATATGAAGGTATGGTGAACAGCGTCAACGCAATTTTGAAATTTTATATCAGCGGCCGTTCCGAAAAAGAGGGAAGCTCGGAGTGCGGCGGAAGCTGCTCGACCTGCGGCGGCTGCCACTGATATTGGTTAACATAATGTTACATTAATTTTATTCCTGTCGGACGGGAGGTGAGCATATGGCTGAATATACGCCTATGATGAAGCAGTATTTTGAAATAAAAAAGCAGTACAGCGATTGTATATTGATGTACCGTCTGGGTGATTTTTACGAAATGTTCTTTGAAGATGCGAAAATCGCGTCAAAGGTATTGGAGCTTGTTTTGACGGGCAAGGACTGCGGGCAGGAGGAGCGCGCGCCGATGTGCGGAGTGCCGTTTCACGCGGTTGACAGCTATATCTCCAAGCTCGTTGCGGCGGGGCATAAGGTCGCCATATGCGAGCAGACCGAGGACCCGAAAACAGCCAAGGGAATCGTAAAGCGCGACGTTGTGAGAATTGTCACTCCCGGCACGATTATGGATTCGGGCGCGCTGACCGACGACAAGAACAATTATCTGTGCAGCGTATATGTTGACGAAAGCGGAGCGGGCGCGTCGTTTGTGGATATAACGACGGGCGAGATAGTTGTTTTCGACTGCCCCGAAAAGGATTACAAGCTGAAAATTTTAAACGAGATGTCGCGTCTGGAGCCCGCGGAGGTAATTATGAATTTGCGGGCGTATGAGGATGCGAAGCTGACCGAAGAGATAAACCGCAGATTTGGCTGCAGCGTCGTAAATTATTATAATTGGGCTTACGAAGCCGACTACGCGAAGAATAAAATCTCGGAGCAGTTCGGAGACAAGCCCGACGCGCTCGATATTGCGGACAAGACGCGCGCGGCGGCGAGCCTCGGCGCTCTGATTACCTATCTCGGAGATACTCAAAAGACCGAGCTTTCCAATATAAAGGAATACGATGTCGAGCTTGACGAGAAGTATATGAAGATAGATATGTTCAGCCTGCGAAACCTTGAGCTTGTGGAGACGATACGCGAGAAAAAGAGCAAGGGTAGCCTTTTTTATGTGCTGAACAAAACCGAAACCGCGATGGGCGGCAGACTTTTGCGCAAATGGATAACCAAGCCGTCGCTAAGCTGCGCCGAGATTCAGCGCAGACATATGGCGGTCGACGAGCTTTTGAAGCAGCCCTTAATATGCGACGATATAACCGAGGCGCTTAAAAGCGTTCAGGATATTGAGAGAATTATAAGCCGAGTGATGTATAAGACGGTAAGCTGTAAGGAGCTTTTGGCTATATCCTCGTCGCTTTCGGCGCTTCCGAGAGTGTACGACGCTCTGAAACGCTGCAAAAGCCGCAAGCTCTCGGATATAGCGGGCGGATTTGACACCCTCTCGGATGTTAAAAATATGATTGATGCGTCGATAAATCCCGAAGCCCCCGCAACTTTAAGAGAGGGCGGGCTGATAAAAACGGGTTATGACGCGGAAATAGACAGACTGAGGAGCGCGATGCGCGACGGCGCGGAATGGATAAGGAACATAGCCGAGGAGGAGCGCGAGAAAAACGGAATTAAAAATATAAAGGTAGGATACAACAGAGTATTCGGATATTATATCGAAGTGAGCAAGGGCAGCATATCCGAGGTGCCGGACTATTTTATAAGGAGGCAGACCCTTGCAAACGCCGAGAGATACATAACGCCTCGGATAAAGGAAATAGAGGAAACGGTGACGCAGGCGCGGGAGCAGATAGTGACTATGGAGTACGACGTTTTCTGTCGCATCCGCGACGCGGTGGCGGAGCAGTCCGAGAGAATCTGCAAAACCGCCGCTCTTATAGCCGAAATCGACGTTTTATGTTCTCTCGCCGAGGTCGCCGAGAAAAACAACTATGTTATGCCGAGCATCAATATGTCGGACAAGATAATAATAAAGGACGGCAGACATCCGGTAATCGAGCAGATAAACAAAAAGAATATATTTATTCCGAACGACGTCTCTCTCGACTGCGGAAGCAGCCAAATATCAATTATAACAGGTCCTAATATGGCGGGAAAATCCACATATATGCGTCAGATTGCGCTGATTGTGATTATGGCGCAGATGGGCAGCTTTGTACCCGCCTCATACGCGGAGATTGGTCTGGTGGACAAGATTTTTACGCGCGTCGGCGCGTCGGACGACCTCGCGGCGGGACAGAGTACGTTTATGGTTGAGATGAGCGAGGTCGCGTACATACTTGATAACGTGACCAAAAACAGTCTTGTGATTTTAGACGAGATAGGGCGCGGAACAAGCACCTATGACGGTCTTGGGATTGCGTGGGCGGTTGTGGAGTACATAGCCGACAAGAAAAAGTGCGGCGCGAAAACGCTTTTTGCAACGCACTATCACGAGCTTACCGAGCTTGAAGAAAAGATACCGAACGTCAAAAACTTCTGTATAGCCGCAAAGAAAAGGGGCGACGATATTACGTTCCTGAGAAAAATAATACGCGGCGGCGCGGATGAGAGCTACGGCGTTGAGGTTGCCGCGCTTGCGGGAGTGAAAAAGTCGGTAATCAGGCGCGCTAAGGAGATAGTTGCCGCGCTTGACGGCAAGGACGACGCGCGGCTGAGCGCGCCGAAGGCGAGCGCCGAGAAGGAGCAGCCCTCCGCTCAGCTTGAGTTTTCGGGCTTTGAGGACAGCGAAATAATATCTGAGCTGAAAGCGCTCGATTTAAACACTATGACACCGATGGAGGCTCAGGCTAAGCTGTTTTATTTTCAGGCGAAAGCAAAAAACGGATAGAATATTTTATCAAACCTATTAAACTTTAAAGGCGGGTGAAAAACAATGCCCCAAATACGCGTTTTGTCGCAGCAGACCGCGGATAAGATTGCGGCGGGAGAGGTCGCGGAGCGCCCTTCCTCGGTCGTTAAGGAGCTTGCGGAAAATTCAATTGACGCGGGAGCCGACAGAATCACGGTCGAAATACGCGACGGCGGAATTAGGCTGATATGCGTGACCGACAACGGCTGCGGAATAGCCAAGGAGGACGCGCAAATCGCGTTTTTGCGCCACGCCACGAGCAAGATAAGAGAGATAGGAGATTTGGAAAATATCGGAACGATGGGCTTCAGAGGCGAGGCGCTGGCGAGTATTTGCGCCGTTTCGGAAGTGGAGATGATAACGCGCACCGAGGGCGAAGAAGAGGGAACATATGTAAAGGCGGAGCGCGGAAAAATCGTATCCACAGGCGAGATAGCCTGCAACCGAGGCACGGTTCTGAGCGTAAAAAACTTGTTTATGAACGTGCCCGCGCGAATGAAGTTTTTGAAGAAAAATTCTACCGAGAGCGGTTATGTCGCGGACGTGCTGGGCAGGATAGCGCTCTCCAAGCCCGACATAGCCATAAAATACATCTGTGACGACAAAGAGGTTTTTGCGACATCGGGCGACGGAAATCTAATCAATGCAATTTTAAAGATATACGGCAGAGAGTGTGCGGAGAACGTTATAGAGCTTGACTATTCGGAGGACGGCGTACGAGTGTTTGGAGTTATAGGCAAACCCGAAATTTCGCGCGGGAACCGAACAAGGCAGACGCTTTTTGTCAACGGGCGGTATATAAAGAACCACGTTGTTTCAAAGGTGGTCGAGGAAGCGTACAGAAATATGCTTATGGTAGGGCGCTTTCCATTCTTTATACTTAACATAGAGCTAAGTCCTCAGCTTGTGGATGTTAATGTCCACCCCGCAAAAACCGAGATTAAGTTTGCCAACGAAAAGAAGATTTACGATATTGTATATCACGCGGTAAAGGGGCGGCTTTCGGGCGTTGAACGCCGACCGAGCGCGTCCGATAAGACGGACGGCGCATCTTTTGAGCTTGCAAAACCGACCAATGCGGCGGAGCCTGCTCAGTTTAAGCTGAATTTAACGCCGAAAATTGAGCCCGTTTCCCGCTCTGCGGTTGCGGGATTTATGAAAAACACCGTTCCCGAAGCAAAAGAGGAGGGTGGCGCTCCGCTCCACGGTCTTTCGGATATTTCGGCGGATAAGAGATATATAGTGGACGACAGAGTGAAAAACAAAAGCGTAGATGACGAGCTGCCGTTTGAGATTGTGGAGGAATATGACGATTATAAAATAGTGGGTCAGCTTTTTTCGACATATATTGTCGCCGAAAAGGGCGACAGCGTGTTCTTTATTGACCAGCACGCCGCGCACGAGCGGCTCAATTTTGAAAAGCTGATGTCCGAGTATTCCGAAAGAAAGGTTTTGTCGCAGCAGCTTTTGGTGCCTGTTGTGGTGGATTTGAGCCAAAGCGAAATGAGAACGCTGTCCGAAAGTGCGGAATACTTTTCAAACCTCGGCTTTGTTATAGAGGAATTCGGCGTAAATTCGGCTATTGTAAGGCAGACTCCCGTCGATTTGCCGGAGCTGTCCTTAAAACAACTCATATATAACCTTATTGACGCTGTCGGAGAAAACAGGAAGCACGCCGTACCCAATTTTGAAGAAAAAATCGTGGATATGGTTTCCTGCAAGTCGGCTATCAAGGCAAACAGGAAGTTAAGCACCGAAGAAGCCGAGATTTTGCTAAAGCGGCTTGACGCGCTTTTGGAAAGGGGAATCAGCACCTGCCCGCACGGCAGACCGATAAGAGTTGAAATGACAAAGACCGATTTTGAAAAAATGTTTAAGAGAATTACATAAACGGCTTTGAATTGACATTTTTTTATTGCTGTTTGTGATAAATTATATTTTGCGGACAGATATTTTAAATAAATTTCATAAAAGTCTATGGAAATAGTAGACAATTTGAAATGTTTGTGATAAAATAGACAATCGGAGATAAGATATGAGCTTAAAAAAGGTTGAGTTATATACCGACGGCGCGTGCAGCGGAAACCCCGGTCCGGGCGGCTGGGGAGTTATTTTGAAGTATAAAGATGCGGAGCGCGAAATGTCGGGCGGCGAGGCGGAAACCACGAATAACCGTATGGAGATAACCGCGGTAATCGAGGGACTTCGCGCACTTAAAGAACCCTGCTCGGTAGACGTTTACAGCGACTCAAAATATGTTGTTGACGCGGTGAATCTGGGCTGGGTATTCAAATGGAAGGCTAACGGCTGGATGCGTAACAAGAAGGAAAAGGCTCTGAATCCTAAACTTTGGGATGAGCTTTTGTCTCTTCTTGAAATCCATAATGTTACGTTTCACTGGGTAAAGGGGCATAACGGACACCCCGAAAACGAAAGGTGCGACGCTCTGGCGGTTGCCGAGATAAAAAAACAGTGAGAGGTATCAGGCGGAGAAAGTATAACGCTTCTCCGCCGTGCAAATAATAATCAGAGCCGAAAGGAAGGGTTTGCAATGGATAAGAGAATATATGTGGATCACTCGGCAACAACGCCGGTACTTCCGCAGGTGCTTGAAAAAATGCTTCCGTATTTTACCGAGAATTTCGGAAACGCGTCAAGCATATATTCGGAAGGACGCGACGCAAAGCGCGCGATCGAAGCCGCAAGAGAGAAGGTGGCGAAGGCGATAGGCGCTGACGCGTCGGAAATATTTTTCACGGGCTGCGGAACCGAGGCGGATAACTGGGCTGTTCGCGGCACGGCGTATGCCAACCGCGCAAAGGGCAACCATATAATCACATCAAGCGTAGAGCATCACGCGGTGCTTCACACCTGTCAAAGTCTTGAAAAAGAGGGCTTTGAAGTGACATATCTGCCCGTTGACGAGTTCGGCAGGGTGTCGCCGGACGACGTTAAGGCGGCTATAACCGACAAAACTATATTGATTACGATTATGTTTGCCAACAACGAGATAGGCACAATAATGCCGATTGAAAAAATCGCAAAGGTCGCCGAAGATGCCGGAGTTCCGTTCCACACCGACGCAGTTCAGGCGATAGGACTTGTGCCGATTGATGTGAGCAAGGTTAACATAAGTATGCTTTCGATGAGTGCGCACAAGTTTGGCGGTCCTAAGGGAATAGGCGCGCTTTATGTGAAAAAGGGAACGAAGCTAAACAACTTTATGAACGGCGGCGCACAGGAGCGAAACAAGCGTGCGGGTACCGAAAACACCCCCGCAATCGTAGGTATGGGAGAGGCGATAGAGATTGCAACGGCTGACATAGAGGGAAAAGCCAAAAAGCTCTCTGCGCTCCGCGACGCATATATCGAAAAGGTTTTGAGCAAGATACCGTACTCGCATCTTAACGGACATCCTACCGAGCGTCTTGCGTCAAACGCAAATATATCGTTTGAGTTTATCGAGGGCGAGGGTATGCTCCTCAGCCTTGATATGAAAGGAATCGCCGCGTCGAGCGGAAGCGCATGTACTTCGGGCTCTCTTGACCCGTCGCACGTTTTGCTTGCGATAGGTTTAAAGCACGAGGAGGCTCACGGTTCGCTCCGCGTCACATTCGGTGAGGAAAATACAATGGAGGACGTGGACTATATAGTTGACAATCTCGCGGTTATTGTTGAGCGTTTGCGCTCAATGTCGCCGCTCTATGAGGAATTTGTTAAAAACGCCAAATAAGGAGGAAAAGTACAATGCTTTACAGCGAAAAGGTTATGGACCATTTCACCAATCCGAGAAACGTAGGTGAAATAGAGGACGCAAGCGGAGTAGGACAGGTGGGAAATCCGAAATGCGGCGATATTATGAAGATGTATATGAAAATCAACGACGATACCGGCGTTATAGAGGACGTTAAATTTAAGACGTTCGGCTGCGGCGCGGCTATCGCGACGAGCAGTATGGCGACCGAGATGATAAAGGGCAAGACGATAGACGAGGCGCTCAAGGTCACAAACTTGGCTGTTGCCGAGGCTCTTGACGGTCTTCCACCCATTAAGATGCACTGCTCCAACCTCGCGCAGGAGGCTATCCACGCGACGCTTTCGGATTATTACGCGAAAAAGGGTATAGAGCCTCCCGAAGGACTTTTGCAGTGCGACGGCTGCTGCGGCTGCGACAAAGAGGACGCCGAGTAAATGAAAAAGGTCGTAATAGGAATGTCGGGCGGAGTTGACAGCAGCGTTGCGGCTCTGCTTTTAAAGGAGCGGGGGTATGACGTTATAGGCGTTACCATGCGCCTTTGGGACGGCGAGAATATCGACGGAGAAATTGCGGAGTCCGCCTGTTGCTCGCTTTCCGCGGTCGAGGACGCGAGACGCGTTGCCTTCGCCATTGATATTCCGTATTATGTTTTGGACTTTCGGGCGGATTTTGAAAAATATGTGATTGATTATTTCGTGAAGTCTTACATAGACGCAAAAACGCCCAACCCCTGCATCGCCTGCAACCGTTTCATCAAGTTTGACGCACTTTTGAGCAAGGCGGAGGCGATAGGCGCGGACTATATTGCGACGGGGCATTATGCAAAAGTCGAATTTTCGGAAAAGTACCGACGTTATCTCCTTAAAAAGTCGGCATTTTGCGATAAGGACCAGACCTATGCCCTGTATTCCTTAAATCAGCGCAGTCTTTCAAAAATTCTTATGCCGATAGGAGATTTCCGCAAGGAGCAGGTGAGGGAGATTGCCGCAAAGCACGGCCTTCCGGTTGCCGATAAGCCCGACAGTCAGGAAATTTGCTTTGTGCCCGATAACGATTATGCGGGTTTTATAAAGAGACGGACGGGCAGTATGGGCAAAACCGGAAATTTTGTCGATAAAGACGGCAATATTTTAGCTACGCACAAGGGAATTGCAAACTACACGATAGGTCAGCGCAAGGGTCTCGGAATTGCGCTCGGCGAGCCTATGTTTGTGACTAAAATAGACGCGGAGAGCGGCGACGTAACTCTTGAGAAAAAGGGCGGAGAATTTTCAAAGGAATTAACGGCGCACAGCCTCAACCTCATACCGTTTGACGATTTTGACGGCGAAATGAGAGTCAGGGCGAAGGTGCGCTATGCCGCCAAGGAAGCCGACGCGTCGGTAAAAAAGCTCGGCGGCGGTCGGGTGCGGGTCGTCTTTGACGAGCCGCAGAGAGCCGTAACGCCGGGTCAGGCGGTCGTGTTCTACGAGCCGAGCGGTGACGTTGTGATAGGCGGCGCGGTGATTGAATAAAAAATACTCTCGCTTTGACATTTATCGGCGAGAGTTTTTTTATTTAGCCGTTACTCTAAAGAATTGTCCTGCGCGTTAAATCTCTCCAGAAACGAGTGAGCCTCACCCTCTGACTTATAGCCCGCGAAGGTGTCAAGGCAGACAGCGTGTATGCTGTTGAAAATGCTTTTCTCGATTTGAGGATTGTCTTGCTTTAGACGCTCTATAAGCTGCTTGACCTCCTGCCGTTTGGAAGCTCCGTCGCCGCTGTCGAGGCTTAGATTTTCGGTAAATCGGCACGCGCATCTGATGAACTCCAGATTATTGTACCGCTCCCATGCCAAAATATCGCTTTCGCAGATGCAGTACATCGGTCTTATCAGCGTCATACCGCTGAAATTCGTGCTGTGCAGTTTAGGGAGCATACCTTGGAGCTGTGAGCCGTAAAACATTCCGATAAGCGTGGTTTCTATAACATCGCTTAAATGGTGACCCAATGCGATTTTGTTGCATCCGAGCGACTGCGCCTTGTTGTAGAGGTGCCCGCGTCTCATTCGCGCGCAAAGATAACAGGGCGACTGATCGGTGCTGTTTGCGACCTCAAAAATATCGGTTTCAAATATCGTGACGGGAATATGCAAAAGCGCCGCGTTGCTTTCGATTTTCCGACGGTTGATTTCGTTATATCCGGGGTCCATAACCAGAAACAAAAGCTCGAAAGGAACGTCGCTGTGGCGTTGAAGCTCCTGGAGCAGCTTCGCCATAAGCATAGAGTCCTTGCCGCCTGAGATACACACGGCAATTTTGTCTCCGCTTTGGATAAGCTCGTATCGCTTAACGGCGGCGATAAAAGGGTTCCAAAGGGACTTTCGGAATTTTGTGATAATGCTGCGCTCAATCAACTGATATTCTTCCAAGTTTCTTTTCATCTGCAAAACTCCCCGTAAAATAAATCACACTGTTTCCCGACCGTTCCAATGAATCAAATCCTTTATAACCTCTCCGGCAATAATCAGCCCGACGACCGACGGCACGAACGCGTTGCTCCCCGGAATTTGCCGCCGAGCGCGCTTCTCTGATGTATCCGAGGCGGAGCCGCGCTCTGCTTCAAGGTCGTTCTCGGTATCGCCAAAGAGCGGCTTTAGCGGTTTTTCTTTTGAATATACGACTTTCAGCTTTTTAACTCCTCTGCGCTTCAATTCGTACCGCATAACCTTGGCGAGCGGGCATACCGACGTTTTGTAGATGTCGGCGACCTCGAAAGAGGCGGGGTCCATTTTGTTCCCCGCTCCCATCGCGCTGATTATGGGCGTGCCGACTTTCTCGGCGTTTATAACAAGCTCTATTTTGCCTGTTACAGTGTCAATCGCGTCCACAATATAATCATAGTCGTTAAAATCAAATTGAGCCGATGTTTCCGGAGTGTAAAAGGTCTTAAATGTGCGTACCTTGGTATTCGGATTGATTTGAGAAATCCTTTCTTCGGCGACGTCGACCTTGTACTTCCCTACAGTGTCGAGAGTGGCGTATATTTGGCGGTTGATATTGGTGAGGCATACCTTATCGTTGTCAATCAAATCGACCGCGCCGATACCGCTCCGAACCAACGCCTCCACGGTATAGCCGCCGACTCCTCCGATGCCGAACACGGCAACGCGGGAGGAAGCGAGCGTTTCCATAGCGGATTTCCCGAATAACAGCTCCGTTCTCGAAAATTGATTTAACATCTGCTTAACACCTCATCGGAATTTGTAAAGTCTGTCTGTAAGAACTTAAATCATATAGTCGTTTGCATACTGTTCCCTTTGCTTATCCAAGATGTCCTGCAGCGTAATGCCGTCAAGGTATTCTTGGATTACATTATTCAGCCCCTGCCATATCGGGAGCGTTGCACATTCGCTTATTCTTTCGCATCCTATCGGGTCTCTGTCAAGACACGCGACCGGTGCAAGGCTTCCTTCGGTGAGCCTTAAAATCATACCGACCGTGTATTTATCGGGCGATTTCGCGAGCATATATCCGCCCTGAAAGCCGCGGTTTGCCTTTAGCACGTTTGACCTGGTCAAGACCGGCACAATCTGCTCCAGATATTTTTTTGAAATACCCTGCCGCTCGGCAATATCTTTTAAAGAAATATATCCGTTATTCATATGCTCGGCAAGGTCTAACAGCATACGCAGCGCATAACGTCCTTTTGTAGAGATTTTCATAAAAACACCTCATTATAAAAACATTTTAATACTTCTATAATAACATATGTTTTGTAGGCTTTCAAGCCTTTCCGCAAAAATTATTTAAACACGAAAAAAAAACAGTCGGAAATCAAATGTTTCCGACTGTTTTTTTACTGTGCCGCGTGCTTTGCGTCATAGTTTTTCTGTATAACCATATCCTTGACCTTCAAAAGCCTTATCTGCGTGCTTCGTTCGTTTTCGTCAAGCTTCATACTTATATAGTGAATTTTCTCCATATAATCGGGAATCATAACGTGTTCGAGCGCATTTACGCGGCGGCGTGTTTTCTCAATTTCCGCCGCCATAAGCGCGCACGATTTTTCGACCTCCGCGAGCCGAAGCATATCGGGGAACACTTTGGAGAGCGATGATACCGCCATATCCAAATCTGCCGAGGTAGCGGCATAACCGTATGAAAATATGTCGCTTTTGTCGGCCGTGCGCGTCTTATAGTCGAACACGGGAACGTTGACGCTCATAACGTTTTTATTTGACGCTTCGACCGAAACGGACTGTTTCGGAGCGAGCAAAGCGGTTTTAACGGCTTCGCTTCCCATAACCGCTTCGGCGAGCGCAAACTCCTTGTTTGCTTCCGCGATTCCCTGCTCCACCTTGTGCCTCAGCGCCTTGTTTTCTTTTACAAGCTCCAGAAAACGGCGCATCAGTTCGTCGCGCTTATCCTTTAAGAGCTTGTGACCGCGTCTTGCGGTCACGAGCTTTCTTTTAAGCCGCGTCAATTCCATACGGGTGGGGTTTACATTTGTTGTCGGCATTGCGATTCCCCCCCTTATTCCTCGTAATATTTGTCGAGATACTCGTCCTTTATACGCTTCAGTTCGGCTCTGGGCAAAATTTTCAAAAGCTTCCAGCCTATGTCGAGCGTTTCTTCTATGCTGCGATTGGTGTTGTAGCCCTGCGATACATATTCTTTCTCAAACGCATCCGCAAATTCCGCGTATTTTTTGTCTATCTCGGTAAGCGCCGCCTCGCCCAAAATTACCATAAGTTCCTTAGCATCCTTGCCGCGCGCATACGCCGAGAAAAGCTGGTTCATAGTGTCGGCGTGGTCGGAGCGGGTCTTGCCCTCGCCTATACCCTTATCCTTTAGTCGCGAAAGCGACGGCAGAACGTCGATTGGCGGAGCGATGTTTTTTCTGTAAAGCTCACGCGAAAGTATAATCTGTCCTTCGGTGATATATCCGGTAAGGTCGGGAATGGGGTGCGTCTTGTCGTCTTCGGGCATTGTGAGAATGGGTATCATTGTGATAGAGCCGTTCTTGCCGTGCTGTCTGCCCGCGCGCTCGTAAAGCGTGGCGAGGTCGGTATACATATATCCCGGATAGCCGCGCCTCGACGGAACCTCTTTTCTCGCCGCCGACACTTCTCGGAGTGCGTCGGCGTAGTTTGTAATATCGGTCATAATTACAAGAACGTGCATATTTTGCTCAAACGCGAGATACTCAGCTGCCGTCAGAGCCATACGCGGCGTGGCTATACGCTCAACCGCGGGGTCGTTGGCGAGGTTTATGAAAAGCACTGTTCTGTCAATCGCGCCTGTTTCACGGAACGACTGGATGAAGAAGTCCGCCTCCTCATATGTTATTCCTAGCGCGGCGAATACAACCGCGAAAGCCTCGTCGGTGCCGCGCACTCTCGCCTGACGCGCTATTTGCGCCGCAAGCTGAGCGTGGGGCAGACCCGAAGCCGAAAAAATGGGCAGCTTCTGACCTCTTACGAGCGTGTTAAGTCCGTCGATAGCGGAAATTCCGGTCTGGATAAACTCCTGCGGATAGCTTCGCGCCGCCGGATTCATAGGCAATCCGTTGATGTCCATTCGCTTTTCAGGCAAAATTTCGGGACCGTTGTCTATCGGTCTGCCAAGACCGTCGAAAACGCGCGAAAGCATATCGGCGGAAACGCCAAGCTCCATAACCCTTCCCGAAAACCTGACCTTCGACGTGGCGGGATTTATACCCGTAGCGCTGTCGAAAAGCTGAACGAGCGCGTTGGAGCCGTCAACCTCCAGCACCTTACATCGGCGCTTTTCGCCGTTATCAAGCTCTATTTCGCCAAGCTCGTTATACGTTACTCCCGATACATCGCGTACCAGCATCAAAGGACCTGCTACTTCTTCGATTGTTTTATATTCTCTGGGCATTAATCATCACTCCCCGCAATTATTTCATCAGCCTGCCTCTTTATCTCCGCGCAAATTCTCTCGAATCCCGCGTCGATTTCATCGGTCGGAAGATATTTAAATCGACCTATATCTTCACGCGCCGCCATTGTTGAAAGCGCCTCAACGTCCGCGCCCTTTTCGATTGCAGCGCTTGATATGTCGTAATATTCAAGGATGAGCTTCATCATCAAATACTGCTTTTTCGGCGGCGTATATGTGTCCATTTCGTGGAACGCGTTTTGATGCAGATAGTCCTCGCGGATAGAACGCGCCGCTTCAAGCTTCATACGGTCTGAGGGCGACAGTGCGTCCATACCGACCATTTTAACGATTTCGTCAAGCTCGGCTTCCTCCTGAAGCAGAAGCATAAGCTTTGCTCTAAGCTCCATCCAGTCCGAAGCCACGTTTTTAACAAACCAACCCTCAACCGTGTCGGTATACAGCGAATATGAATTGAGCCAGTTGATGGCGGGGAAATGGCGCTTGTACGCAAGCTCCGAATCGAGACCCCAGAACACCTTTACTATTCTGAGCGTAGCCTGCGAAACAGGCTCCGAAATATCTCCGCCGGGAGGCGATACCGCGCCGATAACCGACAGTGCGCCTTCCTCGCCGTTCAGACCCGTAACGCGACCCGCGCGCTCGTAGAACTGAGCCAGACGCGAACCGAGATAAGCGGGATAGCCTTCCTCTCCGGGCATTTCCTCAAGTCGTCCCGACATTTCGCGGAGCGCTTCCGCCCAGCGCGAAGTCGAATCCGCCATAAGCGCGACCGAATAGCCCATATCGCGGAAATATTCCGCTATTGTGATACCGGTGTAAATAGAAGCCTCTCGTGCCGCAACCGGCATATCCGAAGTGTTGGCGATAAGCACGGTCCTCTCCATCAGCGATTTACCGGTTTTCGGGTCTACAAGTTCGGGGAACTCGTTCAATACGTCGGTCATTTCGTTGCCGCGCTCTCCGCAGCCGATATATACGACTATATCCGCCTCAGCCCATTTTGCAAGCTGGTGCTGTACGACGGTCTTTCCGCTTCCGAAAGGACCCGGTACCGACGCAACGCCGCCCTTTGCGATAGGAAACAGCGTGTCTATAACGCGCTGACCCGTGATAAGCGGCATATCGGGCGGCAGTTTGCTTTTGTAGGGTCTGCCGGTACGCACAGGCCACTTTTGCATAAGAGACAGCTCGTGCTTTTTGCCGTTTTCGTCGAGTACGCAAACTATATCTTCAACTTTGAAGCTGCCGCTTTTTATCTCTTCGACCGTTCCCGAAACATTGGGCGGAACAAGAATCTTATGCGTCACAATCTCGGTTTCCTCAACCGTGCCGATAACGCTGCCGCCCGAAAGAGTGTCGCCCTTTTTGACACAGGGCTTAAACTCCCACACTCTGTCGCGCTTGAGCGACGCGACCTCGATTCCGCGTGCAAGGTTATTGCCCGAAATCTTCATAATATCGTCGAGCGGACGCTGTATTCCGTCGAAAATGCTTCCGATAAGTCCGGGCCCCAGCTCTACCGACAGCGGCATACCCGTGGATACGACCTCCTCGCCGGGACCCAGACCCGAAGTTTCCTCGTAGACCTGAACCGAGGCGAGATCGCCGTGTATTTCAATTATTTCTCCTATAAGCCGCTCCTTTGAAACACGCACAACGTCAAACATATTTGCGTCCTTCATACCCTCGGCGATAACCAGAGGTCCCGCGACTTTTTTAATTATTCCATTACTCATAGCCATACTCCTTATACAATATCGCTTCCGACCGCCTTGATGACGGATTCGTTAACAGCCTTCATTCCCATACCGGTGTTTCCGTAAACGCCGGGAATAGGGATAATCGCCGGCAACGGCGCTTCGCTTATACGCGCAAGCTCGTCTTTTACAAGCTCCGCAAGCTGTTCGGTGATGTATATAACCGCAAAATCGTCGTTTTCCAATTTCCTTATAAGCCTTTTGGCTTCGTCCGCCGCCGTCACAAAGTAGGTGTCAAGACCGAGTGCGGCAAAGCCGTAAACCGAAGCCCTGTCGCCTATTGCCGCAATCTTATACATATGTCATACGCACCCTCTCTCTAATCATATCGTCGGTGAGCCTGTTAAGCTTACCCGAAAGTATCAGACGCACCGCGTTTATCTCGGCGGTTTTTGCATAGTAGTACGCGATTATCGGCGCTCTCGAAAAGCTTTCGTAGCGCGCGCTTTCCATAAAGCGCATAATTTCGTCCGCACACTGCCTCTCAAACGCCGCCGCGCTTATTTTCATATATTCGGCGCACGAGCCGTACTCGGTCGGCTCGACAAATTCGCAAAGCGTATCGAGTCCGCCCGCGGCAGCCTTTTTCAGTTCGGCGGTGTTGAGCGTTCCGCCGTCATAGACAGCGTTTTCGATAAACGACAAATTCTTTTCGGAAACCGCGCACCGATACGCCGTTTTCAGATTTGACGTGTCCGCAAGCATATCCGCGTATTTTTTTACAAACGCGTCGCCGCTTTTATCCGCCGCGTCCTCAACAGCCGCAAGCATAGCTTTGTCGATATATATGTCGCAAAGCTGACCGTCCTGGGTTTGATTGAGAATCATTGCGGCTTCCGCGCACACCTCGGCGAGCCGTTTGTCAAGCTCCTTGTATTCGCGCGCTTTCACACACTCGTAAATTTCGCTTTTGTCGGCAGTTCCGCCGTCGATGAGCAAATCCTTTCCGTCAATTCCCGAAAAAACAGCCTTTACGGACGCTTTTATGTTGTGATAATCGGTCGGCAGACGCAGAATGCGTATGGTTTCCTCGTCGGCAAGCTCTTCAATAAACGCCCACAGATCTTTTTGCGCTTCGGCGGTAATGTCTGCCTCATCGTCCGAACGATAGCCGTGGTCGCGTACAAAACGCAGAGCCGATTCGCGGCTGTCCGCGCTCAAAAGCTGCTCAATATCCTGCTTGGTCATAAGCGCCGCTTCCTTAGCCCTCACGCGGGCTATGCTGTAGGTAAATTCCTTCATGGCAATCACCCCTTAACCGAATAAAAAGCCGTTCACAGCGTCATGCAGACGGTCTTTTTCCGACTCCGTGAGCGCCTCTATCGAGCAGTTTTCCTCAACGTCGCCGTACGAAAGAATAAATCCGCCGTCCATTTCGCGGGTCTTGTCGGAAACAGTGAGCCCCTTGCTTTTTACCGCCTCGATAAAGGCTTCGGGCGCACGCTTTTTGTCCTTTGCGGAAAGAATTACCTCTCCGCCCTTTGACGCGTATTTGTTGAGAAGCTTCGTCATAAACTCAAAGTATTCCGTGTCGCCAAGCCCTACAAGCTTGATATATGCGTCCTTTAGAATATCGTCTATTATACGTTGCTTTTCGCGGAGCAACGCGCTCTTTTTCGCAATTTCGCCTGTGGACTGTGCGCGGGTTATAACACGCTTATATTCAAGCTCGGCTTTTTCCTTTGCGTCCGCCTCGATGGCGCTCGCTTCCTCACGGGCGCGGTCGGTGACGCGCTTTGCCGCAGCTTTTGCCTCGTCGGTTATGCGCTCCGCCTCGATTCCTGCGTCGTTTGCGATTTCTTCAATGATTTTATCCAATCCGTTCAATGTATCACATCCTTTACGGGTCAGTCCGGTTATATGTTAAGTCCCGCGATACCGAAGATGGCGAGAATTGAAACGAGCAGCGCGAGAATAGCATATGTTTCAACCATCGCTGCAAAAATCATACCTTTACTCATCTGGTCGGGCTTTTTGGCAATCATCATAATTCCCGCTACCGCGGCCTTGCCCTGGCTTATGGCGGACAAAAGACCCACTATCGCGATAGGCATACACGCCGCGAAATACAAAAATCCCTTAGCGAGCGAAAGCGCCTCGGCCGAGCCGCCCAATATACCTATCTGGCTAAGCGTGATAAACGCGATGAGCAGTCCGTAAATACCCTGTGTACCCGGAAGAAGCTGCATAATAAGCACCTTAGAAAACTTTGACGGGTCCTCGGTGACAACTCCTGCCGCCGCCTGACCTGCTTTACCTACGCCGACAGCCGAACCGATACCGGCTAAAATCGACGCCAAAGCCGCGCCCGCGAGGGCTAAAACCATTCCCATATTCTCCATTTTAAATTTCCTCCTTAAATTTATAATATTTTGTATGAGCCGCGAACGGATTGAACTCGCGTCCGCCGCCCTCAAAAAATTTACCGAAAAATTCCACGAACTGTAATCTGTTCGTATGCACATACGCGCCGAGCGCGTTTATGCCCAAGTTGAGCGTGTGTCCCACCGCGAACACAATGATAAAGATTATGGCTCCGACAACGCCGCCGCCGAACATACTTCCCATTTTATTAAATACCGTAGCTATAACGCCGGTAGCAAGTCCGAGCGCGAGAAGCCTTGAGTAAGAGAGTATGTCGCTGAGCCAGCTTGTCACGCCGTAGAGCGAATACGCGCCTTTCGCGAGCCTTTTGGCGGGTTTGTTCTTCGGCGCGGTGAAAAGCAGTATTCCGAGCGCGCCTATACCCGCGATTATTGCCGCCGCCGTTCCCCATACCGGCGGAAGCTTTGTGCTGAGACCCGCCATTGAAAGGAACATATCCACGCGGAATAAATACAGTATGCCGCCGCCGACGAGCATATACCAGAATATGCAGTCGCCGAACGCCGCCGCGTAGTCTTTCGCTTTAATGCACTGATAAAGCTTTATGCCAAGACCCGTAAACAGATGCACAATTCCAATCGCAAAGCTGAACATCAGCATTTTCATCGGATTTTTTACGGGCTCGAACCACAGCGGAGGGATGGTGACCTCGTTTCCGAAAAATGTTCGGGAAACGGTGGGTACTACGTCTCCGAAATAGCTTCCGAACATAACGCCCCAGAACATCGTTGATATACCGCAGTACATAAACATTCTGAGCGACTTTTTCATACTTTCTTCCATATTTTTGAACTTCTTCAGCGCGAAGAAGCAACCCAAAGTCATAATAAGTCCGTAAGCCGCGTCGGAGAGCATCATTCCGAACAGTACATAGTAGAAAAACGCCATAATTCCGGTCGGGTCTATCTCGCCTTTGGTCGGCATTGCAAAGGTTTTTACAATGCCTTCCACGGGTTCGGTGAGGTGTTTGTTCCTGAGCATAACCGGAGCATCGTCTCCGGCTTCCTCGGTTTCGACCGCCGCGTTGTATTTATGCTCCAGCGCCGCGGTCAGCGACGGAGCTGTTTTTGTCGGAACATATCCTGTTATGACAAAAACACGGTTGCCCTGACTGAGCATTGAGAGGACATTGTACTTTTCCGCTCTCATTGCGTAATAGTCAACCATAAACTTGAGAGAACTGCAAGCGCCGCTGTATGACGCTATCTCCTTTTCAAGCTCCGCAATTTCTTTTTCGAGTGCGCCGATTTCATTATGAATTTCTTCCGCTCTTTCAGAGGGAATACCTCTGTTCGAGTTCTTCATACTCGAATACCCTATCGCACGCAGCCTGTTTTCACACTCTGAAGTGTATTTCTTTGAGCAGAGTATAAACGCACAGGTCTGTTGAGGCAGAACGTTTACTATTTCCGCGTAAATCGGAGGCGCGTTTTCCTCGGAAAAGTATCTTTCCAAGAGCTTTTCTTCGGTCAGCGCTTCGGGAAACGTTCCGATAAGGCAGGAGCAGTCTTTGGTACCCGTCTCGGAGAGCGGAACGTCCAGCCCCATCCACGGGCTGAGTTCGTCAAGCTCTGTCATACGGCGTACTATTTGACCGCGCTTTTCCGCAATTTTTTCGGACGCCTCGATAATTCTGTCCGCAATTCGCATCATTTCGGGAATATCGTCAACGTATTTGTAGTATTCCTCCGCAGAAAGAGTTTTTCGCCCCTCAAACGAGGAAAGCAGACCTTTTTCGGACGGCGCGTACCGTTCAAGAATATCAATCGCTTTCTCGCCTATGTTGCGTTTGCGTAAAAATTCCGACTGTGAATCGCCGGTGTTCATATTTGAAAAGCCCAGCTTCGCGTTTTCCGCGTCGCCCTCCGAAACGTCCACGCATTGCTGACGCTGGAGAAATTCAAGCACGGCTTTTCTGTCTTTTTTACAGCCGTATATGGTGATACGGCTCATAGGAACCTTCAAAAGTAACCACCCTCTTTCAGCTTACAAGCGCGTCGATTACCATTTCTACGGCTTTGTCGTGACCGTTGGCGGCGTTTTTCGCAAGAGCCGCCGCGCCTGCGCGAGCGTCCGAAGCCGCGTCTCTTTCAATCGCCGCGGCTGCTGCTTTGGCTTCGTCAACGCGTGAATCTATAAGTTTTTGCGCCGCCTCTTTGGCGTCGTCAATGATTTTTTCCGCCTCGCCCTCGGCAGCCTTGATAATATCTCCGCTTTCTGCTTTGGCGCGCGACTCCGCTTCGTCCGCCAGCCGTTCCGCTTCGACAATGCGCATAATGGATTGTTTTGCCATTTACATACACGCCCCTTCGTGGATTTATTTCACATAATTATTTATATGCAAAATATCACAAAATAAAATGAACACATTAAACGATATACCACAAAATGCATAAATTGTCAATACAAATCTGCTCAATAATTGTCGACTTATTTTTTATAAAAATTAATTTGCTTAAAAAATAAAAAAAGTATTGACAAACGCGGAATAATGTGCTAATCTTTAAAACATATTATACATATAGGTTTTGTAGTTTATCAGAGGAGGTGCATAATTAAAGATAAAAAAAGTGTATAATTAAACTTAAAAAAAGGAATTGCATATCGGAGAACATTGGAGTATAATATCTTATATATTGTTTAAAGAGGGTGAGCAGAAAACTTATGAATTGGGATTTCATTTGGAAATATCTGCCGCTGTATGAGAAAGCCGCGCTTCTGACCGTGAGAATCGGATGGGCGGGGATAGCTCTGGCGATTATTATAGGTATTCTCTGTGCGATTGTGCTGTATTTTAGGATAGCGGTGCTGAGGCGAATAGTTTCGGTATACATAGAAATAAGCCGCAACACCCCGCTTTTAATCCAGCTTTTCTTCATATATTATGCTCTGCCGAAAGTTGGAATACCGATTACACCGGAGGTCTGCGGAGTAGCCGGACTTGCTTTTCTGGGCGGAAGCTATATGGCGGAGGCTTTCAGAAGCGGTTTGGAGGCGATAGAGCCTATACAGATGGAAAGTGCGCTGAGCCTTGGGCTTGAAAAATCGCAGGCGCTCAGATATGTAATAATGCCGCAGGCGGTATCCGTCAGCGTTCCGGCGTTTGTGGCGAACGTGATATTCTTACTTAAAGAGACGAGCGTTTTCAGCGCGGTCAGCCTTATGGATTTAATGTTTACAGCGAAGGATTTGATTGGTCTTTATTATAAAACGACCGAAAGCCTGTTTTTGCTTGTGGTATTTTATCTGATAATTCTGCTTCCAATCTCAATCTTGGGAAGCATTCTCGAAAGGAGGCTGCGCCATGCCGGATTTGGGTCTTGACGTACTCTTTAAGGGAAAGAATATGATTCGCTTGCTCGGCGGACTGTGGGTGGCGGTGAAAATAAGCCTCATATCCGTCGCGATAAGCATACCGCTCGGAATTTTGCTGGGCATAGTAATGACCTCGAAAAATCCGATAATAAAGGCGGTCACGCGGGTGTATCTCGAATTTATCAGAATAATGCCTCAGCTTGTGCTGCTGTTTATCGTATTTTTCGGTTCGACAAGCGCGTTCGGAATAAATATTTCCGGAGAGCTTGCGTCGGTGATAGTATTCACGGTATGGGGTACAGCCGAAATGGGCGACCTCGTGCGCGGCGCGCTGATAAGCATACCGAAGCATCAGTACGAAAGCTCGGCGGCTTTGGCGCTAACGCCCGCCAAAACATATATATATGTAATAATACCGCAGACGGTAAGGCGGCTTATACCGCTTTCCATAAATCTTATAACGCGAATGATAAAAACCACGAGCCTTATTTTAATGATAGGCGTTGTGGAGGTCTTAAAGGTTGCGCAGCAGATAATTGAGGCGAACCGAATGAGCAGTCCCAACGCCGCGTTCGGAGTTTATCTGACCGTACTTTTGATGTACTTCATAATTTGCTGGCCGATAAGTATGCTGGCAAAACGGCTCGAAAAGAAGTGGGGGTGAGCGAGTGAACGAGGAATTGCTGAAAGTCGAACATCTGACAAAGAAATTTGAGGATAATGTCGTACTTGACGACATAAGCTTTACGGTACATAAAGGCGAGGTTATCGTAATTGTGGGTCCGAGCGGCTGCGGAAAAAGCACGATGCTCAGATGTATAAACGCTCTCGAACCTGTTCAGGGCGGCAGAATTACGATTGACGGCGACGAGATTGTGTACGGAAGTAAAAATTTATCAAGTCTGCGTCAAAAGATAGGAATGGTATTCCAAAGTTATGATTTGTTCCCTCATTTAAACGTCCTTGACAATATCCTTCTCGCTCCGATGAAGGCGCAGAAGCGGAAAAAGGACGAGGTTGCAAAAGAGGCTGTGGAGCTTCTGGAGCGTGTGGGTCTGAGAGACAAGGCAAAGAGCTTTCCGAGGCAGCTTTCGGGCGGACAGAAGCAGCGTGTGGCGATAGTGCGTGCGCTGTGTATGCACCCCGAAATGATGCTGTTTGACGAGGTGACCGCCGCGCTTGACCCCGAAATGGTACGCGAAGTGCTGGACGTAATTCTGGGGCTTGCAAAAGGCGGTATGACAATGATTATCGTCACGCACGAAATGCAGTTCGCAAGAGCCGTTGCGGACAGGGTGCTGTTCCTTGAAAACGGCAGTATTATCGAGGACTCCGAGCCTGACACGTTCTTTGAGAGTCCAAAAACCGAAAGAGCAAAAGAATTTTTAAATATTTTCAATTTTGAGAGGAGTAAAGAAAAATGAAAAGGTTAAAAGTAACAACAATAATCGCACTTGCACTTGCGGCGGTACTCGGTCTTGCGTCCTGCGGCGCATCTCAGCCGAGCGGCGACGCGTCGTCCGATACGGACAAAACGACCGCGGTTTATCGAACAATTGACGAAATCAAGGACAGCGGCGAAATAAATATCGGTGTATTCTCGGATAAGCACCCGTTCGGTTATGTTGACGAGAACAGTGAGTATCAGGGCTACGACGTTTACCTTGCAAGGCGCATAGGCGAGGACCTGGGCGTTAAGGTGAATTTTGTATCGACCGAGGCGGCGAACAGAATCGAGTATTTAAAGACAGGCAAGGTTGACATAATCCTTGCAAACTTCACCGTAACTCCCGAAAGAGCAGAAGAGGTTGACTTTGCTCTGCCCTATATGCAGGTATCGCTCGGCGTGGTATCGCCCGAAAGCAAACCGGTTACATCTCTTGACGAGTGGAATCCCGACGATGAAATGATTGTAATTTCCGGCACGACGGCAGAAACGTATCTTACGCAGAACTATCCCGACATAAAGCTTCAGAAATACGATACTTATGCGAACGCCAAGAGTGCGCTTGAAAACGGCAGCGCGGCGGCGTGGGCGAACGACAATACCGAGGTTATAGCTTACTCGCTTTCAACGACGGGCTACACGGTAGGTATTCCGTCGCTCGGAAGTGAAGATACGATTGCTCCGGCGGTATCCAAGGGCAACGAATCGGTGCTGAATTGGTTAAACGACGAAATAACCGCGCTCGGAGAGGAAGAATTCTTCCACAAGGACTACGAGGAAACGCTCGCCGACACATACGGACTTGATTATGAGGAGGAGCTTGTAATAGAGGGCGGCGTTCCCGCGGAATAATCGCAAATTTATTTTAATATGTAAAAACGCGGCAAATGCACCAATGCTTTGCCGCGTCTGTTATTTTTTGCAATTTTAAAGTCGCAAAAGGCGCGTTATTCGGCGCGAATTTATTTGCAACGGAAAGCGATTAGTGGTATAATTATTACGTTTGGTTTTATAAAATACGAAATACGATTTTTTAGGAGGAGCAAGACAATTATGAAGCATCTGAAAAAATTTTTGTCAATAATTCTGGCGCTTGCCATGCTTGCGCCGACGGTACCGGCGTTCGCTTCCGATTTGGAGGACGACGCGGCGGAGAGCGCGGCTCGCAGACTTATTGCGAGTCAAAAATATTTCTACAACCCTTCAGGCGTGAGCATCTCGTCGGAAGGCGAATATCCCGAGGCGTTCGATTTGCGCGCCGCCGACCTTGACGGAAGCGGCGAACAGAAGAATTACGTCACGCCGGTAAAAAGTCAGGGCTACTTCGGCACCTGCTGGGGATTTGCGGCAACCGCCGCGGCTGAGACGAGTATTTTGACCGAACTCGGAAAGTCGTATGATGAAATGAATATTGATTTATCCGAGCATCATGTCGCGTGGTTTGCAAATGTGGCTCTGCCCGAGGACGGCAGTGAACAGGGCGGAGAGGGCGTGTATTTTATTGACCCGCCTGAAACCAGCAGGGATATTTTGGACTACGGCGGCGGCTCTACCGCCGCGACGTCGGTGTATTCGGCGGGAGTCGGTCCTATGCCGGAGTATATGTTTCCTTACCGCGGCAAGGAAGGCAATATAATATACATAAATCCCGAAACGGGCAGAACCTCCAAAACCCCGAAAGAAGGCTATGAACCCCATCGTTACAGCCCGGATGATGATTGGAGTCTTGACGAAGCAGACCGTTTCGGGCAGGTATATCCGCTTGAGGAAAGCTTTTTGCTCCCGTCTCCGGCTCAGTTTGAATACGACGAGACTGAGGAGAAATATAAATACGTCTATAATCAGGCGGGAACAGACGCGATAAAAGAGCAGCTTATGAACGGCCGCCCTGTATGTATCTCATTTTTCGCCGATGCGTCTGTTGCGTCGGAGATAGACGAACACCACTATATAAATCCCGCCACATGGGCGCATTATGTGCCGCTGAGCGTCAATGAAGACAGTGAAAACGGCGAATCGACAAACCACGTCGTAACGATAGTCGGCTGGGACGACAACTTCTCAAAGAAAAATTTCTTTGAGACGCCTCCGGGAGACGGAGCGTGGATAGTAAAGAACAGCTGGGGCAGTGATGAGAGTGAATTTCCGAATAAAGACGATTGGGGTGACCACGGATATTTCTATATATCATATTACGACCATACAATGGAGTCTCCGGAGGCGCTTGATTTCGACGTTACTCCCGACAAGACCGGCGGCTCTTATTATAGCTTTAAGTATGACTATATGCCTGTTTTCGCATCGTACAAGAATAATGTCTTTGACGCTCCCGCGTCAATGTCGAATGTATTTGAAAACGGAGATATGGACGTAACGGCAAAAACACTGACGTTTTACACCGAGCTTCCGGGAACCGAAACCACATTCGAGATGTATATGCTGAGCGACCAAAGCGAGTCTCCTACCGACGGAGAGCTTTTGGCGAGCGGAACAAAAACGTATAAGTACGGCGGTTATCACCGCTTTGATTTGGAAGAGCCGGTTTACATACCGGCAAACGCGCGGTATTCGGTTGTCGTAACCAACAAGACCGCTGACGGCAAATATGAGATTATAAGTCAGGAGTACCCGTCCGAGCTGAGTGCAAAAACAGACAAGGTTACATACGGCTCCAACACAGATTATGCGAAGGGCGTTGTGAACAAGGGCGAGAGCTTCATCAAAACCACAAACGAAAACAGCGAAGCCGAATGGGCTGACTGGGGAGAGACAAGCGCGGCGGCTAATGAAATAAGCTGTAAATTCCTCGAAGAGTTGGGATTTATGAGCGCGCTCGCGCAAACCGAAGACGCTTTTGAAGCGTATAATAACGCCTCCGATGCGTACCATGAGGCTCACCCCGAGGACGACAGCGAGGTAATTCCGGAGGAACTGCAAGACGTTTATGCAGACTGGCAGATGAAGGCCCTTATGCTGAAAGTGATGAAGATAGCGATTAAGAACGGGCTTGCGGCTATATTAAATCCCGAATATGCGGAAACTTTCAGCAGCGCGGCTTTCTACGCGAGGGACAACTTCCCGATAACCGTTATCGCGGACGTTGCGAAAAAAGACCATATTCTCTACTACGACAGCGCGACAAGTCAGCTTTACTCGAAAATGGACTATGACACAAAGGAGTTCTCCGAGCCGATAGACTTCCCGGGCGCGATTTGCGAGGGCAACAAGCTGACGCTTACCTCGGATTTTCAGTTTGTGACGACGGCTAAGGACGGACTGTTCATAGACGGCAACACGACGCTCTACGTTCCCGAAGGCGAAAGCCCGTCGATAGTAAGCGCTGTTGACGGATTTAAGGGTGACGATAAGCTGGATGAGTACACCGGAATATTTGCCGCAGACGGCAGCACGATAGACATAGACGGCAGCCTGACAGTACGCTCAGGCACGGGCACGGACGCTTCCGGCCGTGCCATTCTCTCGGACGGCGACCTTACGATAACCGGAGACGGAAGTCTCGAAGCGATATGCGGAAACACGGAGCACGACGAGACGGCAGAGCCTATGAGGGCGGACTCAATAGGAATATATGTGTACGGTGATTTGGATATATCGGTTGCCGACGCCCGCTTCATCGGCGGCGACGCTTACGGAATGAGTATAGGCATAGCGACAGATGAGGCACATTCCGTGACCGTAGGCGGAGGAGCTTCGGTTGTGGCACAAAGCGGCGCAACTTTGGGAGACGAAGAGTTCTACGATGATTTTTACAGTCTCGCCTGCAATACAAGCTATGTCACCGTTAAGGATAATTCGAGCTTTATCGCCTCGGCCTCGGCGACAGACAAAAACGAGAAAGGCAACTATGGGTTGTCCTTACTATGCGGCGACATTCACGGCGACGGCAACATATATAACTGTAAAATCACACTCTCAAACAACAGCTCGCTCATATTAAACGCCGACGGCTCAGAGCGCAGTTTCGGTATTTTTAGCGGGGAAAATATGCCGATACCCGTAGAAACAGACAGCACCTGCACGTTTATTGCCGCGGGAACAACGAAAGCGTCGCATTATGCCGAGCTTGCAGGAGTTACGGCAACGTCGCAGGACGGTAAGATTCTGGCGTACACCAAAGGCGCGGACGGCTTGACAAACAGCTATGTTGACACGGACGGAAACATAGCACAATATATCGCGTTTAAAAAGGCTGAGGACGTCTCCGAGGGTGACAAGATACTCTACTTCGACGGCGAAACGGGCAAACTGTATTCAAAGTACGACTTTCACACCGGCGAAATGTCCGACCCTGTCGAAGTACCAGGCGCTATATGCGAGAAAAATAAGCTCACGCTCACCTCGGAGTTCCGTTTTGTCACAGCACACGAGGACGGATTGTATTTAAGCGACGGCTCAACGCTTTACGTCCCGGAGGGCGAGACTCCGTATATCCAAAGTGCCGCCGCAGGATTTACCCGAACCGATACAAGTATTTGTGCGTCGGGAATAAGCGTGGTCGGTGACTTAACGCTTGACATAGACGGCACTCTTACGGTAATCGCGGGCGATGGAGTAAACATTGACAGCTTTGGCATTGCCTGCGAAGGCAATCTGACAATAATGGGAAACGGCACTCTCAACGCCTTCGGAGGAAACACCTCGCATGACGAATCGGTACAGGACGGCGAGACAGCCTCAGCCGGCATACTCGCCTATAAAAATATTGATATATCAAACGCGGAGGTCAACGCCTACGGCGGAGATGCGTATGACGACAGCGAAGGAATAGAGACGTGGCCAAATGGTTCCCTGACAATAAGCGGCGGCGCCCAAGTTAAGGCGGAAGGCGGCTCAACCGCGGATACAGAGTTGACGCACGCGGCTGTGGGCTGTGAGGTCAGCGAAATCGTCATAAAGGACAATTCAAGCCTGACCGCCTCGGCAGTCAGCAATAAGGGAATAATTAACGTAGGACTTAATATGAATAGTGATGCTGCCGATGATAACGGCACAACATATAATGGCAGAATTAAGCTTGAAAACAACAGTTCTCTCACGGTAAGGGCATTAAACTCGGAATATAATTACGGTATTTATCAGGCCGACGGACCGTTCGAGGGTCCCATAAAAACGGAAATGGACGATACCTGCACCTTTACCGCAGATGCACAGACTGTGGCGGGATTTGCCGAGCTTAAAGGAGTAACGGCAATGTCCGGAGAAAATGTCGTGACGTTTGACAGCGAAAAGGGATGTTACACGGATGCTGACGGAAAGCTCGCTACGAGTTTGACATTCCGCCCGACGGCTGCTTCAAGACCCGGCAGGGGCGGCGGAGGCGGCTTTAGCTCCGCGTCTCCGACAGCTTCCCCGACCGCGGCGCCGACAGACGCGCCGCAGGCAACTCCCACTCCCGAAGCGACAAAACCGTCGGGAACAGGCGCGCTTCCGTTTACCGACGTTAACGAGGTAGACTGGTTCTATGACGCGGTAAAGGCGGCGTACGACAAGGGAATTATAAACGGCGTGAGCGATACCGAATTTGCGCCGAATGAGGGACTCACGCGCGGAATGTTGGTTACTATAATCGGACGCGCGGACGGCTTCACTCAGTCAAACGGAGCTTTGCCCGGCGATGTCGATATGAACCAATACTACGCGCCGTATATCGCGTGGGCTGCCGCAAACGGCATAGTGAACGGCTTTGAGGACGGCACGTTCAGACCCGACGAAAACGTGACGCGTGAGCAGACCGCGGCGATACTTTATAGGTATATGCAGTATAAGGGCGCGGACGTGTCGGTCGGCGAGGACACCAATATATTGAGCTATACCGACGCAAGCGAGATAAGCGAATACGCGGTTCCCGCGATACAGTGGGCGTGCGGAGCGGGAGTTATAAACGGCTATCCCGACGGAACTCTCGCACCGACGGCGGGCATAACCCGCGCCGAGTTTGCGATGATGATTGACGGCCTCAATTTCGAAGCCGTCTATAATGCGGATAATTCGGATAATGTCGATTATTCGGATATGTCAAACTGGGCGTATTTTGAAAGCGAGGATACCGGCAAAGCCGCCGACGTATTCTTTGTATGTCCGACGGTTTATATGGGCAAGGACGGTATACATAATATGGAACTGACCGACGAAAAAACCAAGGCGAGCTTTCTCGGCGCAACAAATATGGAAAAGGGAATTTATGACGACGACAGCCGTTTCTTCGCGCCGTATTACAGGCAGGCGGCGCTCGACGTTTATAAAATGGACGATAGCGAGACTGAACAGTACCTCGAATACGCCTATCAGGACGTTAAAGCCGCGTTTGAATACTATTGCAAGAATTGTAACGACGGCAGACCTATAATATTGGCGGGATTTTCCCAGGGCGCGGATATGTGCATAAGACTTATGAGGGATTATTTCTCGGATGCCGATATGAAAGACAGGCTTGTGGCGTGCTACGCCGTGGGCTGGCGTTTGACGGAGGACGAGACGGCGAAATATCCGCAGATTGTACCCGCATCGGGCGAGAGCGACACGGGGGTTGTCATATCGTTTACCTGTGAGGCGGAGGATATTGACAATTCGATAATTATTCCCAAGGGCGAAAAATCCTTTGCGATAAATCCTCTGAACTGGAAAACGGACGGCACTCCCGCCGACAAGGACTTGAACCTCGGAGCCTGCTTTACCGATTACGACGGAAACATTAAAAACGAGGCGCCCAAGCTGACAGGCGCGTACATAGACGATACGCGCGGCGCTTTGAAAGTCACCGACGTTACTCCCGAGGACTATCCGCCCGGACTTGACGTTTTCCAAAGCGGAGTGTATCACCTCTACGACTATCAATTCTTTTACCGCAATCTTGAAAAGAACGTGAAAACAAGACTTGAAGCGTATGAGGCGCATAAGTAAGGCGGAAATAATTGATTTTTCCGAATTTTTGCGATATGCGTTTAAAGTAAAATAAAAAACGGAGCGTGCCGCGCGGTGCGCTCCGTTTTTACAGCCGCAAGTAAAATTTTGAGTTTTTCGAGACACGAAACGTGCGTTTTTTGACATAAACAAATTTGAATTGAAGTTAAAAATATGTTAAAATAGTAGAGTAACGTGCTTTTTGTTAAAAATAATTGCAAAACAGCAAACGGAGGATATGTTATGAAACACGCAAAAAAACTCTTATCTTTGTTTTTGGCCCTGGCTATGACGGCATCGTTTTCACCTTTGATGACATTTGCCGCGCCGACGCTGCGTCCGTTTATAAACGGGCTGTCCTCGGAGTACAAGGGCGGTATCGACGAAATTCACTGGGGCGATACCGACTGGGGCGCGTTTGAGAACATTGACTGGGAGGGCGCTGCGGACAAGACGGCAGACGAACTGGCGGCTTTGTTTGACGAGACGAAATTCAACGTCATAACAACCGACAGCATTTTAAGCTTTGAGTCCGACGAGGGAGCGTTTTACTCCCATGAGGGGTCTGAAGTTGATTTGAGTGAATTAAGTTACGACATCGGCAAAATCACATTCCCCGAGGGAGACACGGTTATAATCTCGTCGGCGAAAGAGACGTTTAACCTTATCGGCGAAACGACGCTCAACATTCCCGACGGCTCATCGGTAATGGTTATAGACGCATATCAGGCGGAGCCGCAGGAGGAAGACGTGGAACCCACGGTTATCGACAGCGATACCACATTAAATATAAACACAAACGAAACAGGTAATTTGGCTGCGGTCGCCTTTAACAGCGGTACGTTCAGCAGCTGTGGAATATATGCGGGAAATCTGAACGTTTACGGCACGGGAACAGTCGCATCATACGGCGGCAAGGCTGAATTTCAGTCCCTCGGCGTATGCGCTGATTATTCAATCGGCGTAAAAAGCGCTTCACTTGTCGGAGTGGGCGCGTCGAGCGGCGAAGGCAGCATCGGTATAATGGCAGACAATAAGCTGAACGGCACGGGAACCGTATCGGCGGCAGACGACGCCGTTATCATAGGCGCGGGCGGCATTAGTGCATATTACTCGTACGGAATATGTACGGCAAACACCGAGGCGCGCAATAATTCCTCAATCTACATGTGCGGTGCGAAGGTGGACGGAATGACCGATCACTTTCCCTCGGTAGGTCTTATGATCGGTACCACGGACGAAAGAACAAGAACGATTACAGCCGACAATAACAGTAATATATTCGCGTGTGGCAGAGGCGAAGGCAGCGTCGGAATAGGTGAACTTTATGTCTCCAATGCGGAAAATCCCGACGCGGAATTCGGCGGAGTAAGAATTGCGATTGACGACAGCGTGAGCGATAACCCCAAATCAAATGTTACGGCGTACGGCGATACGGCGGCTTATATGCAAAGCACCACGGGCACTGTGGACAAGTCTAAATTCAAAGAGCCGACGGGAAGCGTTAATGCTCTCGGCAGAGAAGATATAGACAAAAGCGCCACGAATATTGTCGAATTTAACACAGAGAAACATACATATACATACGGAAGCAGCAACGCAACGTATATCGAGTTCACGAAGGGCGAGACGGCTGATTATTCGCTTTACTACAATACAGCCGACAGCTCGTTCTATAAGAGCTATGACGAGATAAACGGTTACAGCGATAAGGTTGAAAGCGTCGCGGGTGCGACGGGCGACGGCGAGAACCTTACGCTCACGAGCGACTTTAAGTTTTATACCTCGGCGGATTTGGGACTTGTTCTGCCGGAGTATACGGACATTAATGTTAATGAGGGAGAGCAACCGACAATAATCGCGGGAAGTCTTACGGAAAATGCGTTTACTGCGGGAATTTACTCGATGAAGGGCTGCTATTTAAGAATAGACAGCGGTAGCAAGGTCGGCGCGCTTCACGTGTCCGGCGGATACGGAAACAACAAGGACAGCTTCGGTATATACAGCGACGGCATTGTGAATATATCGGGAAACGGCATACTGGAATGCATCGCCGGCTGTGTGAACGTATCCGACGGCTTTCACCAAAGCGTGGGAATTTACGCACGGCGCAATGTTTTAATATCCGACACCCTAGTGTTAGCCGACGGCGGACGTGTTTACGCGGATAACGAGGGAGCCTACGGAGAGTCTATCGGTATGCTCAGCGGTGCTTTCGATGCAAGCGAGGAAAACGATAGTGTAAGCGACGGAATAGGCACTTACGGCGATGCGTATGTATCTGCGTCCGCGACCGGCGGAAGCAGAAATGTGCTATCCGTCGGCTGCATCACATCGTACCTGCTTGCAAGCGGCAATTCGGAATTGGTGCTTAACACATACGGGGAGTCAATGACAGCGATAGCTCTCGGAATAAAGCTTAACGCCGGCAGTGGAATAGATATAATTGACAGTGCCTCGGTAAGCGGAAAAGCGTCGGGCGGCGATGTGTCGTACGGTATGAGCGAGATTTGGCTCGATAACAAAGAAGATAACGGTGCCAAGCGTATTGCGGTCAATATATATGATGACGGCAGTATGGAGTTTGAAGGCGACTCGCTGGCTATCGCCGCGACAAGACGAATGTTCGGCAGCATAGATGTGACCGACGGGGAAGGTAATACGCTTACATACGACGGTGACTATATAGGTTACGTCAATTCAGAGGGTAAGCCCGCGCAAAGGGCGGTAATTAAAGGTCGCCCCGATGCGGATTACGCGATATATTACAGTGAGGAGACGGGCTTCCGTAAAAATAACAAAGACGGCGATGTACTTACCGCGCTTCCCGAGGGACTTAGCGCGGACGGCAATACAGTCACGCTTAACGATGTGTCGTTCTCCACGACGGCAGGATGCGCACTCATCGCTGACGGCGGCGTAACGCTCAACATTCCGGAAAACAGCCGCGCGGCGCTGTCGGCGGCTGACGAAACTCCCGTAGATTCCGAAAATCCCGAAGCGTCAAACGTCTTTGGCGTGGAGCTTTTCGGAGACAGCGTTATACAGGCGGACGGCGCGCTGAGCGTGGCGGCTAACGGTATCGGCAGAACCTTCGGCTTGGCGACGTACGGTAATTTGACGGTAAAGGGCAAGGGCGAAGTAATCGCGGCGGAGTTCTTTGGCGCAGACCATTCCTGGGCGCTGATGTCTACCGATAATATCACGGTTGAGGATTCGGCGAATGTGTATGCGTACGCAATGGCAGGCATGGACAAAACGGCTGTAAGCAGTGTTTCACGTCAGCTCACGGTAAAGGACAACGCCGTGTTTGACACGTCGGGCGGATACGATTCAAGCGGTATAGCAATATGGGACGGCTATGATGTGGTAACCGAGGATAACGCATCCGTTATCGCCAAGGGCGGCGTGATTTTGTACGGAAACGCGGAGACGGTGCCGGGAGCAATCCGTGCGTCGGGTGAAAGCACGGTTGAAGTGGAATGTAACTATAACGGCGACGGCAACAGTGTATTGGATTGGGGTATCTTGGGCGCGTCGGGAACAGGCAACGGTCTGTCGGAGGACGACGCGGCTCGGATTTATGTTACGGATAACGCGAGCGTATCGGCATACACGGTTGCCGAAAACGGCGGTGCGGTCAGCCGCGCGAAGGCGGCGGGCGGCGTAAGCGCCGTAGGCGGCAATGCGAGGGGGGACCAAGGCGCGCTTGAGTACAAGGACGATGCGTATGTGCTCGCCGGCACGGACGACAACGCGAATTACGTTCTGTTCAAAAGAGCGGCGGCAGACTATCCGCTGTATTTCGACGGCGAAACGAGTCAGCTTTACAAAACGTGCGATTTCAATTTCGACCAGGAGACGGGCGATGTAATAAATGTAACGTATTCCGACCCGATTGAAGTTCCGGGCGCTAAGTGCGAAGGAAATAAACTGACGCTCACCTCCGATTTCCAATTCTATACGGACTATATGGACGGATTGTATCTCGGCAATGACACAACTCTGTACGTTCCAGAGGGTGAAAGCCCGACAATCTGCGGCGGCTTTTCCGGTCTTGTGCTGGGTGCCGGTATCGGCGGCAGCTCCGGTATATACTGTATGGGAGGCAATACTCTCGAAATAGACGGCAGTCTTGAGGTTATAGGCTACGGCGGAACAAACATAAGCAGCTGGGGTATTGTAAATTCCACTAAAAATAAGCCGCTGAATATAACGGGTAAGGGCAGTCTTACCGCGCGCGGCGGAGATATTGTGTATGACGAGACTTTAGGGGAATCGAGAGGTGACAGCGCAGGAATAGTCAGCTACGGCGACCTTAACATATCTATTGCCGAGTTAAATGCTGTCGGCGGCGAGTCCTACAATATTTCCGACGGTATAATCGCGGACTATCCGAGCATGGAGCCTCGTGCAATCACAATAAGCGGCGGCGCGAAGGTCAGTGCGAAAAGCGGCAGTGGCAATATTAGCATGGGCTGCGCAGCTAACAGTATTGTAGTAAAAGACAATTCGAGCCTTGAGGCAACGGCTTCGCAGGCGGAGTATTCTTACGGACTTGTGATTTTTAACTGGGAAGATTACGGCGACGGAAAAATTGAGCTTTCGGGCAGAAGCTCTGTTGCCACAGAAGCGCTTGATTTAACTTACGGCGTAGGAGTTATCGGTTTGGAAAATCTTAAGACTGTACCCGTAAAGATGGATAATGGCAGCACATTTACGGCGGAGGGTGCTATGAGCGCTTCCGCGTCGGAGCTTAGCGGCGTTACAGCCGTATCGGACGGCAAGACCGTGACATACGACAGCGAAAAGTCAGGTTACGTTGACGCGGACGGCAATATCGTAAAGAAAATATCCTTCGTTTCGCAAAGCTCCGGCAGCGGCAGCGGCGGAAGGTCAGGCTCAGGCTCGTCCTCTCCCGCACCGACCGCGACGGTGGAGCCGACAGACGCGCCGCAGGCTACGAGCGCTCCCGAAGCTACAGACAAAATCGAAACGAGCGAGCTTCCGTTTACCGACGTCAGCTCGAATGACTGGTTCTACGGCGCTGTTTCGGCGGTATATCACGAGGGATTTATGAACGGAGTAAGCAATACCGAATTTGCGCCCGACGAGGAACTCACGCGCGGAATGTTAGTTACCATAATAGGACGTATGGGCGGGGCGGAAATGTCGGCGAGCGCGGCGTTCGCCGACGTTGACGAGGACGCATACTATTCTCCGTATATCGCGTGGGCGGCGGAAAACGGCATAGTGAACGGCTTTGAGGACGGCACGTTCAGACCCGACGAAAGCGTAACGCGCGAGCAGACCGCGGCGATACTTTACAGATATATGCAGCATATCGGAATTGACGTGTCGGCAGGCGAGAACACGAATATATTGAGCTATGCAGACGCGAACGAAATAAGTGAATATGCAATACCCGCGATACAGTGGGCTTGCGGAGCGGGAATAATGAAGGGCTATCCCGATGGTACGCTCGCTCCCGCAGCCGGTATAACTCGCGCCGAGCTTGCAACGATGATAAGCGCTGTCGCTCTGATATAAAATAAGCAAATCCGCTTAGCAGAGAAAAGGAGTATTCAGAATGAATCCTAAACTCAAACCGAAATTAAAATCAAAATTCAAGGCGTTTGTTGCGGCACTCATCGTGGCGGCAGTAATCTCGCCAACCGTGTATGCGCAGGATGAAAATATGTATATATGCGCGTACTATGATGACGGCGGCGTGCTTGTGGACGCGCAAGCCTTCAACGAGAGCGAGCTCAGAAGCGTGCTGGACTCTCTTGCGCCCGAGAATGCGGAGAAAGCGAAACTGTTTCAGTGGAACGACACCCTGCAGCCGGTAGGCGAGCTTATAGTGTCTGATTACACGAGCGAGGCGGACCACGAGTTTGAGAACGCGGAAAACACCTTCAAGGCTCCGAACGTCACGTCTGAGATGCACACAGCCGAATTTTGGTGCGGCAAGAAAAATTGCTCGACCGAGCCTATTATGTCGGGCGAAGAAATTGCCGAGCTTAACCGTGCGATTTTGGATAAGCCCGAAACGAACACCAATGACCTTTCGGCAATCGAAGGAACATATAACGGCGTTGAGCTTGCGGCGCTTAACGCGAATTTTGAGTCGCCCAAGGGTATGTACTTAAACGGCGAATCGGTTCCCGAAAGCTATTACGAGGATATGCGCAAAAATATACGCGGCTCCCGCGTGACCGAGAATATGCCCTACAAATACGGCTTCGCGGTCAACAGAACGGTTATGAAGGCATACCCGTATGAGGATTATCTGTCAGACGACCCAAGCGACCCCGAATGGGATAATTTCGTGTCGAGCGCGGTAGCCGTAAACGAGCCGCTCGTGTTGCTGTTTACGACCGCCGACGGTAAATTCACAATGGCTAAAAGTCAATGCTGTTCGGGCTGGGTGCCGACGGCGGACATAGCCGTTTGCGCCGACAAGTCGGAATGGGAGAAGTACAGAAATCCCAAGGATATTCTTGTTGTAACGGGTGAAAAGGTATATCTCGAATCGAGCGCGGACGCGGATTTGAACGAAAAATTGCTCACTATGGGAACGGTTTTGCCGCTTATTACCGACGAGAATACCGGTATAGTCTCTTACAGATTGCCGTGGGGCAATTATGTTGTAAAAATGCCCGCGAGAAAGGCTGACGGCAGCTTTTACCAAAAGGATGCGCTTATTCCCGCCAACCGCGACGTGAACGTCGGTTATCTTCCGTATACGTCGGCGAATGTCGTTACGCAGGCGTTCAAGTCGCTCGGCAACCGTTACGGCTGGGGCGGTATGATGAATTTGCAGGACTGCTCGGCATATGTGAGAGAGGTTTATCTCTGCTTCGGCTTGGAGATTCCGAGAAATACGACGTGGCAAACCGAAATTCCGGCGGACGTTACGAATATGTCAAATATGACGGAAGATGAAAAAATAGGCGTGCTGAACACGCTTCCCGCAGGCGCGATACTGATTTTCCCCGGACACGAGATGCTCTATCTCGGCGAGGACAACGGGCTTTACTATACGATAAACGACATAAGCTCGCTCGTGCAGCCCGACCGTCCCGGCGTGATTGTAAAGCCGAGGAGCGTGGTCGTGAACGATTTGTCGACCCTCCGTGCCAACGGTTCGACCTGGCTTGAAAATCTCAGCCACGCCGTGGTCATAAAATAACATACTAATCTAATCAAAAGGAGATGTTAATATGTTCAAAAAAATACTTAAATTAGCCGCTTTGCCGATAGCGGCAGCGGTGCTGTCGTCCTGCGTCGCGCCCGGCACAAAGCCCATACCGAGCGGCAGCATAGCTCAGACCGAAAGCGCGGTATCGGTCGATGCGTCGGATTTTGTTTCGCTCGCCGAGGCGGTTCCCGACGTAATACTTGAAATAAGGTACTATTCCACCTACAATTTTGTCGGCGACAGGATTGACGGCTACGAAGAGCCGTGCGCACTTATGACAAAGGAAGCCGCAACCGCGCTGAAAAAAGCATCGGACGACGCGGTTGGAAAGGGATATAGGCTCAAAATTTATGATGCGTACCGACCGCAGACCGCCGTTAACAACTTCATAGAGTGGGCGGAGGATACCGACGACACGAGAATGAAGGAGTATTTCTATCCAAAGCTCGACAAGTCGGTGCTGTTTGAACAGGGCTATATCGCCGAAAAATCAGGTCACAGCAGGGGCAGCACGGTGGATTTGACACTGTTTGATATGAGCAAGGGAAAAGAGCTTGATATGGGCGGCACGTTCGATTATTTCGGCGAGCTTTCCCATCCCGATTACGTCGGCGACCTTACTCCTGAGCAGATACAAAACAGAAACATTTTAAGAGATATAATGGTCGAGAACGGGTTTAAGCCGCTCGACACCGAGTGGTGGCACTTCACGCTTGCGGACGAGCCTTATCCCGACACATACTTTGACTTTCCGGTAAGCGGCGACTCTGTTGAAACACGCTGAACGAGTATAAAAACACAGACCTCACATTATGTGAGGTCTGTGTTTGTTATTAAGCTGTTTTGTTATTCAAGAAATGTATCGCGCAAGGCGTTTATGTCGTTATCCGTTAAGCCAAGACCGTCGGCGAGGTAATTTTCAACCGTGCCGTACTCCGCTTTAACGCTGTCCAGTGCAGTATTTAAGAAGTCCTCATATACCGCCGCGGCTGTTCCGACAAATTCCTTTGTCTCTTCCTCGTTAAGATTAAGCTCCGCCGCTCTCGCCTCGCTCTCTGCGATTAAGTCCTTGTACGAGTCGTTCGTCAGCAGGTAGTCCTGCATAATTGTTTCCTCGTCCGCGCCGAGCGCGTACAAAAGCAGTACGGTAGCCATTCCCGCTCTGTCTTTGCCCTGCGTGCAGTGCCATAGTACAGCCTCGCCGTCGCCGACGGTGAGCAGCTTATCGAAAAACTCTGAGTATGACTTTTTGCCCTCGTCGGTCAGGAGCATTTTTGAATATATCGTTGAAAGCCCTTTGTGCTTTGCGAGAGTTATGTATGTCTGCTCGGGGTCGTTCGTCTTGCGCGCTTCCATTATAGCAGCCAGCGTTTCCCCGTCGTACAGCGACGATGTGAACACCGGCAACCATACGTTTTCCGCGCCCTCGACCTCTTTGTCGGGCTGTGCTTCACGCTCCGAGTCCATTCTGAAATCAAACACATACTTTAAATTATACTTTTCGGAAAGCGTTTTCGCGCCCTCGTCCGTGAGCGTGGACAGCGCGGCGCTCCTTAAAAGCACGCCGTCCTTTACCTTCCGACCGTCGGCGCATATGTAGCCGCCGAGCTGACGCGCGTTGCTTACCCCGTCAAGCTCTATCGCCTGCGTTTCGAGCGAAACGGTCGGAGGCTGTTCTTCTTTTTCGGTCGCCACACCGCCCGAACACGCGGCGGTCAAAGTAACCGAAGCCGCAGACAAAACCGTTATCGCCTGCTTTATTATATTATTCATTTGATAATCCTGCTGTTATTTATGGACTAACAGCCTAAAAACCTTGATATTATGCGATTTTTGGCTACTTTGAGCCGATGTTTTTTAAAACAATTTAATAAAAAAATCTAAAAGCGTGTTTACTTTGCTCATTGCGAGCTAATGTGGACACGCTTTTTTGTTGCCCGATTTCGGGACGGAGGTAAAAAAATGTACGATAAAAATTATGAACTGCTTGCCGATGCAATTATTGTTCAAGCAGCAAAAGATTACAGACGGTCAAAATCCGTATCGGTCAGAAACGAAATTAAATGTTTTTTTCTCTCGGAGTGGTTCGCTTGTTTAACAAATACAGACGGTCATAAGCTGTTTAGAAAATTAGAGCAGGAACGAGATGGAAAGAAAAAGCATCGAGGAAAGGAGGTTTACGATGTCAGTATTCAGAATTGAGAAAAACAAAAATTACACGGTTATGTCAAATCATCATCTGAGAGACAATGAATTATCGCTCAAGGCAAAAGGACTATTATCTCAAATGCTGTCCTTACCGGAAAATTGGGACTATACCCTTGCGGGGTTATCACGCATAAACAAAGAGAGCGTCGGTGCAATCCGTACCGCCGTATGGGAGCTTGAAAAAGCCGGATATATTACGAGGCGGCAGGGACGCGACAGCAAGGGCAAAATGACAGCCATTGAGTACACCATATATGAGCAACCCCAGCCGATGACATCACCGCCGACATCGGATAATCCGATAATCCGATATTGGAAAACCCGATGTCGAAAAATCCGACAACGGATAAATCGACATCGGAAATCCCGACGTCGGAAAACTCAACACAATTAAATAAAGATAAAACAAATAAAGAAAAATTAAATACTGATTTAATTAAATATCCATCTATCAATCAAAGAGAGCAAGCTCAGGAAATTCGATGGATAGATAGATACAACAAAAACACAGAGCATATTAAAAATAATATTGAATACGATACTCTTGTTTACAGCTATGACAAGGCGGTTATTGATGAAATAGTTTCCGTAATGGCGGAGGTGCTTACGATAGACACCCCGTACTACACCATAGAGAAAAAGCAGTACCCGACTGAACTTGTACGGCAGAGATTTCTTGAAATTGATTACAGTAGGTTAGAGGCTTTTATGCTTGAATTTTCGCGGCGCAATGAAAAAATCCGCAACACAAAAGCCTATCTTATAACTTCACTGTTCAATATACCCGCAACGGCGGAAACAAACTTGTCGAATATGGTGAAAAACGATTTATACGGCAACGGAGGGAGGCGGCAAGAATGATTGGCATAATTACAGTGTTTACAATAGGTGCTATAGTTGGAGCAATAACCATATGCTGTTGTGTTGCTGCGGGACGTGCAGATAAAGCCGCAGGGAACATAAACAGTAAATTTCAATGAATATAGCATATATCTCAAGCGAAACGGAGGTGATAACAATGCCGACAAAGAAAAAACAGTCAACTTCCAACCAAATCACGGAAATGAAGATTACGGAACTGCATCCATTCAAAAATCACCCATTTAAGGTTTTGGATGATGAGCTCATGCAGCAGACAATAGACAGCATTTCACAAGTGGGAGTGCTTTCCCCTGCTGTTGTTCGTCCAAGTCCAAACGGTGACGGGTACGAAGTCATATCGGGGCACCGAAGACTTCATGCCTGTGAAGCAGCAGGGCTTGAAACAATGCCCGTCATTGTCAAAGACCTAACGGACGATGAAGCAATAATCTTTATGGTGGACAGCAATTTGCAAAGGGAAAATATACTGCCGAGCGAACGTGCGCTTGCGTACAAAATGAAGATGGAAGCCCTAAAACATCAAGGAAAACGAGATGATTTAACTTTCCGACAAAATGTCGGAAAGTCGTGGACTGTTGAAAAGCTGTCGCAGGATACAGGCGAACACCCAAGGCAAATTGAAAGATATATCCGTCTTGCAAGCCTTGAACCGGAACTTTTAGAAAAGGTTGACAGTAAAGAAATATCATTTACCCCTGCCGTGGAGCTTGCGAGCCTTTCGCAAGAAGAACAGCAGGGTTTTTTAGATGCGATGGAATATTCGCAAAACGCACCGTCGTTATCCCAAGCGCAGCGTATAAAAAAATTAAGCAAAAGCGGCAAATGCACGGTCGAAGCTATGCGGGAGATTATGTCGGAGGAGAAGAAAAGCGACCTTGATAAAATCACAATAGAACCTGACGAAATAAAAAAATATTTCCCGCGTTCATTTACACCAAGCCAAATGAAAGACACGATTTTGAAGCTTTTGGACAATTGGTTGAAAAACAGAACAAAGAAAAGAAATACAGAGAGGAGCTAAACAAATGAGCAAACAATTATGTCCCAAATGTAAAACAGGAGCGGAGAGCTATAAGCTTGATCCGAAAAGTGAGGTGTGCCCGTATTTACAATACCATAACGGTAAGAGCTGTCCATTCTTCTCTCCCATTGAAGAAAGTGAGGTGAATGACGATGAAGGAGTTTGAAGTAACAATTACCGAGACACTCCAAAAATCGGTAGTTGTAGAAGCTGATTCAAAAGATGATGCCATACAGATGGTTGAAGATATGTGGAAGGATGCCGATATTATCTTAGACAGTGAAAACTTTGTAGGCGTTGAATATGAATCCGATAACGGCAAAGAAATTGAAAAAACGAATGAATTGGAAGTCCTGCTTGTAGAACCCGGTCAATATGCAAAAATGACCACTATAGAAGCAGGACTTTCTTCTATGCAGAATATTGTAGGCGGTAACATTCAGGCAGCATATTTTTTTGAAGAGCCTGTTGCGATTGTATGCAATGAGGAAGGAAAAATTAACGGTTCAGAACTGAATCGGGCTGTAAAAGATGAAAACGGCAAAATGCTTGATATTATAGCCGGGACATTCTTTGTCTGCGGTTTGGGTGATGAGAATTTTGTTTCTTTACAACCTGAGCACAGAGCAAAGTTTGAGAAAATGTTTAAGAATCCCGAAGCATTTTTAAAAATGGGAAAAGGCATTATGGCTATACCCATTGAGCCGAAGAAAGATGATTTAAATAAAAAGACGGATACGAAAACACACGGACAGGAGCTGTGATTATGATAAAGCATTATTTGATTTATAGGTATAAGCCGCCTTAGTGAGTTGCCGGGACGAGAAGAAAATACGAAGAAAAATCTGGAGGTTAAAGAACATGAAAACAAAACATTCAATTAAATCCTTAATTTCGGGGATGTTGGCAGTTGTTATGACAATCGGAGCAATCCCCTCGATGAGTGTATTTGCCGCACAGGTAAATGAATATATTGATCCGGCTGATGTTTGGATTACTTCAAACGGCAGGACAAATGAACTTGATTTCAATGCAACGATTACGCAGGAGACATTATGGTGTCCTGTGTGTAATAAAGATACTATCATGCTGACTTACAGAACGCCGGAATATACCAAGTCAGGCACTACAGCACTAAACCGTGGTGTTGCGTATTCTGATGGTACGATGACGGACGGAGTAACAAAAGGAAATATTGATGACGGAAGACCGGGAATTGATGCAACCTATACCACCTATCATTGGACGAAATCTATTTGTCAGGTATGCGGCACAATCAATTCGGCTGATGGCTTTGACTCATATTGCTTTAGCAGAAATGTATATAGCTTAAATAGCTGTGACCACGATTTTTTCCTTGACTTTGACAATACCACATATGAACCGTATAACGACACTTACCATACAACGGTTTTGAAAAAAGGTCAGTATTGTCAGTTTTGCAAAGGAACAAAGGCAAGAGCTACAGAAAAAAGAGAAGCCCATAACTTCATTGAGGTTATCGACGCTCAGCTTGGAAACAACCGTTTCTATGTTTCAGAGAGATGTGATGATTGCGGATATGAAACAAATGAATATATTACAGCAAAAAGTGTTGTAAGTTCATATTACGGAACGGTTGACGGTGCTCCTCATACCGTAAGTGTTTCAGACCTTTCCGAAGGCGATGTTCACACAAGTATTCGTTATGGCACAAGTGCAAATAGCTGCACATTAACATCGGCACCAAACTATACCGAAGCAGGATATTATCCCGTATATTATGAAATTGATTATAAATATGACGGAAAGAGCATGACGGAAAACGGTGTATCGTATGTGTGGCTATTGGAAGATGAAAATGATACTATTATCATTCTTCCTCCGACAAATTCAAATGAAGAACACAGCCACGATTACAGGTATGTTGAAACGATTAAGCCGTCTTGTGAAAACTTAGGTTATGAACATTGGCAATGTGACGGCTGTGGAAGACTTGAGCAGAGAAACTATACTCCCGCTCTTGGACATAACTACAAGTCGGTAACGATTAGAGAAGCAAACTGCAAGCAAGGAGGGTTGAAATTAAATCTGTGTGAAAATTGCGGCAGCTTTTATGAGGAAACAACTCCGGTTGGCGAACATCACTACCACAGCGAGGTGATAGCTCCGACTTGCCGTAATGTTGGATATACAGAACACATTTGTGATGTATGCGGTCATTCGTATATTACCGATATGACACCTATTATTTCTCATTCATTTGAGAAAATCACGAAAAAGCCGACTTGCCTTGATAAAGGCTATACCACTTCTACCTGTACAATGTGCGGACTCAATTATGTAAGTGATTATACAGAGCCTTTGGGACACAAATGGGACGAGGGACATACCGTTACCAACTCCACTTGCGATGCTGAGGGCGTTATTGAGTATCACTGCTTAAATGACGGCTGTACGGAAAAAATGATTAAAGCTACCTCTGCAACGGGACATACACCGGGCAAGGCGGCAACTTGTACTGAGCCTCAGGTATGCGAGGTATGTGGAACTGTTCTCGAACTTCCGACAGGACATCACTATGACGGTAAGGTAATAGCGCCGACTTGCACCTCTATGGGATATACTGTATATACTTGCCGCGACTGCGGTGATACCTACACAGGCGATTATACAGATAAAGCAGAACACTATTACAGAAAGACCGTAACTGCTCCTACCTGCACAAGTCACGGCTATACAACATATTCCTGCAAAAACTGTGATGATGAATATGTTTCCGATTACACGGAAAAACTTCCCCACGCATATAAGGAAGATATAACAAAGCCGACTTGTACTTCTATGGGATTTTCGACCTTTACCTGTGCCGACTGCGGTGACAGCTATGTAGGCAATTATACAGATATGCTGGAGCATAACTATAACAAGGAAACCGTAGAGCCTACTTGTACCGAACACGGATATGCCATATATACTTGCCCCGACTGTGGAAAATCATATATAGGTGATTACACAGACAGCAAGGAGCATCACTATATCGAAACGTTTATTGCCCCGACTTGCACCGAGATGGGATATTCCATATTCAAGTGCGATGACTGCGGTGATGAATACAAGGGCAATTATACAGATAAAGTACCGCACGATTATGAAAAGAATGTAACTGCACCTACTTGTACTTCAATCGGATATACAACCTATACTTGCAAAAACTGTAATGACAGTTATGTATCCAATTACACAGACAAAGCGGCACACAGCTATGAGGAAATCGTTACAGAGCCGACTTGTCTTGAACTTGGATTCAGCACCTTTGTATGCTCTGCTTGCGGAGATACCTACAAGAGCAATTACAGTGAAGCTCTCGGACATCAGCCGACAGATTGGATAATTGATGTCCCTGCAACAATAGAAAATGCCGGAAGCAAACACATTGAATGTGAACGCTGCGGCGAGATTTTGCAGACAGCGGAAATCGCACAGCTTATCGACAAGGATAACTCTGATGAGGACGGCAACGCACAGGTGGGCAATTTCTCAATTATCTTGACCGATAAGGACGGAAAGCCTGTCTTTGACAGTGAAATCAGCATTGATGTAAACGATAATGTTACAATCAAGCTCCCCGAAGGCAGACTGCTTGACTTTGCAGACCGTACCACAATCACAGCATTCTTTACGGATACACAGGAGCCGGCAGATGATTTGCGTATCTTTATTTATGATACCAACAACAGTGCTGCAACAGGCGCAACAGACGAAAACGGACAGCTTATCGTACCGAACAATCAGAGCAGCACGGGCGATGACAACGGCACGATCGGAAACGAGGACGGAGATAAAAAGAATACCTTTGTTGTAACTGTTACCGATAAGACCAATGTTGTTATTCCAAACTGCGACATTCATATCGGAGAGAGCAATAATATTGTTGTTGATTTGCCGGACGGTATCAAACCGACAAGAGAAAATCCCGTAATCGTAACCGTAACCGACCACAACGGAGAGGCTCAAAAGGATATTACCGTAATTGCCATCGGTGACGCTGATTTTATGGAGAAAGGCAGCACCGATATGTACGGCAAGATTACACTGCCTACCGCTTCGGACGGATACACGGACGAGAACGGAAAGGTCAATGTTGACAATATCAATGTAATCGTAAATGATGAAATCGGAGTTATTCCAAATGCTTATGTCAAGCATAATGAGGATGGAACAATCAATGTAACGTTGCCCGATGATAAGACGATCAGCTATGTAAACCGTATTACCGTAACTATACTTGACTCTATCGGCAAAGCAATAGCTGACATAACCGTAACGGTTGATGATAAAGAGGAAAAGACATACACGGCAAACACAGATGAAAATGGTACTATCGTTGTACCTCCTCTTTCCGAGAATATGACTGACAGTGAGGGTAAGGCTGTTGTAAACGGCTACAACATTCTTCTTTCTGACGAGCAGAAAGTAATCGAAAATGCTTTTGTGTATATCAAAGACAACAAAATCTACGTTGAACTTCCCGAAGGTACAGTGTTTGATTACAACAACAGAATTACGGCAACTGTTACGGATAAGGATAATAATCCTGTTAAGGATATGAGCGTAATGTTTACCGACAGCGCAGAAAAGACAGAAACAAATCTCACTGATGAAAACGGCAGAGCAACTGTTCCGCCTGTTAATATTGATTATACCGATGTAAACGGATACTCGGAGGTAGACGGGTATATCGTAACTGTTGTTAATGAAACGGGAGCGATTGAAAAAGCGTTTATTACTCATACAGAGGATAACAAAATCACAGTAGAACTTCCCGAAAATGTGAAATTTGATTATGCTAACCGTATTACCGTAATGGTTCTTAACAAGTCTGATAAAACAGCCGTTAAGGATATGGATATAACTGTATATGAAAAAGCTGTTGTTACAGAAGAAGCTGCTGATGTGAAATCTTTAAGCGGTGTTACAAACAATGACGGCAAAGTTGTATTCCCTCCGCTTTCAGAGGATATTACCGATGATAACGGCAGCTCGGACATTACCGAGGAAAAGCCGGGCAAAGGCGAGGATACGGACGGTGACGGCGTTGAGGATAAGCCGGGCGAGATTGAAACCGTAACCTATAAGGTATCGGTCAATGACACTAAAGGCATTATCAATGATGCGTTTGTGGAAATCAAGGACGGCAAGGTTTATGTCACACTTCCCGACACGCATACGCTGACAACTTCAAATCAGACAACCGTAACTGTGCTTGATAAAGACGGAAATGCCGTAAAGGGTGCATCTGTAACAATCAAGGATAAAACAACAGAAAAGACCGCATCAACAGATGCAAACGGCAAGGTAACTCTGCCTGTTAAAACTTCAAGCGACGGCGGTTCCTCCTCAGGTGGAAGCTCCGGCGGTGGCGGCGGATATATCAGCAGCTATTCAACCGTTAATGTCAAGGTAACCGACAAGGACGGAAAGACCGTATCTGTAACAAAATCCGTTGACAGCAAGGGTAATGTAACCGTTACACTTCCTACAGGCAAAGTAATTGACAGTGAGAATTACTACACTGTAACCGTGACCGACAGTAAAGGTGCTGCAAAGGCTGATACAACGGTTACACTCAAAGACCGCAAGAACGGCACAGCAACAGGCGCAACCGATAAAAGCGGTATGCTGACACTCCCTGCAACTGAGCATAAGGCGTATATTGTGGGCTATGATGACGGTACTTTTAAGCCGGATAGCAATATGTCAAGAGCTGAAGCAGCGGCTATCTTTGCAAGACTTATTGCTGAAGCAAAGGACGAAACCGTAAGCGGTAAATCTTCATTTGCTGATGTATCAAGTAAAGAATGGTATTCTTCATATATCGGTTATCTTGAAAAATATGATGTCATAAACGGTTATACAGATGGAACATTCAAGCCCGACGCATCTGTTACAAGGGCTGAGTTTGTTGCTATGACAGTAAGATATTACGACCTTTTCAATTATGTAAACAAAACAGGCAATACCGTAAAATATACCGATGTTTCAAACTCATATTGGGCATACTCGGATATTGCCTTTGCAAAGAATATCGGCTGGCTCAATGGCTACAGCGACGGCTCATTCCGTGGTGATAACGATATTACTCGTGCAGAGGTTGTAACAGTTGTAAACCGTGCAACAGGCAGAGTTGCAGATAAGGAATATGTAAAGGACAACTTCACAAAGCTTAACCGCTTTACCGATGTAACCGACAGTAATATGTGGTATTTCTTTGATGTGGCTGAAGCCGCTAATAACCATAAGGCTGTTACCTCTGCAAATAACGAAGTTTGGGTGAAATAATTCTTTGTGCAAAAGGCAGAAAGCAGCCCGAAAGGATTGCTTTTCTGCCTGTTTTGCGGTATAATATATTCACAGACAAAGCGGAATTTAGGGAGCAAGTTGATATGAAAATTAAAGAAATCAAGGAGAATAAAAAACAATTTCTTCCGTTGCTGCTATTAGCAGATGAGCAAGAGGATATGATAGACAGGTATCTTAATAAGGGGACAATGTATGTTTTGGACGATGATGGAGTTAAGTGCGAATGTGTGATAACAGACGAGGGGAACGGTGTCCTTGAAATCAAAAACATTGCAACTGAACCAGAATATCAGGGAAAGGGTTACGGTAAAGCACTAATTGACTTCGTTGCTACGACATACAAAGGAAAGCATTCTATATTGCAAGTTGGCACAGGGGATAGTCCGTTGACAATTCCTTTTTATGAGAAGTGTGGATTTATTCGTTCGCATAGCATTAAAAACTTCTTCACGGATAATTATGACCATCCAATATATGAAGCAGGTACTCAACTGGTAGATATGATTTATTTGCAGAAAAAAATATAAATTCCGGTTTATTGTTTGATATGTAATCTAAAACTATGGAGACAATGACAATGAAATCAAAAAAATATGCAGTTACAGATCAACCAAGGTGTGTAGCCTGCGGAGAATGTGCATCGGTATGCAGAATAGGAGCAATAAAAATCATAGACGGCTGCTATGCCTATGCTAATCCCGAAACTTGTGTGGGATGCGGATTGTGCAGCAAAAGCTGTCCTGTAGGATGTATTTCATTAAAATCAAGAGAGGAGGCAGACAGGAATGAAAAAGAAATGGTATGATTATCTATGGATTTGGACGATAATATATTTTGTACTTGGATTTTTCAATATTCTGTTTGCATGGCTGGGTATGATTGACTTCTTAGTGCCTCTTATATTTGCAATTGTCGGTGGCAATAAGCATTTTTGTAATACATACTGCGGCAGAGGTCAGCTGCTTAGGGTTATGGGGACGCATTGCCACTGCTCAAGGAACAAGACAACACCAAAATGGCTTTCATCAAAATGGTTCCGTTATGGGTTTTTAATATTTTTCCTTGCAATGTTTGGGAATATAGTATTTCAGACATATCTTGTAGCTGCCGGAGCAGGTTCACTGAAAGAAGCATTAAAATTGTTCTGGACAATTCGAGTACCATGGCATTGGGCATATTCTGCCGGCTTTGTTCCGGATTGGATTGCACAGTTCAGTTTCGGATTTTACAGTCTGATGCTTACTTCAACATTGATTGGCTTAATTGTTATGGCGTTGTATAAACCGAGAACTTGGTGTACATTCTGCCCTATGGGTACAATGACTCAAACAATTTGCAAACTAAAGCATAGAAAAGAGAAATAGATGTAAATAAGGAGGAACACAAAAATGGATACAATCACCGTATTAAAATCACGCCGTTCATGTAGGAATTTTGACGGTAGACCTATTACCGAAGAAGAGTTAAACATAATACTGGAGGCGGGCACATACGCGCCTACAGGTATGGGAAGACAGTCGCCGATTATGGTGGCAGTGCAGGATAAGGAAACGGTTGCGAAGATTTCAAAAATGAACGCCTCTATTATGGGAACAGACGCTGATCCGTTCTATGGCGCAGCAACTGTAATAGTCGTGCTTGCCGATAAAACCATGCCAACCTACATCTATGACGGCGCACTCGTAATGGGCAATCTTATGAATGCCGCCGAAGCGATAGGAGTACAGTCATGCTGGATACACCGCGCAAAGGAGGAATTTGAAAGTGAGGAAGGCAAAGCGTTGCTTAAAAAGTGGGGCATTGACGGTGATTACGAGGGTATAGGACACTGCGTCCTCGGTTACGGTGAAAAAGCGCCTGCAAAACCGCGTAAGGACAAATATATTTATCGCGTATAAAGCAAAAGGGGAATATCATGGGTGCAAGCAATAAAATCTGTCCTAACTGCGGACGTAAAATGAAACAGCAATTTATCGGGTTACAGCATTGTAAATGCGGTATGAGCTGGAAACGCGATATAGGCTTTTTTGAACGCACTTCCGATATGGTATTTGCATTACAGCACCAAAAAAAAGGACGCAAAGGTAACAAGACAAAACAAGTGCCTACCTAACGGCTTAAAATCAAGTTTTCTTTCATCTTGGTACATTTTAATATCATCCTATATCATTGTACATTTCGGG